>JAPEKQ010000004.1:102910-146930 GCA_029990205.1 bacterium
ATGCCACCAGTCGCCGGCCGAACCCGGAACTGCGGGCACGCAGAGGCCGCCACTGTTGACGTCGTCAAGGAAGTACACCGTGCCGCCGTAGAAGTCGAAGATCTTGATGTTGTCAACGGCGTAGGCACCACCGACGGACGCGTAGAGACCGTCCGCATCCGACCAGGACCCGTCGGACAGGAAGCGGAAACGCGCCTCGATCGGGTTGTCAAACCCGGCCATCACGAAGCCGTACGTGCCAAGGTCGACCCAGGCGCCGCCCGGGATCGGACCGTTGTAGCCGGCGTTCATGTCCACGTAGACGCCGGCCTGCTTGGCCTGCACGTACGTGTAGTCATAGCCGATCTCGCTGTCGAAGTAGTGGGCAAACGTCAGGACCGGGTAGACAGCACCGGTGACGTCCGTCGCGGGGATCTCAAGACGATCATCCCAGCTGTTGCCGTAACCACCGTCAGCGTCAATCGTCTCATCGCCGCAGTACCAGTAGTCGGTACCATCAAAACCCGCGGTGAAGTTCGAGACGTGGAAATGCGGAGTGGCACCAGCGGTCTCATCGATCGTCGTAAAGCCCGTAGCATCACTCATGTCCCAATACGCGTAGAGCGTGTTGGCGCGATGCGGAGTCCGCATCTCGTTCGTCGAGTACTCGACCTGGAGCTTCGCCGAAGCCATGCCAACGCAAAGCACCAGAACGGCCAGCGAGACTATGATCGTCCTCATTCTCTCTCCTCCAGCTAACGTCTGCGGCGTGCAAACCAACTCTGTCACCAATACGACCGTGTCAGCCACGATCGCTGGGGCGCCGAGCGGTGTCCTGCACCGTGTGGCTCCCCTGCTGCAACTCTTCGCGCCCTCCTTCGGGAACGGGTCTGTCGTTGTGCTCTCTCGTGTCAATCCGTCTGTCCGAGAGTTCCTCGACCGGCCGCCGCGTCGATCCAGTTCAGGGCCGAATGCCCCGTCCGGACCGATGCACCACGCAATCAGCGTGGCCGTACGCCTGACTCGCTGTGCGGTCTGTCGGCAGGTCCCCTCATGCGGAGCCCAGGGAATGCCTACTCTGTGGGCGCTTTCTCCCCGACGGTGTTGCCGTCCTGAAGCACCCGAGAACCCTCGCTACTCTGAAGTAGCATAAACCTGTCCAAATCCAATGCGACGACGGTAGGAAGTGAGCGGCGGCCATTCGGAGCGCCGGGCGGCGCGCGGGGACGCGAAGAGGCCCGCCGGACGAATCCAGCGGGCCTCCTGCTTGCTTCGATCGGGCAGCGCCTTCAGACAGGCGCTCCCGTCTGCATCATCTGCTTCAGAGAGCTAGCGGTACATGGCCTTGATGCTGCCCCAGCTGCTCTCGTTCACCGGGTTGAGCGGCACACCCTCGAACCAGACATCGTCGACATTGATGCCGGCACCACCGGCAACACCCGGGCCGCACCCGAACTCGTCGGTGTAGAAGATGATCATGTACTGCACGTTGCTGGCGGGCAGCATGGCGCTGATGTCATCGCCAACGAGACCCGCGGTACCGAAGCCGCCGCAGCCCTCGAAGTCACCCCACCAGCCGCCGAGGTTGTAGTCGACGCCGTCAACGAGAACGTGGTTGTACCAGAAGTCACCGAGACCGGTCGGAACCTCAGCATGGACCGCGTAACGGACCGTGCAGGTCGCCGCCACACTGATGTCCACAACCGGGGTGATGAGCGCGTTGTCGAGGTTCGGCGGAATGAGGCTGGTGTCAGCATCATCACCACACCACCACGACGGGATGACGTTCGACGAGCAGACGTCGTTGACGAGATGCCACCAGTCGCCGGCCGAGCCCGGGATCATGGGCATGCAGAGGCCACCGCTGTTGACGTCATCGAGGAAGTACACGGCGCCGCCGTAGAAGTCGAAGATCTTGATGTTGTCGACGTGATAGGCGCCACCCACCGACATGTAGAGACCGTCCTCATCCGAGGTGTTGCCGTCGGAGAGGAAACGGAACCGCGCGTCGATCGGGTTGTCGTACCCAGTCATCACGAAACCGTAGGTCCCGAGATCGACCCACGTACCACCGGTGATGACACCCGTGTAGCCTGCGTTCATATCGACGTACGCGCCACCCTGCATAGCCTGCACGTACGTGAAGTCCCAGTTCAGCTCACTGCTGAAGTAGTGGGCGAACGTCAGGACCGGGTAGGTCGCGCCGGTGACATCGGTGAGCGGGATCTGCAGCCTGTCATCCCAACCGTTGCCGTAGCCGCCGTCCGCGTCATAGTCAAAGTTGCCGCACCACCAGTGGTCAGTGCCGTCGAACGGCATGTAGCTGTTGACGTGGAAGTGAGGCACCGCGGTCGCTGTGTTGTCCACGGTCGTGAAGCCCGTCGCATCGCTCATATCAAAGTAGCCGTAGAGCGTGTTGACCCGGTTCGGCCCGCGGAACTCCGTCGCGGTATCCGTGCCTGTGAAAGCCAGCGCGGTGCCGGCAACGAGCATGACGACCAATACGATTGCGAGCGTTCTCATCAGCTCTCTCCCCTCCTCTTACCGGAGCCTACGTTTGGGACGCGTCCTCTCCACTCGGGAGAGGTCACCTTCCAGACGACACCGGACCCGCGTCATGCGAGACCGGGTAGCAAAGGACGACCGAAGCAGGCAGACCTAGTTCACAGCCATGGCTCAGCCGCCCGACACCGTATGCATAGGCAGACCTCCTCAGACCTGGTCACTCGCTGTGATCCCACGACTCGACTGCTCGCGTCGCTCTCGCAAGAGAGCTCAGCACTATCAAGGTGATATTAGCACATCGTGCTGTCTTTGGCAACTATAAATGTGACTATTGGTCAAGGATTCGTGATACACCCCTTACTTCTCTCTGCTGCACAACTTGCGGCGTTTCTGCGACTCCACTCTCCCCTCCTGGACACCATGCGCGGTCTGGTTCCTGTATGCCAGCGCCTCGATCGCGTGGCGGCGCAGCACGTCCGATGCGCCGTCAAGATCGGCCACCGTCCGGGCCACGCGCATTGCGCGGTGATAGGCGCGTGCCGAGAGCGCCATACTGCGTGCGGCCGACCGAAGCGTGTTGAGCGCCCCATCCGAGAACACACCGAGACGACGAAGGTCACCAGCGGCCGCACCGGCATTCGTCCTCACTCCCCCGGCGGACGCGAAGCGCTCGGTCTGCGCCCCCCTCGCCCTCTCAACGCGCTTCCTCACGACCGCCGAGCTCTCACCGTCCGTCGTACTCTCGAGTTCCTCCATCGTCGGTCGGGGTACCTCGACCCGGATGTCGATCCGGTCCAGCAGGGGACCCGACACGCGTGAGCGGTACCGCCTCAGCTGAGCCGGCGTGCACGTGCACGCGCGCACCACGTCGCCGCTGTATCCGCACGGGCACGGGTTCATGCTCCCGGCCAGTGTGAACCGCGCCGGGAGCCGCGTCGTTCCCGCGGCTCGGACGATGGAGACCACCCCGTCCTCCATCGGCTGACGAAGACCCTCGAGCGCATCGCGTCGGAACTCCGGCAGCTCATCGAGGAAGAGCACGCCGCCGTGCGCGAGACTCACCTCCCCCGGCCGCGGCACGCTCCCTCCGCCGAGCAGTCCGGCCAACGAGGTCGAGTGGTGCGGGCTCCTGAACGGAGGCGCGGCCACCAGGGAGCTCCCCGGTTCGAGCAACCCGGCCACGCTGTGGATCATCGTCGCGACGACAGCGTCCTCACGGTCGAGGCCCGGCAGGATGTCGGCGAGTCGGCGCGCGAGCATCGTCTTCCCGACGCCGGGCGGCCCGACGAACAGGATGTTGTGTCCGCCGGCCGCTGCGACCTCGAGCGCGCGCCGCGCCACAAGCTGCCCCTTCACATCGCGCAGATCCCTGAGCGCGGGCCGCTCGTTCGCACGAGGCTCCAGTGGCTCGTCCGCTGAACCGCCCGCAAGGACTCGCGCCGCCGATGAGAGGGTCGTGACCGGCAGCACTTCGAGTTCGCTCACAACCGAGGCTTCCGCGGCGTTTCCGGGCGGCACGACGATCCCGGAAGCCCCCTCGGCGCGCGCGGCCAGCGCCATCGGAAGCACGCCCCGGACCGGGCGGGTCGATCCGTCGAGCGCAAGCTCCCCGACGACCAGCAGTCTGCCGAGCCGGGCATGGTCCACCTGCCCGGTCGCCGCGAGCACGCTCAGGGCGATCGGCAGATCGAACGCGGCTCCTTCCTTTCGAATGTCCGCCGGCGCGAGATTGACGGTGACGCGGTCGTCCGGGAAACGGAACCCCGAGTTCCGGATGGCCGCGCCGACGCGGTCCTTCCCCTCCCGAACCGCGCTGTCGCCGAGCCCGACCGTTGAGAACGACGGAAGCCCGCGCGAGACATCGGCCTCGACCCGGACCACGAATCCCTCGACGCCGGACACAGCGCCGGAGAGCACGACACTCAGCATGCGCTCCTCTCCTCACTCCTCCCGGAAGGCGCCCGGGAGATATCTGAGACCGAGGTCCAGACCGCCGCGAGACAGAGCGATCTCGATGACGTCGAAACGGACCCGTGAACCCCCGGCGCCGCCGGCCGCAAGGTACCCTCGCGCCGCCGAGCGGATGTGCCGCCGCTTGGCTCGCGTGACCGCGCGCGCGGGCGACCCGCGCCGGTCGCCCCGCCGCGTCTTGACCTCCACGAACAGCACGAGTTGGCCGTCGCGAGCGATGATGTCGATCTCGCGTCCCTGATGTCGATAGCCGCGCTCGAGGATGCGGGCGCCGCGCATCTCGAGGAATCGCGCGGCGATCTCCTCGCCGAGCGCGCCGAGACTGTCTCGTGACATGGTGTTCTCCGAGGGGCTGACCTCGTGAGGGGAGCGATCTCGCAGGGGGGCGATCTCGCCTGAGTGCGATCTCGCAGGTGGTGTGATTCTGAGAGGGGACTACCGCGACGGGCCGAGACCCGAAGCGAGTCTGACGTAGCAGCGCTTGTAGAGCTTGCGGAGCTTCCCGAGTTCGAAGGGCGCCAGCTCGTCCTTCTGCATCGACACTCCCTTGCCCGCGAGCTCGAGCGTCTCGATGTCGGACGCGTCCATGAGGGCCGAGCGCAGCTTGCGATACAGACCGGATGGACCGGCCGAGGACTCCTCGACTACGTGGAACGACATCCGGTGAATCGGACACGGGCCGAGACGCGTCAGCGCCGAGATGTGTTCCTCGGTGCCGTATCCCTTGTGTCGCGCGAAGCCGTATCCGGGGTAGACCTCGTCCATCTCCACCATCAGACGGTCCCTCGTGACCTTTGCCACGATCGAGGCCGCCGCGATCGGCGCGGAACGCTGGTCGCCCTGGTGAATGGTCGACTGAGGCCACGGGGCGCCGGGGACCTCCTGCCCCCCATCGATCAGCACGTGCTCGGGGTCGACCCCGAGACCGCCGACCGCGTCGGCCATCGCTCCCAGCGTCGCGTGGAGGATGTTGACCTCGTCGATGACCGCGTGCGACGCGCTGCCGACACCGACCGCCACGGCGTTCTCGTGAATGAGCGCGAAGAGCTCTTCACGTCGCTCGGCCGTGAGCTTCTTGGAATCGTTGAGACCGGGGAGCACGCAGTCGTGAGGGAGCACAACGGCCCCAGCGACCACGGGTCCCGCCAGCGGTCCGCGGCCCGCCTCGTCGACGCCGGCGACGAGTTCGACGCCCTCATCCCAGAGCTTCCGCTCGTGCCGCCGGAGCTCGCTCAAACGCCGGAGCTCGCGCGCTTCACGCTTGCCGGCGCGGAGAAGCCTGGCCGCGATATCGCGCACGCCTTTCCTCGGATCGCTCTCGAGCGCGCGCCACAGCGGATCACCCGTCTCGGGCTTCGCGCCTTCAACGAGCGTCTTGATATCGGAGATGTTCATGGAGGACAGATCGGTGGACTGCTCATTCTCACGGGTCATGCGCTGCCGATTCCCGTCGTTGGGGTGCTGCGGGGTCCAACGTGAACCCGCCGGCCGCAGTGGCCGGCGGGCTCACCGGATGTTCTCTACCTGATGTCTCGCGCCTTGGTCTTGGCGGCCTTGCCGGTCCTATCCCTGAGGTAGAACAGCTTCGCGCGACGCGCCTTGCCACGACGTGTGACTCTGACCTTCTGGACGTTCGGGGAGTTCAGCGGGAAGACCCTCTCCACGCCGATCCCGGATGCGACACGCCGCACCGTGAACGTCTCGTTCACGCCGCTGCCGCGCCTTGCGAGGACCGTGCCCTCGAAGGCCTGCGTCCGCTCCTTCGAACCCTCCCGAATGCGCACGTCGACACGCACCGTGTCGCCGATGCCAAACTCAAGGGCATCCTCGCGCATCTGCTTTGCCTCGATCTCGCGAATCTTCTCGTTCATCGTTGTTCTCCCACGGTTACCGGGCCGGTTGTCGTCTTCTCGGTCCGTCTCGATCCGGGTTGCCCCGACCGGCTCGGCCCGTGTCAGTTGTTGTCCTGCCCTGACTCTTCTTCTATCAGCTCCAGGATCAAGTGATCCTCTTCGCTCAGTTCGATCCTCTCCAGCAGTTCCGGACGTCTCAACAGCGTCGCTCGAAGCGCCTCGGTCCTTCGCCAGATCCGGATCCTCTCGTGATTCCCCGAGAGAAGCGCCTCCGGTACCACGTCGCCCTCGAAATCCTCGGGGCGCGTGTAGACCGGCGGACCGAGCAGCCCATCGAAGTGCGAATCCGTCTCGGCGGACTCCATCGCTCCGAGGACCCCGGGCACGAGCCGCGAGACCGCGTCGACCACGATGGCCGCCGGCAGCTCGCCGCCGGTGAGGACGTAGTCCCCGACGGAGACCTCGTGCGTCGCCAGCTTGCTCACCCTCTCGTCCACACCCTTGTACCGCCCGCACACAAGGATGAGCCTCGAGCGCTCCGAGAGCTCGCGGGCCAGCTGCTGGTCAAAGAGCTGTCCCCTCGCGCTCAGGAGCACGACCGCCACGTCAGAGCTCGCCGTTGCGTCCGCACCGGTCGATACGTCAGCGTCCGCTTTCGCATCGGTACGCGCGGACGCGTCTGCGCCGCCTGCCACGTCTCTTACCGCTTCAAAGATCGGGTCGGGCTTCATCACCATCCCGCTGCCGCCACCGTACTGGTAGTCGTCCGCGGTCCGGTGCTTGTCCCTCGCGTAGTCCCTGATGTTCGTGAGCCTGATGTCGAGCAGGCCTTTCTCACGCGCCTGCTTCAGAATGCTCTCGCTCAGCGGCCCCTCGAACATCTCCGGGAAGAGCGTGAGAATGTCTATCCTCACGGGTCCCTCCCTCGTCGGAGCCCCTCAGGCTATCTCAGGCCCGGAAGCAAGTGGACTTTCATCGTGCCGCCCTCGACGTCGACGTCGAGTACCACGTCGTCGATCAACGGGAGAAGCAGCTCGCCGGATTCCGTCCTCACGACAAGAACCGCGTTCGCCGGCTGGTGCATCACGTCGACAAGTCTGCCGAGTGTTTCGCCGTCGTCCGTCAGGACCGTCATGTTGATAAGGTCCTGCACGAACCAGCGGTCTTCATCGAGCGGACCGATCTGGTCACGGGTCATCCAGACGGTTCTGGACCTGAGCTCATCAGCGTCATCGCGGGTCTCGCGTCCCTTGAATGCGATGATGAGCCGACCCTTGTGCTTGCGCACCCTCTCGACGGTGAGCATCAACTCCTCATCGTCGTTCACGCGGGTAGTGCGAAGCACCATGGCCTCAGAGACCAACTCCAGGAGGTCGGTCTTGAGATCGACGACAACCTCGCCTGCGATGCCGTGCGGTCTCATGATGACGCCGGCCTCGACCCACTTGTCGAGTTCCTTCATCGGATCTCTCCACTTAAGTCCGACCGGCGGACGCCTGGCTAGTCGATGATCTCGACCGTCGCCTTGTGCTCGGCCTTCGTGGCCGCCGCCCCGACGATGGCACGCATCGCCTTGGCCGTACGACCGTTCTTACCGATCACGCGTCCCTTGTCCTCGTCCGCGACACGCACCTCGTAGACGATCATGTCACCCTTTGAGGTCTCAGTTACCTGGACCGCATCGGGGTTCGTCACGAGACCGCGCGCCACATACTCGACGAGATCCTGGAGCGAGAAGTCGTCGCTACCAGAGGTTCTGGTCTCCTCGTCGAACATCGCGCCAACCTTTCCGGGAGACTGCGAGGTAAACGAAGGACGTCAGCCGTTAGGCGTCGGTCTTGGTCTCGTCTCCTTCAGCGCTCCCCTGTTCGTCCGCCGGTGTCTCCTCGGCGGGCTCGGGGTCAGCCGCGGGCTCATCGGCAGGAGCCTCCACCACAGCATCACCCTCAGCGGGTTCGACGGCCGCTTCGCCGCTCTCGTCCGAAGCCTCAGCTTCGACCTCAGCGACCGCATCAGCCTCGGCCGGAGCCTCGGCGGCGGGAGCGTCGTCAACCGGCGCCGCAGCCTCCTTGGCTTCCTTCTCGGCCTCAGCCTGCTTCTTGCCCTTCTTCTCTTCCTTCTTGCGCCGCTCCATCGCGGCTCTGGCCTCGATCTTCTTCCGGGCCTCTTCCTCGATGTGCGCGAGCTCATCGTAGGAACGACCCTTCTTCATCTCGTGCCAGGTCTCCATGATGCCGATGCGCGAGAACAGAGCACGAACCGTCTCGGACGGCTGCGCGCCCTTGCTGAGCCAGTCGATGGCCTTCTCGCTCTTCAGGTTGATATCCGCCGGATCCTTCAGCGGATCGTAGTAACCGAGCTGCTCAATGAAGCGCCCATCTCTCGGGGCGCGGGAGTCGGCGACGACGATCCTGAAGAACGCCATGTGCCGGGCACCCTTACGCTGCAGTCTGATGCGAACTGCCACTCGTGTTCCTCCTCAAAAGAAGTGTGCTGCCGGGAAGTGCCGGCTACCCTCCGAACGGGTTGAGACCCGGAAGGCCTCGTCGCCCCTGCTTCCCGAACTGCTTCATCATCTTCTTCATCGACTCGAACTGCCTGAGCAGACGGTTGACATCCTGGACGGTCGTGCCGCTTCCGGCGGAGATCCGCTTCCTTCGGCTTCCGTCGATGATGACAGGCTTCCGTCGCTCCTCCGGCGTCATCGAGTTGATGATGGCCTCGACTCTGTCGAGGGCGTTCTCATCCACCGCTGACTGACTCACCTTGCCCATGCCGGGTATCATCGACATGAGCTGGTCCATCGGCCCCATCTTCTTGAGCGCCTGAAGCTGCTCGTAGAAGTCCTCGAGGGTGAACGTCTGCTTCCTGAGCTTCTCCTCGAGTTTGGCGGCCTGCTCGACATCAGCGGCGTCCTGGACCTTTTCCACGAGGGTGACGATGTCACCCATTCCGAGGATCCGCGATGCGACGCGGTCCGGGTGGAACGGTTCCAGGGCATCCAGTTTCTCGCCCACACTGGCGAACTTGATCGGCCTGCCCGTGACCGCCCGCAGCGAGACGGCCGCGCCTCCGCGCGTGTCTCCGTCCATCTTCGTCAGCACGGCCCCTGTGAAATCGAGCCGATCGACGAACTCCTGCGCCACGTTCACGGCGTCCTGACCTGTCATGCTGTCGAGAACGAGCAGGACTTCAGCCGGCTTCGTCGCCGCCTTGATCCGCTCGAGCTCCTGCATGAGCTCCTCGTCCACGTGGAGACGGCCCGCCGTGTCCAGAATAACGACATCGGCTCCGCGCGCACCGGCCTCTTCGACAGCCGTGGTCGTGATCTCGACCGGATCGGCGTCGGGGCGGCCCGTGTGAACCGGCACATCCAGCTGCAAGGCCAGCGTCGAGAGCTGATCCTGTGCAGCCGGCCGGTACGTATCGGCCGCCGCGAGGAGAGGGTGCTTTCCGCGCTGCTTCAGGAACCGAGCGAGCTTCGCGCAGAAGGTCGTCTTACCCGACCCCTGCAACCCGACGATCATGATGACCGCGGGCGTTCCCGTCGGAATCCTGAAGGGCTCTCCCGTGTCGCCCAGGAGCTTCACCAGCTCGTTATGGACGACCTTCACCACCTGCTGGCCCGGGGTCAGACTGTTGAGCACGTCCTCGCCGACCGCGCGAACCTTCACGTCGTCGACAAACTTCCGAGCGACCTTGAAGTTCACATCGGCTTCGAGGAGCGCGCGCCTGACCTCACGCATGGCCTCTTCGATGTTGGACTCTGAGAGTCTGCCGCGGCCGGTCAACGACTTGAACGCGCTTTGCAGACGGTCCGAAAGCTGATCGAACATGCGCAGCCGCCAACCTTCCCACGGGATCCGCGCGTCGAGGCCGCACACCGAGGCGACAACGACGAGTAGAGAGGGTCACGGACCCAGGACACACAGAACCAACACGGCCCTTTCCAGAGCAAAGACATCCCCTGCCCCGGCTGGACTCTCGCGAGTCCCGGGCCTACAAGTGGTACAGCCTTGAGAATATACCAGTAAGACAGATATCACGCAAGAGGAAAAGCGTACGGAGAGACAGTCTGGGCAGAGCGGATGGGCGAAGAAGCCGTAACCGACCTATCTGTGAGGAGTTGCATCTGAACGAGCGGCCAGCTCCTCCCTCACTCCGGGGATGGTCGACGCCAGCGCCGACCGGAGGACCTCGAAGCGCTCGTCGTCGAGCAGGCCCGTCCATTCGTCCATGAACGTCTTCTTGAACTCGACAGCCAGGCAGCACGATGACCTCGGGAACCGTCCGTGGATCCATCGCGTGAAGTCGCCACCTGTGAACTTCACGTTCTCGCGGACGTCGAGCGGCTCCCCGCCGGTGTCGTACGAGCTGAGGTCCGTGATGAACCGGTCGATGAGACCGCGCCACCTCTCGCCGTCGGTGTTGCCGGTCCCGACGATGACGACCGGGTTGTGCTCCGGATCGGCGGGGCTGCCGTCCGGACCATCCGGCATGTGATTGTAGCTGTGCAGGTCGAGGACGACGAACGCGCCGTATTCCCTCTCGAGCCGCGCCAGGAACTCCTCCATCGCTTCGTAGAACGCGTCGTGGAGCGCGTACGAACGTTCGAGTTCCAGTTCGTCGGGCTGTTCGCGCCAGACCCGGAGTCCCCACGCATCTTCGGGCGTGAGGTAGACGGCCTTCGCGCGCCTGCGGTTCATGTCCGCCTCGAACCTCGACGTGCGGACGATCAGCCGCGCGTCACCGACGACAGTGAGTCGCCCGGTGTGCGGGTCCTCATCGCGAAGCCGCTGCGCCTCGGTGACGTTCATGATCTTGAGGAGTGATGGCCGGACAGCGTGTCCGTCGTGGATCGCCGTAGCGACGATCGGTCCGAACCCGTCCAATGAGAAGTGCACGCGACTCTCACCGCCGCGACTCGCGTCGCGCGAGGTCACAGCCGTCCGCCCTCGGCGGCGTCGCGAATCGCTCCGACCGCGGCGGCCGGATCATCCGCGCAGAACACGGCGGAGCCGGCCACGAGCACCTCTCCACCGTTGGACGCGACGGTCGGCGCCGTCGTCACGGAGACGCCGCCGTCGACCTCGATGAGCACGCCGAGCCCGCGCTCGCGCTTCCAGTCCGCGATCTGTCTGAGCTTCGGCATCACATCCGCCATGAAGCTCTGCCCCGCGAAGCCGGGATTGACCGTCATGACGAGGACCATGTCGATCAGCTCCAGCCAGGGCTCGATGCGCGAAGCCTCGGTCGGTGGATTGATGGAGAGTCCCGGCTTCGCCCCCGCGTCGCGGATGGCGTCGATCAGCGGTCGCGGATCCTCGGCGACCTCCGTGTGGAAGACGACGTAGTCGGCGCCCGCGTCGATGAACGACTGTGCGTACCGTTCGGGTTCGGTGATCATGAGGTGCGCGTCGACCGGCAGGTCCGTCGCGCGGCGAACCGCCTCGACGATGAACGGTCCCATCGTCAGGTTCGGCACGAAGTGCCCGTCCATCACGTCGACGTGAATGAGGTCGGCGCCGCCATCCTCGATCCGCTTGAGTTCGTCGCCCAGCCGCGTGAAGTCGGCCGCGAGGATCGACGGTGCGATCTGGATCCGTCCGATACCCATGCTCCGTGCTCTCCTTCCCTAGCCCTTCCCGATGCGCAGCGTGATGCCGTCGCCCTCGTTGACACGCGCGCCCGCCGGGGGTTCCTGAACGATGACGACGTCCCGCAGCGCTCCGCTCCGACTCCTGCCTCGTTCGTACTTCGTCGACCGGACCACGAGACCGAGTCCCTCCGCGATGACCCTCGCCTCCTCGGGGGTCTTCCCGATGAGCGATGGCATGACGAGCTCCAGAGGCCTTGGACCGAGGCTGACGATGAGCCGCAGACCCGTACCCGCCGGGTGAACCGCGTCCGCTCCGGGATCGCTCCCGACGACCATCCCTCGTTCGACGGCCGTCGTGTGGATCTCGACGATCTCGGAGACGGCGAACCCTGCGCTCTCAGCGTCGATCTGGGCCTGCCGCGCCGGCATCCCCGCGAGTCTCGGAACGGCTCTGAGGTCGAGCCCCGTGCTCGTGATGACGGCCACGGTCCGCCCGCGCTTGATGTCGGTGCCCGCCGGCGGGATCTGCACGAGGACGCTCCCCGCGGGAACCTCCGGATCGGGGCGCTCGGTGTCGACGCGTATCCCCAGCCCGACGGCCTCGGCCGCGGTCGTCGCTTCGACGAGTGAGCGTCCGACGAGGTCCGGTGCGGGAACAAGATCTCCCTGTCGAACGAGGAGCGGCATGACGACGTAGTTGACGAGCAGGAACGCGATGCAGAACGCCGCGGCCACGGCTGAGGCGTAGAACCCGACGCGGCGCGCGACCTGCCGGACCCGCTCGCGGAGCTCACCCGCGTCCCGTTCGGACGGCTGCGGGTGCTCCGACCAACGCCTTGGCGCCGTCTTTGTCTCCGGCGCCGCGTCGCTCTTCGGTGTCCTCTCGTGCTCCGGTGCCGGACGGCCCTCCGGCTCCCGTTCGGTCAGCTCTTCGTTCATCCCGTGTGTCCCTCGTGGCGCTTGACCAGCCGCGCCGCGTACGCCCCGTCGATCGCGTGCTTGTGAGGCAGGATTCTAACATGGTTTCCGTCGGCGAACATCGCAGGAACGAACGGCGCCGGGTCGTCGAGCCGGAACTCAGGTCGGCTCGCGAGGAACCGCTCGATGACGCGTTCGTTCTCCTCCGGTTCGAGACTGCACGTACTGTAGACGACTCGCCCTCCGACCTTGACCAGGTCGGCCGCCTGCTGGAGGAGCTTGAGCTGGCGGCTCGCCTGCTTCGCGAAGATCCCTTGAGGATGATACCGCTCGTGGTCCTCGACGTAGCGCTTGTCGTGCGTGCGGGCCCCGAGATCGAACTTCCACCGCGAGTCGGCCCTGCGCGCCAGCGTCCCGGTCCCCGTACAGGGAGCGTCGACCAGCACCGCGTCCGCGGAGCCCAGGACCGCGTTGGGCTCGAGTCCCCGCTGCCGCCGAAGCGCCGTGTCGAAGTCCGTTCCGCTTGACGCTGGATTGGACTGGAACACTTCGCAGTTCTTCACGCCGAGGCGCTCGATGTTGCCCCGGAGGAAATCGAGCCGATAGCGGGAGACGTCGTGCGCGACCAGCTGGCCCTGGTCCTTCATGAGTTCGGCGATGTACGTGGTCTTTCCACCGGGAGCGGCGCAGAGGTCGATGACGGTCTCGCCGGGCGCCGGCGCGAGCAGGCGGACCGAGGCGAGCGTCGCTTCGTCCTGAACCTGGAAGAGCCCCTTCCGGAAGCTCGCGAGCTTCGTCAGGTCGCCGCCGCCGACGATCTCGAGACACTCCGGGAAGTACCTGCCCGGCCGCGCCTCCACGCCCTCCTGCTCGAGCGCGCGGGCGAGCCCGTCGCTCGTGCCCTTCAGTCCGTTGGCGCGCACGACCATGCGCGGAACCTGGTTATCGTACTCGCACAGCAGGATGGTGTCCTCGACACCGTATCGCTCGATCCACCTGGACACGAGCACACGCGGGTGCGAGTAGACGACGCTGACGTGGCCGACCGGGTCCGTCTTGATGTCCGGGAAGTCCGGCCTGAGGCTCGACAGGATATTGCGCAGAACGGCATTCACCAGGCCCGCCGTGCCCTTGTGGCCGAACTTCCGCGCGAGCCGCACCGACTCGTTGACGGCCGCGTGCGGCGGGATCCGGTCGAGGAAATCGATCTGATAGAGCCCGAGGCGGAGCGCGTTGCGGATGGGGACGGGCAGCGACCTCAGTCCGCCTTTGACGTACTGGTCGAGCGTCCAGTCGATCCGTCCCCTCCACCGCATCACGCCGTAGCAGAGGTTCTGAATGAGAGCCTTGTCGAGTGGAGAGAGCTCCGGGTCCATGAGTATGCGGTCGAGCTCGATGTCGATCGGCTCCGTCGTCGACTCCCACCGAGCGAGCGCCTTCAGCGCGCGATCACGGGCGGCCATCGTCCACCACCTCTCCGCCCTCACCGAGCATCGCGATCGCCGCGCGCACTGCGGCCAGATCGACCGTCGTGTCGCGACACGGACCGTTCGGCCGCTCGTTGAGGACTCCGTAGACCGGCAGCGGATAGCTGTCCCGGATGCCGCTGGTGAGATCCATCTCGCAGGCGACCGCAACGATCGCCTCCGGCTTCTTCTCCTTGATGACGCGCCGCGCCAGCGTCCCACCGGTCGCTACCGCGAGCGCCAGATCGTTCTCGTTGGCGAGTTGAAGCAACCCGGCGATGACACAGCGACCGCAGCCGCGGCAGTTTTCGATGAGACCGCCGGTGATCTTGTGCGGGCAGTCGGTCGCCTGGAGACAATGCGGAAGGAGCAGCAGGATGCGGTGCGCCCGCACTTCCGTCCGGGCCGCCTCGACGAGCGCGTTGTTGACGGCGATGAACGACCGCTTCACGCGGTCGCGGTCGATACCGAGGATGCTCGAGAGCATGAGAACCGGCGGGAACAGAATGCGTATCACGGTCGATGTGATGCGCTGCCCGAGCAGCATCCGCCGACCGGTCAGCGCGGAGACGGCGACCAGAAGAAGTCCGACCGCGATGACGATCGAAGCGATGAGCGCCGCGACCCCGATGATTCCCGGGAGTCCGGGGTAGAACGTCTCGAGCCTCGGGGAGATGAGATACCAGGCCAGCCAGGCCAACACCGCGAGCAGCAGGAGTCCACCCGCCGACATGAGGAAGAAGAGTCTCTTCTCGCCGAGACTCACGTTCCCTCCTCGTCACCGAGCCGACCGCCGATCTCGGGCCGGTACCCGCGCGCGAACTCATCCGCGGCCATTGCGCGCTTTCCTTCTGGCTTGACCTCGGTCAGACGAACCGAACCGTCGCCGACGGCGATCTCGATCCCGTCGTCGAGCGACAGGATCGTTCCCGGAGCGGCCGGCGCGCACGCCTCCCCCGACCGGGCGACCGCGGAACGCATCACGAGGAGCATCCGGCCGGCGAACCGCGTCGTGGCGCCCGGCCACGGCGTCATACCCCGGATGTGATCGTGCACCGCTCGCGCCGTGAGCGACCAGTCGATGAGTCCGTCGGCCCGCGTGAGCTTGCGCGCGTACCCGACGCGCGGGGTCCCCTGCTCCGCGCGTGGCGCTTCCCCGCGCGCGATGAGCTCCGCCGTCTCGGCGATGAGCTCGCCACCGAGTGCCGAGAGACGGTCGTAGAGCTCGCCCGCCGTCTCCTCGGGACCGATCGGTGTGCTGCGCTTCAGGATGATGGCTCCCGTGTCGACCGTTCGCGCCATGTACATCGTCGTCACACCGGTCTCGGTCTCGCCGCCGACGATGGCCCAGTTGATCGGTGCCACGCCGCGGTAGTCCGGGAGCAGCGACCCGTGGACGTTGATCGAACCGAGCGGCGGGATGTCGAGGAGCCTCTGCTTGAGGATCTGACCGAACGCCACGACGACGAACAGGTCGGGCGCGAGCTCACGGAGACGCGCGACGAACTCGTCGGTGTTGACCGACTCCGGCTGCGCGACCTCGAGGCCGAATTCGAGCGCTGTGGTCTTGACGGGTGGCGGTGTGAGCTTCCGTCCCCGCCCCGCAGGGCGGTCGGGCTGGGTGACGACGAGCACGAGCTCGTGTCCGGCCTCGTGGAGGCTCTTGAGAGAGGGGACCGCGAAGTCCGGGGTCCCCATGAAGACGATACGCATGTCGGCAACTCACCTGGGCGAAGTGGACTCGCCTATGTTCTACGGATCCGGGACTTGAGGAGCTGCCTCTTGATGGGGTTGATGTGGTCGAAGAAGAACTTCCCCATGAGATGGTCGACCTCGTGCTGGAAGATCCGCGCGAGCGCGCCATCGACATCCAGCTTCACCTCGTTACCGTCGCGATCCAGCCCCTTGATGACAACCCGGGCCGGCCGTTCGACATCAGCCGTGATGCCGGGGCAGCTGACACACCCTTCCTCGACGACCGTGTGCCCCGACCCGAGAACGATCTCCGGGTTGATGAGCACGACGGCGCCTTGGTAGACAGCGTCCTCACCCTCGTGGTCCGGCGGCGGCTCGGCCACGAAGAGCGCCATGGCGCGCCCCACCTGCGGTGCCGCCAGCCCGACGGCCGGCGTCTCGCCGTTCCGCATCGTGTCGATCATGTCGTCGATGAGCGTACGGATCTCGTCGTCGATCTCCTCGACGTGCTTGACCTCTTCGACCAGAACCGGGTGACCGTGTTTGACGACTTCGAGGATGGCCATAGACCTTGCTACTCCCTCACGGCACTGATAGCCGACTTCGAGACCTCGACCTTGACGCCCTCGGCGATCCTGATGACGATCTTGTCGTCATGGACATCCTGGATCTCACCGTAGAGCCCGCCGAGCGTGACGATCTTGTCACCGCGCTGAAGCGCGTCGAGCATGTCCTGACGCTCCTTGCGGCGCTTCGACTCCGGACGGATCATGAGGAAGTAGAAGATCGCGAAGATGGCCACGAGCATGATGAGCATGCTTGCGCCGCCACCCTGCTGCGCTCCCTCGGCGCCCGAAACACCCATGGCGTGCGCCACGTCCGGAAACAGCATCATAAGAAACAGCATCGAGTACGCCTCCTAGTGCTTCAGATCATCGTCCGGCACCGGCGGCATGCCGTCCCGGAATCGTTCCGTCTTGACCTTCTCCATCTCCTTGAGGAGCTCCCCGGGATCGATGTTGCCGTTCCGTGAGAGCACGCGGACGAGAGCCTCGAGCGATAGCGTGTTGGACAGCGCCAGCTCCTCGAAGGAGACCTCGCGCTTCTGGCCGTTCTTGACCATGATGAGGCCGGACTTCGACTGCTCGGCCTTCTTCTCGTCCTTCGGCTTCTTCCTGAACACAGATCCCCCTGGTTCGCGCCTTCTTAGCCTATGAATGCTAACAGGCGGCCCTCCGGGAGTCAAGCCGCCACGCTCTTACCGGATTCTCACATGGCTCAGCCTCGGAATCCCTTGCGGTGGCCACCCGCTCATGGCACGATGTCGGACAGACGTCGGTCATGTGAGGGAGGCACCCGTTTTGACACGCACACCGGGGTTCACACGCAGGTCAATCATCGCGGGAGGGCCGCTCCGTGGGCCGGCGCGACCCCTCGCAAGGGCCCTGTCCTTCGCGATGACACTGCTCTTCACGATGGCGCTGCTCCTTGCGCCGGCGGCGACCGCAACGGCTCAGGGCCAGACCGTCTGGGTGCAGCCCCCCGGCACGCCCGGACTCGCGCCGAGCCAGTTCTCGTCAGACGCCCCGTTCTTCGCGGAGGTCGCCGACGACTTCATCCCCGTGTACGACTACGATATCAACGACATCACGTGGTGGGGCGACTTCGTGACGGGCGACCGCGCAGCCAGACCGGGCGCAGCGTCAAGCTCGCCTCGCTGGATACGGACGGGGGAGCGCTACCTCAACTGCACGGACCCGATCCTCCTCCCCTGCGGCTCGGTCGTCTCGGACAACAACAGCTCCGGGAACAGCGACGTGGATCGGTACCCCAGCTGCAGCCAGCTCTGGCTTGAGTCGGGCCCCGAGATGCTCTACGAACTGCCGATCCCCGGACCGAACGTCGGTCTGACGCTGACGCTCTCGGACATGACCGCCGACCTCGACCTCTTCCTCCTCACCGCTTGCACTGAGGATTCGTGTCTGGTCAACGGTGAGGACGAGATATCGATCACGCTCGATGACGCCGGCACCTACTACGTCGTCGTCGAGGGGTATCACGGAGCGATAAGCGACTACACGCTGACGGTCGACTGTCAGGGCACGGCCGACCGCGTGTTCGTCATCCGCATCTACTACGCTCACCCCCTCTCGGGCCTGCCGGTCGACCTCATCGGCGAGCGGTACGTGACCGACTTCACGGAGACACCGGGCCCGCACGGGCTCACGGAGCACCACGCCACCTTCGACCCGATCCAGGTGAACGCCGGGTCCCGCTACTGCGTGAGCGTCCAGATGGTGGGGCAGAGCCTCACCGAGGGCGAGTGGTTCTGGGCGCAGGCGGCCGGCGACGTGCAGGGCAAACACCCCTGGATCGAGGACGCCCGCCTCTCCGCCGACCGGTGGACATCATTCGACGATCTCGCTGGATTCCCGGGCGACTGGGACTATGATATGGCCTTTGAACTCGGCGGCGTACAGACGCCGGTCGAGAAGAGGAGCTGGGGAACGATCAAGGCGCTCTATAGATAGCCCGTAGACAGCCCTTGAGCCGGGTCCCCTTGGGAACGACTGGAGAACACGATGCCTCGCACAAGCATGGACAAGGTTCGCAACGTCGGCGTGACGGCCCACATCGACGCCGGCAAGACGACCGCCACCGAGCGGATCCTCTACTTCACGGGCCGGACGCATCGCCTCGGTGAGGTCCACGATGGCGAGGCGACGATGGACTGGATGGTCCAGGAGCAGGAGCGCGGCATCACCATCACCTCCGCCGCGACGACCGCGTACTGGAAGGACCACCGCGTCAACATCATCGACACGCCCGGCCACGTGGACTTCACAGCCGAGGTCGAGCGTTCGCTCCGCGTGCTCGACGGTACCGTGGCGCTCTTCTGCGCCGTCGGCGGCGTCCAGCCGCAGTCGGAGACGGTCTGGCGTCAGGCCGAGAAGTACCGCGTCCCCCGCATCGCGTTCATCAACAAGATGGACCGCATCGGCGCGGACTTCGATCGCGTGGTCAAGGACATCCAGGGCGAGCTCGGCGCGAACGCGGTGCCCGTCGTCCTCCCCATCGGCGCCGAGGACCAGTTCGAGGGCATCATCGACCTCGTCGACATGAAGGCCGTCTACTACGACCAGAAGGAGAAGGGCGTCGACATCCGCGAGGAGGAGATCCCCGAGGAGCTCTGCGAGAAGGCGCGGGCCGCGGAGGCGGTCATGATCGAGCGTATCAGCGAGCAGGACGACCAGCTCATGGAGAAATTCCTCGACGGCGAGATCCCGTCACGAGACGAGTGCGTGGCCGCGATGCGCAAGGCGACCATCGCCGGCGAGATCATCCCCGTCCTCTGCGGCGCGGCGTTCAAGAACAAGGGCGTCCGCCGGTTGCTCGACGCGATCATCGACTATCTTCCCTCCCCCCTCGACCTGCCGCCAGTCATCGGCACGAAGCTCGAGAGCAATGCGGAGATCGTCCGGCATCCGACCGACGACAGCCCGCTGGCCGCACTCGCCTTCAAGGTGCAGGCCGACAAGCACATGGGTAAGCTGACGTACGTCCGCGTCTACTCGGGCGTTCTCAAGTCCGGAGAGACGTACTACAACTCGACCCGGGAGAAGCGACAGCGCATCGGACGCATTTTCGAGATGCACGCCGACAACCGCGAGGCGGTCGACGCGCTCCACGCCGGAGAGGTCGGCGCCGTGGTCGGACTGGGCGACACGCGAACGGGCGACACCATCTGCAGTGAAGAGCACCCGATCATGCTCGAGTCCATCGAGTTCCCGGCGCCCGTCATCGACATGGCGGTCACGCCGGAGAGCCGGACCGACCGCGACAACCTCAGCAAGGCGCTCATCCGTCTCGCCGAGGAGGACCCGACGTTCACGGTCCGCGCGGACGAAGAGACCGGCGACGTTGTGATCTCCGGGATGGGCGAGCTCCATCTTGATATCATCGTGGATCGGCTCAAGCGCGAGTTCGGGGTCCAGACGAAGGTCGGGCGTCCGCAGGTCGCCTACCGCGAGACCATCACCGCCGCGCTCGACCACGAGCACAAGCACGTCAAGCAGAGCGGTGGCCACGGTCAGTACGCGCACATCAAGTTCTCCGTCGAACCTGGCGGACCGGGATACGGGTTCTCGTTCGACAACAAGGTCGTCGGCGGACGCATCCCGCGCGAGTACATCCCCGCCATTGAGAAGGGCATCGTGGACGCGATGGCCGAGGGGCCGTACGCGCAGTTCCCGATGGTCGACGTCAAGGTCGTCTTGAACGACGGTTCGTCGCATGATGTCGACTCATCGGAGATGGCGTTCCGCACCTGCGCGAGCATGGGCTTCCGCGACGCCTGCCGGAAGGCGGGACCCGCGCTTCTCGAGCCGGTCATGAGCGTTGAGGTGACGGCGCACGAGGACAACACGGGCGCCGTGACGGGCAGTCTCTGCGGCAAGCGCGGCAAGATCATCGACATGGAGACACGCGGCAAGGCGAGCATCATACGCGCGCACGTACCGCTCGCTGAGATGTTCGGGTACTCGTCGGAGCTCCGCAACATCACGAGCGGGCGCGGCGAGTTCACGATGACGTTCGAACACTACGAGGCCGTCCCGTTCGCCATCGCCGAGGAGATCGTCGAGGAGCGCCGGAAGCTCAGAGAAGGCAAGTAGCAGGGACACGGAGAACAGACGCAACGAAGCCCCCGGGCGGCCAGCCCGGGGGCTTCTTCTATCCGCTCCATCCAGTGCGTTCTACTTCAGCAGCACCATGCTGATGCTGCGGCTCGATTCCTCAGTCTCGAGACGGCAGAAGTAGACGCCCGATGCCGCCTCCTCGCCCGCGTCCGTCCGCCCGTCCCACACCGCGACGTGCTCGCCCGCGCTCTGCGGACCGTCGACCAGCGTCGCTACCAGACGGCCGGCGACGTTGTAGACACCGACCCGCGCGTGACCGTCGGTCGGAAGCGAGTAGGTAACCGATGTCTTCGGGTTGAACGGATTCGGATGGTTCTGTCTGAGGCCCGGGCGCGCCACGAACGTGTCGTCGTGCTCCGGCACGTCGAGGACCTCGTCGCACATCCTGTAGCCGACACCGAGGTAGCTGTCCCAATCGACAAAGAGAACGTCGTCGCCGTGGAGCGCGACCGCACAGGGATCGTCGCTCATCGGTGGCTGGGCGCAGACGTGTCCGACGATCTCCGGGTGAACCGGATCGGCACAGTCGACCACGTAGACGCCATCGTCGTCGCTCGCCACGTAGGCCCACGTCCCGGAGACCTCGACGCTGTACGCGATCCACCCCATCGTCGTCTGACTCCGCCAGGCTGGGTGCGTCGGGTCGGTGAAGTCCGCGATCGTCAGTCCGTGCGGCCCCGCCACGTACACCATGCCACCGACCGCATCGAGCTCCTCAGGGTAGCTGTCCGCGACGGTCGCGGTCTCGCCCAGAACCGGCGGATCAACGGGATCGGCTCCGAGATCGTATGCTCGGATGGCAAGCGCTCCGTCGTAGTTCTCGAACGCCGCGTACATCACGTCCCCGTAGACATCCAGACCGGGGAGCCCGTTCTGAGTCTCGCCGTCGATCGCGTTGAGCATGATCGGGTTGGTCGGCACGTTCATGTCGACCACGATGATGCAGGTCTCGGCGGCGCAGTACGCGAACTGATCGTACGCGGCGACCTCCTCGAAGTTCTCGTTGTCCGGGAAGTCCACCTGAGAGATGTGCTCCACGTCCCCCGGGCTCACGATCTCGAAGACGTAGAGCCCGTCCTCCTCGGTGGCGACCAGGAGATAGTCACCCCACTGCGTCAGGCAGTTGGGATCCACGGAGTTCAGGGCCGTCGCCGTGTCGCTGGCCATCCCGGTCGAGAGGTCGACCGCGGTGATGGCGAGCGGACTCGTGTACTGGAGGACGTATGCGTACCCGTCGCCAGCCACGATGTCCATGGCGTCCTGGACGACGTTCCACGTGTTGTGCGCGCTCCGGAACGAGTGCGTCGGCTTGGCCAGCACATTGACTCCGCCCGCGTCGGTCCAGCTCGGATTGACGACGACGTAGCAGTAGTCGTTCGTCGCGAGGACGCCGCCCTTCGCCTGACCGGTCATGGTCACTCGCTCCTCAAGCGACGGGAACACGCCGCCCTCCAGCCCGAAGATCGAGAGGTCGTACCCGGACGCGTACAGGTGGTTGTCGATGTAGTCCACGTCCCATGGCGGGGCGCACGAGACGCCGGTGAGGTGATACGGGTGTGCCGGGTCGCTGACGCTCAGGACCTCCAGCGTCCCGTACGTGAAGTAGGCGTTCGAACCTCCGACGAACAGCAGCGTGTCGTGGACGCACACGCTGACCGCGTTGGTCATGATGCCCACGGTGTCCACAACCGTGGGCGGCGACGTCGTCACGTCGACGACGGCCAGTCCGGCGTCCCAACACGCAACGTAGGCGTGCTGCATGTCCTGCGCCTCGCAGACCGCCCAACCCGCGCCGGGCAGCGTCGTGGAGTCCACAATCTTCGGATCCGCCGGGTTGTTGTCCACCAGCGTGAACGAGTTGTCCTGTGCCGCGCACATGATGTAGTCACGCGACATCCCAACGCCGGTTGCCGGGACGTTGATGACATCCTCGATGTGCATCGTGCCGGGGTCGCGCGCGTCGATGAGCACGAGACCCGAGTCCGAGTCCGCCACCCAGTAGAACTCCTGGTCGGTGACGACCGCGTGGAAGAGACCGTAGGACGGGATCGGCCCGTAGACGTTCGGGGAGAGCGGATCGGACGTCGTCTCGTAGAGCATGAACCCGTCCCGCTCGTACGCGACGCCGAACTCGTCCGCCGATCCGGCGATGTGCCCGAGGACCGACGACCCCCCGCCCCCGCGAAGCGGGATGTTGCCTTTCCAGCAGAGGTTGTTCTCGTAGTCGTAGCAGCTCTGCGCGCGAAGCCCGGGGGCCACGAGAACCGCGACAGTGATGGAAGCGACCAGAAGGATCAGAGGGCTGTGCCGCATGGAACCTCCCCAGTGTGTGCGTGGCAGGATGCCATCATCTGACGATTGAGTACCATAGTTTATCACACACTCCCCCCTGTCTGTCAATGAATGACTGGTCACCGCTCGCGCAGAACCACCGTTGACTCGGCGCATCGAACAGGCGATGCTTTTCTGCGTCTGAAGCTGAACGAGGCTCGGCCATGGGTCGGGCCGGTCCACCACGAAACCGGAAGACGAACTCAAGCAGGGAGGGGTCCCATGAGAAGAGCTCTGACAACGCTCGTCGCCCTCGTCCTCGTCGCGTCGCTGTTCGGCTGCGCGTCGATGTCGAGAAGCGACAAGGGTCTGGCGATCGGCGCCGGCACGGGCGCGGTCGTCGGGGCGGCGATCGGTGACGCGTCCGGCAACACGGCGCTCGGCGCCATCCTCGGCGCGGTCATCGGCGGCGCCGCGGGCGCGGCCATCGGCGAGTACATGGACGACCAGGCCGAGGAGATCGAGGCCGACATCGAAGGCGCGACGGTCGAGCGCGTCGGCGAAGGCATCAAGATCACGTTCGACTCGGGTCTGCTCTTCGACGTCGACAAGGCTGATCTCAGGCCGGCGTCGCAGGACAACCTCGTCGAGCTGGCCCGGATCCTCAACAAGTACCCCGACACCGACATCCTCATCGAGGGGCACACCGACTCCGACGGTACCGACGAGTACAACATGGACCTCTCGGAGCGGCGCGCGCTCTCCGTCTCGGACTACCTCATCGAGCACACCGTTGAGGGACAGCGCATGACCATCACGTGGTACGGCGAGATGCAGCCGATCGCCACGAACGAGACGGTCGAGGGCAAGCAGGAGAATCGCCGCGTCGAGGTCGCCATCATGGCGAACGACGAACTCAAGGCGGCGGCCGAGCGAGGCGAACTCGCCGGCTAGCAGCTGATCAGCAGAAGAACACACAGGAGCGGCCCCTGGGGAACCGGGGGCCGCTTCATTATACTTGAGTCCGACCCAGTGATGGCGTTATACTCGAGTGTGCGAAACCCGCCCGAACCGAACCGACCGACCAGGAGACTTCGATGCGCGCACAGCGAACGCTTCTCGCCGTCCTTGTGGTGCTTGCGGTCGCCCATCTGCCGGCGCCTGTCTACGCGGACGCCGCAGCGACCGCTGACGCGCGCGCGGCCAAACCGGCCACCGCACGCACGCTCGACCAGCTCAGAGTGACCGCGTCCGGGGTCGCAGAGCTCGGCGGAGACATCGATTGGCTTGGCCCGACCCCGCCGCCGTGGGTCACGGCCAGACCGCGGTTCACGCCTCCCCCCGACTGGACCGTCTACGTCATCCCCGGAGTACCGGGCTACGACTGGCGTCACGGGTGCACGCCGACGGCCATCGGGATGATCATGGCATACCACGACATGAACGGGTACGACGGACTCATGCCCGGCGACCCGTCGACACAGACCGAGGAGGTCAACCAGGCCATCGCCTCGCAGCGCTCGGAGCTCGACCCGGCCAACTACGAGGACTACTGCCTCCCGATCGACACCAACGGCGGCACTATACTCCCCGACCGCTCGGAGCTCCCCGAGGGCGACGAGCATGTGAACGACTGCATCGCCGACTACCTCTGGACCTCGCACAGCGTTCTCGACCTCGCGTACGGATGGACCCGTACGACCTACCTCCCCGACAACCTCCCTGCGTACATCACGTATCGCCGTCCCGACCTCGACCCCGCGGCCGAGTTCGTCTACATCACGGACCAGTCGCTCAACTGGAACTTCTTCAAGGTGGAGATGGAAGCGCACCGACCGATGCAGATGTCGGTCGACACCGACGGCGACGACAGCAGCGACCACTCGATCGCGACCATCGGGTACGCCGAGAGCGCGGACGGCGACTCGTTCTACTACGGGTGTCTCGACACGTGGGGGCCCGCCGACCAAATCCGGTGGTGCGAGTTCGCGGGCATGGCGGTCGGACAGGAGTTCGGGATCCGCCGGGCCACGTGCATCACGATCGACCGGTCGCTGGTCGTCGACGCGAGCGGCGGCGGAGACTACACGACGATCCAGGACGCCGTTGACGCGGCTCCGGACGGCCGGATGATCAAGGTCATGCCCGGGACCTACACGGGGACCGGCAACCTCGACATCGACCCGGGCAACCGGGGACTCCACCTCCTCGCGATGACATCCCGCGGCGATGTCATCATCGACTGCGAGTTCGCAAGCCACGCGTTCTACTTCAACAGCTCGCAGGACACGACCACGGTCGTCGAGGGGTTCACCATCCGCAACGGGAGATCGGCGTACGGGGGCGCCATCGAGTGCTTCTGGACGAGTTCTCCCAAGCTCGTCGATCTCACGATCGAGGACTGCCATGCCACCGCGTCCGGCGGCGGCATTGCCTGCCGCGCCAACTCGAATCCCATCATCCGGAACTGCTCGATCTCCCTATGCCAGGGCGACGTCATGGGGGGCGGCATCTTCTGCGGGGCGTCATCTCCCACCATCAGCTACACGACCGTCGCCGAGTGCCACTCGCACGGCGAAGGAGGCGGAATCCACTGCTACAGCACGTCCTCCCCCGTCATCACGAACACCATCGTGGCGAACAGCTTCGCGGGGGCAGGCTTCTCCTGGGACGGCCAGGCCTCGTTCACACCGGACCACTGCTGCGTCTTCGGCAACGCCGGTGGTGACACGGTGCCCGCGGGCGGTGACAACCTGTTCACTGACCCGCTCTTCTGTCCAGGGGCGCTGACGCTCTACGACGACTCGCCCTGTCTCCCCGCGAACAACGCATGGGGCGAGCAGGTCGGCGCCTACGGCGCGGGCGGCTGCGGCACACCCGTCAACGGGATCTTCTACGCGGTCGCCACCGGTGCGACGGAGATCACGCTTCGATGGGACCTCGCCACGCTCGAGGGCGTCGAGGGGCTCGTCATCAAGCGCTCCACCACGGAGGACGGCTGCTTCGACCGCATCATGGCGGAGCCGCTCATCCCGGTGACACCGGGCGTGCACGTGGACGACACGGTATGGCCCGAGACCACGTTCTGGTACCAGCTCCGGGCGATCCTCTGGGACGGGACCGAGGACATTGCGGGGCAGGGAACGGTCTACGCATCGACGGCGGGAACGCTCGCCATCCACCTCGCGCGGCCGCACCCCAGCCCGTTCACGGAGAACGCGACCGTCACCTTTGAGATCCCGCACGGCGTCGACCACACGAACCTCTCGGTCTTCGACGCGGCAGGACGACGCGTCCGAACGCTCATCGAGGGGCCGCTCGACGGCGGACGCCGTGACGTCGTCTGGAACGGACGTGATGAGACCGGCGCCACCGTGGCAGCCGGCGTCTACTTCGTCAGGCTCGAGTGCGACCAGTTCATCCGCGGCCGGAAGATGGTCCTGCTCAAGTAGGCACTCCCCCGGCAGCCCGCGACACAAGGAAGCCCCCGGCAACGGCCGGGGGCTTCTCGTTGTCTCACTCTGTCGCGCGTGGTGCGGTCGGTGGTGTCAGATCCGCCGTCGGCTGCCGAGCCGACACCGGCCCCGACCGGGCCGCGCGGCCGGACTACTTCAGCAGGAGCATCTTGCGGAGCCGCTCGCCCTCGGGCGTCTCGAGCCGGTAGAAGTAGACACCGGTCGCCAGCTCGTTGCCCGCGTCGTCCTTGCCTTCCCACGCCACGCTGTACTCGTCGGCCGCATGGTACCCGTCCGCCAGCGTCGTGACGAGACGTCCCGCCACGTCGTACACCTTGAGCGACACGTTGCCGCCGACCCCGAGCGCGAACGCGATCGCCGTCCCGCGCCTGGCGGGGTTCGGATAGTTCTGCGAGAGCGACAGCTCGCTCGTGTCGCCCGACGACGAGCCGCTGCCGGTCGGCACCTGCTCGATGTGCGGCACGCTGTTGAACCGCGTGACCGTCAGGGTGACGCTGTCGCCGGAGAGCGTGTCGGCGAACGTGATGATCGCCTCGCCGCCACCACCCGCGACAGCCGAGCCGATGCACTCGCCGCCATCCGAGAGCGCCGCCATGGCCCCAGTGCTCGTGTATACGATGAACTCGTGCGCGTCCGGATTGACGGAGCCGGCGTGGGTCACGGAGAGCGACTCGGGCGCCGCCGTCCGTACCCGCAGGCTCGGGTCGCCGAAGACGTGCCAGTGGATGAACTCATCGGCGCCGGTCGAACCGTGCGCGTCGATCATGGCACAGGCGCCGTTCATGTAGAGCCCCGCCAGCGTTCGGTTCTGATGGGTGACGAGCAGGTCCATGATCTCCACATGCGCAACGATAGGCGGTACCCAGTCCTGGTTCACCGACGAGCCGTACATCCCCACGGCGCCGCTCGGGCGGTCACCGTTGGTGGCCCGCATCCACACCTCGGCGAAGCACGTGAGCGTGTGGAACTTCCCGACCTTGCAGGCCGTGCTCACGATCCACGGGAGCATGTCATCGTTGGTGAGCGCGTTGACGTGACTGCTGATGAACGGACCGGTCGACCAGCCCATCGTGTTGCCGTGCCCCATGTAGTTGACGATACTCCGCCCCTCGTTCACCGCGGCCGTGATCGCCGAGGTGCTCGCGGACGGATCGTAGATCTGATCGACCTCGGTGAACGTGAACCCGAGAAGCATGTCGCGGATGTCGTTCATGAAGTCGAAGTCGGGCGTCCCGGTCCCGCCGTCCTGGTTCGACGCGATGCCGCACGCCTTGCTGTACCAGGTCGCGCCGGTCTGCGGCTGGCTCTCGTACTCCACGCTCCGCGTGACCTGCGTCGTCACGTGCTCGGTCGTCTCGGCCGAGAACCGGCCGACGAGGATGTCGGGATACGAGTCCGAGCCTGCCAGCAGGGAGTACATCGGGTCGGCAGCGTTGCTCCCATCGGGATAGGTCGGGACCTGATCGGCATCACCGACGAGCAGGACGAACGCCGTGCCGTCCGTGTGATACGAACCGAGGATGTAGCTCCGGATATCGTCAGCCGTCGATCCGACTGTCGACAGTGCCACGAGCGTTGTCGGAAGCCCGCACTGCTCCTTCCACTCCACGAACGGCGCCATCGCATCCACGAAGTCATCGTGCGCGATAATGAGCATCGGGCCGGTCTCGGAGACCGGTGTGTAGCGGTCTCGTCCATCGTCAAGCGTGCCGCTCGCGAACAGCGCGTCCGCGTTGACGTAGTGGCCGGCATAGAGACGCTCGAACTCCGCCGAACGGATCGGCGGCTTCACGCCGAGTTCGTTGTGACCACGCGCGTGCCCCGTCGCCACCTCGATCGTCGCGGAGCGGAGAACGCGAAGCGTCCTGCGCGCGGGACTGTACTGGAACGCGTTGATCGAGACGACCACACCTCGTGTGTCGCGGAGGATGTACGGCTCGCCGAGCTCGACCGACGCGGCGGGATACCACCCGCTCTCCTCGTAGACCGCTCCGGTCTCGTAGGCGACGCTTGCCGGGTCGACGGCGCGTGAGATGCTGCCCTTCGAAGGCAGAAGATCGATGTCCCCGAACTCCTCGTACACGGCGTCCGACACGCGGAGCACGGGCGCACCGACATCCGGAAGCGCGACCGACGTGCGGACGACCGGGAGTTCGGGAGCCCCGCGCTCGAGTCTGAGCACGGCCCCCTCAAGCGCCACCGCCGTCCACTCCCCACCCATCGCCGTCACATCCGCCGTCAGAAAACGGTCGAGTTCGAAGCCGAGTCGCGTCGTCGCCACATCCGAGTCGAGCACGCGAAGCTCGAACGGCTCCTCACCCCACCCGAGACGGATCTCGTGGGCGCCCGCGGGCGTTGCGACATCACCCGTCCAGAGAAGCGGGGCGGCCGCTGCCGGCGCCGCGAGCAGCAGTGCCGCCAGTGTCAGAACCGCGAGCGCTGTCGTGTATCCGTGTGGTCTTGTCTTCATGGCCCTTCCCTCCGGGGCTGAACGCCCCGTCAGTGATGGAGGCATGTCCATCTACATTGTATCACGCTTCTCGGCGTGACCGAAGCGGGCGCCCGGGTGCGACCGCCTCACGACTGACGGACCATGCAGCTCGTTGCCTCACCCACGAGGGCGTGCTATCATGGGTGTGATTCACCATTTCGCACGGTCCCATCGGACACACACAGCCCCACCGGGCACACCCGGTCCCATCGGGCACACACGGTCCCAACGAGTACGAACAGCCCCATCGAGCACACAGGGAGGCGACGCGATGCGCACACCGCTCACTCTTTGGATGCCGCTCTGTCTGGCCGCGCTTCTCCTCTTCTCGACGACGGCCGCGCCCTCGGTGTTCATCATTGAGCCGGATGGCACCGGTGACGTCGCGACCATCCAGGACGCGGTCCACGCGGCCGCCGATGGCGACACGGTCCTCCTCGCGGACGGCACGTTCACCGGCGACGGGAACCGCGACGTCAGCTACCTCGGGAAGGCCGTCAGGATCAGGTCCCTCAGCGGCGACGCGGCGAGCTGCATCATCGACCTCGAGGGCGGACCGGGGAGCGAGCACCGTGCGTTCGTCTTCGCCAGCGGCGAGGGTGGCTTCTCCATCCTCAGGAACGTCACGATCCGGAACGGCTACGTCGGCCTCTACCACGCGGGCGGCGCCGTCTACTGCGACAACAGCCACCCGACCATCACCGGCGTCACGTTCGAGAACTGCTCGGCCGGCCAGGGTGGCGCGATCGCGCTCTTCGACTACGCTTGCCCCCACGTCGGCGCCTGCGGCTTCATCGACTGCACGGCACGGGACGGCAGCGGCGGCGCCGTCTACGCGCCGGACTCGGACGGCGTGTTCCAGAGCTGTACGTTCTCGGGCAACACGGCCATCGAGAAGGGCGGGGCCGTCTGGACAAGCCGCTCCGAGCCGCAGTTCAGCAGCTGTGTGTTCGTGGACAACGAGTGCACCGGAAACGGGCTCGTCCTGGGCGGCGGAGCCGTGCACATGCAGGCCTGCTGGTATCCGGTGGTCTGGGGATGCACCTTCTTCGACAACCGCGCACCGCGCGGCGGGGCGCTGCTCATCCACGACACGCTTGAGGGGATGTTTGTCAACAACACGTTCGCGGCCAACGGCGCGGACTGGGGCACGAGCGTCTACATCTGGAAGTCGACGCCCGAGTTCTACCTCACGATCTTCGCGTTCGACAGGCCCGGAACGGACGCCGTGCACTGCGCCGAACTCGCGGACCCGAGCTTCTACACCTGCTGCGTCTTCGGCAACGCAAGCGGTGACTCACTCTGCGGGACGATGGTCGGGGTCTTCCACGCGGACCCGCTCTTCTGCGATCTCGCGTCCGGCGACCTGACGCTTCACGAGAACTCGCCGTGTCTCCCCGAGCACCCGTACGAGGAGCTCGTCGGCGCGCACTGGCAGGGATGCGGGTACTCCGCTGTCGAGAAGCTGAGCTGGGGAGCCATCAAGGCGATGTACCGCTAGGGAGGGTCGCGTCTGGCGTGCGGCCTCGCAGAAGGAGGGCTTGACGATGCCATGCCCCCCTTCTGCGTGCTCAGGCTCAATCGACCGCTCGCATCCGGATGCTGGTCGAGTACTCCCCGTAGTCCACGTAGCTCCCGTTCATCCAGAAGAGGGTGGACGGGGGCTCCGTCATGTTGGGACTCGTCGCGGAGATCCTGTGGACGACCGGCCGCACGTTGTTCGCGCGGGAGCCGGACGTGACCGCCTCGCTCTCCCAGCTGGCGCCACCGTCCGCCGTCACCCACCGCTCGATCTCGAAGATGCCGTCGACCTGGCGAGAGAGATAGACGACCGACGGGTCGGCGTGGTCCAACGTGACACCGCCCGAGTAATACTGGTCGTGCCGACGTGAGCTGACGTTCCCGCTCGGAAACCACGACCCGCCCGCGACGATCTCCTGGCGTGCCCATCCGTCCGGCGTCCACCGCGCGTACCAGTAGCGGTGGTCGTCCTTCTCCGGGAACGTCGCGTAGACGATGACGGGAACTCCCCCGTCGTCGGCGACGTCCCAGACCCACGCCGGGACATCGTCAACCGAACCGTCGTAGACGACGTCGCACTCGTCCAGGAGCACCGGGAGTTCGTCCATCCCGCGGATGCGCGTTCCGTCCGCGCGCCACACGGCGCCGGCGCGGTACCGCGCGTAAAGGACGCGGTCGCCGCCATCCGTCCGCGGGTGCGCGGGAGAGACGACCATATGGACCGATGAGTCGCCGTCGCCGGCCACATGGAAGTAGGGCGTTGTCTCACCGGCGGCCAGGAACGCGCGCTGCTCGTCCCAGTTCCAGCCGTCGTCGGACGTCCTGAGGTGTGTGTCGTACCCGGGTCCTCGCCAGAACAGCATCAGGCGGTTCGCCTCACCAGGAACGTAGACAGGCCGCGGACCGGTGTGACCCCGCGAGTCGCTCGTGTACGGACCCGCGTCGTCCTCCTCCCCCCAGAGCGTGATGTCCTCGGGGTTCGTCGAGGTCTGCGTGATGAGCCATCGTCCGCGGTGCTTCGAGTAGAAGACGGTCAGCCGCCCATCGGGTCGGACGACGACGGTCGGGTTCGCGTGGTCGTCGGCGTGGAGCTCCTCGCGGATGGTCGTCGTGATCCGCTCACCGGTGTCGTGGTCGTACGACGCGATGCGGATGTCACCGATCGAGTTCACCCATGTCGCGTACGTCCGCCGGTGCTCGCCCTCGTGATAGATCGCGCGCGGGTCCGACAGCCAGAACCATGCGCCGTCGGGTGTGAGCATCCGGAAGTCCTCGCCAGGACTCCCGAGCGCTGTCTGCTCGGGCGCGGTCGGCGGCGCGTCGGCCTCTCTCCCGCCGCCGCTTCGCACGCCCACTCCGATCCCGCCGGTCCCGACCGACACGGCACAGCCCCCGAGCGTCAAAACGGCAAGCATCAGCACGACGAGCGTCGACACGGTGAGCACGACCGGGGCGGCCGCACACACCGTAGTCCGGCCACATGTCGGCGCGTGAGTGCGCGTTCTCATCAGTACCTCCTCAGCCACTCGGCGCCGTAGTCGCGTTCGAGCCGGAGCATCTCGAAGATGGTCGCGACAAACTGACGTTCGTCGCCCGCCTGCTTCGGATTGATGTACTTCCAGACGATGGTCTTGTCCTGGGTGACCTCGAACGCCTTGCCGCGGTCGGACTCGGTGATGAGGACATTGCCGTTGGGAAGCACGTCGGCCGAGCCGCACTCGTTCGAGAAGAAGTCGCCCGGTTCCGCGCCCGAGTAGATCCAGAGCGTCTTGTGCCCCCGCGGATCGAGCACGACGACGCGTGACGCGCCGCGGTTCCCGCGGTTGTCGAAGAGCATCAGGTTGCCGTCGGGCAGGATGGTCGGCTGGTGCTGCGCCACCCAGTTGCCACGGCGCATCCAGACGACGTCCTCGCTCTCCATGTCGATGACCGCGATGACGCCGAGTTCACGCATCGACACGAGCGCGTTGCCGCGCTTGAACGTGGGGAGATCACCCTCCAGCGTGTCGTCGAGGATCTCGATGGTGTTCGTGTGGAAGATGTCACCGTGCGGCTTCATATCATCGAGCACGATCGCGAACCGGGACTCCTCGAACGCCGTCAGCAGCGAGAAGCTGCGGAGCTCGGTCCCGTCGGCGTCGAGCACCGTGATGAAGTCCTCGAGGATCGGCTCGGTCTCGTGGATGCGCGGAACCATGTGCGCCTTGCGCGTCAGCGTGTAGATGGTGCCGTCGGGCATGACCTCGAGGTCGTGGTGCGCGCCGTTGAAGTTGGCCCACAGGAGGTTGCTGTCCCGGTCCACCTTGATAATGCCGACACCCTCGAAGATGGCGAGCACGTCTCCGTTGGGGAATGGATAGGCGCGGCGCCAGTAGCCGATCGTCTTGTTGTGCGGCGGGAGCTTCTCGCCCGGGAACCGGTCCCAGGCGTCGATGAACGAGTACTCCCACTCGTGGAGCACCTTCCCCGCCATGTCCATCAGCGTCGCGCCGGGCGCGTGGCCGGACGTGAAGAAGTTGAGTCCCTCGTGCGTGAGCGCGCGATCGTAGACGGTGATGCCCGCGCTCAGCGGCACCGGCGTTGAGCCGGTCAGGTACCCGATTGACGCGAGCCGCTGGATCTCGCGGAACTGCTCCCGCGTGAGCGCCTCCTCTTCTTCCGCCGCCACCTCGCGCCAACCGCCCTCGTGCCAGCGGCCGACTCCCTCGGTCCAGTACGCCTCCTCCTCCGCCGTGCGTTCGGGCGCATCGTCGCCCGAGCAGCCGGCGAGTACGAGCGCCAGCATGAGCACCAGTGCAACACTCCCCCAAGCCCTCACGAGTACCTCGCTTCCCGCATCAGTAGAAGAGCTTCATCCGTGGCCACGCATCCGCGAGCGGGATCTTCATGTCGCGCCAGAGGATGATAGGCTGGTTGGTCTCGTACCAGACGACGTACGGGTGCTCGACGATCCCGACGCGCTGTCCGAACTCGAACGCGTTCGCGAGCGACTGCGGCCGGACTCCGACGGAGATCATCACGTCGCCGGTGTAATCCCGCGGTCCCCAGTACCAGTACGCGTTGTGCGTTGAGATGGCCTTCGGCAGCCCGTGATCCTCACCGAAGAAGTCGATGGCGGCCGCCTGCCCGTAATTGTTCGCGTTGATCGACGCCACCGCCCGGTCCTCGTGCGGGAGCGCGTGGTACGCATCGGCCACGGTCGCGACGAGTTCCTCCCACCCGAACATGTCCTGGAACACCGCGGGCATCCTCGACTCGCCCGCGGGGAGCGCCGCCCGTCCGGGCTGGAGCCGGTCGGCGTACGCGATGAGGGCCTCGGGCTCAAGCACGGGAAGCGACAGCGGCGCGGTCACGGCGCCGCCGACGAGGAGCGCGATGACGACCACGGCGGGGACCCAGCGAAGCTTCCGCTGCTGCACCCATCGTTCGATGGCCACGGCCCCGAACGCGAGCAGCGCCGGGTAGAACGGCACGAGGTAGTAGTGCTTCGCCCGCGTGAACATGAAGTAGAGAAAGAGCAGCACGTACGCGACCCCGACGGTCCGCATCCACCGCGCGTCCTTCTCGGCGAACGCGCGCCAGAGCCCGATCAACCAGACCGGGAGGAGCAGCAGGTGAAGCCCCATCGCCTGCCCCACGAAGAACAGCCACGGCGAGAACGTGTCCATCCGGTTGATCTCAGCGCGCCGGAGGAACTCGATGGTCGGCCAGCCTGTTCCGACCTCCCAGAGGATGTTCGGGAGGAAGATGACAAGCGCGATCGCAACGGCGATCCACGGCCACCGCTCCTTGAGACGTTCGCGCTCCGCGGTGAAGAGGAGCCCGCCGGCGAGCCCTGCTCCGAGAAACACCATCGTGTGCTTGTTGAGCAGCCCCAGTCCGAACACGACCCCGAGCCAGATCCAGTGCTTTGGCTCGCCGCGACGCATGATGACGACCAGCAGGTAGAGCGCGAGCGCCCAGAACAGCTGGTCGAACACGTTCGTCGTCAGCAGCGTCCCGAAGAACAGGTAGTTGGTCCCGATGAGCACGCCGAGCGCGGTGAGCGTCTGGGCGAACAGCCTCCCTCCCGCCTCCTTCGCGATGCGGCCGGCGACGAACACGATCGCCGCCCCCGCGAGCGCCGGGAGGAAGCGGATGGCGGCGAGCGACGACCCGATCGACGATGTGACGAGCTTCGCGATGAACGGTGTCAGCGGCGGGTGATCGACGAACCCCCACGCGAGGTGGTTGCCGCACGCGATGTAGTAGAGCTCGTCGCGGTGGTAGCCGTAGCCGCCGTTGGTGACGAGATGGAGGATGAGCTTCGCGAGGGCGAGATAGAGCAGGATGGCCGTGCCCGAGAGCAGCGGGTGCCGCGCGGGCGCATCCGGGGTCGGTACGGCGGCTCTCGGCCTCTCCGACCGGTCGGCATCCTTCTTCCGCTTGTCCTTCCGTGCCATCCAGAGTTCCCCGCAAGGTGCAGTGGTGCGCGCCTCAAGACCTTACCATGAGGCGACCGGCCCCGCAACGCGCGACGCCCCGGGAGGGGGCCCCCGGGGCGTTGCTGCTGCATCTCGGATGAGCTGGATCACCACTGATTGAGAGAATGCAGCTTGAAACCTTCTATCCCGCCACCCGGCGGGGTATCATCGGATGCACGTGACACGGTAGCGATTCATCGAACGGAGTGCGTCATGCGCATGCGTCTGATCATCCTGGCTGTCGTCGTTCTGCTGACCGCCGGCGTCTTCCTCTGGCTGGGTCCGATGGGCTCCTCCCAGCCGAACATCCTGCTCATATGCGTAGACACGCTTCGGCACGATCACGTTGGGTTCGGCGGGAGTGAACGACCCGTCTCCCCTCACATCGACGCGCTGGCGGAGCGCGGCCTCGTCTTCCCGGTGGCCTACAGTCAGTCCGGCTGGACGATGCCCTCGATGGCGACGATGCTCACGGGCCGTTACCCCAGCGACACCGGCGCCACCGACTTCCACCGCTCGATGGACCGGACGCTTCCGACCCTGGCCTCCATCCTCCGTGCCGCGGGCTACGACACGCGCGCGTTCGTCAGCCACATGCTCCTGACGCCGACCTACGGGTTCAACAAGGGCTTCCGGAAGTTCGACTACTCCGTGCTCCAGGTCGGTCACCCTCACGACGTCTCGACGGCGGACCAGTTGACGCATCTCGCCATCGCGGACTTGGACGAACTCGAGCCGCCGTTCTTCATGTGGGTCCACTACTTCGATCCACATTTCGAGTACCTGCCGCATGACGAGTGGAACAGCTTTGGCGATGAAGACATTGAACGCTACGACCAGGAGATCGCCTACACCGATCGCGAGGTCGGACGGCTCCTCATCGCGCTCGACCAGCGCGGCCTGCTTGACGACACGATCGTCATCTTCACGTCGGATCACGGAGAGGAGTTCGGGGAGCACGGCGGCGCGTTCCACTACACCTCGTACGAGGAGGTCGTCCGCGTCCCGCTCGCCATCGCCGGCCCCGGCATCGAGCCGGGCACGAGCGATGTGCGCGCGCAGCAGGTCGACTTCCTCCCGACGGTGCTCTCGATGGTGGGGGTGAACGATGTTCCGGAGGGACTGCCGGGCGTCGACCTTCTCAACCCGCCCGCGGACGAGCGCGCCGTGTTCATAGAGCGCGACCGACCGCCGGGGTTCCGGCAGCGGACGATCATCGACGGCGACCTCAAGCTCATCGCCATCGCGCCCGCCGACACGAACCTCATCCCCTGGGCGAGTCGCGGGACGTTCTCCTCGTTCGACAACGTCAGAACGGGGACCTTCATGTACGACCTCTCGTATGATCCCGAGGAGACGGACAACATCTACATCGAGGGCGCACCGCACACGCAGCGCATGCTCGCGAAGCTCTCAGCGTTCATGGAGGGGCGTGGTGCGGACAGCGACGCCGTCGAGATGGACGATGCGACGCGGGAGAAGCTCGAGGCGCTGGGGTACGTGCAGTAGACGACACGGCGCCCCGCGCTGCTGCGCGAGGCGCCGTATCACATCAGCTCCACTCCACCTATCACTTCAGGAACAGCATCTTCGAATCGCTTGCGAAGTCGTCCGATTCCATCCTGCAGAAGTAGACGCCGCTGGCGACATCTGCGCCTGTAGCATCCGCCCCATCCCACCTCGCCAGATGAACGCCGGCAGGCAGACTCCGGTTCACGAGCCGCCGAACAACCCGCCCGCGTAAGTCGTAGATCGTGATCCGAACGTGTGCGTCCTGAGGCAACCCGAACTCCACGTTCGTCGTGCCCGCGAACGGGTTCGGCATCGGCCGTTCCAAGTAGAACACGGTCGGAATGCCATCGACGGCAGGACGACCTGAAGGTGGTGGCAGTTCCTCCTTGGGCTTCTTCGGTGGTGGGCTCGATGATGGCAGCGACTCGAAGAAGTCGCCCATGGCCATCGTTGTCGTCCGGCGAGAGGCCATCTGTGGGCTGAGCGCGATCTCATGACCCAAGCTGCCAAGATGCGGATCGTCGGTGAACAGGATTCTGTTGTCTGTACCATCGTTGGAGGACATGGCGATGAAGACCTCGTCTCTCCACTCGTGGTCTATCTCCCCACGTGCCATCGCAGTCACATAGAGCTCGTTCGCGCTTCCGTTGTAGACGCGCTCACCGTTTGGAACAATGTCGACACAGTCGGGGTTCTGATCCGTGCAGCCCAGCCACCCGTCGCGCAGGTAGCCGTACCACAGATCGGTGGAGTAGCTCATTCTGTCGATGACCTGGAATGTGTTCTCCACTCCCATCGAGCAGGCGATGAGCACATCGTCCGCCAGATCGCCGTCGAAGTCTGCCATAGTCATGGCCGTCACGTGAAAGGTACCGTCATGCTGATAGACGGGAATCGCCGGGTACAAGTCGATGGAATTGTCGCCGAGGAGCCAGGTGTCGCCATCAGGAGCCAATACGTCGAAGACAACAGCGTCAACGAAGCAGATGTAGTTGACCGTCTCGGCGCATGCCGTCATCGCGATCAGGAGTTCGTCGGCGCCGTTTCCATCGAGATCCCCCGCAGCGATGGCAGGCGAGTAGCCGCCACCATCGCACTCATCGCCAACATAGAGCGTGTCGACGTAGTCGGGGGTCGTGATGTCCCCCGTGGCCCTCCATGCGGGATGGTAGTCATGGATCGCGACTGAACTGCGCTCGGTGTCGCCTTCCGGCCACATCTGAGCCACGATGAGTTCATCATCGCCATTGCCGTCAAGATCGCCGGCGGCCATGGCCGTGACTGTGCTGCTCGCGGAGTGAAGGAGACGCGTTCGAGTCGCCCCCAAGCCGCCATCCGTGTCCTCCCAAAGGTACAGTGTCCTCTCATCCGCTGGGTCCGGCGGGTCGTACGCCGCGACGAGTTCATCGTCTCCATCTCCATCGAAGTCCCCAGTGCACGATGCTGAAACGCGACCGATAGAAGCCCCCCCAGCTCAGCAAGGTCGAAGTGCCAAGATCAACGGTGCTCGACCCATCGTACGCGTCGAGGCCGAACTGGGTCATCACGTTCTGGTTCACATCGGGCGTGGACCCACCGACTATCAGCATGTCACGATGCTCGATCTCTGTCTCCGCGGCCTCAGCCCAGGACTCAGCTGCACTCAGATGAAGCCAGTACTCCTCCGCCGTACCCAAGCATCTGCAGTTCTCGTAGTTGACGCAATCGTGTATCCAACCGTAGAACCAGAGCCCTTCAGCACCCAAGTCACGCACATGTCGAATCGCGCTGTGCATGTCTGCGTGCCCTGGGTAACTCGGTGGGTTCCCGAACAGGTCGCCCTCATCTGAGTACTTGTCGAACCGGTAGCCTCTCAGCGCGATGACCCCTGCGTGAACCCCCCATTCGCCCTCCCCCCACGGCCTGCTACTACCGTGATGCGTGACATCGTGCCTGGCAGGCCCCATGATCCTGCCCCAGAACTCGAGTTCATCACGATAGCTATTGAGGATGATCACATCTGCTTCCCACATCGTGTAGAACCACTTGTGCTCATATGCACCCGTGGAAGACGGGTAGCGCGTCGTCGTCACACCATCGTCGTATACGATCGCGTTCGGGTCCGTCACGGTTGCCACCACACCATCTGGAATGTCGGGTGTCTCCTCCGTGCAGAACAGGGTGCCGTCGCTGTTGACCCAGCGGTGCTTAGTACATGATGCGGCGGAGTCCCCCATCTGCCAGAACTTCTCGGCGAGGTGTGCCACATACATCTTGTGGCCATTGGCGCCGGTGACAGCCATCTCAGTTTCCCTGACAAGATCGACGAGACGGTAGTAGTCTGCAATGTCAACACCGTGCCACTCCGGTTCGTCAGCCATATACCATCCCGCAATCGTACCGGCCCGTGATGAGTCCCCCTGCTCCCACTCGCAGAGCGCTGTGATGTACGTGACGAGCGACTCCCGCTCTGCCTCACTGAACTCGTGGTTGACCCACTGCTTGCTGGTGTCCCTGGTGCTCTCAACGAACAGGTCGTAGAGCCCACCGATGACCACCGAGAGCTTCGCCTGGGGATTCGCTAGGTTGTACGCGTGGACGGGTTCAAGCACTCGATCGATTGCCTGTCCAGCTAGGTCGTCAGTCGGATTGGGCGCGTGGTAGAAGTGTAGGGTATTGCACGCTTCGAAACCTCCATCGTGCCCCCTCCATATCTCCGTCAGGCGGCCATCATCCAGCGTCGTCTCAGTCATTGCGTGGATGTGGTCAGTCGCGTACATCGAAATCGTGACCCTCTCGCCCATACCATCATGTGTGACTGTGTGCCATATCTCAGAACGAGAGGAGCCACAGCACGATACGCACACCACAACTGCCAGTGCAGCCACTACCATACTGTGAAGATTCGCGCGGTCTCTCACGACTCCCTCCTCTCCATCCACGTCGCCTTGAAGCGCCTTTCGAGCGCTCCGCAGCTCCTGCAGAAGCTCTGGCAGACTATCTCGTCCAACCATTGCTCACTCGGCCACCGTCCTCAGCGGGCGCAAGCTCCACCAGGCATCCCCCCATTGCTGAGTCTCCCGTTGAGAACCGGCCGGCGAGGAACTCGCCCAACTCCGCGCGTGAGACCCCCCGTCCCGTCGCGAGCCCTTCCCACGCACCCAGGGACGCGGGTGTCAGCGATCCCTCACCGACGAACGCATACATACGTCGCGCGCCCCGCATGGCGTTCCCAGTGAACGCGGCGAGATCCTCAAGGAACAACTCATCACGCCCCTCGAAACGCTCGTCCGCAGCGAGGTGCACGACGTCCACGTCGGTTCTCGCTCCGCGAAGCAGTCCAAAGGGAAGATGAACCATCGGTCCGGGAATGAGGATGACGGCTCCGCCCGGAAGGGTCGCGCTCAGTTCCTGCGCCGACTGCCAGCGTTCGGATCCAAGGGGCGCCAGCGGACACGGCGGGCCGAACGACCTGTTCGTCATGAACATGAACAGCAGCAGGAGCACCGTAATCCCGCCGAACACGTACCGGCGGTACGGCACGCTCAAGAGATCACCAACAGTTGCCCCGATGGCGATCAGCATTACCGAGTAGAACGGAATCCAGAACTGCGGGTCGCTGCCAAGCCAGTAGACACAGAACACGGCCACGGGAAGTCCCGACAGCAGGACGAACCAGCCGAGCGTTCGCCTGCGCATGCGCCACCAAGCCACAACGACAGCGAGGAGAAGCATCAGCGCTCCTCCAGTGTTCCTGGCCAGGCTCCACCACTCGGACAACCCCATGTCGACCGAGTGTCCGGCGAGCTTCATCTTGATGGCGCTCTCTCCAAGAGCGAATGGAAACAGAAGCCGGCCCACGCCGCTCAGGGCGCGTGGCAGGCTCATCAGATTGAACGAGGAGCCAAGCATCTCAGCATTGGGGTGATGTGTGAGCACGGCGATGACGGAAGGAAGGTCCGTGGCGCCGCTCGATGCGACAGCCAGGCCGAACGGCACCCCGACGAGGACAGCAAGCGCCGCCGTGCCTGGGATGAGCACTCCTCGCCGCCACGCCAGGTAGAGGTAACCCGGCACGAGCAGCACGGTGTAGAGCGACAGCGAGATCGCGGCTGCGATGAGGACTGCCGCAAAGACTCCCGCCCAGCATCTGGCGCGCTCGGACTCATCCACATCTCCGATGGGCGGCGTCGCACCATCCCTTGCCCGAATCAACAGGAACAGCGCACCGAGAAGAAACGGCACCGGCGTGACCCCCGTCTCCGCTGTCTTGGAATGAAGCCACGGGGCGAACGACACGGCCCACACGAGCGCCGTGAAGATGGCGACGGCGTGTGGCGCACGCAGCCGCAGCAGAATGAGCAGGATCAGCGCCGCAGCGGCGGCACCGAGGAGCGCATTGGTCGTCTGGAGCACCACGAACGGACGCTCCGCGCCCGCAGCACGCGCGACTCGCCAAGTCACACTGAACAGCGTCGTCTGTGCGAGGTGCGATGGTCTGAGTTCCTCATGGTCGGCGAGCACCCGCCGCTGCTCGTTGAGCGGATCCCCTTCGGTCGCCACATAGGAGGCGCCGAGTAGGTTGACGGCGAGGACCATGACGAAGACTGTGAGTGCTGTCCCTGTGACGGTGGGTCGTGTGCGCGGTCTCACGCTGCCTCCTTGGAGAGTCGACTTGGGGCAATCACGCGGCTCGCCGCCACGCTGGGTGTCGAATCAGACGAACGCGAGGCAAGACTGCTCCAGCAGCTGCGCTCCGCCACTCCGACAACCGCTATCCAATGCGTACGGAACGGTCGCCGGCAGAGACGGCGCCGATGGCGACAGGTCCGTGACCGCCCGATGCAAGTGACGCCCCGACCTCATCCGCCGCATCCGCCGCAGCAACCAGCACCAGCCCGATCCCCATGTTGAGCGACCGGTAGGCCTCGCGGTCAGAGAGCTTCCCGATGCCGCAGAGGAGCCGGAAGATGGGGAGCGGCTCCCACGTGCCTTTGTCGATGCGGGCCTGGCAGCCATCTGGCAGGATGCGCTGGATGTTGTCGAACAAGCCCCCGCCGGTGATGTGCGCGAGCCCGTGGACCGCCGGGTGGCCCAGCAGCGGGTCGATGGCCGTCAGGTACTCCTTGTGCACTGCGAGCAGCGCCTCTCCGACCGTGCAGCCGAGATCGGCAGGTTCAGAGTCGACCGTGTACCCGGCCTCCTCGAAGCACAGATGCCGCGCGAGGGAGTAGCCGTTGGTGTGGAGCCCGGTGGACGGCAGCCCGATGAGGACGTCGCCCGGGACGATCGGCTGGACCGCGTCCAGCTCGTCCTTCTTCGCCACACCGATCATGCACCCGACGAGGTCGAACTCCCCCTCGCAGTAGACGCCGGGCATCTCGGCCGTCTCCCCCGCAACGAGCGCGCACCCGACCTGACGACAGGCCGCAGCCATGCCGCCGACCGCCGCGGCGACCATCTCCGGAAGGATCTTCGAGGATGCGAAGTAGTCGGCGAAGAGGATGGGACGCGCGCGTGAGACGAGCAGGTCGTCGACGCAGTGGTTCACGAGGTCGGCCCCGACCGAGTCGAACCGACCGGCCATCGAAGCGACCTTGATCTTCGTCCCCACACCGTCAACTGTGACGGCGAGCACGTCGCGCCCGCACTGCGACCTCGCGAGGTCGTAGAGACCGGCGAACGCGCCGTACTGGCAGCAGACGTTGTCATCCCATGTGGAGCGGACCGCCTCCCCCATGAGCTTCACGGCATCCATCCCGGCATCGATGTCGACTCCGGCACGGGCGTAGGCGTCAGTCTTCTTCGATTGCGCTGTCACGTGTCTCCTTGCTCGGCTGAGCTTCGGGCGCAAGGTCAGGCCGACCTTGGACACCCTGTCTCGCTTCATGATGAACCCTCAGTGCAGAAAGAACCTTCTTCATCTCTTCGTCGCTGAAGTCCTCCCGGTAGAGGCGCTCGAAGAGCATGAGTCTCTCAGTAACCTCGTCCTGCCCGCCGCACTCCATGCGGATGCCCGCGAGCGCCATCGTCATGCCGAACTCGAGCATCTCGAGCCCCATCTGGACTCTGCGCCCGGGCGGGAGACTGAGAAGCATCTCGGTGTACATCGCGTCCACTTCCGGCGACGTGTCACGCACGCGGGGCAACCTCCTCAAGCTCCTGCTCAAGACCGAGTCTGCCGGCCCAGAGTCTGAGATAGTCCCAGTCCAGATCGTGCGTTTGCGATGCCAGCCATGACGCATCGCGCATCTGGAGCGCCGAGTCGCCGTTCGCAGCCCACTTGAGTTTGGAGATGAGGATGTCCTCTGCGCTCGCAACCCACATGTCGATCTCACCGAAGTGCAACTGGCGCCTCCGGCCGAACTCCTCCCGACGATACTCGCTGTCCTTCCGAGCAAACATGTCTGCCTTGAAGGACGTATCCTTGTGGATGATGTTGAACGACCGTCTCTCTTGAACTGCCTTGGTCACAGCAGCTTCGTCGACATACCACTCGGGGCCAAAGAGCGCCACCAGTCGACGAGCATCGGCCGGCTCACACTCGATCACCAGATCGACATCACGTGTCATCCGAGGGACTGTGTAGACCATCATGGCCGCCGATCCGGTCAGCATGTAGCGGATACCGGCAGTGTCGAGCTTGGCGACGATGGAGGCAAGCAGTTCTGGAAACCTGGTCACTTGGGACAGCTCCACGCTGAAGCCCTCAAGGGGCGGTTGAGGGGCACCTGACGCAGGATTCTACTCCTCTCTCCGCTGCAGCTTCAAGCGCGCGATCTTCTTGAGCAAGCCCTGGCGACTCAGGCCCAGCGCCTCGGCCGTCTTGGACTTGTTCCAGTGGTACTCCTCCAGCATCTGCAGGATCACACGCCGCTCGATGTCCTCGACCATGCCCTTCAGGTCCAGGCCTGCACCGTGCTTCGGAGCCTGTACGGTGACTTCGCAGCTTCGAATCCGTTCCGAGAGGTCGGCTTCCGAGATCGCCTCCTCGCCACGCGCGAGAGCCACCGCGCGCTGCATCTCGTTCTCCAGCTCGCGGACATTGCCCGGCCAGTCGTAGTTGACCAGCTTCTGCATCGCCCCATCCGTGAATCCCCCGATATCCTTGCCGGACTCGGCTACAGCCGTGTCGAGGAAGTGCTGAGCAAGGAGCGGGATGTCATCGCGCCGCACCCGAAGCGGCGGCATCTCGATGCGAACGACATTGAGCCGATAGAAGAGATCCTGGCGGAAACGTCCTGCCTTTACCTCGTCTTCAAGCGACTTGTTTGTCGCGGCGATGATTCTGACATCGACGCTGATCGAATCGGTCGCGCCGACGCGCCGGATCTCGCCGTCCTGGAGCACTCGCAGGAGCTTCACCTGGAGCGACGGCGGCATGTCGGCGATCTCGTCGAGGAAGAACGTTCCACCGTCTGCGGCCTCGAAGAGTCCCCTCTTCTCCCTGAGCGCCCCTGTGAAGGCGCCGCGAACGTGACCGAAGAGCTCGCTCTCGAGGAGCTGCTCTGGCAATGCCGCGCAGTTCTGAGGAACGAAACGCTCGTTCTTGCGGGGGCTGTTGTGGTGAACCGCCCGAGCCACAAGCTCCTTGCCGGTCCCGGACTCCCCCTCGACGAGAACC
>JAPEKQ010000050.1 GCA_029990205.1 bacterium
CCACGGTCAAGACGCACAGCTACACGACCACCACCGGCGCACTCAAGAATGCGTTCGGCGGCCTGCTCAATGTCAACCGTCACATGACGCACACGTGGATCCATGACACCATCGTCGACCTGCTGGCGATTCAGAAGGAGATCCACACCGGCGTCTTCTGCACGATGGACGGGACCACGGCCGGAAGCGGGCCGGGCCCGCGGACGCTCATCCCGCACCAGAAAGACGTCATCCTCGCCTCGAGCGACCAGGTCGCCATCGACGCGGTCGCCGCGCAGATGATGGGATTCGACCCGATGTCGATCGACTACATCGCGCACGCGACCGAGCGCGGACTCGGGCAGGGCGACCCGAAGAAGATCGAGATCGTCGGGATGCCAGAAGTCGCGGACGAGCGGTGGGGATTCAAGGTCGGCGTGAACCTCGGGACGGGCACGGGGATGCTGCTGTGGCGCTCGCCCTTGAAGATCTTCCAGAAGCTCCTCTTCCAGACACCGATCGTGAAGATGTTCATCTGGGCCAGCGAGACCTACCACGGCAGCTTCTGGTACCAGGGGAAGCGCGAAAGCCCCTGGGGGAAGCTCTTCGAGGAGTATCCGGAGAGTTCGGGCGAGACGGACGCATCGTGCCGCACGGAGCCGTTCGCGTAGACGTCGAGCGGCCGGGGACGCAGCCCTCGCACAGACGCGGGCCAGACAGACACTCGAGACAAACGAGAGCGGGCGGGGATATCTCCCCGCCCGCTTCGCGCTGCGTCAGCCGCAGCACCACCGCCTTGCGCAGGCGATACTCTCTACTGGCCGCAGGTGTCGAACTCGTCGGCGGCTCTGATCGCGGAGTCGATCACGAGGAAGTAGGCGTCGATCCGTTCGT
>JAPEKQ010000051.1:606-873 GCA_029990205.1 bacterium
TTTCGTTCCTCAGCGTCAGAAAGGCCCCAGTGAGCCGCTTTCGCCACCGGTGTTCCTGATGATATCAACGCATTTCACCGCTCCACCATCAGTTCCGCTCACCTCTGACTTCCTCAAGCCAAGCAGTATCGGGCGCAGTTCCTCGGTTGAGCCGAGGGATTTCACACCCGACTGACTTGGCCGCCTACGAACTCTTTAAGCCCAGTGATTCCGAATAACGTTCGCGCAGTTCGTGTTACCGCGGCTGCTGGCACGAACTTAGCCTGC
>JAPEKQ010000052.1:0-585 GCA_029990205.1 bacterium
GGCGGCGGCCGATGTGACCTTCGCGAATTTCGAGATGGCGCTGCCGCGTGGTGACCTCGAACGGATCGCACCCGATGTCAGTCCCGATCTCGTCGGCGTCGCGGACGCGCTTGCCCCGTTTCTCACGGCCGGGATCGACGTCGTCGCACTGGCGACGAACCACATCATGGACTGGGGCGCCGAGGGTCTTGCGGATACGCTCGAGCAGTTCCGCGAGCACGGAGTCGCGACGGTCGGTGCGGGGATGAACGTCGAGGAGGCGGCACGCCCGGCGATCATCGAGCGGGGCGGACTCAAGATCGGGTTCGCGGCATTCACACCGGAGCAGCGCTGGACGGCAGGGCCCGACAGCCCGGGCGCGGCGCCGCTCACGTTTGAGTCCGTGGAGCGCGCGCTCGCCGGAATGGCGGGAGCAGATGTGCGCATCATCTCGCTCCACTGGGGACTCGAGATGTCGGGCTACCCGACGCCCGAGGACCGGGAGCTGGCACGAAGGATAGCGGGGGCGGGTGCCGATCTCATCATCGGCCATCACCCTCACGTCATCCAGGGCGTCGAGCGGTTCGGGCGGACGCCCGTCAGAAA
>JAPEKQ010000052.1:595-836 GCA_029990205.1 bacterium
CGAGGATCTCCGGTCGGCGTACATGGTCGATGCGGAACTCGCGAAGGACGGAGTGACGGAGCTCACGACCGTCCCGGTCTGGCTTGATGATGACGGGATAGGGCACGCCGCGACAGGCGAGCGTGCGGAGCGGATCGCGGAACGCGTGCGGTCGTGTTCCGAGAACATCGAGGCCGGATCGTCCGCCGTGTGGGAACTCGCAGGTGGAGCGCTGGTCAGGCACAAGCACAAGTGTATGCGG
>JAPEKQ010000053.1 GCA_029990205.1 bacterium
CAACGCAGGGGCACCCCGCGCTCACGCACGGGGTGCCCCTGTCATTCCCTCATTTGACGCTGGAGGCGTGCTACTTCAGCAACAGCATCTTCCGCCCCTCCTCCACCTCCCCGGCCGTCATTCTGTAGAAGTAGACGCCGGTCGCCATGGCGTCGCCGCTCGCGTCGGTGCCGTCCCACTCGACGACGCGCTCGCCCTCACCCTTGTGCTCATCGACAAGCGTGCGCACGAGCCGACCCCTGACGTCGAAGATCTCGATCGTCACGTGACCGCCGCCGGCGGGCACCTGGTAGAGAATCTCGGTCTTCGGGTTGAACGGGTTCGGAACGTTCTGCCTGAGGCCGAACCCCATCGGAACCTCATCCGGCACACCGGTGCCGTACTCCATCTCCACGGCGAACGCCAGGTCGATCGACTGCCCGGCCATCGAGTGGTTCGGGGGGTAGATGAGCTCGTACCAGTCGCCCACGTACGGCTCCTGCCCGAAGCCCCAGACCGCATCGTCGTTCCAGTGGTCGAGCGACGTCTTCCATCCCCAGAAGGCCGCGGGGTCGAGCGGCGTCGCCTGCACGTCCAGCCAGTACACGACGCCTGAATCCGGCATGCCGACCTGGTGGAACGCGTCCAGCGGGTCCATGAAGAACCGGTACACCCAGCAGATCGTGTCACCCGGGAACCAGTACTCATCCGGCGGATTCATCCAGCCCTCGAGCAGCTGGTCCGCCCATATGTCCACCTCGAACTCACCAGGCTCGAAGTCGCGGAACCACAGGAGCTCTCCCGGCATGCTGTAGCCCGTCGGGCTCTCGTCCGCGGGGATGTGCTCATGAATC
>JAPEKQ010000054.1 GCA_029990205.1 bacterium
GGCCTAACGAAACGCGTTTCAGTTGCGGGCGCCGGGTGGCGCGGGGTGTGCCGCGAGCGAAGCGAGCCCCCTTGCAGACTCCCGTGACACCCAAGGCCGGCAGCTGCAAACGCCTGTTAGGCGACGGGCCCTACCTGTACAGCGCCTTGATGCCACCCCAGGTTGAGGTCTCGACGGGAACCGGACCACAGAGTTCGCCGTCCGGCGGGTCCATCAAGACACCACCGGCGCTCTCATAGCAGTAGAAGTCAACGCCGTCTTCACAGTCGACGACCCAGCGCGGGTAGTCGGGATGATCCACAATGTTGATGAGCCCGGGGTTGCCGAGGTAGAAGAGGCTCCCCGCGGCAATGGCGATTGGATCAGTGGAGAGACACTCTGTTGACGAGAGCGTGATGCCACTCGCCCAATCGCCGATGGACAACCCGCCTGGAAGCAGACTCGACCAGCTGACCGGGGCGGATACGCCTGCGTCCACCTGAAGTGCGAGCGAGATGGTTGTGAAACCACCTATGCCGCCATATGGATCAGACGAAACATACATGAGTACCACGAAGACCTCTCCGGTCGTGTACGGTGCCGGGTCGGCTCGAAAGACGTAGCCATCCGGATCGAACGAGATGTGCGCGGCCACGTTCGGATTGTTCCCCGCGAGTGCGGGCACGGCAAGCACGAGCATCAGAACCACAGCGGTCGCGACCCTCATTGTGTTCCTCCTTCTCTCACTATCGGCCCGCTCTTGGGCCCGTTCGCCTAACGACATTTCGATTTCGTAGTTGTGGAGCGGGACTGCTTGCTGATGGTGCTGTTCTGTGT
>JAPEKQ010000055.1 GCA_029990205.1 bacterium
GGGACTCCTCAGGAGAGCAGCGGCGCGCTCAAGGTCGGGATGGTGTTCGATGTGGGCGGCAAGGGTGACAAGTCGTTTAACGACTCGGCGTACCGCGGGCTGCTCCGCGCGGCCGATGACTTCGGCGTCGAGCACACGGAGTTCGAGCCGGGGCAGGATGCCGATCGCGAGACCGGTCTGAGGAAGCTGGCGCAGGCCGGCTACGACGTCATCGTCGGCGTCGGGTTTCTCTTCAGCGAGTCGATCCGCACCGTCGCGGCCGACTATCCCGATGTGAAGTTCGCGTGTGTCGACTTCGACGCCCGTCCCGGTGAGGTGCTTCCCCCGAATCTCGCGGGACTCCGCTTCCGCGAGGAAGAAGGCTCGTTCCTCGTCGGCGCGATGGCGGCGATGAGCAGCGAGACGGGCCGCATCGGGTTCGTCGGCGGCATGGACGTTCCGCTCATTCACCGGTTCGAGGCCGGCTACATCGCCGGTGCGCAGCACATTACCCCCGGCATCTCGGTGACGGTGGCCTACGCCGGCTCGAGTCCGCAGGCCTTCGCCGATCCGGCGCGCGGCAAGGAGCTCGCGCTCCTCCAGTACGGCCGCGGTGTCGATGTGATCTACCACGCCGCCGGGAGCACCGGTCTGGGTGTCATCGAGGCGGCGCGGGAGGCCGGGCGCCTCGCCATCGGTGTCGATTCGAATCAGAACTACGTCGCTCCGGGCACCGTGCTCACGAGCATGGTGAAGCGAGTGGACAACGCCGTCTACGCGGCCGT
>JAPEKQ010000056.1 GCA_029990205.1 bacterium
GGCTTCTGCATCGAATTCTGTCCCAGGCAAGTGCTGGAGTTTTCTACGCGGTTTAATACAAAAGGATATCATCCGCCATTGGTGGTAAAGCCGGATGATTGTGTGAACTGCCATTACTGTGAAATCATATGCCCTGAGTTTGCCATCTATTCGGTGGAAGACCCCACCACAATTCAAGAAGTGGTGGCGCCCGAAACGGAGACAACATGAGACCAGCAGTTCTGACCGGGGAGCATTTCATGACCGGAGACGTAGCCTGTGCCGAGGGGGCGCTGGCAGCCGGTTGCCTTTTTTTCGGGGGGTACCCCATCACACCAGCAACGGAGATAGCCGAGCATATTTCCGGCCGGCTTCCCGAAGTGGGCGGCACGTTCATCCAGATGGAAGATGAGATCGCGGCCATGGCTTCCATCGTTGGGGCATCCTGCGCAGGCGTTAAAAGCATGACCGCCACATCCGGGCCGGGATTGAGCCTGATGCTGGAGAATATCGGCCTGGCCATCTGCACAGAGACGCCCTGTGTGGTGGTGGATGTACAGCGGGCAGGACCTTCAACGGGGCTACCCACCCAGGGCGCCCAGGGGGACATGATGCAGGCCCGGTGGGGCTCCCACGGCCATTACGAAATCATTGCGCTCGCCCCTTCATCGCCCCAGGAGCTTTTCTACCAGACCATTGACGCTTTCAACCTGAGTGAAACCTACCGGATACCGGTCCTGATCATGACCGATGAAATGATCGGCCACCTGAGCGAGCG
>JAPEKQ010000057.1:0-478 GCA_029990205.1 bacterium
GATGGGAACAGGTGTGACCACTGCGATATGATCACCGGGAAGAGGTGCCGCGAACCGTTAAGCCCAACGGCACCTTTGGTTGTTCGGTAGATGACATTTCTCAAGAGCTCTAGATATAAGTGGCCAAGCTTTCGTCCGTTAGTACTGCTTAGCTGAACACGTTACCGTGCTTACACACGCAGCCTATCAACCTGGTCGTCTTCCAGGGGACTTTCGCGCTTTCGCGCTTACGAAACCTAATCTCGGGGAGGGCTTCACGCTTAGATGCTTTCAGCGTTTATCCTTTCCGTAGTTAGCTATCCAGCCGTGCCGCTAGCGCGACAACTGGTACACCAGAGCTACGTCCAACTAAATCCTCTCGTACTAGAGTTGAACCCCCTCAAGTTTCGTACGCCCACGGCAGATAGGGACCGACCTGCCTCACGACGGTCTGAACCCAGCTCACGTACCACTTTCACTGGCGAACAGCCAAACCCTT
>JAPEKQ010000057.1:488-749 GCA_029990205.1 bacterium
CTTCACCCCCAGGATGTGATGAGCCGACATCGAGGTGCCAAACCGCATCGCCGCTATGGACGCTCGGATGCGATAAGCCTGTTATCCCCGGAGTACCTTTTATCTGTTGAGCTACGGCCCTTCCATACGGAACCGCCGGATCACTAAGACCGTGTTTCCACCCTGCTCGAGGTGTCCCTCTCACAGTCAAGCTCCCTTCTGCCTTTACACTCTACGGTGGATTTCCAAACCACCTGAGGGAACCTTTGGGCGCCTCCGGTA
>JAPEKQ010000058.1 GCA_029990205.1 bacterium
GAGCAGGACCACAGCGGCCGCACCCCAGACCAGACCGATCAGGGTGAGCGCGTGGCTGCGCCACGCGTCGCGAAGCTCGGCGTGGCCGGCCGCCGCGACCGGCGAGAGCATCCGTAGACGGCGCCGCAACGAGCGCCCCATCTCAGACGATGCGTCCGTCGCGAAGGCGGATCACCCGCTCCGCAGAGGAGGCGACCTCTTCGCTGTGGGTGACGACGACGAGGGTGCGTCCCTCACGGTGAAGCTCGCAGAAGAGCTCCAGGATCTCCCGGCTGACGGCCTCGTCCAGGTTACCGGTGGGCTCGTCGGCGAGAACCAGGCGCGGCTCGTTGACGAGCGCCCGGGCGATGGCGACGCGCTGTCGTTCACCACCGGAGAGCTGGGCCGGGCGGTGTCCGAGTCGATGTCCCAGACCGACGCGCTGGAGAAGATCCCGGGCCCGTTCCTCGCGCTCCCTTCGCGCGACGCGTTGCGCGCGGGGGACATGCGAGGCATCAGGTTGAAGGTCTGGAACACGAAGCCGATGCGGTGAGCCCGAAGATCCGCCAGCGAGTCGTCGTCGAGGTGGTGAACCGGCCGGCCCTCGAAGCGGTAGCTGCCCTCGCTGGGCCGGGAGAGGGCACCCAGGATCTCCAGGCAGGTGGTCTTTCCGGAGCCGGAGGGCCCCATGATGGCGACGAACTCGCCGGCGCGCACCTCGATGTCGACGCCGTGGAGAATCTCCACCTGCTCCTCCCCGAGCGGGA
>JAPEKQ010000059.1 GCA_029990205.1 bacterium
TCCACTGGGCCCGATCCCGGCCGGCTAGAGGGGGTACGGGGATCAGGACAGCTACATCCCGACCGCGGACGCCGACATCGTGATGACCTGGTCGAGCTACTCGACGCTGGCGAGTGTGCTCGTCTACGACGATACGCCGGACCCGTCGAGCGGCCAGATCGTGTTCTACTCGTTCAACTACGCGGTCGCCGACGCTGCCGGCCGGAAGGACCTCCTCGAGAACACGGTGATCTACCTGATCACGCTCGAGAGCGCTCCGACCGGCGGGATCAGCGGCATGGTGACGCTGGACGGCGCCATGGACAACGGCGGCGTGCTGATGACGGCGATGCCGGGCGGCGCAACCGCTACGACGGCGCCGTCGGGCTACTATCACATCGACGCCATGTACGCCGGCACCTACACGGTGACAGCGAGTCTGCTCGACTGGTCGACGGGCGTTGAGGAAGGCGTTGTCGTGAACGAGGGCGCGATCACCTCGTGCGTCGACTTCACGCTGACTCCGACGATGACGTACGAGTACTGCGACAGCCCGGCGCTCACGATCCCTGACTCGACTCCTGCCGGTGTCTCGACATACCTGGCGTTTCCGGACGACGTCGAGATCAGCGAGGTCGAGGTGTCGCTGGATGTCACCCACACGTACATCGGCGATCTGATCGTCAATCTGATCTCGCCCGACGGCACGACGGTCTGTCTGCACAACCGCTCCGGCGGGGGCGCCGACAACATCGTGGGATGG
>JAPEKQ010000005.1 GCA_029990205.1 bacterium
TCGGCGATGCTGTGACGCAGCGCCTTGAGGCGGGCCAGGTCGCTCTCCTCCATCCCGCCCCACGTGTTCTCCATCGAGGAGTTGTGATGCGAAAGCAATTCCTCCCACCCCTCGTACGACGCCATCAGACCGTCCTCGTCCTCGAACTCCTGCTCGAAGAGCACGCCGGCGCGTGCCTGACGAACGCGATGGCCGACTCGTCGTCGGGGAAGAACGCGAGCGCCGAGAGCACGCCTGCCGGACAACGCGAGAGGATGAGCTCCACCTCGGTCAGGACGCCGAGCGTTCCCTCCGAACCGATGAAGAGGTCGACGATGTCGACGTCGGGCGATACATAGTATCCGGCCGCGTTCTTCGTCTCGGGCATGGTGTAGCCGGGCACCGCGACATCGAGCGAACCACCGGCGGCAAGCTTGATCTCGAACCGCCCGTCGCCCGCGGTGTGGATCCCGCGCTCCGCGGCGATGACCTCGCCGCATGGAAGCACGACGCGAATCGAGTGGACGTGCCGGCGCGTCGCGCCGTAGTAGTAGCTCCTCGCGCCGGACGCGTTGGTCGCGACGGTCGCGCCGAGGTGCGCGCTCATCTCGGTCGGGTCCGGCGGGTAGAAGTAGCCCCGCTCGTCCGCCTTGAGCGCCGCGAGCGCATCGGCCTCCTCGGGAAGCAGCGTCGCGGGATCGAGACCGAGGTCGCCTGCTGCGAGCATCTCCTCGAGCCCGGCGACCGTCACGGCCGGTTCGACCCGGACGGCGAACCGTCCGTCGGCGAGCCGGCGGATGCCAAGAACCTTGTTCATCTCCGCCAGCGACAGAAGGGTCCCCCCCGCCGGCACCGCCCCGCCGACAATGCCCGTGCGCCCGGCCGAGACGGTGACGTGCACGCCGCGACCGTTCGCGTCGGCCAGCACGTCCGCGACCTGGCGCTCGCTCCGCGCGAAGACGAGACAATCCACATCGGGTGGACCGAACCCGGACTCGTCGGTGAGATAGTCGGCGTATGACTCGGTGATCCGCTCAACGGACTCGATGATGGTGCAGCCCGGGACGCCCTCGCCCCTGGGCTCAACGGTTCGTACGACAGTCGACACAGCTCCTCCGTCCGGTTCGCGCTGGAACTTCGAAGCGAGATGTCGTGCTAGAGTTCCACGACCAGATCGCGCGGGAAGTTCGTCAGGTTCTCTATGGTGCCGTCCTCGTGCACGTAGTACACGTCCTCGATCCGCATCCCCCACCCCTTGCTCGGGTAGTAGATGCCGGGTTCGACCGTGAACACGTGACCGGGCTCGAGCACGTCGGTGTTGCCCGGACCGTCCCACAGCCGGGGACTCTCGTGGACGTTCAGCCCGATGCCGTGACCGAGACTGTGCACGTAGCCGTCGGTGACCTGCGGGTTCGTGCGCGGGGTCTCGTGACCGTTGGCCTCCATCGCGTCGCAGACCATCGTCTGGTAGACGCCGGCCTTCTCGCCCATCTTGAGCGACGCGGTGACCTTGTCGTGGATCTCGGAGAGCTGCGCGTACGCCTCGAGGATCTCTGGCGACGCCTCGCCGAAGACGAACGTGCGGGTCATGTCGAAGAAGTAGCCGCCGCCGGCCTCCTGCGGGAAGATGTCGAAGACGAGGGTCTTCCCCGTCATCATCACATCGCTCTCCTTGCCGCGACTGTGCGGGATACCCGCATCGCGACCGAGCGCGAAGATCGTACCGACCTCTTCGATGATGTTGCGCGCCGAGAGCGCCATGCGGATCTCGGCCTTGCAGTCGGCGAGCAACAGCGGCGTTCCGTCTGCCTTCATGAAGGTCTCGCCCTCGACGCGGTGCGACTTGATGAAGTCGACGACGTGCTGGACGACCTCGCACGTGCGCCTGCCCATCTCGCGGATGCGGTCGATCTCGTACGGCTCCTTCGTCGCTCGCGCCCTGACGAACAGATTCTCCGCGAACTCGCCCGTGATCTCGATGTCCGGCATGGCCTTCTGGAGCGCGTTGAGGAAGACCCACCAGGCGCTCATGTTGACCTCGCCGTAGAAGGCGACCTTGCCCTTCACGCCGAACTCCTCGAAGATCTTCGTGTAGTACGCGACCTGCGCCTTGAGCCGGTCGCCGTCGGCCTCCTTGAGGAGCTTCATGTAGTCGTACTTCGAGCTGTCGACCGTCTTGAGCCCGCTCGCCGCAGCCTCCTCACGCTCCATCGTTCCGCAGATGAGAACCGGCTCCTCGCCGCGCTTCTTGATGACGGTCGCGTGTGAGATCTGCGCGCCGTTGACCATGTAGAACATGGTGGCGTTGCCCTTGATGACTCCCTCGACAATGGCAACGTCGATACCGCGCCGCTCCATCAGATTGTCGATGTCCCGCTTCATGATGTGCACTCCTTCAATGTCGTACCGACTTGAGTATGAAGTAGAGGTTGCCCATCTCACCGGTGATGCGCGTGCCGGCCGGCACCTCCTCGAATCGTTCCGTGTAGACCGCGTCGAGTTCGAGCACGCCCGACCTCGCCGCGAGTCGCTCGATGTCCTCCGGCGTCCAGAGCCTCAGAACGTGAGACTCCCACAATCGCACGGTCTGCCCCCGGTCGTCGACGACCATTTCGCACGCCTGGAAGCTCCGCCTCGACGAAAGCTGTTCCTTGAACACGCTCCACGTCGTCCTGACGCGGACGCCGTCCCGCTCGAACTCCCACGTGTCCCCCGGCGGGAGCGGACCTTCGTGCGCGCACGACAGATGCGCGATGTAGATGCCGCCTGGTCGGAGCGTCATCCCCGACCGCCTGAAGTGCGCGACGATCTCCCGGTCGGTGAGAAGATAGCCCAGGCTGTTGATCGAGTTCAAGGCCGCGTCGTACCCGTCAGGCACGATGGGCGCGTAGACCATGTCGGCCTCGATGACATCGGCCCGGGTCACGGCGGCCTCCTCCATCCTGCTCCGCGCGTACTCCACCATCAGGGGACAGCTGTCGTACCCGGTCACGCGGTACCCGCGCTCCGGCAGGGCGATGAGGAACCGTCCCGTCCCGCAAGCCGGTTCGAGGATGCGGTGGACCGAACCCGGAACGTGTCGCTCGAAGATGCCCTCGAACACGTCGAGCTCAGGCTCGAGGTTCCACGAGAACGCGATGTCGTAGTAGAGCGGAAGCGAATAGAGCGTCTCGTTCACCGCTGTCGCTCCTTCCGGCAAACATCCCTCCGTACGAACATCCTGACCTGCGGAGGCCCTGCTACGACCTCGGCCCGAGCACCTCGCCCACGATCTGCTCGGCGATCCCGTCCACCTTCGCCATCAGCTCGGGTGACGGCTCCTCCCCGAACGAGAGAACGTCGATGACGTCGATGGCGTAGATGATGACCTCATCAGGGACTGCCATCCCCTGAACTCTGCCGAGTTCAAGAACGGTCGCAAGGTTCGCGCCGTGCGGTGTGCACGAATGGATCGACCGCTCGAGCTCTTTCAACCCGAACCGCGTCACCGTTCCCAGCTCGTTGCCGAGAATGATCGAATCGATGACGATCATCCGGTCGTACCCGAGCGCTTCGTCGAGAAGCGAGAAACCGCCCTCTTCGTTCTCGACGGTGTAGACATCTTCGATGCCGGCGACGAGTTCGGCGACACGGCGCACGACGTACAGCCCGATCGTGTCGTCGGTGAGAACCGAACTCCCCAGTCCGAGGAACAACGTCTTCAATACGACCTCCGTCTGTGCTGCGGAACGTAGAAGCCATGGTAGCGCGACGCCGCACGAATAGAAACACCCCGGCATCACTCTCGTGACGCCGGGGTGTCGAACCTTCTCTCGTCGTCTCCTTCTGAGGCGGCGTCTCAGTCCTTGATGAACTGGGAGATCCGCTTGACGACATCACCATCGGCGTCCTTGACCACGACCTCGAGCGGCATCTGGCCCGGGAGCGAGTGCGTGGCGCAGCCGAAGCACGGGTCGTACGCGCGGAACGCCATCTCAACCATGTTGAGAAGTCCGTCGTCGACCTTGCCGCCCTTGATCAGGCCGCGGGCAGCGCGCTCGACCGACATGCAGATGGGTGCCGCGTTCGCGACGGTCGCCACGAGCAGGTTGGCCTGCTTGACGATACCGCGCTCGTCCGTCGTGTAGTCGTGAATCAGCGTGCCACGAGGAGCCTCAACAACACCGACGCCGCGCGTCGGCGTGGCCGTCGGGATGGTGCGGATGTTGTCGCCCATGATGTCCGGGTCTTCCATGATCTCGACCATGCGCTCGGCCGCCTGCATGATCTCGACCAGGCGGGCCCAGTGGTACCCCAGCGTGTGGTGCGAGGGGAAACCGAGCGTATCGAAGAGCTGCTCGCGCGCGGCCTGCGAGTTCGGCGTCCTCATTTTCTCGGACGCGTTCAGACGCGCCAGAGGAGCCACGCGGTAGACACCGCTGTCGGGACCGTCAACGAAACCCTTCCAGCCGACCTTCTTGAGGAACGGGAACTTCACGTAGCTCCAGGACTCGGTGTGCTCGGAGATGTGCTTGAGCCAGTCCTGAACCTTGAACTTCGCGAACTCCTTGCCGTCGGGCGTGACGACGCGGATCATGCCGTCGTAGAAGTCTACCTCGTTGTCCTCGGTCACCAGACCCATGTAGTAGGTCTGATGCTGGTAGATGTCACCGACGATCAGGTCGACGTAGGTCTTGTTGGCGAGCACGACGTCCTCGAACAGCTTGAGAGAGAACTTCGCGAACTCGACGGCGTCCTTCGCGGTCTTCGTGAACTCCTCACGGTTCTCCGCGGTGAGTCCGCGCGAGACGCCGCCGGGGAGACAGCTGACCGGATGGATCACTCTGCCGCCGAGCGTCGTGATGATGTCGCGGACGCGGTGGCGGATATCGATGACCTGGCCGCCGATCTCGAGACCGACCTTGCCGATGACGCCGAGGATGTTCCGCTCCGCCTTCGGCGCGTCGGGTCCGACGACGAAGTCGGGACCGCCGAGGAAGTAGAAGTGGATCGCGTGATCCTCGAACGTGAACGCGTTGTAGATCAGCTCCCGAATGAGACGGCCGGTCCGCGGGACCTCGACCTTGTAGAGATCGTCGAGGGCCTTCGCGGCCGCCATGTGATGCGCCGTGGGACAGACACCACAGATCTTCGGCGTGATCCGCGGCATCTCCTCGACCATCCGCCCCTCCGAGAACTTCTCGAACCCCCGCATCTCCGGCACCTGGAAGTAGGCGTTCTCGACGTCGCCCTTGTTGTCCAGGAAGATCTCGATCTTGCCGTGCCCTTCCAGGCGCGTGATCGGATCGATCGTGACTCGCCTGCCCATGTTTCCTCCATCGCGCATTCGGCGCGCGGGTATCTCCGTCGCGTGTGCGTTCGTCAGTTGCTCTTCACTAGCTCGTCTTCTGCTTCCGCCGCAGGAGCGACACGGGCAGACTGTACATGTAGAAGAGGCCTGCCGGATCCGGGAGCGACTCGGTGATCCGCTCCATCTCCTCCGGGTCCTGCGTATCGATGATCGAACCGAGCGCGGAAAGGAACTTCGCACCCTGGTCGCGAACCTCTTCGGTCGGGCCGAAGCATCCCCGGCACGGCATGTTCGCGTTGATGCAGCGCTCGCCGCAGCCGCCTCGCGTCGCGGGCCCCATGCAGATGATGCCCTCGGCGAGGAAGCACTTCTCGGGATCTATCTCCGTCAGGTGCGGGCGCTTGAGCTCGCTGATCTTGATCTTGTCGGGCTTCGTCTCGTTCCGCGCGCACTCGTCGCAGAGCGACTTCGGCGTCGTCAGCGTCGAGCCCTTCGGCGGCAGGTCGCCGCTGAGGATGGCCTGCACAGCCTCCATGATGAGCTTCGGAGGAGGTGAGCATCCGGGAAGGTAGTAGTCGACGTCGATGACCTGATCCAGCGCATAGACCGTGTCGTAGAGCGACGGGAGTTCGAGCTCGCCCTCGGGCATCTTCGTCTCGAGCTGCGGCTCGGTCTTCTTCGGATTGTCGTTCGTGGGAAGCTCGTGGAACACAAGGTCCATCAGCTGCTTGCGATCGTAGAAGTTCGCGAGCCCCGGAACACCACCGAAGCAGGCGCAGGCACCGAACGCCACAACCAGTCCCGACTTGCGTCTCAGAAGATGCGACCAGTCTTCCTGCTCGCTCGTCCGCACCGCCCCGTTGATGAACGACACTGCGATCTCACCGTCTTCGAGCGCCTCGACGTCCGAGCGCTTGAAGTCCATCGCGACCGGCCAGAGGACGATATCCACGGCCTCGACGACCTTGAGGATATCCTCGGCCAGGTCGACGACCGCCTCTTCGCAGCCGCCACACGACGCGTTCCAGTAGAAAGCTACCTTCGGCTTTGCCACGTCACGTTCCCCCGCTCGTGGAGTTCCAGGAGTGACCCACTCCGTTATCTGTTGTGATGAGCCCACCCGCCCGCGGTTCCCGCAAACGCCCCGTGTGAACGGCTCTCCGAAGGGGAGCCGCTCCCGGGAGACGTCGGAACGCGCGCGACGGTCGAACAGCAAGGATACCACCCACACGCCGAGCCGGGCAAGCCAAAGCGCGTGGGCACCGTCGCTTCCCGACCGCGGGCGGTCACCGCTCGCGACGAACAGGGGTCGTGACCAGCGCTCACCGCAGAAAAATGAACGAGTCTTACTCATTGAAGCGAACGCTCCGCGTGTAGTAGGATGAAGATGTGACCTCCGAAGAGGAGGTCGCTCTCTCCTGGCGACGCTTCACCCCACGGAGGAGACATGAGCGATCCGCGAACAATCCTCGTGATCGACGACGAGGAGGCGATCCGCGATTCCTGCCAGCAGGTTCTCACCAAAGCGGGCTACGACTGCCACACCGCCGTCGACGGTATCGAGGGCTTGCGTCTCGTCAACCAGCTCGAACCAGACCTCATCCTGCTCGACCTCATGATGCCCGGGATCGACGGGCTTCAGGCGCTCGGGCAGATCCGGAAGACCCACGAGAACATCGTCTGCATCGTCATCACCGGCTACGCGACCATCGAGTCGGCCGTCGATGCGATGAAGAACGGCGCATTCGACTTTCTCCCAAAGCCGTTCACGCCCGAGGAACTCCGCCTCATCGTCAACCGCGGCCTCGAGCAGCGACGCCTTCTCGAGGAGACCCGCGAGCTTCGCGAAGAGAAGGAGAAGATGCAGCAGTACTTCATCACGATCGTCGCGCACGAGCTCCGCTCCCCTCTCCTGCTGGTCAAGCAGTACCTGGACCTCATCGTCGGCGGGAAGATGGGCAAGGTCGACGATGTCGCCGGGGAGATGCTCTCCGGCGCCCACAGCACGCTGCACGGACTCCTCGACCTCATCGCGGACTGGCTCAAACTCGCGCGCATCAACGCCGGCGACATCACCGGAAACCTCGAGACAGTGAAGGCATGCGGCATCTTCACGAAGGTCGTTGAGGACCTCACGGGACAGGCGGAGAGCAAGGGTGTGACCCTCAAACTCGAACCGCCCTCAGGAACCTGCGTCCTTCGCGCGCACGCGGAATCGCTCGATGTCGTTTTCAAGAACCTCGTCTCGAACGCAATCAAGTACAATCGACCTGACGGCACGGTGGCCGTCCGGTGCTCGAGAGCCGACGGGCGGCTGAAGATCGACGTCGCCGACACGGGCATCGGCATCCCGGAGAAGGAGCTTCCGTTCATCTTCGAGGATTTCTTCCGCGTGAAGAGTTCGAAGACCGTCGAGATTCCCGGAACGGGGCTCGGCCTCTCCATCGTGAAGAAGATTGTCGAAGGTCATGGAGGCTCAATTGAGGTAGAATCTGAGCTCGACGAAGGCACGACATTCACCGTGTTCCTCCCCCTCGAACCCGAGGCGGAGGAAGAGGAAAGAGACTAGGAGGAGAGGCCGCATGGCGGATGCCGGCAAGTTCAAGCACGTGCAGGTCTTTTGTCCGGAGTGCCAGCGAATGATCGCGCCCGGTGAGTACACGATGTGTCCGTACTTCGAAGGCGGCGCGCTGGACCTCTCGGATGCGGAGGCGGTCTTCAAGCAGCTCTTCACGTGCCATGTGAAGTGCGGAACGAAGATCGAGTACCACTACTACAAGGATGGTGAGCGAGTCACAACGACTCTGGAACCGGTCGAGAACGAGGGTATGCTCAAGCAGATCCTCGAGCGGGTCCTGAAACACGAGTAGGAGGCAGCGGTGGCTGGGACACGTGTCCTCATCATTGACGACGACATGGAGTTCGTGAAGCTCTACTCCCTGTTCCTGAAGAACAGCGGGCTCGAGGTCTCCGCCGCGTACAGCGCGGCCGAAGGACTCGAAGCTATCGGCGACGTCAACCCTGACATCGTCGTGCTCGACGTGATGATGGAGCACTTCGACTCCGGATTCAACGTGAGTAAGGACATCAAGGAGAAGTACCCTGACATGCCGGTCATTCTGATGACGGCGATCGGTGAGGAGACCGGCCTGGACTTCAAACCGCGGGACGACGAGGATCGGAAGCTGATGCACGCCGACGCGTTCCTCGACAAGCAGAAGAGCCCGGAAGACCTCCTCAACAAGATCAACGAGATACTGTCCTGACTCGAGAGACCCCGGTTCGCACCGGGGTCTTTCTTGAGACATATGATGAGTGGTGCCCGCTCAGAACACCCCGGACCGACCACACGGGAGGGCGAACTTGGCTGAGAGCAAGAAGATCCTCATCATCGACGACAACATCAACTTCGTGAAGATGAACACGGCCGCGCTCGTGGCCGGCGGCTACGAAGTGGAGGCCGCGTACAACTCGGAGGAGGGGTTCACGAAGGTCGAATACGGCCAGCCCGACGCCATCGTTCTCGACCTCATGATGGAGCGGCACGACTCCGGGTTCCAGCTCGCCAGAAAGATCAAGACACACCCCGTCTACAAGACCATCCCCATCCTGATGCTGACCGCCGTCGGTGAGGCGACCGGATTTCGCTTCTCGATGGAGACGGACGGCTACTGGATGAACACCGACGACTTCGCGGACAAGCCGATCGATCCGGATGAACTCGTCAACCGCATCGCGGAGCTCATCAGGAAGGCGGAGGAGGCGGGCTAGCCGTTACCTCCCCCGGACCCGGTCGGGTCCCACCTGTGCGACACGTTCCTCGACGCCCAATCCAGGAGACGCAAGGTGGCTGACACCAGAATCAAGTTCCTGCAGAACCAGATCATCGAGGCGCGCGATCTCTCGGCGGACGTCCGTCTGTTCAAGGTCTACTGTCCGGACATCGCGCGCGTCACCCGACCCGGTCAGTTCGTCGTCTTCAAGATGGACGACTACGCCGAGCGCATCCCGCTGACGGTGGCCGATTTCGACCGCGACGCGGGGCTCATCACGGTCATCTTCCAGGCCGTCGGCGCGTCGACGAAGAAGATGGCGACGCTCAACGCGGGCAACCGCATCATGGACGTCGTCGGCCCTCTCGGTGAGCACAGCGACATCCAGAACTTCGGCACCGTCGTCTGCATCGGCGGCGGCATCGGTGTCGCCCCCGTCTATCCGATCGCCCGCGCCCTCAAGGACGCCGGCAACAAGCTCATCTCCATCATCGGAGCGCGAACGAAGGACCTCCTTATCCTCGAGGACGAGATGAGCGCGACATCGGATGAGATCGTCGTCACGACGGACGACGGGAGCTACGGGAAGAAAGGATTCGTGACGGACGCGCTCAGCGAACTCTACGACCGGGGCGAGAAGATCGACCGGGTCGTCGCCATCGGACCGGTCGTCATGATGCGGGCCGTGGCGAACGCGACCCGCGACAGGGGCACACCGACGATCGCGAGCCTCAACTCCGTGATGATCGACGCGACGGGGATGTGCGGGTGCTGTCGCGTGACCGTCGGCGAGGAGACAAAGTTCGCGTGCGTTGACGGTCCCGAGTTCGACGCGCACCAGGTCGACTTCGACGAACTCATGCGGCGGCAGGTGATGTACCAGCGCGAGGAGTACCGCGCGCTCTGGCACCACCAGTGCATGCTCGAGGCCGCGGGCGAAGAGGTCAAGAAGGCCGAACACCGCGTCCCGATGCCGAAGCAGGACTTCCGGGCGCGCGCCAACAACTTCGACGAGGTCGCGCTCGGGTACACGCGCGAGATGGCGCAGCAGGAGGCGCTCAGGTGCCTCCAGTGCAAGAAGGCGCCGTGCGTGGCGGGCTGCCCCGTCGAGATCGACATCCCTGCCTTCATCAAGCTCATCCAGCAGGGAGATTTCCTCGGCGGGGCGCGGAAGATCAAGGAGAAGAACAGCCTCCCGGGCATCTGCGGACGCGTCTGTCCTCAGGAGGAGCAGTGCGAGATCAAGTGCGTCCTGTCCAAGAAGGGTGAGCCGGTCGCCATCGGCAGGCTCGAACGCTTCGTCGCGGACTACGAACTCAAGCAGGGCGAGGTCCGCGCTCCGGCGATCCCGGAGAAGACCGGACACCGCGTGGCCGTCGTCGGCGCGGGGCCGGCCGGCCTCACGGTCGCAGGAGACCTGGCGCTCCTCGGGCACGATGTGACGATCTTCGAGGCGCTCCACAAGCCCGGCGGCGTTCTGGTTTACGGCATCCCCGAGTTCCGGCTCCCCAAGGCGATCGTGCAGACCGAGTGCGACTACGTCATGAAGCTCGGCGTGGACTTCCGGACGAGCGCCGTCGTCGGTCAGGTCAACACGCTCGATGGCCTGCTCGCCGACGGGTACGGCGCCGTCTTCGTCGCCACAGGCGCCGGCCTCCCCTACTTCCTCGGCATCCCGGGCGAGAACCTCAACGGCGTCTACTCCGCGAACGAGTGGCTGACCCGCACGAATCTCATGAAGGCCTACATGTTCCCCGAGTACGACACACCGATCCGCGTCGGGAGAAACGTCGCCATCATCGGCGGCGGCAATGTCGCGATGGACTCCGCGCGGTGCGCGCTCCGGCTCGGCTCCGAGAACGTCTACATCGTCTACCGGCGCTCACTCAAGGAGATGCCGGCCCGGGACGAGGAGATCGAGAACGCGATCGAGGAGGGCGTGATCTTCAAGAACCTCCGCAACCCGACGCGCATTCTCGGCGACGACGAGGGATGGGTCCGGAAGATGGAGCTCCTCGAAATGGAGCTTGGCGAACCGGACGATTCCGGCCGCCGCCGCCCGGTCGCGATCGAGGGCAGCGAACACACGATCGACGTCGATGTCGTGGTCGTCGCGATCGGTCAGGGACCGAACCCGCTCCTGACCACGGTAACCCCGGACCTCAAGCTCAACAAGTGGGGCAACATCGTCGCCGATGAAGAGACAGGCAAGACGAACAAGAAGGGGGTCTTCGCCGGCGGCGACATCGTCACGGGCGCCGCGACCGTGATCCTCGCGATGGGCGCCGGCAAGAAGGCGGCGCGCGCCATGGACGAATACCTCAGGACTGGCGAGTGGTAGAAGCCCCGGAGCGACCCTTGGTCTTCTCTCTAAAGGCCCGCCTCGCTGCGAGCATCATCATCGTAGTCATCGCCATGGGCGTTGTCTCGACCATCGTCGGGACGCGCCTCTTCGGCGACAGCCTCGTCAGCCAGGTGCAGAGCAGCGTCGAACGCGACCTCAGCGCAGCCTTCCTTGTGTACAACGACCGCCTCTCCGACATCGATGCCGTCACACAGCTTCTCGCGAGTGAGGCCACGGTCGCGCGCTACGTCACAACGCGGGACAACTCACGGTTGGCCGGGTTCCTTGCCGACCGTCTCGAGGTGTGGAACCTCGATATGCTCACGGTCACCGACGCCGCAGGGCGTGTCCTCGCGCGCGGGCACGGAGACCGGACGGGCGACAGCCTCTCCGACGACCAGGTCGTCTCCCGCGTCCTGTCGTCGGGGGAATCGATCTGCGGGACCTCCATCCTGAGCGGCGCAAGGCTCTCCGTTGAATCCCCCGAACTCGCGAATCGCGCGGACATGGAGCTCCTGCAGACGCCGCGTGCGCGTCCCAGCGATCTTGCCCGTCTCGTCGACGGCATGGTCCTGAGCGCCGGCGCGCCCATCACGCGTGACGGCGAGTTGATCGGCGTGCTCTACAGCGGTGAGATGCTCAACGGCGGCACGGAGATGGTCGACCGTGTGAAGGAGACCGCGTACGGGGATGAAACGTGGCACGGCCGCGAGATCGGCGCCGCGACCATCTTCCAGGACGATGTCCGCATCGCAACCAACGTGATGGGCTCAACAGGGTCCCGAGCGGCCGGAACGCGGGTCTCCGCCGAGGTCTACGAACGGGTCGTCGTGCAGGGCGAGCACTGGATCGACCGCGCGTTCGTGGTCGACCAGTGGTACATCACGGCCTACGGACCGATCCGTGGCGTTGGTGGTGACATCGTGGGAATCATCTCCGTCGGGGTCCTCGCGGGCGGGTTCGATGCGATGCGCGAGAACACCGTGCTGACGTTCGCTCTCGTCTCCATCGCCGGCATGGTCCTGGCGCTCATCATCGCGAACGTGCTCGCGACCAACATCCTCAGACCGCTTCGCAATCTTCGAACCGCGTCACAGGAGATCGCCGGCGGCAATCTCGATACGCGCGTCGACATGGGACCTCAGGCCGCCGACGAGTTCGTGGACGTCGCCGAGGCGTTCAACACAATGGCCGTCTCCATCAAGGAGCGGGACGACCAGCTCCAGGAGAACGCGCGGAAGATGACCGAGTCGAAGAAACTGGCCACGCTCGGACAGCTCGCGGCGGGCATCGCGCACGAGATCAACAACCCGCTCGGCGGCATTCTCATGTACAGCCACATGCTGCGCGAAGACCTCAAGATGGAGCAGAACCGGGAGAACGTCGAAAAGATCGGTCGGCAGGCCGACCGCTGCAAGAAGATCGTCAAGGGACTCCTCGACTTCGCGCGGCAGACCAAGCCCGAACGGACCGAGTCGAATCTTAATCTCGTTCTCAACGAGGTCATCGCGCTGCTCGAGCACCAGGCCATCTTCCACAACATCGAGATCGTGAAGGACTACAACCCCAGCGTCCCGCTGCTGAACTTCGACGTGACGCAGATGCAGGAAGTCTTCATGAATCTCATCCACAACGCCGCCCAGGCGATGGACGGCAAGGGAACGCTCACGGTCGTCACGGAGATCATCGACGAGGGTCGGGCGGTGCGCGTCGAGATCCGCGACACCGGTCCCGGCATCTCGGGGGACACACTCGAGAGGATCTTCGAGCCGTTCTTCACGACGAAGGAGATCGGCCGCGGAACCGGCCTCGGCCTCTCGATCGCATACGGCATCGTCGAGCGGCACCACGGCGAGATCTGGGTGAAGAGTGAGCTGGGGAAGGGAACGTCGTTCTTCGTGAAGCTGCCGGTCGGCGAGTGGTCCCCGCCTCCTATGTAGGGCTCTCGGGCTTCGCCCGAGAGCAAAGACCATCGCACACGACGCGATGGTCAGACTGGTCACCTGAGACTGAGCTGTTCCCTACCCGTCCCGCGAGGTGAGTCTCCTCAGAGTCCGCCCGTAGAGTGCGAAGTCCTCTCCCCTGACGAGCGTGCTCTCCAGCATGCCGTTCCCGGAGAGCCTCCGGAAGAAGATCAACATGAGAACGCTCTGGAGCGTGTACGCCGCCGTCGACGCCCACGCGGCCCCGACGATCCCGTGGGGCGGAATCCACATGAAGCAGAGCGCGATGTTCACCGCGAACGCCACGCCCGTGGCGGCCGTCTGGTAGAGACGCTTGTCGCGGCCGGAGAAGTCGCTCGAGAGGATCTTCGCGACGGAGAGCATCACGATCCCCGGGATAAGAACGCGGAACGCCTGCAGCGCGGGCAGGAACTCGGTCGTGTAGAACAGAACCAGCAGCGGCCGGCTCAGCAGATAGAGCACGACGCCGGCGAGCGCGGTAAGAAAGAGAGAGCTCCTCAGAACACGCGGTGTCAGCTCGTTGGCGTCCTCCACACTCATCGAAGCGAGCTTCGGGAAGAGCACGACCTGCACTGACTGCGGGATGTGCGAGAGCTTCTCCGCAAGCAGCACCGAGATGGAATAGAACCCCTGCGCGTGGATGCCGACGATCGACAGGACCAGGAACATATCGAACCGGTAGGTGAACTGCGTGAGGATGTTCCCGGCGTGCCCCTGGAGACCGTAGACGATGGACGTGCGGAAGAGCCCGGGTGGCGGCTTCGTCATCAGGGGCGCCGGAACGCCGCCCTCACCCGCCGTCCGCGATGAGCGTATCGCCGCCCAGAACCCGATCAGGACGACCAGCGGCTCGCTCAACAGATACGCGATGAGCGCGCCCATCGCGCCTCCATCGAACACGAACAGATTCAGACACATCAGAACGAGCAGCCCCAGCGCCTGCACGAAGTTCGCCGCGTTGAACCAGCGAATGCGCTGGAGCCCCAGGAAGAGCGCGATCGAGAGGTACTTCCCGAGCAGCACGGGGATGAGCGCGACGCCGAGGGTCAGATTCGGACGCAGCACCGGGTCGGCCGCTCCGTCGTAGAAGCGAAGGAAGATGAGATACGCCGGGACGAGCGCGGCGGAGAAGAGCAGCGTCAGGAGCAGGCTCTGTCCGTTGATCGCTGAGAGCGGATAGCGCTTCCGGGAGAGCAGATAGGTGTGCGCCGAATCGATACCCAGAAGACCGATGAACGCGAACATCGTCGGGAAGATGATGGCCGACGAGTAGATGCCCTGACCGTCGGCGCCGAGTGTTCGCGCGATGAGAATGGATGTCGGGATGTTGACGAGGACGATGCCCATCCTCGTTCCGAACGTCATGAGGCTGTGCCTGAGAACGGTCCGGCCGTGTCCCTCGCCGTCCTGTCCCCCGGCCGCCACGACCGGTTCCCCCGTGGTCTCGCGCTCACGCCGTCCGCTCACACAACCTCCTCGACCGCCTCGGCCTCCATCCGCTGCCGCTCCTCGATCGTCGGCAGCCTCCGCTCCGAGTCCTCCGCGGCCGCGCGTCCGAGCCGCCTGCGCCGCTCGGCGTCTTCGATGAGGTCGGCAAGCGTGCTGCCCAGAACCGGCAGCGCGCTCTTCGTCAGAAGCACGCCGGTCTCGTTGTTGCGAACGACCATCCCGGTCCGTCCCGTATCGAGCGCGACCACCGGCAGCCCCGCGGTCATCGCCTCGTGAAGCGGATTGAGAACGTTGGTCCGCTCGGAGAGCGTCACGAAGACCGCCGCGAGTTGATAGGCGGCCGCAAGCTGCTCGCGTTCGAGGATGCCTGAGAACCTGACGCTCTCGAACACGCCAAGCTTCACGCTCAGCTCCTCGAGTTCACGGTGCGTCGGTCCGTCACCCGCGATGACGATGATCGCGCCGGGGATCCGCCCCAGGAGCTCCGGCATCGCCCGGACGAGCCGGTCCACGCGCTTCTCCCCATCCAGCCGCGAGACCGAGAGCACGACCGGCGTGTCGCGCGGGATCTCGAGGCGCGCGCGGAGCCCGTCAACATCGGTCGGAGCGCGAAGCAGCTCGCGGTCGACGCCGTTCGGCCAGAACCGGAGACGGTCCATGTCGACGCCGAGCATCCGGGCGATCTCATCGCCGCCGGAGCCGTCGTCGCAGAGGATGATCGCGTCGGCCGGGGTTCGGAAGGCGTTGATCTCGCGATACCGGAGACGGTACCTGACCGGACTTCCCAGAACTTCCCCGATCGACGTCCCGAAGAGCCTCGTGACGTTCGGAAGACCGAGCTCGCGTGCGACCGCGTGCGCGGCAGGAGCCCCGAGCGCTCCCATGCCGAAGAGAACGTCGGGCTCGACACGGGACGCGACCGCGCGGAGCGCCGGGACGGCCGTCGCCATCCAGTCGCGATACGTCGTGCGCATCCGCCAGTGCTGGACGATCTTGTCGGTCGAAGGGTCGGGCATGAAATCGGTGGTGGTCGGGAAGCGATGCAGAGATACGCCGTGGTAGTCCTCCTCGGAGGCGCAGCCGGGGGTTCCCGGCATCACGACGTGCATCTCGTGCCCGTGATTCGGGAAACTCGTGATGGAGAGGAAGAAGGACGGTGCGCCCCGCCCCTCGCCCATCGACCAGAACGACGGCCACGGATATGCGGCGAGTACCTTCATGCCGCGTAGCCTAGCATGGGGACCCTGCGGGGGCAACAGCCTCCGCTCGCGCAACCACGGCGCACGCGGGCCTCACGACCTTCCGCGGCGCTTGCCGCGGGACACCACAGCGGCTAGCATGGTCAGCCATGTGGATCATCCTCTCCGTCGTGACGGCCATCACCTTCGCGCTCTCAAGCAGCTACACCAAGGCGCTCTCCGACCGCGCGCACACATACGTGCTGACCTGGTCGCTGATGACGCTCTCCCTCCCCTGGACACTGCTCGTCGTGTGGTACGAGGGCGTCCCCGAGATCGGTGAGGGATTCCTGTTCGCAGCGCTCCTGAGTGTGGTCACGAACCTCGTCGCCGTCACGATGCAGGTCAGGGCGCTGTCCATCTCGCCGCTCTCTCTGACCGTCCCGTTCCTCGCGTTCACACCGCTGTTCATGCTTCTGACCGGCTGGGTAGTGCTCCGGGAAGCGCCGAACCCGCAGGGACTCGCGGGCATCCTGCTCATAGTCGCCGGAGCCTACGCGATCAACCTCGACAAGATACGGGGCGGCATTCTCGCTCCCATCAAGGCGATCACCAGGGAGCCTGGCAGCAGGCTCATGCTGATCGTCGCGTTCATCTGGAGCATCTCGTCGGTCTACGACAAGGTCGCGACCGTGAACAGCTCGCCCGCGTTCTACTCATCCTTCTTCTCCGTCGTGTACGGAGTGCTCTACATCCCGCTGCTCGTCGTCGGCCTGAGGAAGATGCCGCTCCCCCGCGGGACCACGCCCCGGCTGTTTCTTCTGGGGTTCGTCTTCGCGGTGATGATCATGGCGCAGATGATGGCCATCGAGATGACGCTCGCAAGCTACGTCATCGCGATCAAGAGAACGGGCATGGTGATGGGAGTGGTACTGGGGTACTACCTGTTCAAGGAAAGGAACCTCAGATTCCGTCTGGTCGGGGCCGCGCTGATGAGCGCCGGGGTCGTCGTCATCGCGCTCGCGTGACCGCCCGGCGCGACCGCATATCCCGGTCGCATCGCCTGTCCGCCAACTACTCGGATGGTGGATCGAGAAGCTTGCGGACCTCCGCCGCCGCGTCGCCGTGACCGCGATCGTCGAGCGCCTCGGCCAGAGCGCTGAACGCTCCCGCGATATCCGGTCGGTCGAGGAATTTGCCGTCCGCCGAACTGCTCTCCGCCGCAACGAGCGACGCCGTCTCGACCGCGCGTCGCGCGTGCGCCTCCGGGTCTCCGCCTGACCGCGCCGCGGCCAGGCCGGCAGTCGCATGCGCCAGCACGGCAAGCCCGCGATCGAACATCGCGGCTCCGCGCTCGGCCGCCGCCATCGCGCTCGCCAGTGCCTCCTCCGCCCGCTCCGCCTTGAGCAGGATTCCGGCGCGGCGAAGCTCCGCCTCCGCCACGAGCGATCCCAGTCTCAGCTTCACCGACTCGTCCGATGCCGCCGCGAGCGTCGCGAGCGCATCGTCGATCTCGCCCATCTTCCCGAGCGCGTGCCCGGTCTCGACGGCGACCCTCAGTCGGGTCACGGTGGCGCCACCGCACTCCGCGGTTCTCGCGGCAAGCCTGAGATCATCGAGCGCCGCCTCCGATTCGCACGCCATCAGCCGCACGCGTGCGCGCGCGAGCAGCGCTCCCGCAATGAGATCCTCGTTGTCGACCTCCGTCGCGAAGTCGTATGCGCGACCGGCCGTCTGCACGGCCTTCTCGCAGCTGCCGAGCGAGCACTCAACGGGCGAGACGGCCGCTGTCGTAACGGCCAGTCCGTTGACGTCGCCGAGCTCCTCGTAGATGGCGGACGCCTCACGCTGCGACTCGAGCGCCGCGGCGTAGCGACCGCGAGCCGACATGACCGTGGCCATGAAGGACAGTGTCTCCGCCTCACCGCTCCGCCACTTGATCTCGCGCACGAGGGTCAGCGCTTCGAGATAACGAGCCATCGCCTTGTCGTGGTGCCCCCTGAGCTGCTCGATGTTCCCGAGACAGTTGAGCGAGATAGCGATCCCCTTCTTCTCACCAAGCTGACGGCGCGCGTCGAGCGCCCGGTCGATGTAGACCTCGGCGTCATCAACCTTCCCCTGCGTGATATAGAGGTTGCCGATATCGTTCAGGCAGAGGACCTCGGCCATCTTGTCGCCGAGCTCCGACTCAATGGTCAGCGCGCGCTTGTAGCTGTCGAGCGCCTCGTCGAGCAGGCACTGCTCCTCATAGACGGTACCGAGATTGATGAGGTTCTCAGCCAGCCCCTGACGGTCCCCGAGTTCCTCGCTGATGGCGAGCGCCTGCTGGTACGTGCTCACGGATCGCTCGTACTCGCCGCGAACCTGATAGACGACGGCCATGTTCGACAGCGTTGCGCTCGCTCCGCGGTCGTCCCCGATCTCCCGCTTGATCTCGAGACTCTGCGTGTAGTGCTTGATCGCGTCATCGTGCCGATCGAGCCAGAAGTGCGCGAGCCCGATCGCGTTAAGAACCGTCGCCTCGCCTTCACGGTTCCCGGCGAGCACGTTCAGCGACAGCGCCCTGTGAAGGTACTCGAGTGACGCCTCGCAGTTCCCCTCCTTGATGTGAACGCGACCGAGAGAGAAGAGCGCCGTGACGAACTTCGGATCGAGTTCCACGACCCTCCGGAGATTCCTCGTAGAGAGATCCCACTCCCCCTCGAGCTCGTACGCCAGCGCGAGCTCGTAGACCGCGCCGAGATTGTTCGGCAGGAGCCTCGTGAGGTCCTCGAGCGCCCCGATCGCCTTCCGGACATCCCCGGACGCCATCGCCTCACGCGCCGCGACAAAGAGCCTGTCGGGACGCGACAGCTGGTCCGCGTGCTCGACCGCTTTCGCGAGCTCCTCGGCGGCCTCGGCGTCCCGGCCGAGATTCGAGAGCGCCTCGGCGAGATACGTGTAGGCCATCGCGAAGCCGCCGTCGTGCTCGGAAGCCTCGGCAAGGAGCCTGACGGCGTCGATGTTGTTCCCCTCATGGAGCTTCGCCAGTCCGTCGACGTACGACCGCACGGCTTCGGGACTCGTCGAACCGCCCTCCCCGACCATCGTCGCGACGAGGTCGCGGTCCGCGCCGGTCTCCACCGACCGGAGGATCTCGGCGGCGATATGCGCGACCATCCCGAACAGCTCGGCCTCGTCCTTCGACTCGACCTTGACGTGCGCCTCTTCACCGGTGGTCGGGCGGGTGATCCGCACGTCGATCCGGCTCGCGGGGCCGAGCTTGAGGTAGGTGCCGCTCACAACCGTGTCGACGTTGAGGAATTCGCTGACGGACTTGACGGTCGCATCATCGAACAGGGACTCGGCGCCGAGCTTGAGATCGGTGAGCACGGCATTGAGACGGTCGGGCTGCACGACACGAATCGTGGGGACGTGCGTCAGATCGCTCGAGAGCATCTCCTGGAGACCCGTCCGCATCCAGTCGGCGTCCGGGGCGCCCGTGGTGTTCCGGAACGGCAGCACGGCGACAGCGTGTCGCGGCGCCTCCGAGGGCTCGTCGGCGATCCTGATGCCGCCCTCCGGCGGAACGACGCCCGTCGCCGCCACCCACGCCTGGTCGGTCCGCGCGCCGGGAACGGCTCCTGGAGCGTTGATCGTGAGCGACTTGAGCACATCGGCGATCTCGCCGCAGTTCGCGTATCGGTCCGACGGAACCTTGGCGAGCGTGCGCGCGAGGACGTCGTGAAGACCCGGCGGATACGCGCCGATGTCCTGGATCGGCTGGGGCGAGCTGTTGACGACCGAGTACAGAAGCTGCATCCGGTTCTGCCCCTCGAACGCAGGTCTGCCCGCGACCATCTCATAGAGGAGCGCGCCGACGGAGAAGACATCGCTCCTCACATCGACGGGAGAACCCTGCGCCTGTTCGGGAGACATGTACCTGGCGGTGCCGACCACGGTGCCGGCCTGCGTGAGTTCCATCGCACCGGTGTCATCCACGTCGCCGCTGGATTCGACGAGCTTCGCGAGACCGAAGTCGAGGATCTTCGCGATGCCGTCTGGCCGCACGATGACGTTCTCGGGCTTGATGTCGCGGTGGACGATGCCAAGCTCGTGGGCCTTGGCGAGTCCGGAGCAGACCTGGAGGGTGATGTCGAGCACGGCATCGGGCGTGAGCCCGGCGTCCATCCGGCCGCGGAGGGTCTGTCCCTCGACGAGCTCCATCGCGATGAAGGTCGCTCCCTCGGCCTCGTCGATCTCATAGATGGTTGCGATGTTCGGATGATTGACGGCGGACGCAGCCTGGGCCTCGCGGATGAACCGTTCCACGCGCTCGCGGTCGCCGGTGACGTCGCGCGCCAGCATCTTGATGGCGACCTTGCGGCCGAGTTTCGTGTCCTCGGCGACGTAGACGACGCCCATGCCGCCCCGGCCGAGTTCGTCGACGATGCGATAGTGTGTGATCGTGCTGCCGACCATCATTGTTCCCCACGATGAGTCCAGCGGCGCGCCGCGGCCCGGCCCCATGAACACCGGTCAGCGCTTCCGGAGACTACCAGAAAGCGTCCGGGGAGCACAACATGCGGCGACGCGGGCGGTCACTTCGCCGCCCGCGCCGTCACACATCGCAACCGCTTTGCGTCGGCTGCTACCTGATGAGGACCAGCTTGCCCGAAGCGACCTCGGCGCCGGCGGTCGCGCGTGTCAGATAGACGCCCGACGCGACCTTCCGGCCTGTATCGTCTCGGCCGTCCCAGACGAGTTCGTGGCTACCGCCGTCAAGCTCGCCGTCAAAGAGCGTCGTGACGAGCCTGCCGCTGACGGTGTAGATGGACGCCACGGCATGCGTGCCCGCCGGACCCGCGAGCTGCATCCGGCACTCGCCGTACACCGGGCTCGGTGCAGCGAGCGCGAGTCGGCCGCTCTCCACGTCGAATCCCGCGCCGCGCGGGGGAACGATGAGCAGATCCAGACTGAACATCAGCGTCTTCGAGACCGAGAGAAGCTTGCCCGCGATATTCCCGTACGGGCTCTCCGATGAGTTCGGGATTCGCCACCCTGCGAGTGTACGGATGTTGGAGTTCATCTGAGAGAGCTCGAGTATCGAGGCGGCATACTCGCCCGAGACATACAGCCTCTGGGCATGCATCGCGCGGCGGAGCAGATACTTGCGAATATAGACAAGGTTCTCATACGCCGACGGTGCGTTCTCTGGACCGACCAGCATCGAGATGAGTCGCGCGAATTTCGCGTCGACGACGTCGGTGGTCGACCGCGTGTCCTCGACCAGCACGAACTCGGTAGGCCCCTCGGTCAACCGGCTGCCGCCGCCCGGCACCTCGACCGGCGAGTCGAATCGCGAGATGACGCCGCGGGCATCTTCGATGCTCCCGACGACGGTCACATCCTCGAACACGCCACCCGTGCCCTGCGCGACGAAGAACCGGCTGCCCGGCAGATAGATATCGACCTGAATGAGGTTCTCGTACGCGGCGCTCGTCGTCGCATCGATGTACGTGAAATCGGAGCGACCGCCTGGCGGATCCGCGAACTCGGGAACCGTGTTCCCGCCGGGGCTGGTCCTGCTGCTCGACTCGAACGCGCTCGCGGTGGTGTACCCGCCGTCGGTGACCTCCTCGAAGAGGATGTCGACGTTCTGCATCGGGTTCACCGGAACGTTCGAGCCCGGCGGCGTCGGCGTGAACCCGACCGCCTCGAGAGCGCCGCCCATGACCGGACCGGTGAGCTGCGGGGCGAGTACGTTGCCCGCCTGGTCGAACCTGAGCACGTAGTTGAGATTGGAATCGTAGACATAGATGGTTCCGTCGGCGCCGACGGAGATGTCCGCGAGCCCCGGAGCCTGGAACATGCCGAGCTGGCCTATGTAGCCGTCGTCGATGTCCCACAGCGTCATGCCATCGCTGTCGTCGACGACGACGATCGTTCCGTCCGGCATGAACGAGAAGGCCCGGGGGGTGTTCTCCCACAGCGTGCCGATGGTGTCGACGATCGCGAACGACGTCCCTCCCGTTCGCTCCATCTCGATCAGCTTCGGATCCGCACCGTACGAACCGAGGAGCACGATGAGATTGCCCGCATGCGCACCGTTCGGGATGACGTCGACATCGAGCGGCTGGTCCATGAACGAGTAGGACAGCTCGCTCATCGTCCCGCCGCTGGCGAGGACATAGAGCTCGTAGTACCCGCTCCCGGTGATCCAGAAGATGTCACCCGTCTCGCCATCCTCAACGATCTCTCCAACGTTGTATGCGTACGGGTCAACGACCTCGACGGCGGCCGTCGTGACGTCGAAACGCCTGATCCCGTCGAACATCAGGCCGACAAGCAGGTCACCGCTCTGCGTGACCGCGAGCGACGTGATGGAGCTGAACGAGGCCGGTGAACTGATGACGGTCCCGACCGTGTCCGGATACGCCCAGATGTCGCCGTTGCTGTTGTCGGCCCAGAACAGGTCGTAGTTGACGAACTGCGCCGAGGCCCCGACCGAGACTGCGGCGAGCACGACGATGACGGTCATGAGCAGATGGCAGTTGCGCATTGCTGGCTCCTCCATGGCTGTTGCCCACGCGATACGCGCGGACGCACGGCGACGCTTCTCGCCCCGCCGGCGCCTTCCGCGGGACTCGATAGCTTGTCTCTCTCCGGAATTGGGATGGTGGCAACAGAGCTATAATACCCAGTTCTCGACGACTCGTCAATGATTTTCAGTCACTATCATGTGAGCACGCAGCCATTCCGCGCGGCAGGAACACAAGAAGGGGGCCGGGCGTGGCGCCCGACCCCCTGAATCCTGTCGCTGCGTCTGCGTGCAGCCGTTCTCTCTCCCGCGCGAAGCCCTGCGCTTCCCGGAGGGAAGCGCCAAGCTCTCGCCCGCGGCGAGAGCCAGCCTACTTGAGCATCACCATCTTGCGACGCTCGGAGACGCCGGGCGCATCGATGCGGTAGAAGTAGACGCCCGAACCGAGCTGTCTGCCCTCGTCGTCCCGCCCCTGCCACACGACGGTGTAGGTGCCGGCGCCCTGCTGCTCGTTGACGAGGCTCCGCACCTTCCGGCCGCGGAGATCGTAGATCGAGAGCACGACCGGACCCGACTGGCGGATCGCGTACTGGATCGCCGTCGACGGGTTGAAGGGGTTCGGGAAGTTGTGGGTCACGAACGCCTTCCCAGGCGCGCCGTCCTCCACGCTGTTCGGACACTCCGTGTAGACCTCGGTGTGAGACGAGTCGGTCCACGGGATGTAGTCCACAAGTCCGTAGAACCAGGCCGCCTCAACACACGGGTCGCCCCAGTAGTTGTACTCGGCGTCCAGTTCGACCGCCGCGAGATTGAACACGTGGAAGTAGGCGTTGTTCGCGAAATCACACGCGTCGGCGAGCGTGCGGCCGATCTGCGGACCCGGATCGCTCTGGTTGTAGATACCCGCGAACGAGTTGTCGCTGAACGTGCAGCCCGAGAAGAACGGGGCCGACGAGTCCGCAAGCGCGGCTCCGTACTGGCAGAGCTCGAGCGTGGTTCCGGTCACCGTCGGCTTCGCCCCGAACGAGAGGCTCATGCCATTGTCGCAGCCGGTGATGACGCAATCCTGCACGCGGATGACCGAGTCAAGGACGTTGAGGCCGTTCAGTGCCGCGCCCTGTCCGTCGACCGTGAATCCCTTGAGAAGGGTCAGATCACCCAGTCCGGTGGAACTGACGACGTTGCCGCTCGACGCCTGGATGGTCGTCGTCGCCGCTCCGTCCTCGCTCATCACAAGGACACCATCCTTGAGCGTGATGTTCTCGCTGTAGGTGCCCGCCGCGACCATGACGGTGTCGATGGCGGTCGCCGCGTCGATGGCGGCCTGGATGGTCGCGTACGGCGACGGGACCTCGAGCGTCACGCCCGAGCCGAGCCAGAGCATCTCGGAATAGACACTCTTCTGCGACTCAGCGTCACTCGCCGCGATACGGTAGAACCAGGTCTTGTTGTGGTTCATGTCCGTGTCGACGTGCGTCGTATCCGCCGTGAAGCCGACGAGACGGTCTGCGTCGATCGGATCGGAGAACGGGATCGTGTCGCGATAGACCCAGTACCGGCGGAAGTCACTCTCGCAGTTCCAGTCCCAGTTCAGCACGATATCGTCGACGACCCATTCGAGCGTGATGCCCTCGGGCGGCGACGGCGCCGGATCCACGCTCTGCTGCGCGGACGCCTGGCCGTGCCAGCCGGTGTCATAGACGGGGACGATCTCATAGCGATAGTTGTCGCGGGGACAGCCCGTGGTCGCGACATCGATGAAGTCCGTCTCGGCGCTTGTCACGATGGCGAGCGATTCGGGCTCGTCGAACACGTTCCCGCGATTGATGATGTAGCTGTCGATCGGTCCGACCCCTGCCGACCACGAGAGCTCGTTGGCGCCCTCACTGAACGTGGCGACAAGCGCCGTCGGTCCGGTGTAGCAGAGCTCGCCGAACACCTTGTTCGACGGAGCGCCCTCGAGACCGCCATCGTCGACGGCTGATACGCGGTAGTAGTTGAGTTCACAGGCCGGGATCGTGATGTCGGCGAATGTGGTCGCCGGAGCGTCGACGATCGCGATCTCCTGCGTCGGGATGGCGAGCGTGTCGCGATAGACGATGTAGTAGTCGACCGTCGCTCTCGACGCCGGCGGCTCGTCCCACGTCAGCTCGAGCGACGCGCCGTTCTGCGCGATCGCCAGGTTCTGCGGACCCTCGGGACAACCGATGCCGAGCGCGCCCATCGGACCCGAACCGAATCCCTGCGTCAGCGTCGGTGAGGTCGCGTGAACGGAGTAGACTCCTCCGGAGGCGTCGCAGAAGATCGGGTCGACCGCGATGTCGCCGGTCCCCGCCGAGCAGCCGTTGTACCCGCCGAGGGAGTTGTCCCACACATCGTTGTAGGAGATGTCCGGAGTAGCGCTCGTGCATGTGATGCCGTAACCGGTGTTCGAAGCGATGATGTTGTTCTTGATCATGTTGCCGGTCGAGGACCTCAGATCGACGCCGCCGTCGAGCCCGTTGCCGGCAATCGTGCAGCTCTCGATCGAGGTCGCCGACGAGTACGAGTAGACTCCCGGGCCGCCGTTGTCGTAGGACGCCACGTAGTAGAGTCGGGCGTTGGCGTTCGGCACGTCGTTGAAGAAGACTCCCGCCACCGTATTATCGTGGAAGCTCGACAGCTCGACGATCAGGTCGCCCTCGGGACTCTGGCTGCCGTACGTCGCCGTGAGACCGCGCCAGCAGCCGTAGACCTCGACGTTCTGGATCGTCACGGTCGTGGCCTTGACGTAGATGCCGGAGTAGGAACCCGTCGCGCCGGTCACCTTGACACCGTCGATGACGATGTTGTCGCTGTTCTCAACGTAGATGCCGTGATCGGCTCCGCCCGCGTCGATGACGACCGGGTAGACTTCCGGGTCCCGGTACGTGAAGGTCGGATCGTATCCGCCGATGAGGGACCGGTAGTCCCCGAGATCGATCGCCTCGTTGTACGTGCCCGTCGCGACCTTGATGACGTCGCCGCGGTTCGAGTTGTCGATAGCGCTCTGGATGGAGGCGTACTCATCGGGCACGAGGACCGTCTTCGGGATATGCGCGTTCAGCGGGTACATCGCGCCGGTACCGATGCGACAGCTGCCGTACTTGATCCAGAAGAACCCGCCGTCGCCGAAATCGGTGCCCCAGCTGTTCTTGCAGAGCCACGCACCCTCGCCCCCGCACATCGAGTCATCCCACCCGGCGAGGAGGACGACGTGGTTCGTCCAGTCGGTTCCCGGGTTCTCGTAGCAACCACCTGTGTAGTTGTAGAAATCGTCGTAGACGCACATCCCGACGGAGAGCGGACCGTAGGTCTCGAGGTAGTACTTGAGCGTCGAGACGTTGTTCGAGACATTGGCGGCCCCATCGATGATGGCGACCTTGTCGTAGCGACGCTGACGACAGCTCTGGCCGTCGATCGCGAGATACGGGATGTCGTCCTCACTCACGGAGCCCGGGCTCTTTATCACGTCGTACGCGTCGCCCGACTGACCGCCGTCGCAATCTGACCCCTGCCCGTTGCAGTCGATGATCTGCTGCTCCGAGCAGTCGACGATCACGCCCTCCGCGATCCGCACGTGGGCCTCGGTCGCGCTGACCGCGGCGAACGCCCAGCAGGAACCGCAGTCCTGCTGATCCTTCGCCGGAGTGGTCCCGTCGAAGTCGCGCCAGTCGAAGCTCGTACGGAACGACATGCGCAGGATCTCCGGATCCGGCACCATCGCGTCGAACTCAGCCATGAGCTCGGGCGACATCTCGCCGCCGAGCCGCCGAGCCTTCTGCTCGGGAGTGAGATTCGAGACGTTGGTCGGGCCCGCGATCCAGTGATAGCCCATGTTCGTGATGCGGTCATTGATCGCGTCGATCCTCGCCTGCTCCTCCGGTGACACCTCCCGGTCGACCTCAGCCGAGGCGACGAGTGGGAGAGCCAACGTCAGAAGCACGAGAAGAGCGACGAACGCTGTGCTCGCTGGCCTGTTCGTTCTGCGCATGCGATTCACACTCCTCACCGACGCCGCTCGCCGGCACGCACCGGTGCGTGCTCGAACGCCGACATCATGGGGTACACGCCCCCGTCTACCGCTCGCGGGGGCAATCGGTCGCTAAATTCTTGACAGACTGTATTATAGCATGTTTTGTGCCCTGTTTCAAGAGGGCCTCCCAGTGAGGGGGCGCCGCCGGGGCGCATCTCCCCTGCATTCTGATGCCGCCCCGCCCCCGACGTTCTCCCGCCACCGCTCTCCTGTCACCCGCGCCACCGCCTATGCCACCGCCCCACAGCCACTTCCGCGCGCGTCCAGGCAACCGCGCCCCGTTGACCACGACCCGGGGCGCTGGTAAGCTTCGAGCCTCTATGTCATCAGGAGCAAAGAACATACGCGATGTGCTCGTCGTCGGGGCCGGGACCGGCGGGTGCGTGGCAGCCCTCTGGGCCGCCCGTGCCGGCGTCTCCACGCTCATCGTCGACGCACACCCGGCCGAGGAGATCGGGACCAAGGCATGTGGCGGCGCGCTGTCGAACGACGGCGTCGCGACCATCGCCGAGATGATCGACCCTCCGCGTGGCGCGGAGATCGCATCTACGGTCGCGGGCGGAACGCTCGGCTCCCAAGGCGGGCGGGCGGTCGATCTTGCCGAACCCGGCATCATCATCAATCGCGCCATCTTCGGGCAGCGCCTGCTCGCGGACGCGATCGACGCGGGCGCCGAGTTCGGGGAGAACACGACGTGCGTCGGATGGGCAGACCGCGGGAGACAGATCATCCGCCTCCGCGACGCCGGGGAACGCGAGCGTGACGTGAGCGTCCGGGTCGTCATCGACGCGTCCGGGTACCGGTCGGTTCTCACGCGCCACGGAGGACCGACACACGTCGACACGCCGCTGCGGTCCGAGGTCGGCATCGGGCACTACGCGCTCGTGCCGCTGGCGGCCGAACTCGAGCGACCGGACTGGGTCCGCGTCCACGTCTCGCCCGCGGGGGCAGGCGACGGATACGGATGGCTCTTCCCGGTCGGGGCCCGCATGGCCAACATCGGTCTCGGAGGTTCACTCGCACGGGTCGACCGTCCGGTGCGGTCTCATCTGGCAGGACTGCTCGAGGTATGGAACGACGTCCAGGCTCTCCCGCCGCTTCGCTCGGGAACCGGGATGCTCCCGCTCAGACGGCCGCTTGCCAGCGTCGTCGGACCGGGGTTTCTGTCGGTCGGTGACGCGGCCTGTCACGCGAATCCGCTTCACGGAGGCGGGATCGCCCCATCGATCATCGCCGGAACGCTCGCCGGAAAGGCAGGCGGACGGGCGGCCCTCAAGCGCGATGCGAGCGTCCGGGAGCTCTGGCCGTACGCGATCGAGACGATGCGGACCATCGGAGCTCCCCACGCGGCGCAGGAGATCATCCGACGCCTCATGTCGTCGCTCTCGCCGGATGACCTCGCGTTCCTTGCGGAGGAGCTGGGCAGGGCCGGCGCCGCCTACCGCGAGCTCTACGGATCGTCGCCCGGCCGGTTCACGCGGCACCTTCTCTCGATCGTCGGTCGCGCCGCGCGCCGACCGGCGCTCGTGGCCGGTCTTCTCTCCGCGTCCCGCCAGGCGGGGGCCGCCCATCGACTCTTTCGGCAGTACCCCTCATCGCCAGACCGACTCGACGCGTGGACGCGCCGGGTCGAACAGCTCTTCGGCGGACCGGAGCGGGAGAGGTCCCGTTGAGGCGCGGGGTCCACATCGGCCACGCCCCCGTGACGAGCGACAATGCCGGGCGCGCCGTAGTCGCGATCATCCTGGCGTCGCTCTCGTTCTCGCTGGTCGGTGTGTCGGTGAGACTCGCCGGAGAGATGCCCGTCTTCGAGAAGGTCTTCTTCCGGAGCCTCGTGTCGCTCGTCGCCATGGGCGCCGTCGCCATGCGCTATCGCGAGAACCCGTTCGCGCAGGGGCGTCTGATCCCGATGCTGGTTCTGCGTGGCGTCTTCGGAACCGGAGCGATGGTGCTCTACTTCTACGCCATCGCGCACCTGAACCTCGCCGATGCGACCATCCTCAACAAGCTGTCCCCGTTCTTCGTCACGATCTTCGCGGTTCTGTTCCTCAAGGAGCGTCTGGCAAAGCATCTCATCCCCGCGCTCCTTCTCGCGTTCGTCGGCGCGCTTCTGGTGCTCAAGCCACAGCTCGACTACCATGCGCTTCCGGCCGTGGGCGGCCTCATCTCCGCGATGTGCTCCGGGGCGGCATACACGGTCGTGCGCTCGCTCCGCGGGAAGCTCCCGCCGTACACCATCGTCTTCTGGTTCTCGCTCGTCTCGGTCGCGACCGCCGTCGTCCCGACCGTGCTCGGCTACGTCCGGCCCGATCCGACACAGTGGTTGGCGCTTCTCGGCGCGGGCATCTTCGCAACGACCGGCCAGTTCGCGCTGACATACGCCTACCACCAGGCGCAGGCGTCGCGTCTGTCGATCTACAACTATGGTCACGTGGTGTTCGCAGGGTTCTTCGCGTTGATGCTGTGGGGGGAGATCCCGGACGTGATGAGCCTCACCGGGATCGCACTGATCATCGGCGCGGCCATCTGGAATCACAGACACATGGTACGAGAGACGAGAGCCGCCGCCACGAGCGGGTAGCTGCGGCCGCGGTGGCAACTACGCGGACAGCCTCCGGACGACCAGCAGCGTGACATCGTCCGACGGAGGATGGTCTCCCACGAACGTCCTCACGTCATCGAGCACACCCGACACGATCCCGTCCGCACAGCTCTCGCGAACCCGGTCGAGCGACGCGAGGAGCCGTTCCTCATCGTAGAAGCCGCCGTCGGCGCACTCGGCCTCGGTCACGCCGTCGCTGAACGCCGCGAGCACGGCGCCCGGCTGGAGCGTCACCTCCCCCGCGCTGAACGGAGCCATCTCGATCATGCCGACCGGCATCCCGGTCGCCGCCACCTCATCCACCTTGCCGTCCGGCGAGACGAGGTACGGAGGATTGTGACCCGCGTTGACGTAGACCAGTCGTCCGGTCGGGCGGTCGAGCATCCCGACGAACATCGTTGCGTAGCGGACCGGATCGGTGGTCCGGAAGACCTGGCGGTTGAGACGGTCGACCGCGTCGACGAGTTCGGTCTCGCCTTCGAGAAGCGCGTGTGTCATCGGGACGATGCTCGAGACCAGGAGCGCTGCGCCCAGCCCCTTGCCCGCGACGTCGCCCACGAAGACGAGCGAACGGCCGTCATCGAAGTGCTTCACGTCATAGAGATCGCCGCCGACCTCGAAACAGGACTCGTGGAAGACGGAGAACTCGTACCCCTCGGCGCCCGGCAGCTCGGGCGGCAGGATGTTCGAGAGGATATCACGCGCCGTCGAGAGCTCGCGCTCGAGCCGCTTGCGTTCCTCCTCGGCGGCCGCGAGCCGCGCCTGGGTGATCTTCACGGCGATGAGATTGGCGAGCGACGTGAAGGCGCGCAGCTCGTCATCGTTGTACCACGACGCGGGGTCGGTCGTGTCCGCGTAGAGCAGCCCGATGACACGCTCGTTGTCATGGAGCGGCACGGCCATCGCCGCTTTGATGCCCTGCGCGACGACGCTCTCCTTCCCCTCGAACCGGGGATCGCTCTGGGCGTCGGTCGTCAGCAGCGCGACGCCCTCGTCCAGCACGCGCTGGATCATCGTGCTGCTGAGAACCAGTCTGTCCCCGTCCGCGCGCGCCTTGACCCGCGACGCCTTGATCACCGGCTCTCCGCCGTCATCGCGAACGAGCACGACGGCGCGATCACACGCAACGGCCCGCTCGACAAGGTCCAGCACGTCCTCGTAGATGCCTTCGATCGGCCGGTCCGAGACGAGGAACGCGCCGGCGTCGGCGAGCACTCGGAAGAGACTCGATCCAGAGCCGCGGCCGTCCCCCGGCGTTCTGAGGTCCGATGGCTCCATGATGGCGCTCACAACGGCCGATGCGTCGAACTCGGCGCTGCCGGTCCTCGACGCCTCGCGGTCGACGAGCGTCATAGCCACGCTGGCGAACGCGACGTCGGCGCCCGGCGGCAGCTCGATCTCACCGCTCACGGCCTCCCCACCGACGAACGTCCCGTTCCTGCTCCCGAGGTCCGCAACCGTGACCCGCGTCCCATCGACGGTGATCTGCGCGTGACGCCGGGAGACGGACGAGTGCCCCAGCTGGATGTCCGACTCGGATGAACGCCCGATCGTCTGGACGCCGTCACGAAGCACGTGCACGACTCGCTCGGTCCCTGACTGCTCCACTAGTGCGTATGACATGACTGTGCCCCCGCTACTGCGCGTACTGAAGCTGATAGAGCGTGTGGTAGTACCCACGCTTGGCGAGCAGTTCCTGATGCGTGCCGATCTCGCGGATGCGACCTCTGTGCATCACGATGATCTTGTCGGCGTGCTGGATCGTCGAGAGACGGTGGGCGATGACGATCGACGTGCGCCCCTCCATGAGCCGGACGAGCGCGTCCTGGATGAGCGCCTCGGTCTCGGTGTCGATGTTGGACGTCGCCTCGTCCAGAATGAGGATCCTCGGATCGAACGCGAGCGCGCGCGCGAACGCGAGGAGCTGCCGCTGTCCGGTCGAGAGCGTGGCCCCGCGTTCGCGGACCTCCTCATCGAATCCTCCCGGCAGCCGCTCGATGAAGCGGTCGGCGTTCACGTGACGCGCCACTTCCCTGAGCTGGTCCTCGTCGACCGAGTCGTTCCCCAGCCGGATGTTCCCCTTGATGTCGCCGGCGAAGACGAACACGTCCTGCATCACCAGACCGATGTGTGAACGGAGCGCCGGCTTCGCGAGTTCGCGAATGTCCACGCCGTCGAGTGTGATGCTGCCTTCCTGGATGTCGTAGAACCGCTCGATGAGACTGATGATCGAGGTCTTGCCCGCGCCTGTCGCGCCGACGATGGCGACCGTTTCGCCGGGCTCGACGGTGAACGAAACGTTGCGGAGCACCGGCTCGCCCTCAACGTAGGAGAAGCAGACGTCGTCGAACACGATGCGCCCATCGACCTCCTCGAGCGTCACCGGGTTCTCGGCGTCCGGGATGATCTGGTCATTGTCGAGCAGAAGGAACAGCCGCTCCGAGGACGCCATAGCCTGCTGCATCGTTCCGTACTGCTGCGCGAGGTTGCGGAGCGGACGGAAGAACATCTGAACGTACGAGAGGAACGCGACGAGCGTGCCGAGCGACAACGTGCTCTGAACGACCTTCCCGCCGCCGTACCAGATCACGAGTCCGATCGCGATCGCGCTGGCGAGTTCCATCACCGGCATGAACATCGCGAACGTCTTGACCTGCTTCATCGCGGCAAGGAAGTTCTCGTGGTTGATCTCGGCGAAGCGGCGGCAGCTCTCCTCCTCGCGGCGGAAGATCTGCGTCACCCGCATCCCGCTGATGTTCTCCTGGAGCGACGCGTTGATCCTGGCGACCTTCACACGAACCTCGCGGAACGCGTCGCGGATCATCACACTGAACCGGGCCGTCACCCACGCCATGAACGGCAGCACGATGAAGCTGACCAGCGCGAGCCGCCAGTTCAGCCTGAGCAGGACGACCACGACGCCGAGCAGAACAAACAGGTCGCGGAGCAGCGTGATGACGATCGACGTGAACATCTCGTGCAGGATCTGGACATCGTTCGTGGCCCGGGTCACGAGGCGACCGACCGGGTTCTTGTCGAAGAACGAGAGCGACAGCTTCTGCAGGTGACCGAGCACGCGCATGCGGATGTCGTACATCACGCGCTGCGACGTCAGCTCCATCATATTGATCTGGAAGAGCGTGAAGACGAACGAGAGCGCGAGCATGCCGATAATGAGAAGCGCGATACGGCCCACGCCCCGCATGTCGTCCTCGCGCAGGATGGTGACCTGTTCCGGCGTGAGGTCCGAGAGCCGCTCGGTCGGCACCGCGACGAGCGAGCCGGCGCCGAGGTAGTCCTCAACCGGGAGACCGGCCCGGACCGCGCGCTCCCGGTCGGCCAGATAGTAGAACCCCTCCTGGATCACGCCACGCTCCGAGGCGAGCGCGACCTCGCGGGGATCGTAGCGCGAGAGAGTCTTCGTCCTCGCGAAGAAGGTCCGGGGCACGCCGTCCACCGGCGTCAATCCGTCGCGATGAGCCTCGACGAACTCGGCGCCCGTCTCACCGGTGACAACAAGCCGCGACGTCGCGACGATGTGATCGTCGATGGCGGCGCGCGTCAGGTACGGTAGCGCGATCTCGAATCCCGCCACGGCCACGAGCATGAGAACAGCCACGACGATGAGGCCGGTGTAGGGACGCACGAACGTCAGCAGCCGGCGGACCAGCCGCGAATCGTACGCCTTCCCCAGGATCTCGTCCTCGTGGTAGTCGTGCGTCACGCGGAACCTCCCTGCGCGTCCTCGCCGTCTTCCAGCTCCTCCTCGAGAAGCTGTCGGGTGTAGATGTCCGAGTAGAGCCCGCCGAGCGCCACGAGTTCGTCGTGGCGACCCCGCTCCACGACGCGCCCCTCATCCAGAACGATGATCTGGTCGCATTCGCGGATCGACGAGATCCGGTGCGAGACGATGATGCTCGTGCGTCCGGAGAGCTCGTCACGAAGGTGTTCCTGAATGCGCTCCTCGGTGGCGGTGTCGACCGAGGAGAGCGAGTCGTCGAGGATGATCACCGAAGGCTTCCCGAGAATGGCGCGCGCGATCGCGATCCGCTGCTTCTGGCCGCCCGAGAGCGTCACACCCCGCTCGCCGACGAGCGTGTCCATCGCCTCCGGGAACTCGTCGATCTCGTCGGCGATCCCGGCGACCTCGAGCGCCTTCCGCACGTCCTCGTCGGAGGCGTCGGGACGACCGAAACGGACATTCTCCCGGATGGTGTCGGAGAAGAGGAACGTGTCCTGCGGAACATACCCGAAGGCGCCACGGAGGGATGCCAGGGTCGTCTGCCGCACGTCCGAGCCGTCGAGGCTCACGACCCCCTCGGCGGTCTCGAAGAGCCGGAGCAGGAGATTGCAGACCGTGCTCTTCCCGGAGCCGGTCCTCCCGAGCACGCCGAGCCACGTCCCCGCCGGAACGCGGAAGCTCACGTCCGTGAGCGCCGGTTCGAGGTCCGCTTCGTAGCGGAACGTCACATCGGAGAATTCGATCTCACCACGCACGTCCTTCAGCTCGACGGCGCCCTCGATGTCGGAGATCTCCGCCTCGGCGTCGAGGATGCGGTTGATGCGTCCCATCGAGGCGGCGCCGCGCTGCATCACGTTGACCACCCACCCCATCGCCATCATCGGCCACGTCAGGATGCCGAGGTAGCTCGTGAAGGCAACGAGGTCGCCCGTCGAGATGTCGCCCATCATGACCTGGCGGCCGCCGACGAAGATGACGATAACGACACTCATGCTCGAGATGAGCATGATGAACGGGAAGAACGCGCCCCACACACGGACGAGCCGGATGTTCTTCTGGATGTAGTCCTTGCCGACGTCGCTCAGGCGCGCGAACTCGTGCTCCTCCTGTACGTACGCCTTCACGACGCGGATGCCGGCGATGCTCTCGCGGACGCGCTCGGTGAGATCGGAGAATGTCTCCTGCACGAGTTCGAACCGCTGGTGCAGCATCTTGCCCGCGCGGAGCGTGAAGAGCGCGATGATGGGCATCGGGATGAGCGCGAGCGCGGTCAGCTTGACGTTGAGCGCGAGCATGAACCCGATCGTCGCCAGACCGAGAATGACGGCGTCCGTCATCGCCACGATGCCGATCCCGCACGCCATGCGAACGGCGTTGAGATCGTTGGTGGCGTGCGCCATCAGGTCGCCGGTCTTGTTCTCCGAGTAGTATCTCGGGGACAGTATCTGAAGATGCTGGAAGATGTCGTTCCGGATGTCCTCCTCGATACGCCGGGAGGTGCCGATGATGAAGAAGCGCCACGTGAACCGGAACACCGCGATGCCCGCGGCCAGACCGCCGATGATGAGCCCGTAGCGCATCAGGTCGTTCGCCTGCGCGACGCCGCTCGTGAGGTCGTCGACCGCCCACTTGATGATGCGGGGGATGACGAGCTGCATCGCGTCGACCACAAGAAGCGTCGCCAGACCGATGAGCACGGTCCAGCGATACTTGGCGAGACGAGTCAGGAATCCCCTGATGCTGCCCATCGGTTCTCCGTGTCGCGTGGGGACGCCACCGCGGCAAGACGAGCGAGGTGGCAAGAGTGCGGCTCCATCGGCATTCTAGCCGCGAATCGGGGCTTCTGTCAACGCGAGTGCCGTGGTGCGGCCGGGGGGGGCGCTTCGTGCATCGCCATCCAAATCATGGTATAATGGTGAGTGGTGGTCGGTTCTGTTTCGCGAGGGAGGTGGCTATGATGCGTAGTGCTATGGTTGTTCTGCTCGTCGTTCTGCTTGGTGCCGGCTCGGTGTGCGCGAACCCGGTTGGGTTTGACGCGATGCACATCGACTTCGATCCCGGGAACTACGTGACCCGGATCGATCCGGCGCCCTACACGACCGCCGATGCCTACATCATGCTCGAGATGTTCAACAGCGGCGTCGGCTTCACGACCGTGTCGTTCGATATTGATGTGACACCCGGCATGTCCTCGCCGCCGAGCTTCGAGAGTCTGCTCCCGGGCGGCCTCTCGATCGGTCTCTGGGAAGAGGGCATCACGCTGTCATCGACGGAGTGCATCGATCCGGCGCTGCATCCGTACCCGATCGCCGTCGCCCACCTGTTCTACCTCGGCACACCCGGCGACATCACGATCCAGGATCATCCGGACTACCCGCGGTGGGTGGTGGACTGCAACGACAACGTGCATATCTACTGTGTGCTGTGGAATGGCGGAGTCGGAAAGGACGCCGAGTTCGGCGACTGCGAAGGCCAGCCGGTCGAGGCGACATCCTGGTCCGCCATCAAGTCTCTCTACCGGTAGAGGGCGCTCCGCGAGCTCGAGGACCAGCCACCGTGAATCATGCGAACGCCCCACCCATCGGGTGGGGCGTTTCTGCTTCCGACTGCAGACCTCGCCAGACTGAACTGCCAATCACAATGTGTGTCAAGCCGGTGAGCACGACCGTCCATGCCGGAGACAGGAACAGGAGGAGACGGACGGTGCGTCCGTGTCCCCCTGTTATAGAAGGGGAGCCGTCTGGTGACGGCCCCTCGCCCCTCTCGGGGCGCCCAGGAATGGTCAGCCGCGACCCCTGAGTTGTGCCTTGACGGATGTTTACAGGAATATGCGGATATCTGTCAACCACAAAACGCCTGACGTTCGCTAATCGATACGTCGCGTGCTGACGCGATAGCCGTCATAGAAGATGTGCCTGAGCCCGCGCTTCGTACCGAGCAGCAGGTTGACCTCGACCTCGCCCGAGTGGCGGCGGAGCAGGCGCAGACCATCGGGTCCACGCTCGAAGCTCTTGTCGAGCGTGATAAGAACGACCGGGAACGGTGGATCGGCGACCTGCCCGGCGACGCGGACGGGCGAGAGATCGTTCACGGATATCCAGACATCGCCATCGAAGTGGCGCCGGTCCCTCACGGTCGCGGTCACGCTGACGTGGTACACCTCCTCACCCGCGACCGTTTCGCTCCCCTCATATCGCAGATCGTACTCCTCGGGCAGCAGCTCCGGCCCTATCAAGCTGTCGAGCGTGTAGTCCCCTGCGGGGTGGGTGATCTCGGAGAAGACCTCATGGCGGTCCATCCCATCGGTCCTCGTGTAGATGAGGACCGCCTCGGACGTCTTCGTCGACCCGTCCTCCTGCGGCTCGACCATCGTCTGCACGACGTACAGGCTCTCTATGGCCGCGCGCTCGCGCACGATGACCGCGTTGTAGCGAGTCAGGATGTCGGCCAGGTCGGGGGCGGGCGGCGTGACCGGCTGCGAGGCGCACGGGACCGCCAGGGCGAGCACCAGCCAGCCCTGGAGCAGAGCCCTCACCGCCCGTGAATTGAGACCGCGTCGCCTCGTCACACCCTCTGCTGCCCAATGACGTGCGTACCACATGAGTGTCGCCCTCCCCTTGCCGAGTGCGGCACTCTACCGCGCGTCTCACGACGTGTCAACCGGACCTCGGCGCAGACCCGGCGCGGAGCCGGCGTGACAGACCCGGCGAAGTCGAACCGGCGCGACGCGTCCAGAGGGCGCTGCTTGACGCGCTTCGGCTTCACCCGCATACTCGGCCGACGACCGGCAACGCAACCGGGGCGGCCTCGTCCCGCAAAGGGAGCATGATATGACACGCGCGACCACACTCCCGCTCGCCGCACCCCCGCTCACCGCGTGCCTCCTCACACTGTGCATGCTTGCGTCGATGGCCGCGCCCGTCGATGCGACCGAGATCGACCTCACATCGGACTCGATCCACAAGCTCGTCGGGCTCAACCCCGGCGATGAACTCGGCTGGAGCCTCGCGGTCGGTGACATCGACGGGGACGGTGCCCCGGAGCTGGCGGCGGGCGCGCCCGGCGCCGGAGCCCACTCGGGTGCCGTCTACGTCCTCAGCACGAACGAACTCGCCGCGCGCGACGGCCGCTGGGGCAACAGGGCTATCCGCATTGAGCACACCATACCCGCCTCGCGGTTCGGCAGCGCGCTGCTCTTCATGGACATCGACGACGACGGGAACGACGAGCTCATCGTCGGCGCGCCTGAATCGGCGCCGACAGGCGAGGTGCGGACCGGCCAGGTCTACGTGTTCGATCTTCCGGCGGCCGCCGCTGCCCTCTCCTCCTCCGACGCCTCGATCGTCATACAGGGCGACGAGAGCGGCGACGGCTTCGGCAGCTGCCTTGAGCCGTGCGACATCGACCACGACGGTCGCGACGAACTCCTGGTCGCGGCTCCCGGTGGCGACGACGGCTCCCGCGCGAACACCGGGCTTGTCTACGCGATCTCGACGGCGCAGCTGATGTCCGCGGAGACCCAGCGCGCGGAGGACGCCGCCATGGGGATAGTCGCCGGCTCCCGCGCCGGAGACGCGCTCCGAACCGTCCGCGCAGCCGACCTCGACGCGGACGGCGCAGCAGAACTCATCTTCGGAGCCCACCAGTACGACCCGCCGAAGCAGGGCAGCGGCGGTGGTCGGATCGAGGACGCCGGGACGGTCTACATCGTGCCCGCGCACGACGTGATAACCGGGATGCCGCCGAGAAGCGTTGCGGTCGATGAGATCGCGAGCGCGCACATAGGCGGAGTGAACGAACGCGCGTTCCTCGGGCACGCCGTCGCGGTCGGCGACATCGACGGTGACGGTGCGAGCGACATCGCGGTCTCGGCGCACGCCGCCGGGCGAAGCGACGGCCGCTACAGCGCCCGCGGCTCCGCATTCCTTCTCTTCGGAGACCGTGATGCCGCGACGAGCGGCCTCCCGGACCGACTCGAGAGCGAACCTCCCCCGGGAAGCCGACACGCGCGTGTCGTCACGCTCGAGGGCCGGTCGATGTGGGACATCTTCGGCCTGTCACCCCTCATCGCCGACCTCAACGGAGACGGCTTCGGAGATGTCGCGGTCTCCGCGCAGTTCGTCAACGGGATGGACGGCGAACGGGAACGTTCGGGGGAAGTCTATGTGTACTGGGGAAGTCTGCGGTCGGTCATGAATGCCAAGGGGGGAAGCGCGGAGCGGTCCGACCTCGTGCTCATCGGAGCTGCTGGAGATGCCGTCGCGAGCGCGCTCGTCCCGCTTGATGTCACTGCCGACGGACGCCCGGAACTCGTGCTGGGCGCACCCGACGCGTCCGGTTTCGGCGAGGAAGACACGCGCCGCGGACGCATATACATAGCGCCCGCCGAACTCCTGCGGGCGCGTTGACGATTCTCTCTGCTGGCGGTCCACTCCATCGTAGATCCCGCCTCGGGCCTCATCATCCGTTTGATGCACTACTCCGCGGCCGCCCTCACCCTCCCCCGCCGACGCCGGGGTCGCGTCTCTTTGTCATCGTTGAACACGATCCAGTACTGGTCCTCGGCGACCGCGGCCTCCTCCTCGCTGAAACCGACCCGCACCATCACGCGCTCGGCGAACGCGTCGGCGTCGCGTTCCTGATTCCGCTTGTCGGCCTTCGCAAGGTAGTAGTGCCCCCACTCGTGCGCAATGAGGTACCAGACCGCGAGCACGACCGTCTCGGGGTCGTCGTCCGCCATGTGATGGAGGTTGTGGATGAATCCGAAGTCGTAGACGGGAACGGTCGCCACGTACTCGTCATCGGTGAGCGTGACCTGGCCGCCCGTCGTATCCCAGTGCCTGAGACGGAGCGAGCGCGACGAGTAGCTGTCCCGCACGTGGAGCGCGCGGTAGACCAGCGTCCCGACCTGGCTGTGGACGGTCGCCGTGTAGCGGAACCCCGACCGGACTCTCTTGAGCCACTCGACCTCGTTCTGGAGTTTGTCGCTCACATCGCCCCCATGACCTCTGCCGCCTCGAACACCCTCGACGGCCACGACGGACCCCGCGCCCGTGCGCGACCCGCGCTCAGCGTACCACAAGAGAAGGGGCGGCACGAGGCCGCCCCTTCTGTGAAATCAAGCACTTCCCGCGACGGCTACTTCAGAACGACCAGCTTGCCGCAGGCCGTCAGGCCGTCGATGTCGAGACGCGCGAAGTAGACGCCCGACCCGACCTTCTCGCCGGAGTTGTCGAGGCCGTCCCAGTACGCGAGCCTGTCGCCCGGGTTCATCGTCTCATTGACGAGCGTCCGGACCTCACGACCGTTGACGTCGTAGATGGTCATCTCGACCGCGCCGCCGCTGTTCGGGACGGTGTAGGCGATCGACGTCTGACCCATGAACGGGTTCGGACTCGCCGGCTGCATCGCGAAGACGTTCGACTCGATCTCGACACCCGTGTCGGTCTGCTCGGCCGTGAACTCGTAGTCCATGTCGTTCGTCGTCGTACAGCCGTTCGTCACGATCATGCACGCGTAGTCCTGAAGGTCCCAGTCGCCGACGGTGGTGTCGCCGATACCCCACGGATTCAGCGTGACCTCACCCAGATCGGTCGTGTAGCCGACGCCCACGTGGTCCTCACGGACACAGACGTCGACCCAGTACGGCAGCGCGTACGTGGGCTGCCCGTCGAAGGTCAGGTAGAGACCGGTCCAGCCGTTGCCCGGGTTGTCGAATCTGATGTAATTGCTGCCCATGTGGTCCGGCCGCGTCGCCGAGAAGGGAACGCCGGCGAGGATCGGATACATGGAGTAGGTCCGCTGCATGGTCGCGAGCGGGAAGAACACGGCCTCCTCGTAGTGGTTGCCGTCATCCCGCGCGTTCGTGAAGAAGTTCCAGACGCTGAATTCGTGGAACGCGTCCTCGAGGTTCGTCCCGTAGGTCCCGAGCACCGTGTTCATCGCGGTGTACTCGCCGGAGACCTCCATCTGCCACCAGTTGTCGACGACAACGCTCGGGCTGATGAACTCCGAAAGGAACATGTTCCATGCGAACGAGCCGTAGATCCGGACGTTGCCGTCATCGTACTCGAGCGAACGCCAGAGGCTGCTGAAGAACGAACTGCAGTACTGCGTGTAGTCATTGATGTCGTCGTACACCATCTCCTCAGCCCAGACGGACGTGCACTCCTTGTACCAGAGCTCCTCGTTCACGTCGTGAGCCGACTGAAGGCCGTGGCAGAACTCGTGCGCGACCGTGACCTTCATCGGATCGGTCGGGTCGGCGTAGCCGAATCCGGCGTAGTCGTTGTCGATGACGCAGTAGCTCGTCGCGTCATTCGCGGGACCGCCGGCCGCGTAGTAGGTCGGCTGGCAGTAACCGTAGACGCCCGAGAGGTTCTGGACGTAGAAGTCGTAGTGCGCGCTTCCGCCACCACCGTCGCCGTCATTGAGGTCACTCGGCGGCTCCCGGAAACCGAGAACGTCGATCTCCTGGTCCCAGGAGTACTCGAGCGCGACCTGAATCGCGTCGAGGTAGGCGCTTGAGAGGATCGCGTGCGTGCCCGATGTGTCGTAGTGAATACGGAAGTGCTCGGTGTCGACGTAGGTGTCGCACACCGGACGAGCCCGCAGACCGCGAATCTCGTTCGCGACCGCTTCGGGCAGCGTCGGCAGCGCGTCGTCGATCGCTTCGATCGCCGGGACGCCGCACTTGTCGATCGTGCCGCCGCGGTAGTCGGCCGGGAGCTTCTCGGGCGCGTAGACCGAGTACGCCAGCATCAGGTACATCTGCGCCTCGTCCAGCTCGCCGCGCGCGGACGCGTCGCGGATCACACCACGCGACGTCATCTCCGCCAGTTCCATCTTCGCCGTTGCCGAGAACGCCAATGCCATGACGAGCAGGACAACGACTACACCGGTCAGTCTGCGCATCTCTTTCCTCCATTCAGATGGCATGACCCACTGTATTAGTCTCCAATTACCCATACTATCACAACATAGGGGTCGGGTCAAGGAGCCTGCGAAAAATGACCGCGGAGCCATGCCCCACAATGTTCTGACTCGGATGGCGGCGCGGAGTTGCACCGCGCGGCGACCGCGGCCTCCTTGCCCGCACCGGAGGGCTCGTCTATAGTGGAACTCATGGAAACACAACGAGTTCCGAGCGGATTCGCAAGGCTCCTGCGCCACCGCGGGCTGCCGCTCTTCTCGGTCATGGGCATCCGCATCGTGGCCGACTACAGCTGGTTCCTCATCGCCGCGCTGATCGCCGGAAGCCTGAGCATGGGCTGGTTTCCGAGCGTTCTCCCGGACCGGTCGCTCCTCCAGTACATATCGCTCGGACTGATCACCGCGTTCTTCTTCTTCGCGTCCGTGCTGGTCCACGAACTCGCGCACAGCATCGTCGCCGTCCTCCACGGCATTCCCGTCCGCAAGATCACGCTCTTCCTCTTCGGCGGTGTCGCCGAGATCAGCCGCGAGCCGGGCGACCCGTCGACCGAGCTCAAGGTCGCACTCGCCGGACCGGCCGTGAGCGCCGTGCTCGCCGCCGCGTTCTGGGGAGCCGTCATCCTCACGGGGCTTCGGTCGGGACGACCCGCGGCGCAGCTCTCGTTCCTCTACCTCGCGATCGCGAACACGTTCCTCCTCGCGTTCAACCTGCTTCCCGGACTTCCGCTCGACGGCGGGCGCGTGCTGCGCGCGATCATCTGGCGCGTGACAGGCAGTCTCAAGCGGGCGACCTACATCGCCAGCATGACCGGCCAGGCGCTCGCGGGCGTCATGATCATTCTTGGGCTCTTCACCATCCTCTTCGCGAGACAGATCGTGACGGGGCTCTGGCTCATCTTCATCGCGCTCTTCCTCAGACAGGCGGCGGAGGCAAGCTACCGGCAGGTCACGATGAAGCGCGCGCTCCGGGGCGCCACGGTCGGCGACGCGATGACGCGGGACGTCGTGACGGTCTCGCCGGCCATCACGCTGGCTGCGCTCGTCGACGAGCACTTCCTCCACCACCACTTCATCTGCTACCCGGTCGTGGAAGGGGATCATGCGCTGGGGTTCGTGAGCATAAAGGACGTCAAACACATCCCGCGCGACCGGTGGTCCGAGACGCACGTCGGCGACGTCCTCACGCCGTTGTCGGATGACAACACGCTGACCTCAACGGACGGGATCCCGGCCGCGATGCGGAAGCTCGCGGCGTCCGGGTCGGGCAGGCTGCCCGTGGTGGACCACGGACGTCTCGTGGGGATGGTAACGCGCGGCGACATCATGCGGAATCTCGAGATCCGGTCGGACCTCGCCCCGTAGCCGCGCACGCCGCAGGGGCGTCGGTTCCCGGCAACAGCACTCTCTCCGACAGCACGACCGCGCTGCTGCGCGCCAAGACAGACGCCGCCCCGGGAGGCGGCGTCCGTGTTGCGCGGTGTCGTGTGGCTCGTACCGCGGCGCGCTCGGTTCGGCCGATGGGCGCTACTGGTCACCCTTCGGCGTCTCGCACGCCAGACCGACGAGCACGAAGTCGGAGAGCTCCTTGGCCTTCTCGGCCAGAGGATACGAGCAGTCGCTCGCCACCCACTCGAGAACCGTCATCTGGTACGCGCCGAAGAGCATGCTGGCAACGTGGGTGGTGTCCATCTGCCGGAAGACGCCCTTCGCCATGCCGTCGGCGAGGACGCTCTCGATGATGTCATTGTAGGCCCGGCTGCTCCGCTTCGCGACGGTCTTGATCATCGTCGTGCTCTGGCGAAGCTGCGAGAGGAATATCTTCGCGCTCTCCGGGTTGCTCTCCATGAGCTCGAGCCCCAGCGTCATCAGTCTGCGGATCCGGGCGATCGGACCGTCGACGGACTCGACCCCCGTCTGAAGACGCTCCATGTGCCGGCCGAGGAACTCCTCGAAGACGGCGACAATGAGCTCTTCCTTGCTTGTGAAGTAGATGTAGATCGTCCCCGCCGCCACACCCGCGGCCTCGGCGATCTCGGAGGTCGTGGTGTTGTGGTAGCCCTTCTCACCGAAGAACTTCGCGGCGGCGTTGATGATCTTCTCTCGCTTGTTCCCGACTCGCTTGCGTGCCATCAGATGACTCCCTCTCCGATCCCGCAAAGGATCTGTCCGTGAGGATGCGGACGTCGTACCCGACTGATACTCGGTTCATCAGTGATGCCCCATGCACGGGGCCGTCTACTCGAATCCTAACCAAATATGAATGCCGATGCAAGAACTTTCCGAGGGACGCTCATTCTGATGGGCGGTGCCGGGAGGGCGGGGCAACGGTACGGCGCGTGAGGCACCCGCGTAACGCCTCGCGTCACCGCAACATACTGAGGCGCTGCTCAATGAGGGGATCCCCCATCAAGCAGCGCCCTGAGAAGCGGCGGGGTGGGCCAACCAGAGGACACAGCGCGGCGAACCAAAGGAGTGGAAACGCCGTCCAGGCTAGTGTACCCCGCTGATCAGACCCGAACCCCCGCCGGAATCGTCCGGTCGTCCCCGACGCTCCGGCTTGACGATGTCGCCGAAGTCGTGAGTGAGCGGCAGACCGAGCACGTGGCCAACCACGTGCGGCATCACCTGACCGCTCGACCAGTTGTTGTAGAAGTTCCATTCGAGCGGCTGCGTGCTCAGCAGCACCCAGCCATCCCCCACACCGTACTCAGCGAGCGTGGCGTCGCCCGCGTCGTTCGCGATGTACACCACGGCGCCGTCGGGAAGCGACTGGATCGCCTCATGGCTCGCGTACTGGCCGTAGAGGAACTCCGGCAACCCTTCCATGAGCGGTGTGCCGGGCAGTTCGACGTAGTTGTACCAGGTCTCGTAGGGCGACAGCGTCACGTTGCCAGGGAGCACGATGCCGGCGGACTCGATCGAGCCGCCCTGCCACCCGCGGTCGCAGGCCTCCCAGAAGATGGTCCCGCCCCGCTCGACGAACCGCTGGACGCGGACCTGGCTGGCCGCGTAGTCGTTGTAGAACGACTGCGGCTGATCGTTCTGGACGATGACGAGATCCTCGCCCGGCGTCAGGTCGATGTCACCAAGCGACGCGGCGGTCACGACCTCGTACTGGTTCGGACCGCTCCCCTCTTGGAACCCCATGACTTCGAGCATCAGGTCGAGGACCGCCGGGATGTCCGGCGACCACGGCACCACGTCCCGAACCACGATGACGTGCACCGCGGTCTCCTCGCTCCCACCAACGCTGATCGAGTGAACGACACTGTCATTGAGCAGATGCGGGTCGCGCACCTGCATCACGACCTCGTACGAACCGGCGGCCGAGAACTGATGCGCAGCGGTCTTGTCCGTCGACCACGCGGTGTCCCACACGCCGTCATTCTCCCAGTCCCACCGCACCGCGAGCATCGTCACCAGATCGTCGGGATCGGTCACGCCGCTCGCATCGAACGTCACCGTCGTTCCCGGCGCGACGAATACGTCATCAGCCGTGAAGACGGCCGAAGGAGGCTGCTGGGACCCGACCTGCGTCATCACCCCATCAAGCTGGCTGATCGATACCTCGACGGTCGGATCCGAGGTCACGAGACGAGAGAAGAACGGCACGCGCGACTCGCCGTCCGCGATGATCCCGGTGGCGAACACGACCTCTGAGAGCACGGGGCAGACCGAACTCAGGAAGTCGGCACAGTCGGGATTCCCCGTCCGCCACAACCACTCGGCCACGGAGTCGCTCTCGTCGCTGATGACCGCGGAGAGCTCAACCATCATCCGGTAAGGATCGTGCGCGCTCACCGCTCCACCGAGTTCGGTGGCGCCTCGACCGTTCAGATCGAGATCGGCGCCGTCGCGCACTGCGACGGTCCCCGACACGAGTGCGACAACCTCGGTCACGGCTCGCCCGGCATTCTGAACCGTGGCGATCCCGTCCGGCGTTGTCGGGTCGTAGTCTCTGAAGCTCGAGTGAACGAGTCGTGTGCGATACGTCCCGTCACCGATATCGACATGGGTCCTGGTGTTGCCCGTCACGTATACGGCGGGAGGCCAGCCGGGCGTCACACGGACGCGGCCACGCTCGACATCGATCGGGACGATGAGCGAATCGGACGTGGTGAGCGACCGGAACACGGCCGAGTAGCACACCGGGTCCGGGTTCACCCACGAGACGCTGTCCCCGTCGGCATCCTCGAGCCACGGGTCCGCCAGCTGCGTCGGACCGGTCGGATCGTCGTTGAGCGCGTCGATGGCGAGTTCGGCGGCCTGCTGTGACGCGTCAGCGAGTTCCGCCCCCTCGAGCACGCCGGCTCCGTCGCCGACCGCGCTCTCAATGATCGCGGAGAGCGTCGCCCACCCTGGCTTGAGCTCGGCGCTCTCGACCACGACCGCCCGGTCGGACTCCGAGAACATCGTCAGGAACGGATTCATGCGGACGAGGGCCTCCGCGGTCGACGTCGCATCGACATCGACACCGGAGGATTCGGACCGGCCGACCGTTCCGAGGAGCACGACGTCGCCCGTTGTCGTGATGAGCGCAACCGTCTGTCTGTTACCGGTGTCCGGAACGAGAACCGAGAACGTTCCGTCCGTCTCGACCGCGCCGCTACCGGCAAGGGAGACGACGGCGAGGCTTTCGGCCGAGTGCGTGGAACCCGTCGGGAGAGTGATCTCTCCCGTGACACTTCTCGTCGCGATCGCCGAGGCGCCGGTACCATCTTCGGAGGGACCCGCCGTGGTCGAACACGAGACGCACGCGAGCGCCACGAGAAGCGCGAGGCATGCTGTGGCAAGCTTCCAGACATTCGCTGTGTGCATCGATTCCCCTCCTCCGACCGGTAGTGACCATGAATCGGGCATTTCAGAGGGGTAGTGTTGCAAGGGGCGTACCAGCGGGTGTTCGGGAGAGCCCCTACAGGTGGGCCCTTTCGCCGAGGAGCGCGAATCGGCCGCAGGCGGCGGGATGTTGCAGGCAACGCTCGTTGCGCCGTGCACGACCTTGACAACCGGTACAACAAGAGAGAGCCGGCCCCAGAGGGACCGGCTCTCACGCTATCCGTTCTCTGTCCACGCGCCGTGGGGCATCCCAGCGGCCCGCGCCAGTGTGTGTGCAGATGCTACCTGAGCACGACCAGCTTCCCGTGTCGCGTCTCCCCCACGGCCGTCAGTCGCATGAAGTAGAGACCGTTGCCGACCTGGACGCCCGCGCTGTCGCGACCGTCCCACGTCAGGTCGATCTGGCCCGGACCGGCCTCGCCCGAGACAAGTGTCCGTACAAGACGACCGTCAACACTGTAGACGGAGAGCTCGACGTCGCCGCGCGCCGGCATCGCGAACGAGATCTTCGCGGCACCACCGAACGGGTTCGGGCTCGCCGGGTAGAGAGCGAGTCGACCGACAGCCTCCTCGACACCCGTGCTCTCGACGATGAACGAGCTGGTCTCCATCAACTGACTCCGCTCGGTCCCGTCGTCGGCGTACGCTCTCCAGTAGTAGGTCCCGTCGGCGAGCGCGGCGCCCACGGTCCAGGACGTCGTCCCGGAGCCCTCGGCCACACCGGAGACCGACGTGACGAGACTCGTGCAGAGCGCATCGTCGTAGACGCGGAACCCGTATGTCAGAACGTCGCCGGGATCGGTGTCGCTCGAGTTGTCGACTGTCAGCAGAGGAGTCGACACGGAGACCGTCCCGCCGTCCGGCGGATCGTTCAGAACCGGCACCGTCGGCTTCGTGTTGCCTGTCGGCGGGCCGCTGATGGTCACGTCGTCGACGTACCACCCGTCGTCGGTCACGTAGGTATCGGTCACAAGACGGAAACGAACCTTGAAGCCGGCCGTCCCGACGTAGTCGTTGAGCGAGAGCGTGACCTCCTGGAACCCGTAGCTGTTGCCGTGGTACTTCGGGCCCACCTGGTGCCACGTCGCTCCGTTGTCGTCGGAGACCTCGACGTAGCAGTAGTCGTAGTCCTCCTCGGTGGAGTAGCGGTGCCAGAACGACAGGTCGGCCGCCGTGGCCGCCGAGAAGTCGATCGGCGTCGCGAGCTCGATCCAGGTGTCGCGGTAGTTGCCGTAGTCGCCGCTGGGGCTGTCCGTGTAGGAGTTCGACGGCGAATGCGAAACCGAGGTCGTCAGACCCCAGTACCCGTCGTTCTCGGTCCAGTTGCCCGTGCCACTCTCCATGTCATCGAAGAACACGACGGTCGCCTCTCCGATCATCCACGAGAGCTCTTCTTCCATGTACAGACCGTCTCCCTCGATGATGAGCGTGAGGATCAGGCCGTGCCCGTCGGGCGTGCCCGCGTCGACCGAGAATGAGAACTCGTCGAACGTGTTCTGACCGGAAGACCCTGCGAGGATCGTCCCGAGCGTCGTCTCGGCGTCGTGGAGATCGACGTACGGATCGTCGGTCACGATGGTCACGCTCACATTGTCGGCGTCGGCCAGGATGCCCTGATTCTCGATGTTGACGGTCAGGCTGAGCGTCTCGCCGGCATCCGGCTCCTGGTCGCCGTCGCCACCGGTGAAGTGCGTCGACTCGAGCGCGAGGTAGGCGCCCGAGACCCGGCTGATGTAGCGCTGACCCCAGAGGTTCTCCTGAGCGAGTCCGGCAATCTCGCTCTGCTGCGGCCAGAAGCCGCTCCCGCCGACCTCGACGCAGAAGGAGTAGATGCCCTGCGTTCCGTACATCCAGTCGGTCGTCGAGCCCGAGGCCATGTAGCTCAGGACCTCCCAGCAGGAGCCGACATCGTAGCCGTTGTCCGTGGCCATCACGTCGGCCAGGTCGTGGAAGGTGGTGTTGTCCGGCTCGGGCGGGAAGGTGTTCTGCCCGTAACCGTACGGAACCAGAATGGCGCCCACGACGGAGTGGAACGAGAGGTTCGTGATGAAGTCGTGCGCAAGCACGAAGTCACGGTACGCCGACGTCTCCGGCTCAGAGAACGCCTCGGTGCCGCAGTAGACATCGTTGCAGGGGTCGGTGGAAATGCCCGTCGTCCCCCACTCGTAGTCGTAGTTGCGATTCAGATCGACGCCGTAGCAGGTGCTGCTGGCGTTGTCGCGACGGTTCTTCCGCCACATCCCGCCGCCGTCCGGCTCGATCGACTCGTTGTAGACGTAGCCGTCCGGGTTGACGCACGGGATGAACCACATCTCGCGATTGTCGACGAGGAATGTCGCCTCGGGGTCGGTACCGTAGTTCTGGGTCAGCCAATCGAGGTAGAGGAAGACGGAGTTGATCCCGATCGGCTCACGCGCGTGATGGAGCGCGTCGAAGAGGACCTCGGGCTCGAGTTCGTCGACCTCGGGATTGTCCGAGATCTTGAACGCCCAGATCGTGCGCCCCTCGTGTGAGGTGCCGATGCTGATCGGGTCACTCATGATGTTCGGGTAGCTGGCGTAGAGGTTCACGATGTAGCTCTCGACCTCATCGAACGTGTAGAAATCTCCATACCCGCGAGTCGTGTTCCGCGAGGCGTAGAAACTCTCCATATCATCAATGTCGACCGTGACGTCGAACCCGAGCGAGCGGAGTTCCTCGACCTGCTCGTAGTCGGTCACAAGCGTGACGCTGACGCCGGGCTTCGACTGCATGATGTCGAGTCCCTCGATGCTCAAGAGCCGTTCGATCTCCGCGGCGTCTCGGAACTCGACACGCGCCTGGACGTACGGTCCGTCAGGACCGGCCGCCGTCGCGGGAAGTGCGGTCAGCAGCAGGGCCGCCGCCAGACACATAGACAGAACACGCATGTTCTCCGTCTCCTTGTGGTGGAGTGAACTCGTGCATTTCGTTCGATTTGCTCTAATTTACGATTATAGCACAGATTACAGCGCAAAGCAATGAGGCGGGGTTCAGCACATGTGACGGGAGCCGCAAACACCCTTGATACGGGCCTGTCTCTGCATCAGCGGCGGACATCGATCGTGAGGATTCCGTCAGCGGTGTAGGGACTTCCAGGCACCCAGCGCTCGACTGCGGCGGCGATCGGCCTGACGGAGAGGAGCGCGCCGACAAGCCCGGGACCGAACGTCTGGAGCCTACGGGTCAGCGGGGTCAGAAGAGTGAGATGAGGGATGATCTCGTTCTCGATCCGTTCCCTGTAGCGTGCCGCGACGTCGAGAGGCGGTGCGGCCGCGATGACCTCGGCGGCGATCCTCCCGCTCTGGATCGCGTAGGCGATCCCCTCGCCCGTGATCGGGTCGGCGAGACCCGCCGCGTCGCCGGCGATGAGCACCCGTCCGCGGGAGTGATCCTCCGGTCGCGAGACCCGCGGGACGAATCCGGCGAACGGCCCCTCGCGCCGCCAGGACGACAGGCCGAGCTTCTCCACGAGGCGGTCGACATCTCGGAGATAGTCGGGCCCCGGCAGTTCCAGTCCGCAGACCCCGACGTTGACGTGATCGTTCTTCGGAAAGATCCAGCCGTATCCGCGACGCCTCGTGCCGGCGTCGAGCACGATTCCCTCACCGTGTTCTCCGAGCGTGGCTCCGTCGTTCGGGTAGAGCCGCGCGTACGCGGCGCCTCCGAACTCGAGCGGCTCGAGACCGAGCCGTGACCGAAGCCGACCCCGGGCCCCCTCGGCCAGCACGACGTACGGCGCCGACAACCGCTCTCCCGCGCTGACAACCTCGACCCCTTCCGGTCCGGCGCTGATGTCGAAGACGCTCCGACCGAACTCCAGAAGCGCACCCGCCTGCCTCGCCCGCTCCGCGAGGAACGGATCGAGTTCCCGGCGCGTCGTCGTCGCGACGACCGGACGCGTGGAACGCCACGTCCCGCTGACGCGCCCGGTGAGGCGCATCTCGACGGTGCTGACGCGCCGGTGGATCACCGGGTCGACTGAGTCACCGAGGAGTTCGAGCGCGCGCGACGTCAGACCCGCCGCGCAAGGTTTGGTGCGGGGAAACTGCGCGCGGTCGAAGACGCGTACGCGAAGGCCGCTCCTCGCCGCAGCCTCCGCGCACGCGCTCCCCGCCGGTCCGGCGCCGATGACTATGAGATCGCAATGGTCGGACACGGCATCTTCCTCCGGGTCGACCGCGCGCCGTCCGGAACCGGGACAGCGGCAGACGCCCGCAAGCCGGTGGCTACTTCAGGAGGAGTTCCCCGAATGTGTTCGGATTGTAGTCGATCGGGATCTGCCAGTCCTCGACGCCCCCGGTCCTCTGCTGCTTGCGACGGAAGTTGACGCGCCAGGCGTCGTCCTCGCCCGAGACCGCGCCGAACTCGGAGAGCGGAATGGCCGCCTCGAAGACCCAGCGATCCTCATACACCTTGGACACAGCCTCGTATTCGCCGTCCCACGTCACGTCGGTCGTGTAGATCATCCCCTCGTCGAACGTGATCCGCTGGTCGAACACGGTTCCGAGCGGGTTGCAGTAGAGCTGGTAGACCGTCATCTCGTCGGTCACCGGCTGGATGAAGAACCCGACGCAGTCGTCACGGTAGACGGCGCTGTCACGCTCCTCACCCGTCGCGACGATCTCATCGACCTGGGGCTCGAAGCAGACGGCGGAAGCGTAGAAGTACTGGTCGTCGTGCCCGAACCTGAACTCGGTCCCGCCGTCGATGTCCGAGTCGTCGTAGGCCGGGTAGAGACGGGTCACCGGAGCGGCCTCGAGCCAGCACGGCTCCGCCAGGATACCGTCGACGTCCGGCTTCGCGCGGAAGGCGTCCGCCGGTGTGGTCCTCATCACGCGCAGCTGCACGTCAGTCTCGATCTCCATTCCGTTCGTCATCGGATACGCCAGTGCGAACGTCGGCGCAGGGAACACGGCGTCGGGCGGCTCGACGCTGAACATGTACTCCCCGACCGCGCCGGGCTCGACCACGACCGCCGCCTCCAGGGGCTCGATGACCCATCCATCGGGCTTGCCCCATCGGATCGCGTCATCGATCGGCGCCGGGCCGTTGTTCTCGACGGTCACAACGATCTCAGCCGGTTCTCCCCCGTCCTCCGACACACGGAGCGGACTCACGGTGATGTATTCGGACTCGATCGCCACGATCTCCCGTTCATCGTCGACCGTGTGGAAGTCCATCGGGTAGATGCCGCCGGCGTCGATCACGGCGAGGTCGAAGCTGTCTTCGTGGACGGTCAACCAGCAGAACTGGAAGAACTCGCCGCGCGCGACGGGCTCGGTCTCCGGACGGTACATGTAGCCGCCGGAGCTTCCGATGCTGGTGTAGGGAATGCCATCATATGTTCCGTGGAAGTAGTGGTGGAAGTGTCCGGTGAAGACGGCGTCCACACCGTACTGAACGAGCAGTTCGTGGACCGGGTCACCGGCCCCGGCCGCCGTCGTCATGAGCCAGAGCGGCTTGTGGTAGAATACGAAGATCTGGTCCTCGAGGTCGTACTCCCTGAGATCGCTCAGCAGCCAGTCGAGCTGCTCGTCATCGATCTGGTCCCACGCCTCGTACCGGCTGTTGTCGAGCACGACGAAGTGCGTGCTCTCGTGGTCAAAGGAGTAGTATGCGTCGAACCCCGTCCGCTCCCGATAGAGCTCCTCGCTCTCGTCGCTCCAGATGTCGTGATTACCGGCCGTGAGATAGACAGGCGCGTCGAGTACATCCAACATCGCGAGCAGCGTGTCCCACTCGGCGCTCACCGCCTCCATGTCGGTGCCGTATCCCTCGATCTGGTCGCCGACCGTGAGGACGATGTCGGGCTTGAGGAGATTGATCTCCTCGATGATGGATGGATAGACGCCCTGCTGGTGTCCACCCGTACGATCGCTCAGGACGACGAGCCGATACGAGGCGCCGGCACTCAGCGCCATCGTGAGCACGACGGCCAGCGCGGCAGCCGCGGTGGCCCAATGCACTGTCCGGCTTGAAGTTACAGATCTCATGTCCGTCCCCCCCCTGTGAATCGCGCGCGTCTCTGCCGGTCGCCCGCGTGTCTCTCCAGCTGTCCCCCCGTTCATCCGTCATGCTAGTCCGGCGCCGGGACACATGTCAACAGCGGGCGCGCCCGGCGGCGCACCGTGTGCCGGCGCGCGGCACGCCCGGCTCAGGCGCGCGGCACCCGGGGACCGGCCGAGAGCACTCCGGCGAGCGACCCCGCCCGAGCGCTCAGGTCCGATGGTCGTCCGCACTCACTCCGAACGGCTCCCGGTCACTCCGGTCGGCCGCGCCCCGCGCCCCGCGACTCGGACCTCGCGACCCACGACTGCCGCTCCGACGCGCGTCGCGCCGCCCCGTACGCGACTCCGCATGGTCACGCGCCGATGCGATCCACGAACACCGGCCGTCCTCCCAACCGACCGGCGCTCGACCGCGGTGGAACGCGATGGAGGTCGCGCGGCAAACAGGCTCGAATCATGCACGGCGGTTCCGGATTGCGCGCCGCGCAAGTTTGTGTTTGACTCCCCAAGAGTCATTGCTACTATCGATAGACGGTAAGCAGGAATCACCGGGCAACACATCGTGGAGGAGTTGAGAAGTGCGCGTCTGTCCGGAATGCGAAACGGAATTCGAGAACGAGCAGCTTGAGCTCTGTCCCAACTGCGACGTTCCGCTCATGGAAAAAGAAGCGAGCGAGGTCGAGACACCCGACGTGGTTGATGACAGCAATCTCCCGTCGGACGGCCTCATCGTTATCGAGACAACGCCTGACGATGCTCGCGTCGGACAGCTTCGCGAGCTTCTTGAAGATAGCGGCATCCCCTGTTTCCTCAGCGACGAACTCTTCACCGACACCGCGCCCGACGCGGACACGATGGTGATGATCCCACGCGAGATGGAGGGGGACGCGAAGCGTCTCATCAGGGACTACTTCCAGTAGCGGTTGTGACGCTATCACGTCGATTCGTCACGCGACGTCGACAGACTCGGAACGCGAAGGCGGCGCCTCGAAAGGCGCCGCCTCTTGCTTGTCCATCCATCGCGGTCGTCCGACCTTCACGCGTATCCGACCATCGCGGCTCGCTCTCCCGCGACGCCTCCGGTCAGCGCTTGTAGCCGATCATCCTGAGGAACTCCACACGCGCCTTCCGGTCATCCTCGCCCTCGACGCCGGCCGGGCCGGAGCCGTCAACAACACCCAGGATGCCCCGCCCCTGGGGCGATTCGGCGACGACGACCTCCACCGGATTCGCCGTCGCGCAGTAGATGCTGCACACCTCCGGACACGCCTTCACGGCGCCCAGCACGTTGATCGGGAAGCACTCCTTCATCACGATGGCGAATGTGTGTCCCGCGCCGACACTCTTCATGATCGCGACCGCGGCCTTCGTCAGATCGTCGTCGTTGCCGTCGTGTCGGATCAGACACGGTCCCGACGCCTCCGAGAACGCCACGCCGAACTTCGCGCACGGGGCGGAACCGATCATCGCCTCGTACAGGTCCTCGACCGTCTTGATGAAGTGACTCTGCCCGATGATGATGTTGGCGTCTTCGGGGAATTCGATACGAACCGATGCAAGCTCCATGAGCGCCTCCGTTCTCCGATCCCATCACACCCGGTTCCTATGCGGCAGTCTACACCCGAACTGCACGACACATCAAGACGGCGCCCAGGTCACCCGTGGCGACCGGCGCCCCAGACGCGCACTTGCGCGGATGCGTTCCCGGCGATAGACTACGCGCCATGAGAGTACTCTACATCTCCGAGGTGCAGTGGCGCTCCCAGGTCTCGAGGAAGCACCAGATGGTGCGACGCTTCCCCGCCGACTGGGAAGTGCTGTTCCTCTCCCCTGCCAATCTCGCGCCGGGTGAGAACAGCTTCCGGCTCCGCTCGGCTCGCGTTCCGGCCCAGGTGCAGTACAGGTCCGTCCTTCTTCCGAAACCGGACTCGGGAAGCTCGCTGCTTCGCTCACTGACGCCGTTGCTGAGGGCGACCGGTGGAGCGCGCGTCATGAATCACGTGCGCCGCTTCTCTCCGGACGTCGTCGTCTGCTCCTACCTGTGGGCCGCGCCCCTGGTCGCCGACATCCGCGCGATGGGCATCCCGGTGGTCTACGACCTCAACGATCTCCACCCTCAGTTCTACCCCGCGGCGCGGGACGAGGCCGAGCGCATGTTCCGCGCGCTCATCGACGGCGCCACCGAGGTCGTGGCCTCCTCCAGGGCGCTCAACAGGGAGGCCGGACGAGGGATCGTCATCGGCAACGGGGTCGATCTGAAGACGTTCCGCGGGCGCGAAGAGGGACAGCGTCCCGAGGAGCTCAAGGCGGGGCCCGCAGGGGACCGGGAACGACTGGTGATGTACGTGGGATCCGTCGACGACCGGCTCGATCTTGGCATTCTCAGGAGAACGCTCGAGGCGTTGTCCTCGGAGACGGACGGAGCCGGAATCGTGCTCGTCGGGAGGGTGTTCGATCACGTGCGTGGCGACATCCGCTCGCTCGAGGAGGCGTTCCCGGGTCATCTGCTCCTGACCGGCCGCATCCCCTACCCGAGACTCCCGGACATCATGTCGCACGCCGACGTCGGCATCGCCCCGTTCGTGCTGACGCCCAAGACCGAAGCGATCAACCCGAACAAGCTCTACATGTACGCGGCGATGGACATGAACATCGTGTCGACGCCGTTCTCCGATGACGTCCGCAGACATGAGGACATCATTCGGATCGCGTCCTCGCCGGCCGACTTCGCATCGGCCGTACAAAGCGCGATCGGCGACGATGAACGCCGCCGATCGCTCCGCGAGAGGATAGCGCTGCCGAACAGTTGGGCTGAGCGGGTGGAGGAGTTTACCCTACTCCTGTCCGGACTTGCGCAGGGGGATTAGCCTAGTTGTCTGGAAGGCTCTCCCGCGGTTCACCTACGAGAACCCTCGGCCCGTTCGGACCGTCCTCCTCGAGGTCCTCAACGCTGATCTCTTCAGGCTGCTCAGGCTCTCCCTCACGCGCGTAGTACGGCATGAGGTAGAAGTGAAGCGTTTCGGTCGGATGCCGGTACTCGAGTTCCACGACGTAGCCCAGCGTCTCGTACCCGGACGCGAAGACGACGACCTTGAACTCCTCGTGCTCGGGCCCGCCGATCCCATCGTCATAGAGATACCCGCCGTAGAGCGTCGTGTGACCGTAGGGATTGACCGGCCAGGTGCCGAGGTAGTCCCACTCCCACCAGTCCTCTTCGTACAGGTCCGCCGCCGCCCAGGTGATGGGCGCACCCGTGTAGTAGTCGCTCACCGTCACGTAGACCATCGCCATGCGGGGCGGCCGCTCGTCGTAGTCCCAGCACCACGGACACATGATGCAGCCCGAGAGCAGGAGCGGGACGGCGACGACCAACGCCAGTCCAACCCACCGAATATGTCTTCGTGTCGTCTCAATCCATCTCGAATCCATCACAGGACCTCCTTCCCGGACCCGGTCCAGCTCGGGCCCCCCGTCGGTCCCCTCCCGCCGCGCAAGGTCGGGACGATCTACATCCTGTACGCCTTGACATCGAACTTGATCCGCTCGATGCGAGGAAGCTGCCACGGTCTGACGCTGGCCATCCGAACATCGATGACCTTGAAGTCCACGCGAACGGGACCGCCGTATGCGGAGTAGACGTCACCCCGTCTGGGTATGATCCCCTGACGACCGCTCGCATCGATGTGGAACACGACATTGTCTCCCCAGCCGCCGTCCCACCCGATCCTCCCGATGATCTCCGTCGGGTCGTTCTTCCGGTCGGCAATGCAGTCGATCCTCACGTGGACCTTCTCGCCGTCGAACTTGAAGGTCTCGTGCATCGAGTCTCTGGGGCTGTTCATCTGGAACCGCTCGTTCATCAGCGGACGGCCGTACGTCTGCCCGTCCCAATCGCCTTCCCACTCGCCGTTCCACTCTTCCTCGTCCCAGGTATCGCTCTCCCAGCCGCCGCCGTGCCACCAGTCGCTTCCCCAATCGCTGCCATAGCCGCGGTCGGCGACACGGAATGTGACCGAGTCGCACGCCCAACGTCCGGGCGAGTCGTGCCATCCGTCGGGCACGGGCCACCAGTCACGACCAACGACGACGCGACCCTGGGGCCATCCCCAGGAGCGGGACGATGACCGACGGGAGGATGTCCGCCGCGAAGAGCCTTCGACGACGACACGGCCCTGCGCGTTCCCGCCGGGCACGACCTGTCCGCTCGACTTCCTGCCCGGGACGACCTGTCCGTGTGAGCTTCCACCGCTGATGACGCGTCCGCGCGGCACAAGCCACTCGTGGTACTGCGGGACCCACGAGCCCCTCGAGCCGCCGGGCCAGGCAAGCTCGTGAGCGCAGGCCACCAGCGTCTCGACGCCCGCCGGCCCGGCGATTCGCAGCGAGAACCTTCTGTCATCGGGGACCCGGTAGGTTCGACCCGGCTGCGCGAGGGCGGAACCGGACCACCGGTTCGGATAGATGGTCTCCACGCGCCCGTCGGTCGTGTAGTCGAGAATCGTCACGTAGCACGGCCGGTTCACTCGGAAGTAGACCCAGAGGCGATCTCCGGGTTCGTAGGTTGCCCACTCGCCCCGGTCGACCCACGTATCGATCCTCAGGCCGCCGGGATGGTAGTGATAGAACGAATCGTCGATGTCGCTCCAGTCGCCCCAGTAGTTCTCCGGGTCGACGACGACACGTTCGGACACTGCAGACTCGGGTACGCGCTGTGGCTCTGTCGGGGCGTCGCTCGATACCGCCTCTTCGCGCGCGACCGCCGCAGCGTGTGACACGCCCGCGAGCGCGAGCATGGCGATGAAGGCGACCGCCGCGATCCACAGAACTCGTTCTCTCATCCTTCTCACTCTCTTCATAGGGATCACCTCCCCTGTTTGAGACGACCCTCCTCTGCATGATCTCTTGAGAACGGGCCGTCGTTCACGCGAATGTCTTAGACGCACTCATGGAATCGCTATTCACGAACGGTCGCGTGAGGATCGAGCGAGGTGGTGCAGCGCCTGCAAATGCAGAGAGGCCGCCGCTTTCGCGACCGCCTCTCTCACATCCTCACCGGAGAGCCTCCGGCATACAACACGACTCGGTCCGAGTCGTCTATCGTCTTGCAGAGAGCGCCAGGATCAACACACCGCCGCTGATCGGAGGCCCGCCAAGCAGAACGGTCCCGCCGTTCTCGAGTCGGATCTTCGTGCGCAGAACGATCTCGTCGTGCGATCTGCCGCGCTCGCCCCGGTGCTCCCCGGTCCGCACGTCGCGAATGAGCGTCACCATCATCTCGATGCGCCCTGAGCCGTCAGGTTCGAAGCGCGTCGGCTCGATCTCCATCGCGAAATGCTCGGGCAGCTGGAACACTGCGGTCGTACCGAAGTCCGTTCGCGTGCGCACGTCGCCGAGGAACGCGTATCGATTGTAGGCGAAGAGGGCCCGGAGCTTCTGCGCGTACCCCGAGAGCTCCTCATCGACACGCACGTCCCCGCTCTCGATCTGCTCGTCGGACAGAGTCGCGGCCGCAATGGAGGTTACCTGGATGGTCACCTCGTCGGCGGCGGCCTGTGCCGTCGCGCAGAGAAGCGCGAGCACGAGAACAACAGTGGAAGCGATAGCAGTGTGTCTCATAGGTCTCCGGACCCCGCCGGATTGTCGGCGACGGTCCTGGAAGTCTCCCCGATCAGCGGCCGCATCTTCCGGCTAGAGCGACCCCGGGGCGTCTGCGCGTCCGCCGCCCTCGACCTGCTCCGAGAAGACCCAGATGACTGTCATCTCGGGATCATCGGAGGTGAACGCCATCGGTGTGTAACCCGAAGCGAAGGTCTCGATACTCTCGACGGCACACCCGTTGTTCGATGAGAGGCCGATCGGCGCAATGCCTGTCGGCCAGAACGCCATGAGCCCGAGCGCCGCCGCGATGCCGACACCGGCGAAAGCGATGGCCCGGCGTCTCAAGTCGCCGAACACGGGTCGTGCCTCAGGAACCCTGGAAGACCTCGCGGCCTTCCGATCGATCCTGTCCATCTCCTGAGAAAGGAGCCTCTCGAACCTCTCCCACTTCTCCGCCGGGACCGGCGGAGCAACAGGAACGTCCTTGAGGATTGTATCAAAGGACCGAATCGAGTCAAGCTCCCGGGCGCACGTCTCGCAGCTATCGATGTGCTGCTTGACCTTCCTGCGCAAACGGGGCGAGAGCTCGCCATCGGCGTACGCCGTGAGGTACTTCTCTGTTCCGCATGTTCTCGTCATAGCTGTCAGATCTTCCCGTTCTCTCCATCCGCCGCCTCGACGCGGCGGCCACCATCGACGTATGGTTCAAGCATCACTCTGAGCTTCTTCCGCGCGTAGTGCAGTCGCGACATCACGGTGCCGATCGAACACCCTACGACATCCGCGATCTCCTTGTACGACATGCCCTCGATCTCGTAGAGCACGAATACTGACTTGTGATACTCGGGTAGTGCTTCGATCGCGTCCTGAATCTGTTCGCCGAGCTCCTTGGTGAGAACCTGCTTCGAGGGGCCGCGTGTCGGCTTCCTCGTGATCGGCTCGCTGTCGGCGTATTCGGCAACCTCTTCGGGGACCGCCTGAGATGCAACGGAGCGCGAGTGCTTGCGCGTGAAGTCGATGCATGTGTTCATCGCGATCCGGTACAGCCAGGTCGAAAAGCTCGATCGACCCTTGAAACTCTTGATGCCCTTGTAAGCCCGGATGAACGTGTCCTGCGCCAGGTCCATGGCGAGATCCGGATCCCGCGCGAACCTGTAGGCGACGGCGTAGACGACATCCTTGTACTTCTCTATCAGGTAGTCGAACGCCTCACGGTCCCCGGCCTGACTGGCACGGACCTTCTCAAGGTCGATTTCCCTGGGATCGCGCTCAGCCATGGTCCCTCGCAGCATCCTTAGACGGGGAGTCCCCGGGTGTATTCACGGCCGTCTGGGCCCTGTTCCCGAGCCTGACGGGAGCTTGCGGCACTCGCTCTGAGTAACCGCTCAACTTCTCGGAGCAACGCCTCAACGGGCCGCCCTAGAGCTCTATCTCCCCATACTCACGCAACTTATCGGTCACGAGCTTCTGGATCTCAGCCAACCGCTCCTCGCTCCGCGCCTCGAATCGCATCACGATGACCGGCTGCGTGTTGGAGGCTCGCACCAGTCCCCAGCCGTCGCCGAAGAGGATCCGGACGCCGTCGACATCGATGACGTCGTAGTTGGCCTTGAAGTACTCGACCGCCTTTTCGACCATCGCGAACTTCGTCGCGTCGTCCTTTGTCTCCCCGCGGATCTCGGGTGTGGCGTAGTAGTAGGGGATCGTCTTGACCATCGACGAGAGCGTCTCGTCGGTGCGCGAGAGCATCTGGAGGATCCGGCACGCCGCGTAGATGGCGTCGTCGGAGATGTGGAAGTCGTCCGCGATGACCATGTGTCCGCTCATCTCCCCACCGATCGGGGCGCCGGTCTCGCGGATCTTCTCCTTGAGAAGCGAGTGACCCGTCTTCCACATGGTCGGCGTCCCGCCGTGCGCCACGATGTCCTCGGCCAGCGCCTGCGAGCACTTCACATCGAAGATGATCTCGGCCGGTCCCTTCGCGAGGATCTCGCGCGCGAGCAGCGCGAGCATCTTGTCCGCGAACACGAAGTCGCCGTTCTCGTCGACCGTGCCGACGCGGTCCGCGTCACCGTCGTAACCGATGCCGACATCCGCGCCGTGCTCCTTGACCGCCGCGAGGAGATCGGTGATGTACTCGAGCACGGTCGGGTCGGGATGGTGGTTCGGGAACGTGCCGTCCGGCTCACAGTAGAGCGGGATGACCTCGCACCCGATGCTCTTGAGGAGATCCTCGACGACGAGCGCGCCGCATCCGTTCCCGCAGTCAGCGACGACCTTCATCGGCCGCTCGAGGTGGATGCGCTCACGAATGGCAGCCTTGTACGGCTCGAGGATCTCCGCCGTCGTTCGGGACCCCTCACCCGTTTCGTAGTCGCCGGCCTCGATGGTCTCCCGGATCTTCTGGATCTCCTGCCCGTAGACGCTCGCCGGCCCGAGATTGAGCTTGAAGCCGTTCATGTCCGGCGGGTTGTGACTCCCGGTGATCATGACCGAGGCGTCGACCGGAAGCTCGAAGAGCGTGAAGTAGAGCGCCGGAGTCGGAACCGTGCCCACATCGACGACGTTCGCGCCGACCGAGGTGAGCCCCTCCGTGATGAGTTCGCGGAAGCGTGGCGTCGAGAGCCTGACATCACCCCCGAGCGAGACGGTCTTGCCGCCGTGCCGCAGGACGTACGTCCCGAACCCGCGCCCGATGTTGCGCACCACGTCCTCGGTCAGGTCGCGCTCCACGACTCCTCTGATGTCGTACTCGCGGAAGATGTAGCTGTGCATCGTGTCCCCCTCAGGTAAGACCGGCCGCCGCACGTTCGAGCGACGGCCGTGGTCTCGTGTTCGTGATCGCAACTCTGTATGGACCCGCATCTCCGTGTGGAGCTGTGTCTCTGTGTGGAGCTGTGTCTCAGTGTCGAGCTGTGTCTCCGTGTCAAGCCGGACCGGTCTCTAGCCGGCGTCGCCCTCATCCACCCGCGCGCCGCCGGGACCACTGTCACCCGAGGGTCGCGGGTCGGCGCGGAGCCCGAGCGTCCTCCGGACATCCGTCCACCACGCCCGGGACTGGGCGCTTGCGAACTGGATCCCGAAGGTTGCGCGGCCGACGACCCGAACCGTGAAAGCGCCGCCGCCACCGTTCGCCGCCGGAAGATACTCGGAGTCGAAGAGTCCGAGATCATTCACCGAGTCGAGGTGAACCATGATGCGCATGTGTTCCCTGCGACCGGTGGTATCGAGAACGTAGAATGCGTTGCGCGTCAGCCGGATGTCGGCCTTGAACGTTCTCTTGTCACCCTCGACCTTCGCCTGGACGCCGCGCTCCTCGCGGATGACGCCCTCGATCAGCCCGGTCTTCTCCCAGAGCTTCCGCACGCCCTCCGTCTTCCGACGGCGGGCGATCGCCGTGATCGCGGCGATGATCGGCGCAACGATGTAGCCGATGGACCCGCCGACGCGGCCGAGGTGCCGGAGATTGACGTTCTCTGTGATGGCATCCCAGTTGTGATAGACCAGATAGCCCACCACGATGAGACCAAGCGCTACGTACATCCATCGCTCGTCGCGTTCCTGTGCCATGACCCGCCTCCAGCGGTCTGTCCAGTGCCGGTGACGTCCCCACCCGCTACCGCTCGCGCGGGGCCAGCCCCATCCGCTCGCGCACCTCGCCCATCGTCTCGCGCGCGATGGCACGCGCGCGGTCGGCGCCGTCGGCGAGCACCTCCATGATGTGATCCGGCTCCGCCAGGTACTCCTCGCGCTTCTCACGGAGCGGCGCGATCATCTCGATCATCCGCTCCAGAAGGATGCGCTTGCACTCGACACAGCCAATGCCCGCGGTGCGACAGCCCTCCGCGCAACGACTCTGTTCCTCTTCCGTGGAGAAGATCTTGTGGTAGCTGAAGATGTTGCAGATGTCGGGATCGCCCGGGTCGTCGCGACGCTTGCGGGCCGGATCGGTCTTCGCCGTCGCTATCTTCTTCCTGAGCTCCTCATCGGTGTCATCGAGGTAGATGCAGTTGTCGAGGCTCTTGCTCATCTTGAACTCGCCGTCGAGCCCGAGAAGCTTCGCTCCCTTGCCGAGCACCTCGGCGGGCTCGGGGAACGTATCCCCGAACGTCGTATTGAACTTCCGCGCGATCTCGCGCGTGAACTCGAGGTGCGGGATCTGGTCCTCGCCGACCGGCACGATCTCAGACTTGTAGAGAAGGATGTCGGCGGCCATGAGCACCGGATAGTCGAAGAGCCCCATGCTGACCTGCCCCGGGGTCTGCCTGACCTTGTCCTTGAACGTCGGGATGCGCGAAAGGCGCCCCATCGGCGTGAGACAGTTGAGGACCCAGGCGAGTTCCGTGTGCTCGGGAACGTGTGACTGCACCATGAGGATGCTCTTCTCCGGATCCACGCCGGCGGCCAGGTACGCGGCCGCCGCGTCGAGCACGCGCATCGGCATCCTCCCCGGCTCATACGGCACGGTAATGGCGTGGTAGTCGACGATCCCGAAGATGGGCGCGTACTGGTCCTGAAGCCCGATCCACTGTTTGATCGCCCCGAGGTAGTTGCCGATGTGGAGCCGTCCGCTCGGCTGGATGCCGCTGAAGAAGTGCTTCCTCATGGTGTCTCCCTGGTGTGATAGCCCGGTGTCCGCGCGAAACGGGACCGCCCCGCAGGGCGCGCGGTGTCAATCTCCATCGTAGCACGCCCCCGACGAACGCTTCAATGCGCTCCGAGCCCGACGAGCCTTCTCCTGGCCTCATCGGAGACCGGATTCACCTCAAGCGCCGCCTCGTAGGCCGAAACCGCCAGTTCGCGCTCGCCACGCGCCTCGCTGTAGCGTCCGACGGCGATGTGATACCGCTCGAGCCACGAGTCGTCGGGCGCCTCGTCGAGAAGGGCAGGACAGCGGTCAAGGTGCGCGAGCGCCTCAGGCAGCCTGCCGAGTTCGACCAGCGCTATGGCCAGCTCCACGTGACCGCGCGGTTCATCGGGACTGAGCGTCGCGTGACGCTCGAGGAGCTCCACGGCTGCCCGGTGGTCACCCGTCTGCCCCGACAGCACACCGGCCGCGAAGACGTAGTCGGCGTTCTCCGTGTCGCGCTCGATCGCCTTCACGAGCGCGGCCAGTCCTTCCTCCGGACGTCCGACCCTGACGAGCGCCTCGCCATACCTCGCGTGGTAGAGCCCGCTCCCGGGAACGAGTGCTACGGCTGCGCCGAACTGATCGACCGCCTCCGCCCAGAGATTGTCTCCCGCGGCGCGCCTTCCGAGTTCGAAGTGAACGCGCGCCTGGTCGGCGCTCTCGACGCGCGGCACGATATTGCCCGCGTCGATCGTCACGCTCAGCGGCTCCAGGTCCGTCCGGAACTCGAACGCCTGCTGGGCTGAGTTCACGGCAACCCACTCGTCGTACACCCAACCGCCAAGATCCACGGTCAGCGGCAGCGGTGTCCGGAACGGCTCGACCAGCTGGCGGACGGTCCCCCGGACGATGTATCCGCCGCGAGTGTGAACCGTCTCGTACTCCAGCGCGTATACGGGAAGATCGCCTCTCGATACCCATTCATAGAGGAGCCAGTTCACATCCGATCCGGCTGCGACGGTCAACGCCGCGGCGAAGGATCTGAGGCCGGGGGTGCTCGGCCCGGCTTCATCGGCGAGCGCCGCCACGAATTCGCAGAAGCTGTCGGGACCGATGAGCGCCGCCGCAATACCCATCAGCGCGCCGCCCCGGCCGAGCGAGATCCGCTCGTCGCGCGATGCGTCCGGTCCAAGACAGAGCGCGAGCGGGGCCGCGCCACCGGAGTCGGTCACGGCCCGAAGGTACTCGCCGCGTCTGAGAGACCGCCGCCTCGACGCGTCCTCCTCCCCGCGCACGCTCTCCAGCCACTGGATCTCCATGTACGCCGCGAGACCGTCGGCGAGAAGCGGTCCCACGTCATGCGCATGCCGCCACCAGACTCTGGCGAGCTCGAGCAGATACAGATCCGGATCCGGCGGCCGCTGACATGCGGCGTCGCCGAGATCGGCCTCCACGATGATGAGACCGGGACCCGAGACCGCCGGCACGCCGAGCGTCCCGTGCGGAACGGTCACGATGTGAAGCCACGCCAGCGGATAGGGACCGAAACACGATTCAAGGAAGCGGAGTGGCTGCTTCATCCCGAGGTCGAGCGGTCGGAGCGTCGGTGTCGAGTCCGGGGATGCATCATCGCGACCGGTGAAGCGATGCGTGCCGATGAAGAGTTCGCCAAGGATGTTCCACGAGCCGCTCACGTGTCCGACGACGACCGATGCGCGCTCGATGTCCGGCGACTCCCAGACGTCGCCAAAGGAGCAGGGACCGGGCCTCGACGCGGGAGGCGTCGCCATCCCGGCGAGCGCCCCGCTGAACACTGTTGCGTACGCGCCCGGGTGTCTCACGACGGCGCGGACGAACGAGCGGTCCCCCTCGCGCGGAGACGGATACCAGCAGTCGCTGCCGAGGAGGATCATGAGACCTTCGTCTGCCGTGTTCACTCCGTATGCCGGGTGCACGATCCCCTCGTAGGTGATAGTGAGGTCCGTCGGGGCGGCCGCCCCGCGACCGCCAAGCGGGACGGTCAGCGCGCGACCGGAGCGCTCGAACGCGAGGTCCCCCCCGTCGGCGTCTTTGAGCGACAGCACCGTCAGCCCCTCATTGAGAAGGAGTTCGGCGCGCCCGCTGACGACATCGAACCGCAATCTCGTGGAGCCGGAAAGCCAACCGCGCCCCGGGTCGATGCACGCCTCGATGTCACAACGAGATACGTCCTGCCCGGCAAGCCCCCTGTTCACAGCCGCGACGCGAGCCTCGTCAAGCTCGAAGAGATGCTCGACAGCTTCTGAGATATGTGACGGAACACCGCTTGGGAACGGGATTCCCGGCGCGGCTTCCGCCCGGACGACCGGCAGCACCATGAGAACCGCCGCGGCGAAGACTGCGAGCATGCCTGGACGTGTCGTGTGTGTCATGGGGTCTTCACTCCGATGGAGCCAGTGGGCCCGGCTCAGCCCGTGCACCGCCTCGTGAACGGTCATGGTAGCACCATGCCGCGCTGCGGTACAAGCGCGGCCGGGCCTGCCGGTCCGCGCGCCGTACGGTTTCCGTCCCCGTGGGCCGCCTTGACGGACCCCCGCCGAGGGTCTATCATCGATACGGTACATTCCTGAAAGGAGCGATGCAGCGTGGCACCCATCTATAGCGACAAGGTACTGGAGCACTTCAAGAACCCGCGGAACGTCGGTGAACTCGAGAATCCGGACGGCGTGGGGGTCGAGGGCAACCCGGTCTGCGGGGACCTCATGGAGATCCAGATCAAGGTCGAGAACAACATCATCACCGACGTGAAGTTCAAGACGTTCGGGTGTGGTTCGGCGATCGCCACGAGCAGCATGGTGACGGAGATGGCGAAGGGGAAGACGCTCGAAGAGGCGCTCGAGATCACGCGCGAGAACGTCGCCGATGAACTGGACGGCCTGCCGCCACAGAAGATGCACTGCTCGAACCTCGCGGCCGACGCCCTCCACAAGGCGATCCAGAACTACATCGAGAAGCAAGAGGCCACAGACACAAAGGAGTAGCTATGCAGGAGACTCCGGTAGGCCAGCCGCAGCCTGGAACACCAACGCAGCGGCCGAATGCCATGATGAAGCCGCACCGGGGCGCCGCAGTTCTCGCGCTCGGCATCATCGGCATCGTCCTGTGCTTCATCACCGGCATCATCGCCTGGGTGATGGGCTCGGGCGATCTGCGCGAGATGGCATAAGGGACTCGCGACCCGGAGGGTGAGGGCCTCACGCGCGCCGGCATGATCTGCGGCATCGTGGGAACCTGCCTCGCCGTTCTCGGGATCCTGTGGTACATCGTCGTCATCATGATCATCGGAGCCAGCGGCGGCTTCGGCAGCGGCTGCTGGTAGCGGTCACGCCGGCGACGAGGTGAGACTCCGCATCGTTCACGACGCGCCCGGAATGAGAGTTCCGCGGCCGGCGATCGCAGCCGGTGTCGTGCTCGCGGTTCTCGGCCTCACGGTCGCCGTATCGATATCGGTCACAGAAGGCCCCGTCATCTGCCCGCTCAGGGTGGTGACGGGGCTTCCTTGTCCATCGTGCGGGCTGCTCCGAAGCACGAACGCCGTTCTGAACGGCCACGTGGGAACCGCGTTCGCGATGAATCCGCTCGACACGGTCTTTCTGCTGGTCGTTGTTCCCGTGATGGTCGCGGCATGGATCCTGCGAGTGTGGCGAAAGGTGGCCGTGCTCGTGGAGCTGACGCGCCGGGAACGGCGGGTCGCGTGGACGCTGCTGATCGTCGCGGTGGCGCTCAACTGGGCGTACGTGCTCGCCACGCACACCTAGGGCGCGGCGCTGCCGTAGATCTCTTCGTAGAACTGCCCGTACAGATAGACGCGGCGAACGTAGTTGGCCGTCTCCGAGTACCCGATGTCCTCCACGAACACATCCGTGTCCTCGCACCCGCCGTACCCCCACCAGCGCTCGACGTTCGAGGGTCCGCCGTTGTAGGCGGCGAGCGCTCGCATCGCGTCGCCATCGAAGTCGGCGAGCTGCTCCGACAGATAGTAGACCCCGAACCGGATGTTTGTCTCCGGGTCCATGAGATGGCTCAACCGGAACCTGCCGTGGTCGAGACGCCGCGCGATCCAGCGACCCGTCGACGGCATGATCTGCGAGAGACCGCGCGCGCCGACCCACGAGACCGCGTCGTACTCGAACAGGCTCTCCTGCCGCATGAGCGAGTAGAACGTGTTCGGATCGACGTCGCGGTCCATGCACTCGACCTCGACGAACTCGCCGAAGTGCATCGGGCAGATGCGCTTCCTCAGATAGAGCGGCGCATCACTCGGACCCTCGGCCGGCGACATGCGGAGGATGCGTTCCGCTACGCGGATGCCGCGCCGGTGGAGTCCGCGGCGCTCGTAGTATTCGATGAGCATCGCGAGCTGTGTCGGATTGCTGCCGATCTGGTCCTCGAGTCGCGAGAACTCGTCGGCGGCGTATGACTCCAGATGCAGCGCGCGAAGGTGGTCGGCGCGGACGAAGGCGGGCCGGCCGACCAGCTCCTGCCTCACGGCGACCTGCTCGACCGGAACGTAGGACTGCTCGGACCACGCTGCGAGCCAGACGCCGAACTCCCGGATCTCCCCGTTCCCCCAGATCGGTCTCGCGCGCATCTCACTGGTCCGCTCCGCGAGCGGCACGCGGGGCTTCGGAGCGTCGGTGGCGCCCAGCGCGACCAGCCTCTCCATCGCGCGGCGGCCGTAGAACGAATCCCTGTCGGACTCGGCGGCCTCGGAGTAGACAACGAGCGCCTCCTCGGTCCGACCCAGCTCCTCGCGCGTCTTGCCGACCCAGTAGAGAGCCCGGGCAATGTCTGCGCCGTCGGCGCCGGCCGAGACCCTGGCGAACGCGGACTCCGCGTCCTCAACAAGTCCCTCCTTATAGAGCACGAGCCCTGCGCGGAACCTCCCGTCGGCGGCCCGGTCGGAACGCGGGTACTCGTCCGCAAGTCGCGCGAACTCGCCGGCAGCCTCGGTCCAGCGCTGTTCGTCCTCGAGGAATCGGGCCTTGTCCCAGATCGCATCGGCGGCCTCGCGCGCGTCCGGATGCTTCCCGACGTACTCCTCGTACGTCGCAAGACTCTCCTCTGCATTGCCGAGCGCTCGGCGACAGTACGCGAGCTTCGACCACGCGAGATGGTAGTGCTCGTTCTCCACCAGAGGCAGCCCGTCGGCGTCGGCCCCGCCGCCCATGCCCATCTCCACGGCCTCGCCGTAGCGGCGCGCGGCTGTTCCGTACCGTCCCTGCCGCTGGTGCGACCGCCCAAGGTAGTACGTCGCCTCGAGCTCCCAGAGCTCGTCGTCATCGTACTTGAGATAGTGAGTGAAGAACTCGGCGGCGTCCCGGTAGAGCTTCCGGTTGTAGAGCACGAGCCCCTGATGATAGCGGTCAGTGAACGCCCGGGAGATGCTTCTCCCCTTCTTCATCGCGTCGTGCGCGTGGCGGGAACGGGGATAGTCGTTCACGGCCGTCCTGTAGCTTCGCTTTGCCGCGGCGTTGTCTCCGCGCTCGTCGTGCGTCAGTCCGATCTTGTAGTGGATGAGCGCCTGCTCGTTGTAGGTCGGCCCCCTGACGAGCAGCAGCCGGTACCACTGGATCGCGAGATCCCACTCCGAGAAGCGGCGGTAGGCATCACCGAGCGCCTCGATCGCCGCGTGGTCGAACGAGGTCTCGACCCCGTCCTCAACGATCTCACGCAGCGGACCCACGGCCCCGTCCAGATCGCCCATCTCGACACGGCAGCCAGCAAGATGGAACCGAACGGCGTCGCCGATCGGTTCGAGAAGCGGAAGCGCTTCCTCGTAGGCGTCTGCAGCCTGCTCCCAGTCTCCGGCACGCTGGAGCGACCGCGCGGAGAGGAACAGGGAGCGCGCCCGGAGGTTCTCGAAGTACGGGCCGAGTTCCTCCGGCGCGCGCGTTCCGATGAGAGCCGATGTCTCGTCATAGAGCCGCGCGGCGGCGGAGTACTCCCCACCCTGGTAGTGAAGCTCAGCAACCGAATAGAGAGAATCGACCGAGGCCCGCCAGTGCGCCGAGACGGGAAGCGCGATCGAGACCGCAAGCACCGCGAGCGCGGCGAGTGTCACGGAAGGAGTGTGTCGTCGAGTCATGTGCCTCGTTCTAGCTCTGGTTGATGCCGATGAGTTCCGCGACCTCGGATGCCGTTACGGCAGCGACCGCCCGGGATGCCAGCGTCTCGGCCTCGCCGATGTCGGTCATGGCGATTGCTCGCCGGGCGAACAGAACCCTGCTCATGGCCACGCTGAGTTCGCGCACACCGAGCCCGAGCAGAAGCGGGATGTACTCGGTCGCACCCGCCATCTCGCCGCAGACCGAGACCGGCTTGCCGGCTTCGCGTCCCGCCGCGACGGTCCGTTCGATCAGCGCCAGCACGGCGGGGTCGTACGGACGGTAGAGATGATCGACGTACGTGTTGCCCCGGTCGACGGCCAGCGCGTACTGCACGAGGTCGTTCGTGCCGATACTGAGGAAGTCGCACTCCGCGGCGAGCCGGTCGGCGACCATGACGGCCGACGGGATCTCGATCATCACACCGACCTTCATGTCCGCATCGAACGGCACGCCGTCCGCCGCGAGTGACCGCTTGGCCTTTTCGAGCAATTCCCGTGCCGCCCGAAGCTCACCGACCCCCGACACCATCGGCAAGAGGATCCGCACATCCCCGTCCGCTCCCGCCCGCAGGATGGCCCGCAGCTGTTCGATGAACGTGTCGGGCCGGTCGAGCGAGACCCGGATCGACCGGTATCCCAGGTGGGGATTGTGCTCGAGCAGCGGATTCTCGCGGCCCACGAACTTGTCGCCGCCGATGTCGAGCGTTCTGATCGTGAGCGGGAGCCCGCCCATCCCCTCGACGGCCGCGCGGTAGATGGCGTACTGCTCCTCCTCCGCGAGGAAGAGCCCTGCGGCGATGAAAGGCATCTCGGTCCGGAAGAGACCGACCCCGTCCGCTGAGAGCGCCGACGCTTCCTTCGACTCGTTGGCCGTGCTGATGTTGGCCATCAGCTGGATGCGCGTGCCGTCCGCGGACTGCGTCGTCGCATCGAGATAGGGTGAGAGCTCCGCCCAATCGAGCGCCTCCTGCTCCTGCTTCTGCTTGAAGCCCCTGACGAGCTCGTCGGACGGGTTGACGAGGACCTCACCCGTTGTTCCGTCCACGACGAGCGTGTCGCCCGAGCGGATGCGGTCGACGATGCCGTGGGCGCCCACGACGGCGGGAACGCCGAGCGAGCGAGCCAGGATGGCGGCGTGCGCCTGCCGTCCGCCAAGCTCGGTGACGAACCCGAGCACGCGCCCCCGGTCCATCGAGACGGTGTCGGACGCCCGGAGCTCACGCGTCACGATGATCACGGGGTGTGTCAGGGGACAGTGCGCCCAGACGCCGAGCATCCGCTCGATCACACGCTTGCCGATGTCGGTGACGTCATAGGCGCGGTCTCTGAGATAGCTGTCGTCCGAGCCTCGCAGCACGGCGCTGACGCGCTTCATCTCGCTGGAGACGACGGCTTCCGCGTTGATGAGTTCGTCCCGGATCCTCCCCTCGATGGTCTGGACGAGCTTCGGGTCCTCGAGGATCATCGAGTGAACGAGGAAGATGTCTGCCTCGCTGGGACCGAGTTCGCCGGAGATGCGCTCAGCATCACGCGCCAGCTCCTGTTTGACGAGCGTGACCGCATCGCTGAACCGCTTGACCTCGAAGTCGATCTGGGACGGCTGGATCGAGAGGGTCTCGACTTCGTCGAGAATGTCACCGAAGAGCATCACCGGACCGAGAACGACGCCCGGGGACACCGGGATGCCGGTCATCTGGAACGTCGAGCGCTCCCGTTCCATGCTCTTCCCATCTCCCATGACGGCTCTCCATGTTCGGTCGCGGGGCGAGACCGGGTCCGTTGGAGGTGCGCCCGACGACCGCGTACGTTGCGTCGGGTCACGGGCTTTTCGACGCGCTACCGCGCGAGCTTCTTCACGGCCTGGTTGGCCGCGATGAGGATCGGATCCCAGACCGGAGCGAACGGAGGCGCGTAGCTCAGATCGAGGGCCGCGAGAGCGTGGACATCCATCTGCGCCGCGAGCGCGGTCGCGAGTATGTCGATCCGCTTCGCCACACCCTCGACGCCGACCATCTGGCCGCCAAGCAGTCGTCCGGTCTGCTGTTCGAAGACGAGCTTCACGGTGATCCTGCCGGAACCCGGGTACGCGTGTGAGCGCGTCGTTCCCGTTATCCGCACCGAGTCCGGCGCGAATCCTTCGCGCTCCGCCGCCGCGGTCGAGAGCCCGGTCTGCGCGACCTCGAGCCCGAAGATCTTCGTCACGTTGGTCCCGGCGACGCCGGCGAACCGTATGTCAGCGCCCACCGCGTTCTCACCCGCGATGCGACCGTGCTTGTTCGCGGTCGTGCCGAGCGGGATCCACGTCGACCTCCCGGTGACGATGTGCGGCGACTCAGCACAGTCCCCGGCGGCCAGCACGCCCGGCTCGCTCGTGATCTGTCTCGGGTCCACGGCGATGGCGCCTGAGCGGCCGAGGTCGATCCCCGCGGCCGAAGCGAGCTCGACGCGCGGTCTTACGCCGACCGACATCAGCACGATGTCGGTCGAGAGGCGCTGGCCTCCCGCGAGGACGCAGCCGACATGACCATCGCTCCCGCCCTCGAAACCCTCCACACGCGTGTCGGTACGCACGATGACATTGCGATCGAGCAGTTCGCGGAGGACGAGGTCGCTCATATCCTTGTCGTACGTCGACAACACGCTCGGCAGCAGTTCGATGATGGTCACGCGCACTCCGCGCGCCACGAGCGCCTCCGCCATCTCGAGACCGATATAGCCGCCTCCGACGACGGCCGCGCGGATCGCTCCGGGCACCGTCTCGGCGCCGGTCTCGCCCTGCGGCGTGGCAGCGCCCAGCGCTGCCAGGCGGTCCCGGATCGCGTCGCCGTCGGGAATCGAGCGGAGCGTGAAGATGCCCGGGAGTTCGACGCCGGGCAGCGGCGGCCTGATGGCCTTCGCCCCCGTCGCGAGGACGAGCGTGTCGTACGTGATGGATTCCTCGCCGAACGCGGTCCGACAGACGACGGTCCGGTCGCGAGGCTTGAGCTGGACCGCCTCGGTGCCGGTCCTGACGTCGATGTGTCGCTCGCGGCGGAAGAACTCCGGGGCGTGCACGATGAGATCGTCGCGGGATTCGACGACGCCGGAGATGTAGTACGGAAGTGAGCAGGCGCCGTACGAGACGATGTCGCCCCGTTCGAGAACGACGATCTCCACGTCGGGACGCAGTCGTCGGGCGCGGCTGGCGGCGCTCATGCCGGCGGCGTCGCCGCCGATGACGACGAGCCGTCCTCCGCTCTTCATGCGCGGCGGCATCTCCCCTCCTGGAAACGGGTATCTCGATTCGGTGCCGTTCTGGTGCGACCATCCATCTTAGCCCCACGGGCGGGGGCGACACAAGCGGAAGGGACGGAGAGAGAACGCCCCGCGCGTCGCAGGGACGCGCGGGGCGCGGATGATACCGGGAGTCACGAACGGAACGCCTACTCGTCCTCCATGCACCGTTTCAGGGCGCTCATCAGCCCCTGATGCACATGAGGAGGTACCTGTTCGCAGCGGGTCGTGCTGTAGTGGACGATGGTCTGCTTGAACGTCTTCACGACGGCCTTGCACCGCGCGCACTCGCGCATATGCATCTCGAGCTTGGTTGCCACGACCTCGTCAAGGACGCCGTCGTGGTAGTCCGAGAGGACCTCGAGAAACTCCAAACAGCCTTCGCACTCGTGCTTCTCATCCATGGTGTCTTACCCGCTTGAAGGTGGCGTGTCTGGTGCCGATCAGCGTCGTCGTATCCGGCGCTGGTCGGCCGTCCGCAATGTGCTTCTCCTATTCGCTCGCGGGCGCCTCGGCTTCAACTCTGCCGCCGAGGTGCTTCGAGAGGAACTGCTCTGCCGCGGCGTAGAACCTGAGACGGTTCTCCGGCCGCGCGAACCCGTGCCCCTCATCCTCGAAGACGATGTACTCGACCTCGATACCGTTCTCCTCCATCGCCGCGACGACCTGATCCGACTCGGCCTGGACGACGCGCGGGTCGTTGGCGCCCTGCGCAACGAGCATCGGGATCGTGATCTGGTCGACCTTGAACAGCGGCGAGCGCTCAATGAGCATGTCCCGCTCGGTCATCGGGTTGCCGACCCTCAGGTACATCATCTCGATCATCGGCGCCCAGTACGGCGGGATGGTCTCGATGAACGTCAGGAGGTTCGACGGACCCATCATCGGGACCGCACAGCAGAACACGTCCGGCGTGAAGGTCGCACCGACGAGCGCCGCGTAGCCGCCGTACGACGCGCCGTAGATCGCGACGCGCTCAGGATCGGCGATGCCCTCTTCGACCGCCCAGTCGACGGCGTCGAGCAGGTCGTCGTGCATCGCAGCGCCCCACTCCTTGTTGCCGGCGTTGATGAACTCCTTGCCGTAACCGGTGGAGCCGCGGAAGTTGACCTGGAGACAGACATAGCCGCGGTTCGCCATCCACTGCGCCTCGGGGTTGTATCCCCACTGGTCGCGCGCCCACGGACCGCCGTGGACGTTGAGAACCATCGGCAGGTTCGTCCGGCCGAGACCCGGCGGGTAGGTGATGTAGCCGTGAATCGTCAGGCCGTCACGCGACTCGAACTCGACCGGTTCCATCGGAGCGAGTGTGTAATCGTCGAGGTCGGTGCGGTGCTTGAAGAGGAACTCGCCCGTATCGGTCTCGCGGTCGTAGATGTAGTAGATGATAGGGCCGTCGTCCTTCGAGAAGGCGACGATCCAGGTGTCGTCCGCGTGATCGCGGCCGTAGACGCCGAACTCGCCCTCGTCGAGCGTGGCGATCGCGTCGAAGTCCTGCTGGACGACGTCGTCCATGATGATCCACTCGGTGCGCTCGCGCATGTACGCGATGCCCTCGATCTCCCACGTGTCCGGGTTGAACATCACGTCTTCGATGTCGTACTGCTCATCGCCGGCGATGTGCTCCTTCTCACCGGTCGCGAGGTCGTAGAGGTAGAGCTGTCCGGCGTTCACGTCACGCGAATCGATGATGTACATCGAGCCGCCGTCCTTCGTGAAGGAGAGCGGACCGCTGGTCATGTTGTCCTCGGTACCCCAGTGGATCATCGATTCCCACGTCGAGTCCTCGTCCGGGCGGACGAGCAGCTCGGTCCCGCCGTCCGCCGTCATGGCGACGGCGCCGCGGACCTTGAGGTCGAAGTCCGTGACCCAGCCGACGATGTTGCCGGGGTTCCGAGCGAGCATCGTGAGCTCGCCGGAGATGAGATCGAGGCTGTAGACGTCGTGGAGCCTCGGGTCCTGCTGGTTCATTGCGACGAGCATCGTGTTCGGGTGGTGCTTCGAGTAGTCGACGATGCGAGCCTGAACACCGTCGTACGGTGTGAGGTCGCGGACGTCGCCGGACTCGATGTTCACGCTGTAGATGCGCCAGTTCTCGTCGCCGTCGGTGTCCTGGAGGTAGTAGATCTCGTCGCTGCCCTGCCCCCAGAAGTACTGGACGATGCCGCGGTGGCTGTCGGCCGTGATCGCGTGGTCGTCATCCTCACCGATGGTCCGGATCCAGACGTTGAGCACGTCATCGACCGGTGCGATGTACGCCAGCATGTCGCCGGATGGTGAGATCCTCGCGCGCATCTTCTCTGGGTTGCCGAGCAGAACGGTGCGGGGGATCAGCTCGGGCTGCCGCGAGCCGCAAGAGGCTACCAGCACGGCAGTTGCAATGAGCGCCACCAGAAGCACGGCGGCGACGATCCTTGTTCTCGTCAACATCTCACATCCTCCTTGATACCGATTGAGTGTCTGTGCGCCTCGACTTTCGATTCAGAACCGCTCCGGGCGATTCGCACTTCTACGCAGGAGCCCCTCCCTTCGCGTAGTACTCGGAGAGACGCTCTCGCAGAAAGAGGCGCGCGCGGTGGAGCCGGGACTTCACGGCGGGCACCGTCAGCCCGAGCACACCGGCGGTCTCTTCGGTCGAAAGACCATGAACGTCCCTGAGGACGAACACGATCCTGTTATTGGGCGGAAGATCGTTGATGTGCTGCGTGAGGATGGTCGAGAGCTCTGTGTTCATCAGCCCCGACGAGGGGTCGGTCGTCCAGTCGGCCACGTCACGAGGGACCTTCGTCTCGCCGAGCTCGATGTCCTGGTCCAGCGAGACGGTGTCGAGCTTCTTCTTCCGGATCCGCATGAGCGCCGCGTTCGTCGCGATGCGGTAGACCCACGTAGAGAAGCGCGCCTCCTCACGAAAGTTCGGAAGCGCCTTATATGCCTTAACGAAGACCTCCTGGAGACAGTCTTCCGCATCCTCGGGGTTCTTGAGCATCTTCAGACAGAGGCCGTAGACGTTGGCCTCGTGTCGCAGGACGAGCTGTCCGAAGGCGTCGTTGTCTCCAGCCTTCGCGGCAGTCACCAGCTCGGGGTCAGTAGGGGTCAGCTCTTCTATCGTCATGCGGAACCCGGAATCTCAGGGGTACGCGGGCGGCAGTGAAGCCGCCCGCGTAGCCTCATAGTGTGCGTACTTCCTAGAGCTCCGGCGCGGGAGGTATCAGCCCCTCCTTCATCAGAACGTGGGTCTGCTCCCTCGCCTCTCGTATCTTCTTCTCGGCCATCGCGTACAGATCCTCGCGCGACATCGTAACACGCGCAATACCCTGCTCGATAGCCTTCATTCCGACGGCGACAGCCTCGCGCGGGAAGGTCTCCCACTCCGTCATATCCGGAACGATGTAGTCCTCGCGAAGCCCCTTGTCCTCCGCGCACTTCGCGATCTCCTCGGCCGCCGCGATGCACATCTCGTCCGTGATGGTCTTCGCCATCACATCGAGCGCGCCGCGGAAGATGGCCGGGAAGCCGATCGAGTTGTTGACCTGATTCGGGAAGTCGGAGCGGCCGGTCGCGACGACGCGGGCTCCCGCCTCCTTCGCCTCCCAGGGCCAGATCTCGGGAACCGGGTTGGCGCAGACGAAGACGATGGCGTCCTTCGCCATCGCCTCGATCCACTCCTTCTTGACCGTGTCGGGACCCGGCTTGGAGAGCGCGATGAGCATGTCGGCGCCCTTGCAGGCATCACCCGGGTCACCGTCGAGGTTCGCCTCGTTCGTCAGCTGCGCGAGCTCCCACTTCTCCTTGTAGTCCGGAAGGAAGTCGTTCTTCCGTCCCTCGTGGAGCGTGCCGCGGCTGTCGCACATGATGATCTTCGCGGGGTCGGCGCCCGCACTGATGAGAAGATGCGCGATGCGGACGTTCGAAGCTCCTGCGCCGATCATGGCGATGCGGACCTTGCCCAACTCCTTGCCCACGACCTTGACCGCGTTGATGGCGCCGGCGACCGTGATGGCCGCGGTGCCCTGCTGATCGTCGTGCCAGACCGGGATGTCCAGCCCCGCCCTCACCTCCTCGAGAACGCGGAAACACTTCGGCTGTGAGATGTCCTCGAGGTTGATGCCGCCGAACGCCGGGCTGATGAGCTTGGTCGTCTCGATGAGGACGTCGGGGTCCTTGGTGTTGACCGCGATCGGGACAGCGTCGACGCCGCCGAGGTACTTGAACAGAAGCGCCTTGCCCTCCATGACCGGAAGACTCGCCTCGGGTCCGATGTCTCCGAGACCAAGCACGCGCGTGCCGTCGGTAACGACGGCGATGGTGTTCTTCTTGTTCGTGTGCTCGTAGACGGTCTCAGGATTGGCGTGGATGTCCTTGCAGGGCGCAGCGACACCGGGGGTGTACCAGATCGCGAAATCGTCCACGCTGCGGATGCAGCACTTGGGGACGACCTGGTACTTCCCGCCGTAGAACGGGTGAAGCACCATCGCGTCGTGACTCGGCTTCTCGGCCTTCTTGATCAGTTCTTCCTGCGTGAGCCTTTTCTCCTCTGCCAAGGGAAAGCCCTCCGTTCTTGTGAAACAGCCGTCTACCCTAATACCACCCGCTTTCTCTCATCCTGCCGCCGAACTCCTCGCGGGCGATCTCGTCAACGAGCCGCAAGACCGCATCGCGCGCGACAGGTTCAAGGTCCTCATTCGGCGCAGCATCATCCGCCACTTCAATGGCGTAGACCGATATCTCGCCCGGCATCGCGGAGTCATCGACCCCGTCGACGGCGAACTTCGCCCGGTACTCAACGCCATGGTCTGTCACGTTCTTGGGAACGAGCTCGAGGTCCTCGAGCCCGAGTCTGCAGAGTTCGCCGAACCCGCCCTGGCCTGCGCGGACGCAGTCGACGATGACCACCTTGCGGTAGCCGGCGACGACCTCGAAGACGTCGACGCCCGCGGCCGGAATCTCGATGATGTCGATCCTGGGGTCGTCCAGTGTGGCGTGAAGCTCCCGCGCCACTTCGAGTCCGACCCTCTCACCAGCGAGCCCGGGATCACCAAGTCCCAGAATCAGTGTCTTCATCCCTGCCTCACCCCCTCGCGCCAAGCCAACAGCCCGCGGCCAACGCCGTCCAACCCGCGTGAAAACACATCAACAGAAGAACATCGGAGCTGCCCGGGCGCGGTGAGGCCACCGCGCCCGAACCAGCCGAAACTGCGTGGCGATACTCTAGTCGAGAGCGTCGATCCGGTGATCGACGGTCTCCGGACGGCGGTACTCCGGCAGCAGGACCGGTGCGATCCTGCCCTTGCCGACGCGCGCCGACTTGAGCTCCTTATGGAACTTGTCGAGATGCTTGAGCGAGAGCTTGCCGCTCTTCTTCATCCCGTTCGCGCGCTCGGCCGCTGCCGCGCCCGCGCGGCGACCGAACACGACGACGTCGAGAAGCGAGTTGCCCATCAGACGGTTCCGCCCGTGGATTCCGCCCGCCACCTCGCCGGCCGCGAAGAGGTTCTTGACCTTCGTCTCGCCAGTCTCGTCGATCTTGAGTCCGCCGTTCTGGTAGTGCTGTGTCGGGTAGATCAGAATCGGGACCTTGCTCATGTCGATCCCGAACCGCTCGTACTGACGATACATCGCCGGGACCCGGGCCTTGATGGTCCCCTCGCCGTGCTTCGCGTCGATGATCGGAGAATCGAGCCAGACGGCCGGCTGGCCGGACGGCGTCGTGATGCCCTTCTTCCGACCGAGACACTCGCGGATGAGAGCAGCGGCCTCGACGTCTCGCGTCTCGAGCTCGTAGATGAACCGATTGCCATCGAAGTTCGTGATCTGCCCGCCGATGCTGCGAACCTTCTCGGTCACGAGAAGCCCGAGGATCTGCTCGGGGAACGCGGCACCCGTGGGATGGTACTGGATGGTGTCCATGTACGTCAGCGGTGCGCCCGCACGGTATCCGAGCACGAGACCGTCGGCAGTCGCGCCGTAGTGGTTGCTCGTCGGGAAACCCATGACATGCAGTCTGCCGCTGCCGCCGGTGGCAAGGATGACGGTCTTGGCGCGGACGACCATGTACTGCTCGGTCTCCATGTTGTAGAGGATCGCGCCGGTGACCTTCTTGCCGTCGGTCAGGAGCTCGTACACTGCCGCGAACTCGGCGACCGGGATCTCGCGATTGAGGACCTCGTCCTTCAGGGTCTTCATGATCTCGGCGCCCGTGTAGTCGCGAGCAGCGTGCATCCGCTTGCGCGAGGTGCCGCCGCCGTGGGTCGTGACCATCGTGCCTTCGGCCGTCTTGTCGAACATCACGCCGAGCTTCTCGAGCCACGAGAGAACCTCGGGCGCGTCGCCGACGAGCGCCTCGACCAGGTCCGGGTCGTTGAAGTAGCGACCGCCGCCCATGACGTCGAGGTAGTGAATGGCAGGCGAGTCGTTCGCCTTGTCGGCGCCCTGGATGCCGCCCTGCGCCATCACGGTGTTCGAGTCGCCGAGCCTGAGCTTCGTGGCCAGCAACACACTGGCTCCCTGCTCGTCCGCGACCAGCGCGGCCGCGGCGCCCGCGCCGCCCCCGCCGACTACCAGGACGTCGACGTCCACCTCGACGTTCGACAGATCGAACTTCGCCGGGTCGATGGCGCTGTATGCCTCGAACGCGTCGACGAACTCCTTCGGCGCCCTCTCACCCCTGGACGGCCCCACCTTGATCTTGCGGAACACGTCGTCCTTGAAGTCCGGGTGGAACCCCTCGAGCAGCTCCTGTCTGGCCTCGGGGGAGAGAAGCGGGATCTCCTGGTCCAACCGCTCCTTGCGGGTGGCCTCCACGCGCTTCATCGATTCGAGCATCTTTCCGGTGTACACGCGCCCTCCTCCTAAGCCGGCTCGATCTCGCGCTCAGCATAGAGCTTCGCGAGCTGGGGCTTCTTCATCTTCTTGAGCTTCGCCATCTCCTTGTCGAACTTGCCCCTCTTCGTTTCCTTCACGCGCTTTGCGAGGTGCTCGGCGCGCGGCGCCACCTTGCTCGAGTAGAGCCGGCGACAGAGAAGAGCGACGTTGTACTGCACGATCTCCGCGGGGCAGCGCGACGCGCAGAGCCCGCAGAGGAGGCAGTCGAACGAAAGATCGGCCGCCTTGGCGATGTCGCCGCGGAGCGCCGCCTGCACATACTCCATGACCTCGATGTCCTGAGGACACGCCTTCGTGCACGCGTTGCACGCGAGACAACGGAAGACCTCCGGGTAGTGCTTGAGGATCGTCTCAGAGGTCGGCTTGAGCTTCTCGATATCGTACGTGGCCTTGTTCCCCGGGAAGAACGGAATCTCCGCGAGGTACATCTCGTCCTGCACCATCTCCTGACACGCGAGGCCGACCTTCAGACGGTAGTCGTCCTTCGTGCGATAGACCGTGCCGCAGGCCCCGCAGAACGCCCCCCGACATCCGCACCCTCTGATGAACTGGTAGCCGGCGTACTCCATCGCCTTCATGATGGTGAGATCCGAGGGGACCTCGTACGCCTTTCCCATCACGTGGATGGTGACCTTATCAGCTGCCATCGTAGGCATTCCCCCTGTTCGTCTGACGGGGGTGAGGGCTTGTCACCCCTCCCCGTCCATCCTCAAGCTACTTCTTCTTCGCCTTCGCCTTGCTTTGCTTCGCGATCTTGACATCCTTCGCCTCGGGCGGAGCTTCGACTCCCGAGAGCTTCTCTCCGAGGTCGACCGTCATCGGACCGAGTTCGCGGATCTCATCGACGAACTCGTTCATGACGCTCACGAGCTTGTCGCCTTCGGCAGCCGAGATCCACTCGAGCCTGACGCGGTCCGGATCGATCCCAAGCTCCTTGAGCATCGGCTTGAGAAGCGACAGGCGCCGCATCGTGTTGTAGTTGCCGTCCTGGTAGTGACAGTCACCCGGGTGACACCCGCCCAGCAACACACCGTCCGCCCCTTCCCGGAACGCCCACAGGATGTGCTGCGGATCCACGCGTCCGCTGCAGTTGACACGCACCGCGACACCGTTCGGCGGGTACTGCTTTCGCGACGTTCCCGCGAGATCGGCGCCGGCGTACGTGCACCACTTGCAGAAGAAGCAAACGACTCTTGGTTCGAACATATCAGTCCTCCAGGGCCGCCGTGACCATCTTGAACAGCTGGTCGTCGGTGAGGTTCTTCTGCGTCACCGATCCGGACGGACACGCCGCGATGCACGCGCCGCACCCCTCACAGATCGCCTCCTGGATATGAGCAACCTTCTTCTCTTCGTCGAACTCGGCCGCGTCGTACGGACAGACCGAGACACAGACGCGACAACCGGCGCACTCGTCCTCATCGACAAGCGCGATGATCGGCTCGCGGTGGTACTCCTTCTCCGCGAAGAGCGATGCCACCTTGCTCGCGGCGGCCGAGGCCTGCGCGACAGCGTCCGGAATGTCCTTCGGACCCTGCGCGGCGCCTGCCAGATAGAATCCCGGCGCGAGGCTCTCAACAGGCCTGAGCTTCGGATGCGCCTCCGAGAGGAAGCCCCACTCGTTGACCTGGATCTTGAGCTTCTTGGCGAGCTCGAGCGCCTGAGCGTTCGGCTCCATCGCAAGACCGAGCACCACCATGTCGGCGGCGATCTCGACCTTCTGGCCCGTCAGCGTGTCGACGCCCCAGACGATGACCTTGCCGTCTTCCTCGTAGAGCTTCGAGACCTTCCCGCGGACGTAGAGGACGTCGTCCTCCTCGGCCGCGCGCTGGTAGAACTCCTCGTAGCCCTTCCCGCCGGTTCGAACGTCCATGTAGAACAGATACGCCTGACCGTCGTGCACGGTGTGCTTGTAGAGCATCGCGTGCTTGGTCAGGTACATGCAGCAGATCTTCGAGCAGTACGCCTTGTGGTGCTCCGGGTCGCGCGAGCCGACGCAGGTCAGGAAGACGACCTCCTTCGGTATCTCACCGTCTGAGGGCCTCCGGACGACGCCGCTCGTCGGACCGGACGCGGAGAGAAGCCGCTCGAACTGCAGGCTCGTCACGACGTCCTTGATCTTGCCGCCGCCGTACTCGCCGATGTTGATGATCGGGTAGAGATCGTAGCCGGTCGCCACAACGATCGCGCCGACCTCGACATCCACGAACTCGTCCTTCTGGGTGTAGTCGACCGCGTCGACCGGGCAGATCTTCGCGCAGATGCCGCACTTGCCGCTCTGCATGTAGAGGCAATGCTCGGCATCCAGCACCGGCTTGTTGGGAACCGCCTGCGGGAACGGCGTGTAGATGGCCTTCCGCGTGGCGAGCCCTTCTTCGAATTCCGAGTCCGTCTTGGACGGACACTTCTCGGAGCAGAGACCGCAGCCCGTGCAGACGTCGCGGTTGACGTATGCGGCCTTCTTCTTGATCTTGATCTTGAAGTTGCCGACGTAGCCGGCGACATCCCCGACCTCACAGTAGGTCATCAGCTTGATCCGCGGATGCTGCGCCGCATCGACCATCTTCGGGGTCAGGATGCACTGCGAGCAGTCGAGCGTCGGGAACGTCTCCGACAGCTGCGCCATATGGCCGCCGATCGACGCCTCCTTCTCGACGAGGATGACCTCGTGTCCGGAGTTCGCGATGTCGAGCGCAGCCTGGATACCCGCCACACCACCACCCACCACGAGCGCGCGCTTCGTCACCGGAACGGCGATCGGCTCGAGCGCTTCGTCCTGCTTCACCTTCTCGATCATCGTCTTGATGATCTTGATCGCCTTCTCCGTCGCGCGCGGCTTGTCCTCCTGATGGACCCAGCTGCACTGCTCGCGAATGTTGGCGATCTCGACCATGTACGGATTCAGATCGGCGCCGACACCGGCGCGCCGGAAGGTCGCCTCGTGGAGCGTCGGGGAGCAGGCCGACACGACGACGCCGGTCAGCTTGTGCTCCTTGATCGCGTCCTTCACGAGGTTCTGGCCCGGGTCCGAACACATGTACGTGTAGTCGGTCGAGAACGCGACTCCCGGATAGCTGGCCAGTTCCTCGGCGACCCGCTTCACGTCCACCACGCCGGCGATGTTCGTACCACAGTGGCAGACGAAGACGCCTATGCGATGTTCCATCACTCCTCCCCTACACCAGACTCTTCTCGGCCAGCAGAGGCCGCGGGTCAACGTAGTTGTCGCTGAAGTCCAGGCACTCCTCGTCGATGCCGAGCGCGATACCGAGAAGCTGCGTGAAGTAGATCACCGGGATCTTGCGGAAACCGGTCACGCTCTTCTCCATCTTCTTCTGGAGCTCGTCGAGGTTGTAGCGACACAGCGGACACGTCGTGATGATGACGTCCGCGCCGCGGCGCGACGCGGAGTTCACGACGGTCTGCGAACAGGCGACCGCAGTGTCTTCCTCGCGGACGATCTGGAATCCGCCGCAGCATTCGGTCTTCATCGGGAAGTCGACGACGTCACAGCCGATGGCTTCGAGGAAGTCCTCGAAGATCTGCGGCTGCTCAGGATCGTCGAACTCCATCTCCTTCTTCGGTCTGAGAAGCATGCACCCGTAGTACGGGGCGACCTTGAGACCGGAGAGATCCGCCTTCGTGCGCTCGCGGATCTTATCGAAGCCGACGACGTCGCGGAGCATCTCGATGTAATGAAGGACGTCAACCTGACCGGTGTAGTCCTCCTTGAGATAGCTCTCGATGCCCTCCCGGGCGTCGGTGTCGGCCTTCAGGAACAGGTTGGCCTTCTCCCGCTTCTCCGGGTCGTCGCGCATGACCTTGTTCGCGCGCTTGAGCACGTTGTAGCAGAACGAGCAGAGCGTCACGACCTTGTCGCCGAGTCTGGATGCGTAGGCGAGGTTCCTCACCCCTGCGAGGATGTCCATCACCGAATCGGTCGTGAGCGGGAACACCGCGCCGCAGCACGTCCAGATCTCGAGCTCCTCGAGCTCGATGTCCAGCGCCCGGGCGCACTCCCTCGATGCCTTGTCGAAGTCGAGGGCGCGCTCGTGAAGCGTACAGCCGGGGTAATAAGGTATCTTCATCACTGCCTCCGACTCCCTATCCGTTGAGCTTCCTCAAGGCCCCGACCACACCCATCTGAGGCGCGTCCGACACCATGGTCCTGGTGACCTCGTCTGCGTCGACGACCGAGCCGCTGAGACGCTTGCGGAGCACGATGGCTCTGAGCGCGTCACAGATGCTCGAGAACTCCACGCCGCGCGGACAGCGCGAGGCGCACTGGAGACACGACGCGCAGATCCAGATCGTCTCCGAATCGAGCACGGGCTCGACCTGACCGAGCTGCAACAGACGGATGACCTCGCTCGGTACGATGTCCATCTCCTCGACGACCGGGCACCCGGCCGAACACCGCCCGCACTGATAGCACGCGGACAGATTCTGGCCGGAGAGCTCTGCGACCCTCTCGACGAGATCTCCCTTGATCACTTCTGCGCTCAACTTGAGCCTCATCCACACCTCCGATGATTCCTCGGGCATGTGTGCATGCCCCCACCCGTGTCGATGTGTGATCTCATTCGTGTCATGTGCTGTCTGCGTCCAGACCAGGCGTGTCGTCGTCCGTGCTCAACATGGAACGATAGGCAAGCGCTCCCGCCTACCTACCGGACTCGAGAACAGACGACCGCACCCGCTGTCCCGACACAGATGCACCGCGGCGCGGTTGTCTCCTCGTCGCGGTGACATTGGCCCTAGAGTCTACTACGCTCACCGGCTGAGTGTCAACCCACCAACGCCCTGAAAGGGGCGCAGAACGGGCAGCATCCGGGCGGATGGAGCGCGCGCGCGTGCGGCGGAGCGGCGATGGCGGACGCGTTCCTACTTGTCGCACGCCGTCATCTCCCGTAGCCTGTACGAACCCGTCGTTCGAGCCGACGCCCCCCCACGGAAGGATCCCGATGCCGACCTCCGACACGGACCGATGCCCCGCCGGGACATCGCGCGGACCGGGCCTCCCCCGGAACGTCTGGATCGTCACGATCACGAGTTTCCTCACCGACATCTCGAGCGAGATGATCGTCAATCTCGTCCCGCTCTTCCTCCTCAACGTGCTCGGCGTGAGGACGGCGCTCATCGGAGTCATCGAGGGAACGGCCGAGACGACCGCGAGTCTTCTCAAGCTCTTCTCCGGGTGGTTCTCCGACCGGGTCGGCCAGCGCAAGTGGCTGGCCGTTCTCGGGTACGGTATCTCGACGATCGCCAAGCCGTTCCTCTACTTCGCCGGTTCATGGGGAACCGTGCTCGGTGTGCGGTTCGCCGACCGCGTCGGCAAGGGCGTCCGGACATCGCCGCGTGACGCGCTCATCGCCGACAGTGTCGACGAGCGCCGGCGCGGCATCGCGTTCGGGCTCCATCGCGCGGGTGACACGGCCGGGGCCGTGATCGGGATCGGGATCGCGCTCGCCGTGCTTCTGGCGGTGCAGCGGAACACCGAGCTTCTGACGAGGGCGACGTTCCAGGTCGTCGTGCTCGCCAGCATGATCCCCGCAGCGCTCGCCGTCATCGTCCTCGCCTTCGGCGCGAAGGAGACGTGCATCCCGGGAGAGCGGCGGACACCGCCGAGCTTCTCCCTCGCCGGGTTCGACAGCCGGTTCCGGCGCTTCCTGCTCATCATCATCCTGTTCACACTCGGCAATTCGTCGGACGCGTTCCTCATTCTCAGAGCGCAGAACGCCGGGCTCACGGTCGCCGGCGTCCTCGGGATGCTCATCACGTTCAATCTCGTCTACGCCATCATCTCCAGCCCCGCGGGCGCGCTCTCCGACCGGTTCGGGAGACGCAGGTTCCTCGTGGTCGGGTGGCTCATCTACGCCGTCGTCTACGCGGGGTTCGCGGCGGCGACAAAGGGCTGGCACACGTGGGCGCTCATGGGAGTCTACGGCGTCTACTACGGACTCACGCACGGGACGGCCAAGGCGTACGTCGCCGACCTCGTCCCCGCCGAGCGGCGCGGGACGGCCTACGGCATCTACAACGCGGCCGTCGGCATCATGGCCTTCCCCGCGAGCCTCATCGCCGGGCTGCTCTGGCAGGGCGCCGGCGACTGGGGCGGCTTCGGACCGTCGGCGCCGTTCATCTTCGGAGGCGCGCTCGCGCTGGTCGCCACAACCCTTCTTCTCCTTTCGCCGGGAGACGGGAGTGGGAACGTATGGCATTGATGTTCGTGGTGCAGGAGCACGGCTCGTCGAGACTCCACTGGGACTTCCGCCTCGAGCGCGACGGCGTCCTCAAGTCGTGGGCCATCCCGAAGGGACCCTCGATGGACCCTTCGCAGCGCCGGCTTGCGATCATGGTCGACGACCACGACGTCGAGTACGCGGACTACGAGGGGATCATCCCCGAGGGGCAGTACGGCGCCGGACCGGTCGCGAGGTGGGACTACGGCACGTACGAGGAGTTGACCTGGGAGGACGAGCGCATCCGGTTCGTTCTCCACGGCGAGAGGCTCAGCGGCGAGTTCACGCTCGTCCACCTCTCCCGCGGGAAACCGACCGAGTGGCTTCTCATCAAGAAGAAGGATGAGAACGCGCAGACGGGGTGGCAGATGGAGCGCGCCCTGACTGAGGCGAAGCTGGCGACGCTCGAAGTGCGCGATCCCGGGTGCGAGGCGACGTGACACGGAGGAGGGAGCGATGAGAGGAATGGACACCAGTGGAACGATGCGACGGGGCCTCGGCGGGGCGGCCGGCCCACGGATGAGCGCGGTTCTGCTCTGCGCAGCCGCGGCTCTCCTGATCATCTCCTCGGTCGCGGCCATGGCCGCGGAACCGGTCGCGACCTTCTCGATCGTCGGGTACGACCCGGCGACCGGCGAACTCGGCGTAGCGGTTCAATCGAAGTTCTTCGCGGTCGGCGCGGTCGTGCCGTACGCACGCGCGGATGTCGGCGCCATCGCATCGCAGGCGTACGGCAACACGACCTTCGGTCCGAAGGGGCTGGACCTGCTCGAGGAAGGTCTCGCGGTCGAAGAGGTCATGAAGGCACTCGTGGCCGATGACGAGGACCGCGAACAGCGTCAGGTCGGCATCGTCGACGCAAACGGGAACGCGCACGGATACACCGGCAGCGAGTGCATGGACTGGGCGGGACACCACGTCGGTGAGAACTACACGGCCCAGGGCAACATCCTCGTGAGCGAGGAGACGGTGCTCGCGATGGCGCGCGCGTTCGAGGAAACGGACGGCGTCCTCGGTGAGCGGCTCATGAGCGCCATCGAGGCCGGTCAGGCAGCGGGTGGAGACTCGCGCGGCATGCAGTCGGCGGCCATCCTCATCGTCAAGGCGGGCGGTGGGTACGGAGGATACAACGATATCTACTGCGACCTCCGCGTCGATGACGCCGAGGACCCCATCGCCGAACTCCGCCGGATCTTCATGATCTGGAAGGAGCAGGCGCTGATCCTCGAGGGTTACCGCTTGCTCGAGGCGGGTGAGAGCGACGCCGCGATCGCGATCGGCCGCCGCGCGGTCTCACAGTACCCCGACAGCGCGGAGTGCTACTACCACCTTGCCTGCTACCTGTCTCGCGGAGGACTCCGTGACGAGGCGCTGGAGCAGGTCATCGAGGCGACCGCGCGCGACGCGCTGCTCGGGCCGCGCGCCCGTCTCGACACGGACCTCGAACCTCTGTGGAAGGACCCGGCCTTCCTGTCGGTGACCGGCGAGTAGCCGCTCATTCAGCGGCGGGTCCGACGCGCAGATGGCGTCGCCGGACGGCGCATCCTGCGCTGCCGCGCCGGTACAGAGAGCAGCCCTCATAGCCCCCCCGGCCGCAAACGGCCCGGGGGGCTTCAGATAGCGGACAGGTCCGGACTGCAGTGAGACTCTAATTTGCCGTTCTACAAGGGCTTACGGCCGCCCCGTCGGTTCGGTCGGAACAGCTGCGCGCGCTCGACCCGCCGCTGACTGAGACCCGCGAACTGGCAGGATAAATGCATGGATATCAGCCCTGGAGCACCAATACGAAGACCGCGCCAACGGTCTGGGCTGCGCATACGGAGGCAGATTCGGTGGACGAGAACAGGGCCGCTACCGACCACACGACGGAGGACGACCGCAAACTCCGCGAGCGGGTCAGCGCGCTCGAACGACTCAACGCAGAGCTCTCCGCCCGAGAGGAGCGGTTCCGCACGATCGTCGACAACGCAACCGACGCGATCGTTGTCATTCAGGACGGCACGCTCAAGCTGGCCAATCCCCACATCGTCAGCATCTCCGGATACGACCAGGCGACGCTTCTCTCGATGCCGTTCACCGACTTCATCCACCCGGATGACCGTGAGATGGTCGTCGACCTTCACCTTCGGCATCTGCGCGGTGAGGAAAGCGGTGAACCATACACGATGCGCGGTATCACTGCCGACGGCGAGACCAAGGCGCTGGAGTTTCGCGCGGTGCTCATCCAGTGGGAGCAGCGCCCCGCCATACTCGCTTTCCTACGGGACGTGACGCTCCGACTCGAGGCGGAACACGCACTGCGGGACAGCGAGACGCTCTACCGGTCGCTCTTCGACCAGGCGAACGATGCGATCTTCCTCGTCCGCGGCGACGAGTTCATCGACTGCAACGAGAAGACGCTCGACATGTTCGGATGTACGCGCGACCAGATCGTCGGCCAGCCTCCCTACCGATTCTCCCCGCCGAAGCAGGCCGATGGGCGCAGCTCGAAGGAGGCCGCGATCGAGAGGATCACGGCGACCTTCAACGGCGAGCCCCAGCGCTTCGAGTGGCTTCATGCCAGACACGACGGCAGCGTCTTCGAGGCCGAGGTCAGCCTGAGCAATATCGAGATCGCGGGCGAGCATCTGGTCTTCGCGTTCGTCAGCGACATCAGCGGCCGCAAGTGGTTCGAACGCGTCCAGACGACACTGCTCGAAATCTCCCAGTCCGCGCACTCGGCACGAAGCCTCGAGCATCTGTTCAGCGCCACGCGCGTCTCGCTCTCGGCACTCATGGAGACCACGAACTTGTACGTCGCGCTCCAGGATGAGCAGGAGGGCATGTACCGCTTCGAGTGCTTCTACGACGAGTACGATGACGTCGAACTGCACACGCTCCGTGACGCGTCGAACACGCTTACGGACTACGTCAGGCGCACGGGTGATCCCCTGCTCCTCACGGGACCTGAGTTCGAGGCGTTCCGGCAGCGTGAGGGCATCAGGGACGCGGGAGCGTCGTTCGATTCATGGCTCGGAGTCCCGCTGATCACGCCTCGCGGGACCATGGGTGTGTGCGTTGTTCAGAGCTACAGCGACGAGAAAGCGTACACTCAGCGAGATCTCAATCTGATGTCGTTCGTGGCCGAGCATCTCGGCACGGCGATCGTCCGGCTTCAGGACGAGGAGAACAGAGCGGTTCTCGAGAGCCAGGTCCGCCAGGCACAGAAACTCGAGAGCCTGGGCGTCCTCGCTGGCGGCATTGCGCACGACTTCAACAATCTCCTCACCGGCATCCTCGGCAACGCAGATCTGGCGCTGCTCGATCTACCGAGAACGTCGTCGGCGGCGGTCGCGCTCAACGAGATTCGGGACATCTCTCGGCGCGCTTCCGATCTCTGCAAGCAGATGCTCGCCTACTCCGGACGCGCCGCCAGCGCGCCGGAACCCGTGGACCTCGCCGGCGAGATCCACGGTATGCGGGACGTGCTCGAATCACTCATTCCGAACACCGCAACGTTTGCGCTCGAGGCGAGCCCGGCTGGGGCGGTGAACGTGGATCGCGCACAGTTGGCGCAGGTCGTCCGTACGCTCGTGACCAACTCTGTCGAGGCGCTCGACGGAGAACCGGGAGAGATCTGTGTGGCAACAGGAACGGCTTGTCTCGATCACACCTCACTTCCGGGCACCATGGAGACGGACGCGACTCGGAGCAAGGAACCCTGCGCGTTCATCGAGGTCCGCGACACCGGGTGCGGAATGGACGAAGAGACTCAGCAGCGCGTGTTCGAGCCGTTCTTCTCGACGAAGTTCACCGGCCGTGGCCTCGGCCTGCCGGCGGTTCAGGGAATCGTGCGGATGCACGGAGGGAGTGTCAGTGTCGTGAGCAGACCGGGCGAAGGCACGACGATGCGTATCGTCCTCCCGCCTTCCGACACCGGAGTACCATCGAACACGGAGGAGTGCGAGCCCATGGACAATGCGAGATCTGAGATGAATCACAACCCACGCGTGCTGCTGGTTGACGACGAGGACGTCGTACGCAACGTCGGCGAGATACTCCTCGACAAGGCCGGATACAACGTGACCACGGCGGCCGACGGACGCTGTGCTCTCGAGTTCTTCCGCGAACACTCGGAGGAGATCGCGTGCGTTGTGCTTGATCTGTCAATGCCGGACATGGATGGCGAACAGGTGTTCGAGATGATGCGTAACGTCCGTCCCGATGTGCCGATCCTGATATCAAGCGGCTACTCGGGAAGCGACATCGTGAAGCGATTCGAGCGGTGCGACCACTGGGGATTCCTCCAGAAGCCCTTCAGTTCGGACTCGCTGATCGCCGAGGTATCGCGCATGACGGGCGAACCGCTGCGCCCCCAGTAGGACCGTACGCCCATCGAAATCCCACTTGCGTTTGCCACGCTCGGTGATAGGATACGCACAGACTTGGACTGGTGTGTGCAGGATGCGCTGACACAGACTCCGAAGACACCTTCGATGATAATGAAGAGACTCCTCATAGTGGCGACCGTCGCGACTCTCGTCGCGCTCGCCTTTGCCCTCGCGGCACCACAGTCGGCCCTCGCCCAGGAGGGCCGCCCGCTCATCGTGCGCGGAGACGACAACTACCCACCGTACGAGTTCCTCGACGACGCCGGTCAGCCGGCGGGATACAACATCGATCTCATCCGCGCCGTCGCGGAGGAGGCCGAACTCGAGATCGATATCCAGCTCACCCCCTGGCAGGAGGTGGTCGAGGATCTCCGCGAGGGCCGGGCCGACATCGTGTCCGGCATGTACCGCTCCTCCGCCCGCGAGCAGGAGTTCAGCTTCTCACACACGCACATCGTCGTGACACACTCACTGTTCACCAGGAAGGGTTCGCCGCTCCGGACACTCGAGGATGCCCGCGGCGCGTCGATCATCGTCCAGGACGGCGATATCATGCACGACTACCTGGTGGAGACGGGACTCACCAGCAAGATCGTGACGGTCCCGGACCAGCAGACGGCTCTTGAGCTGCTCGCCACCGGGCGGCACGACTGCGCGCTTGTGGGCAAGCTTCAGGGACTCTTCCACATCCATCGCAGCGGACTGACCCACCTCATCGCGCCGGTCGGCGATGAGATCCTGCCGCGCAGCTACTGCTTCGCGGTCCGGAAGGGCAACACCGAGCTCCTTGCGAGGCTCGCGGCTGGCCACACGGCGGTCAGGACCGCAGGGCTCGACTCCGAACTCAGATCCCGGTGGTTCCCTCAGGAGGCACCGGCCGTCAAGTGGCACGTGCTCAAGCTCGCCGCGTGGATCGGTATCCCGCTGCTCCTTCTCCTGGCGGGTGCGCTGTACTGGTCGTGGTCGCTCGAACGCGAGGTCGCCCGCAAGACACGCGAGATCAAGCGAGAGCTCACTGAACGCATCCGCGTCGAAGAGGCGATTCGCGACCGCGAGGAGCAGCTCAGGAAGATCGTGCAGAACATGCCCGTCATGGTGTTCGGGTTCGACGAGATGGGCCGCATCACGGCATGGAACGCCGAGTGCGAACGTGTGACCGGATACTCGGCCGACGAGATCATCGGCCGTGACGCCATCCTCGAGGTCCTCTATCCGGACGACGACTTCCGGAACAAGCTGGTGGCCGAGTGGAGCAAGCGAGGGCGCGACTACCGAAACTGGGAATGGGAGATCACGCACAAGGACGGCTCGCAGCGAACTGTCTCCTGGTCGAACATCTCGGACCGCATGCCGATCAGCGGGTGGGCGCATTGGGGCATAGGCACCGACGTGACCTGGCTCCGCGATATCGAGCGGTCGCTTGAGTACGGCGAGGACAGATACCGCGCGATCTCGGACTTGACCTCGGACTTCGCGTACGCGTTCCGCGTGGACGAGAACGGAACGTTCACGGCGGAGTGGGTCACCGGCGCACTGGAGCGTATGTCGGGGTGGACGAAGGAGCAGTTGAAGAACCGTGGCGGGTGGGAAGCGCTGCTGCTCCCGGAGGACCGTCGGATCGCACAGCGGCAGATCGAGCAGCTTCTCGCCGGGCAGGAATCCGTAGTCGAGTACCGAGTCGTGACGAAGGATGAGAAGACACGCTGGGTCCGCGACTACGCGCGACCCGTGTGGGACGAATCGCTCGGGCGAACGACGCGAGTCGTGGGCGCCGTGCAGGACATCACCGAGCGCCGCGCCACCGAGGAGGATCTCCGCGGTTCGGAGGCCCTCTATAGAATGACGATGGACTCCATGCACGACGCGGTCCACGTCGTGGACCGGAAGCTGCGCATCACACTGATGAACCAGCGGAACAGGGAGTGGCTGGCCGGGCTCGGCGTGGACGTACCCGAAGTCGGCGCCTGCCTCCGGGACGCATTCCCGTTTCTCGGCGACGCGACGTTCAAGCAGTATGAACGGGTGTTCGAAACAGGCGAGACGGTCACGACCGAAGAGCAGGTGCAGCTCATGGACCACGAGGTCTTCACCGAGATAACAAAGATCCCGGTCATCGAAAGCGGGATCGTCACACGGGTCATCACGATCGTCCACGACGCCACGACCCGCAGGAGGATGCAGCGGCTGACTCAGGTCCAGCGCGATCTGAGCATCACGCTTCACTCGGTGCAGTCGGTCGAGGAGTCGCTGGACCGCTGCATCAGGGCCGCCTTCGATGTCTCGGGCGCAGATGCAGGCGCCGTCTTCCTCGCCGAGGAAGACGGATTCAGGCTCGCCGCGTCGGTCGGTCACTCGGACGACTTCGTTCGCATGGCCACCCGGATCTCATCGGAGATCACTACCGTCGCCGAGGCCGCGGAAAGCAGAAACGGTGTCTTTATCGCGAACGCCGACAGCGCCCTGGCACAGGAACCGAGGAGCGAACTCCACGAGTCGTTCCAGCGCGAGGGGGCGACCGCGGCGGCGCTGTTGCCGATCCTGTACGAGGGGCAGCTCTCCGGTCTCCTCGGCATCGCGTCGCGGGAGCTCGCGGACTTCCCGCCGCACGCGCGCGAGGCGCTGCTCACGATGGCGTCCAGCATCGGCAGCATCGTTGCGAGCAAGAGGGCGGCCGAAGCTCTCTCCACGTCAGAGAAGAAGTTCCGCGGCCTGTTCTCCACGAGTCTTGACGGCATCGCCGTGGGGACGCTCGACGATGCGATCTACGAAGCCAACCCGGCCTTCCTGGAAATCGTCGGATACACGATGGACGAGCTCAGCGGGATGCGATTCGTAGACCTGACTCCCGAGAAGTGGCACGAGCACGACAGGGCAGTCAGCGAGCTGGTGATGGAGCGCGGGTTCTCCGACGAGTACGAGAAGGAGTACCGGCGGAAGGACGGAACCATCGTCCCGGTGGCCGTGCGCGCGTGGTTGGACAGGGACGAACAGGGACAATCGTCGCGAATCTGGGGCACCGTGCGCGACATCACGGCGCAGAAGAACGAGGAGCTGGCGCGTTCGGTCCTCCTCAACATCTCTCAGGCCGCCGGCGGCACCGTCACGCTCGAGGCGTTCCTGCACACCGTGCGACAGGAACTCGGGCGACTGATGGACACGACGAACTTCTACGTGGCGCTCTACGACGAGGAGACGAAGCTCTACTCGTTCCCCTACCACGTCGATGCGGTCGACGCCGCGCCCGACGGACCGATCCCGCTCGAGAACAGCGTCACCGACTACGTCCGTCGCACGGGCGAGCCATATCTCATCGACCAGAGAACCCAGGAACGACTTGAGGACGAACAGGATGTCACGGTCTACGGTGAGCCCTCCCCCGTCTGGATGGGGATGCCTCTGAAGACATCGCGCGGCGTCTTCGGCGTCGTAGCGGTTCAGAGCTACGACGAGAGTGAGCTCTACACGGAGCGCGAGCTCGAGCTGATGCGATTTGTCTCCGGGAATATCTCGCTCGCCGTCGAGAGGAAGAAGGCCGAGGAGGAGCGGCGCGAACTTGAGGAGCAAGTCCGCCACACACAGAAGCTCGAGAGCCTCGGTGTGCTCGCGGGTGGCATCGCGCACGACTTCAACAACCTGCTCACCGGCATCCTTGGCAACGCGGACATGGCGCTGCTCGAACTCAACGAGAGGGACCCGGCGTCCGAGAGTGTACGGGCCATTCGGGACGCGGCGGAGCGTGCGGCCGACCTCAGTCGCCAGATGCTCGCCTACTCGGGGAAGGGCCGTTTCGTCATCGAACCGATCGACCTCAACGACGTCATCAACGAGATGTCGCACCTGCTCGAGGCGTCGCTCTCGAAGAGCGCGGTCGTCCGATTCGACCTCGCCGGGAATCTGCCCCTCATCACTGGCGACGCGACGCAGATCCGCCAGATCATCATGAATCTCATGACCAATGCCTCGGACGCCATCGGCGACCACAACGGCGTGATCACGCTGAGAACCCATGCGACCGAGTGCGACCGGTTCGATCTGTCGCAGGGATACGTGGGCGAGGAACTCCCGGAAGGAACCTACGTCTGTATCGAGGTGGAGGACTCAGGCGCAGGAATGGATGAGGAGACGGTGTCACGCATCTTCGATCCGTTCTTCACGACCAAGTTCACTGGCCGCGGGCTCGGGCTCGCCGCGGTTCTCGGCATCGTGCGCGCTCACAAGGGCACGATCTCCGTCGAGAGCTCGCCGGGCGCCGGCACGACGTTCCGCGTGCTCGTCCCCATCAGCACCGACGAAGACGCCGTGGCGGCAGTGCAGGAAGCCGCGAAGGAGTCGCGCTCCGCGTGGAACGCCGAGGCGGGGACCGTTCTGCTCGTCGATGACGAACCGACGGTGCGGCGCGTCACGCAGAAGATGCTCGAACGCGCCGGGTTCGACGTTGTCACGGCGTCCGACGGACTCAAGGCGCTCGAGGCGTACCGGAAGCACGCCGAGAACATCGTGTGCGTACTGCTCGACCTCACCATGCCGAACATGGGCGGCGAGGAGACGTTCCGCGAGCTGAGGAAGCTCAACCCGGATCTCCGCATCATCCTCTCGAGCGGCTACGGCGAGAAGGAGATCACCAGTCGCTTCGTCGGTGAGGGGCTCGCCGGCTTCATCCAGAAGCCGTACCTCGCTGCCAAGCTCGTCACGAAGGTCCGCGACGCGCTCTCGAACTCCTGACCGACGCGCAGGAACCCCATTCCAGTCCGCAGGAGCCCCACTCCGACCCGCAGAAGTCCCACTCCGACGCGCAGGAGCCCCATTCCGCACGGCGGTGTGCCCCCTCTGGGGACCCCGCCCCGCGGCGCGGGACGGTCCCACGCCTCTCTATACATCCTCTCTATATATAATGAAGGGAGAACCCGGAGGTGACGCCGGCGGCCGGGGCGGCAGCCCTACTCCGGGTCGTGGACCGACGTCGGATGGAATGCTCTGAGGTTCCAGATGTTGCTCGCGTACTCGGAGACCGCCCGGTCGCTTGAGAAACGCTCGATCCGCGCGACGTTGAGAAGCGCCTTCCGCCGCCACGAACCCTGGTCCATGTACTCGGCTCCGATCCGCTTCTGCGCGTCAATGTATGACGGCAGGTCCGCAAGATGCACGTACGGATCGCCGGGATTGAGGAGCGCCTTGAAGACCCACTCGAAGAGCCCCGGCTCGCGGGGACTGAAGCGGTCCGATGCCAGCGCGTCGAGCGCGCGACGCACCTTCTCGTCCGAGTCGTAGAGAGCCCTCGGGTCGTAAGCGTGACGTCCTCTGAGGTCGCCGACCTCCTCGGCCGTAAGACCGAAGATGTGCATGTTCTCCTCACCCACCTCGGCGAGGATCTCGATGTTCGCCCCGTCGAGCGTGCCCACGGTGAGCGCGCCGTTCATGGCGAGCTTCATGTTGCCGGTTCCCGAAGCCTCGGTTCCCGCCGTCGATATCTGTTCGCTGAGGTCCGCGGCCGGAATGATGCGTTCGGCCAGCGAGACCCGGTAGTCGGGCAGGAACGCGACGCGCATCAGGCCCGTCGCCTTCGCGTTCCTGTTGACCACGTCTCCGACGTTGTTGATGAGTTTGATGATCTGTTTCGCCGCCCAGTACCCGGGCGCCGCCTTCCCGGCGAAGAGATAGGTTCGCGGCGCGGCGGGTTCCACTCCGTCCTCAACGAGCTCCAGGTATTCGTAGATGATCCGGAGCACGTTGAGAAGCTGGCGCTTGTACTCGTGGATCCGCTTCACGTGCACGTCGAACATCGTGTACGGGTCGACCGTGATGCCCGTCGTCTCGGCGACGGTCGCGGCCAGGACCTCCTTGTTCTCGTGCTTGGCGGCGGCGAACGCCTCGAGGAACTCCTCGTCGTCTATGTACCGCTCGAGATCGCGGAGCTTCGAGAGGTTGGTGACCCAGTCGGTCCCGATCGTGCGGTCGAGGAGATCCGACAGCGGCGGGTTGGCCTTCTGCAGCCATCGGCGTTGCGTCACGCCGTTCGTCACGCTCGTGAAGCGCTCAGGCCAGAGCGCGAAGAAGTCGGGCACGACGTCCGACTTGAGCAGCTCGCTGTGCAGGTCGGCCACGCCGTTGGTCGAATGGCTCGCCACGATCGAGAGGTGCGCCATTCGCACGCGTTCCTCTCCCACGGTGTCGATGATGCTCACGTGCCGACGCCGGGCCGCGTCGTCCGGCCAGACATCCATGAGGTGCTCGCCGAACCGTCTGTCGATCTCGCGGATGATCTCCAGATGACGGGGGACGACCCGGTGAAGAAGCGAGGTCGGCCACGTCTCCAGCGCCTCGGGCATGAGCGTATGATTGGTGAAGGCGAACGTATCCTGCGCGATCTTCCACGCGTTCTCCCAGACAACGTTGCGCTCGTCCACAAGGATGCGCATGAGCTCGGCGATGGCGAGCGTCGGGTGCGTGTCGTTGAGATGCACGGCGACCTTCTCAGCGAAGTCCTCGATCCGGTCGTGCGACGAATCGAACCGCTTCACGAGGTCGCGAACGGCGCACGCCACAAGGAAGTACTCCTGAATGAGGCGGAGCTCCCTCCCCTGCTCGACCGAGTCCGACGGGTAGAGCACCTTCGAGACGGTCTCGGACGCTATCTTCTGCTGAACGGCTCGCAGGTACTCACCCTGGTTGAAGATCTGCATATCGAAGTCTTCAGACGAGCGCGCGGAAAAGAGCCTCAGGAAGTTCACGGTCTCTCCGCCGTAGCCGACGATGGGCATGTCGTACGGAACACCGATTACGATGCGCTGCCCGAGCCATACGCGCCGCGGCAGTCCGAGCGCGTCGCGCTGCTCCTCGACCCAGCCGTAGACCGGTACGACGATCGACTCGTTGGAGCGTTCGATGAGCCACGGGTTCGACGACGACATCCAGTTGTCAGGCTGCTCGCGCTGATACCCGTGATCGATGCGCTGCTTGAACAAGCCGTACTGGTAGTTGATGCCGTAGCCGTATCCGGGCATGTCGAGAGTTGCCAGCGAGTCCAGGAAGCACGCGGCCAGACGCCCGAGTCCGCCGTTGCCGAGCGCGGCGTCGCGCTCACACTCGCGCACCTCGTCGAGGTCGACACCGAGCTCCTCGACGGCCTTCCTGCAGGCATCGAAGAGACCAAGGTTGAGGAGGTTGTTGCCGAGCGAACGCCCGACGAGGAACTCCATAGAGAGGTAGTAGAGCCTCTTCGCATCGTGTTCCGCGTATCTCCGTTCGGTCTCGAGCATGCCGTCGACGAGGAACTCGCGCACGGCAAGACTCACGGCGCGGAACATGTCGTCGCAATCGAGATCGGCAGGCTCCAGGCCGAGCGAGTAGCGCGCGTGTCGGACGATCGCCTCGCGGAGACGCGGGACCGTATTCCTGAGTGTCGTGTCCGTGTCGCTCGCCATGAATGTGACCAGCGCCTTCCCGTTGAGATCTCGGAGGATGTTGCGGACGGATCAGTATCTGTTCCTGCGTGGCAATACTCTACTACGAAGTGGCCGCATCGGAAACATCGGTCTGGCGTGTTTCCCGCCGCCTGCGGCCCCGCCGCTGGCGACGCTTGTTCCGATACATTCGCTGATCCGCCTCGGCGATGGTCTCCTCGATGCTGGCACTCCCATGGGGACTCCAGACCGCGCTGCCTATGGCCACCTCAAGGTGGAAGTTGAATCGGTCGCAGCTCTCAGCCCACCCGCGGAAGCTCTCCACGAGCCGCTTCCGGACCAGATCGATCTCACCAGTGCACTCCGGCATCACGATGAGGAACTCATCGCCGCCGAACCGCACGACCATCTCGCTGGAGCGAACATGTCCCTCAAGGAAGCTCGCGACGGCACACAGAACGTCATCGCCGGTCTGATGACCGTACGTGTCGTTGATCGCCTTGAACCCGTTGACGTCGATCATGAGGAACCCGATGCCGTACCCGTAGCGGCGGCTGCGTGCGATCTCTCGATCGATCGTCTCGCTGAAGTAGCGACGGTTGTGGAGACCCGTCATCAGATCACGGGTGGCCTGCTCCCGAAGCCTGCCAAGCAGACGGATACGCCCGAGCGCCTCCACGGTGTGCCCGAGAAGCAGCTCGAGAAGCCTGGCGTCCTTGTCGTTGTACCGGCGGGAGTCGTCCGACCCGACGCAAAGGACACCCTCCTCGGCGATCGGGGCGCAGATTCCGCTCGTGATCCCGCACGTGATTCCGGCGCATCCGGCCTCGTTCGAACCGTGGAATACGATGCTCTTGTGGTCCCGGTGCGCATCGACGATCGGGCCTCCGGGAATCTCAGCGGTGGACAGATCACATGCCGGGGACACGTCCGAAAGCTCCGGCTGCCACACGAGCCTCCCATCGTCGACTCGTGCCACGACGCACCGTGGGAAGCCGAGGACGGTTCGCGCCGCATAGGCGGTAACCCTGCAGACCTCATCCTCGCTCCCGCACGCCTCGAGCCGCCTGGCCGTCCCGCGAAGACCCTCGATCTTCTCGCGGGACGCGCGGAGCGCGTTCTCGGCCTCGCGCTGCTCGGTGACGTCCGAGATCATGGCAAGATCGGCCTCTGGTCTGCCCTGCTCGTCGGTGACCACACTCCCAACGAGCCGGCCGATATGAGTCACGCCGTTCTTCGCGACGAACTCGAGATCGTACGGAGCCACGGGGCGACCGCTCATACGCCGCTGGAACATCTTGACCACGGTCGCCTTGCTCTTGGCCGTGAAGAACGGCATATCCACGAACTTCAACCCAACGACCTCGTCCGATGTGTAACCAAGCCAGTCCGCCAGACGGTTGTTCGCAGCGAGGAAGATCCCCTTCCGGTCGACGAGCACGATCGCCTCAGGCGACAGCTCGAAGATGGATCGATAGGAGTCGCTCGCTCTCGAAGAGAGCGCGCTCGGCCTGCTTCTGTTCCGTCACGTCGCGGATGATCCCATGGTACCCGACGATGGAGCCGTCCGCGGCGCGACGCACGCTCGTTGTCAGAAGACAGGACATCGCATCGCCGGAGCGCTTCGTGAGTTCAAGCTCGTAGTCCACGACGGTTCCGCTGCGCTCGATAGCGCGCTGGAACTCGGTGCGGTCGTCGGGGTTCGCATAGAACGAGTGAGCATCGACCCCTATCATCTCTTCGCGCGTCAGCCCGAAGAGCTCAAGCATCGCGGGGTTCGCCTCAAGAACACGTCCGTCCAGCGACGTCACATAGACGGCGTCGTGCGAGTCCTCGAAGAGCATGTGGTACCGGCTCTCGCTCTCAAGAAGGGCAAGCTCCGCCTCGCGCTTTCTGGAGGCCATCTCCATGTTATGGAGCGCATACGCGATGTCACCCGCAACATCTTCCAGCAGCGAGGTCTCGTCGCGGTTGGCCAGGAAGTACTGCGCGATCGACACGTTGAGAAACCCGTAGGTCACACCGCCGTACCCGAGCCGCACACTCATCGCTCCGCTCGCACCGTGCTGACCCACGATCGGGCACCCACGGCAGAACTCGCTCGGGTCCTCGATGGCAATGGCGCACGAGGACGACGTCGCCTCCGCCCAGCACTCGGGCGGCATCCCCTGTTCTATCCTTGACCTGAGAGCATCGAAGTCCTCGGTCACTCCGGCATGCGCGATGTTCCGCAACTCCCCCATCCCGCTGACGAGAGCGACCCACGCGTTGTCGTAACTTCTCGTCCGGACGAGTTCGTCGCAGACACCCTGGATCAACCGCTGTGGACTGGTGGTCCTGAGAACGAGTTTGCCGATGCTCCTGTGGGCATCCAGCACGGCGCGAAGATGATCGAGATGAACCGCCGATGTCTTCCGGGCGGAGATGTCGCGGAGGAATCCTGTGATCCCGACGGCACGACCGTTCTCGCGGATCACGATCCCGCAATCCTCGAACCAGTGGACGCGCCCGTCGGGGGCGACCAGCGGAACCTCGCTCGGGAACTCATCACCCATCATGATCGAACGGGCGAACTCGCTGGCGACGCGCTCGCGATGCTCGGGGACGACGATCGAAACGAGTTCGGTCCCGATGATCGCATTCGTGTCGAAGCCAAAGCGCTCGGCGGCGGACGAGACGAACGTGATCTTCCCGGTGACGTCCGCCTCATAGAAGATGTCGCGCGCCATCAGGGCGTGCGTTCTCTGGAGCATACGACCGTCGCGCGACTGCGCTTCCTCGGACCGTTCCTCCGGATTGTTCCCGCTCGAACTCATGACACCTCGGCCGATTGCACTCGCTGCGTGGTGATGGTCCCCTGCGCCATGCCGGCCGCCCGGGCCCGTATGCTCTGCATGTTGCACCTTCTGTGCCTGAATCACCGAAACCGACGCCAGTTGTGCGTAGTTCCTGAATGCGCTCACAGCATTTCGGATGCGCCGTTTGAGCCCACGGCAAGGGGCCTTTGACTCGCGCGGGGGCATACGCTAAAGTCGGACGGCGTCACCTTCTCGCATCATCTACGGAGCCCGGCCGGAAGTCGCGGCGGGCGCCGCGAAAGGAGTCTCCATGGGGCAGAATGCTCTCCACCCCTCGGGAGCGGTCGGCGCCCCCGTCCGCCGTGTTGACGCGGACGACAAGGTCACCGGGCGCGCCCGCTACCTCGACGACATCGTCCTGCCGGGCATGGCGCACGCGGCGCTCGTGTTCCCCGGAGTGCCCCACGCCAACGTCCGCGGCGTCGATGACACACGAGCCCGATCGGTCGAGGGGTTCGTGGCCACGGTCACAGCGGCCGACATCCCCGGCGAGAACCAGGTCGGCTGTGTCGACCGCGACCAGCCGCTCCTCGCCGGCGAGCGTGTCCGATACTCGGGTGACGCTGTCGCGATCACGGTCGCCGAGTCACCGACGGCCGCGCGGGAGGCAGCACGGGCGGTCGCTCTCGATCTCGAGGAACTCGAGGGTGTGTTCGACGCGGAGAAGGCTCTGATGCCGGATGCTCCACGCGTCCACGAGGGCGACAACGCGTACCTCCAGTACCGTGTCCATCGAGGCGATGTCGACCGCGGGTTCGACGAGGCCGACGTCATCGTCGAACGGACCTTTCGCACAAACTATCAGGAGCACTCCTACCTCGAGCCGCTCGGCGCGCTCGCGGTCCCCGAGGATGGCGGCACGATAACCGTCTACGGCACGATGCAGTGCCCGTACTACGTTCAGAAAGCGGTGGCCGGGGTGCTCGGCATCCCGCTCGCGCGTGTGCGCATCGTCCAGACCGTCACGGGCGGAGGGTTCGGCGGCAAAGAGGACGTGCCGAACGAGATCTGCGCGTGCGCGGCGGTCGCCGCCTGGCGCACGGGACGGCCGGTCAAGCTCGTTCACACTCGCGAGGAGGACTTCTACAGGTCGAGCAAACGCCACCCGATGGTCGTCAGGTACAAGCTCGGCGCGACAAGAGACGGCCGGTTCACGGCGGCCGACATTACCATCATCGCGGACGCCGGCGCGTACTCGACGCTCACACCCGTGGTCCTCTTCCGCTCGGTCGCGCATGCGACCGGTCCGTACGAGATTCCCAACGTTCGGACGGACGGGTACGGCGTCTATACGAACCGGCAGACGACTGGCGCCTTCCGGGGATTCGGGCAGCCGCAGACCATCTTCGCAGACGAATCGGTGATCGATGAGATCGCCGATACCCTCGGCATCGACCCCATCGAGATCCGCCTCGCCAACTGCCTCGCGGTCGGCAAGCGAACGGCGACCGGGCAGCTGCTCGAGGAGAGCGTCGGTCTCCCGGAGACCCTCGAGGTCGCGCGCGATGAATCCGGATGGCTTGCGAAGAGAGCCGGTGAATCAGCGCGCGCCGGTTCGGACGGTCGAGCCGAGCCCGGCGGCGCGTCCCGCCCGAGGGAGCGCTTCCTCCGCGGCATCGGCGTCGGCGCGATCTACTATGGAGTGAGTCTCGGCGCGAAGGGACTCGCCCTCGACGCCTCGGGCGCGCATCTCAACCTGTATCGGGACGGGTCGCTCCGGATCGCCGTAGGCGGCACTGAGATGGGACAGGGTCTTCTCACGGTCCTGTCGCAGATGGCGTCCGACGTCCTCGGCATCCCGGTCGCGTCGGTCCACGTCGATCACGTCGATACGAGCGTCGTCCCCGACAGCGGACCCAGCGTCGCGTCGAGAACGACGCTCATGACCGGCAACGCCGTCATCGGCGCGGCAACGAAGATCCGGCGGACGCTCGCCGGTGTCGCGTCCGGAGAGCTCGGAGGCGCACCGGACGAAGTCCGATTCGAGAAGGGACGCGCCCTCTCGAACGGGAAGAGCATCGGGATCGAGGAGCTCGCCGAGCTGTGCTGGGTGAGGAACATCAACACCGCCGAGGAGGGATGGTACGCCGCGCCCGAATCCACGTTCGATGACAACGGACAGGGTGACGCGTACGCGGTCTACTCCTTCGCGACCCAGATCGCGGAGGTCGAGGTCGACTCGCGGACTGGCGAGGTTCACGTTCTCCGGATGACGGCGGCGCACGACGTCGGACGCGTGCTCAATCCCGTCACACTCGAGGGGCAGCTCCAGGGCGGAGTGCTCCAGGGTGTGGGGATGGCGCTCTACGAGTCGATGAAGACCGACGGCGGAGTGATCCTCACGCCGGACTTCTCCACGTACATCCTGCCGACGTCTCTCGACACGCCCGAGATCTCCTGTCACGCCATCGAAGCGCCGTACTCAAAGGGTCCGTTCGGCGCGAAGGGCATAGGCGAAACGCCGGCGATGCCCGGCGCCGTAGCCATCGCGAACGCCGTGGCGCACGCGACCGGCATGCGATTCACGGAGCTGCCGATCACGGCCGAGGCCGTGAGGCTCCGTCTGGCTCAAGAGGAGACTGCATGAGAACGCTTACACGAGGACGCGGAGACGAACGCATGAGAGGGAGCGCGCTGGCCGCGGCGATTGCGATCGTGCTGGCAGTGGTCGCCGCGCCTTCCATCGCGCCCGCCGCCGACACGGTCGCGGAAGCGCTTGACGACGCGCTCACCGCCATCGCACTGACGCGCGACGATCTGCACTTCCGAACGGACTACGCGGACATGCCGGACTCATTCCGGCTGACCGTGGCCGACAGCCTGCTCGCCCGCCCGCTCGACACCGAGCAGTACGTGCGTGGGTTCGCGGATGATGTCGCATCTCCTCTCGGCATCACCGAACTCGTTGTCGCGGCGGCGAAGGAGCTCGATCTCATCGCCTGGCCTGAGGAGTGTCCGGGGGTCGGACCCGAGGGAGCGGACGCGCTCGGCGTGCTCCTCCCCGCGTTCGCAAGAGCGCGCGAGGAGATGTCCCACGCGTTCGCCGGACTCACGGCCGAGGAGCGAGCGTTCCTCGTCGAGCACGCGCCGGTCCTTCTCGAGGAAGAGGAGTTCGACCCGGAGAAGCCGATCGACATCCGTGAACAGGAAGCGGACGAGGCGGAGGAACTGGGCGACCGGTTGCTCGTCATCGCCGGGGGCATCGACTACGAGCGGATCGCATCCGCCGGCGCCATCGTGGCGGAGGCCGTCGATGCATCGCTCGCCGTTGCGTCGGACCTTCGCGAGCAGCACGGTCCGGCCACCGGCGGCGACCGCTACTCCGAGCGTCTCGGTCCGGAGTCGATCGCCTGGGGCGATGTCATCGAGGTGCGCAGGACCGACCAGGGAACCGTCGTCATCGGCGGCACGGGAACGACCTACTACGGCCGGGGCGCGGCGCTCATCATCGATCTCGGCGGAAACGACGTCTACGACTGCCGCGAGAACGCCGATGAGCCGATGGACGGGGATGACGGCATGCACCCCGTCGGAGGTGCGCTTCACTCCGACCCCGTCGCTGTCGTCATCGACCTCGAAGGCGACGACGTCTACCTCGGCGGTCACCACTCCTTCGGCGCCGGGTTCATGGGCGTCGGCATTCTTGTCGACCTCGCCGGTGACGATCGCTACGTCGCGGGAAGCTTCTCGCTCGGATCCGGCCTGTTCGGTGTCGGCGTCCTCCGCGACGCCGGCGGGCACGACACGTACGAGGGCGACACCTGCGTTCAGGGCGCCGGGGCCTTCGGCATCGGCGTACTCCTCGACGAGGAGGGAAACGACTCGTACCGGGCCGCCGTCTTCTCCCAGGCTTTCGGGTTCGTGATGGGCTTCGGACTGCTCGACGACCTGTCCGGAAACGACTCGTACTACGCCGGCGGGAAGTACACCGATGAGATACGCTACTTCGATCACTACATCAGCCTCTCGCAGGGATTCGGATTCGGCTGGAGACCGGACGCGTCGGGCGGTGTCGGGATGCTCGTCGATGGAGCCGGGAACGACGTCTACGTGTCGGACATCTTCGGCCAGGGTTCGAGCTACTGGTTCGCGGTGGGCGGCCTCGTGGACTTCGCCGGCAACGACCAGTACATCTCGTACCAGTATGCACAGGGTGCCGGGACCCACATCACGGTCGCCGCGCTCGTCGACTACGAGGGGGACGACAACTACGTCGCAAAGGGTGTCTCGCAGGGATGCGGACACGACCTCGCGATCGGCATCCTTCACGATCTGTCGGGAGACGACAACTACACGTGCCACGATCTCTCGCAGGCCGCCGGCAACGCCAACGGCATAGGCCTGTTCATCGATGACGCGGGCGATGACGCCTACGGCCTCCGGAACCCGAACAACACACACGGGTACGGGAATCTCCGGCGGGACTACGGCAGCGTCGGCGTCTTCCTCGACTGCGGCGGCGTCGATTCGTACACCGGTCGCGGTGAGGACAACATGTGGTGGAGCTACAGCGACCACGGAGTCGGTGTCGACATGGAACTTCAACCGGTCGAGACGGAAGGAGGTGCCGCGGAATGACACGGAACACACGCGACAGCCGCCTGACACTCTCCGTTCACCGGCGGCACGCCGTTCTTCTCATCCTCGCGGCGACACTGCTCTGCGCTCTCGCCCCGATGGCGGTGGCGCAGGACGCCGGGACCGAGGCGGCCGAGGTCGACACCGTGGCGCTCGCCGCGCTGACTCCCGAGGAGCTCTTCCTCCGCGCGTCATCGGCCGCGCTCCAGTTCGCACCGATGATCCAGCCGTCCCGCAGGATCCTCGTGCGGGACCACGAGCGGTCACTCCCCTACCTCGTCACACAGCTCGACACCGACGGTCCGCGAGAGCGCCACGCGCTCGAGGCCATTATGGTGGAGATCGGGGAGCCGGCGGTCGAACCGCTCATCGACGCGCTCGGCCGTGAACTCAAGCGGACCGACACACTTCGCGGCGCCCGGATGGCGGCCGGCATCCTCGGCCGTCTGGGCGACGACCGCGCCACACCGGCGCTCAACAGGGCCGCATGGCACGAGGACTGGAAGGTGCGATCGTCGGTCGCCAGCGCGATCGGACGCGTCGGGAGCCCGGATGGCCTCCAGGGTCTCCTCCAGCTGCTGAGTGACGAGAACGAGATCGTCCGCAAGAGCTCGGCGGTGGCCATCCGGAGGATGGCGACCGAACCTGAGCCGACCGAAGGTCCGGAAGAGCTCGACCAGTATCGACGGGCGCTGGAGGCGCGAGGTGCGACGACGGACGAGGCGGTCGTCCGCGCGCTCATCAGGAGTCTTGGTGATGAGTACTACCACGTCCGATACAGCGGGGCGGCGGCGCTCACTGAGGTCGGCGCTCCCGCGCTCCCGCTGCTGCTGGAGACCGCGAGAGCAGGGCAGGGACCCGAACGTCTGGTCGCGCTCTCCGCCATCGGCGGAATCGGTGACAGTTCGGCGCTCGGTCCGCTTACGGAGCTCCTTCTGGACAATGACTGGGCCGTGCGCGGGTTCGCCGCCGAGGCCATCGGCGGGATCGTTGCCGACCGTCGGGCGCGGAAGTCGCTCTCGGCGCTGCTCGCGACCGAGACACATCCGTTCGTGATCATGCGGGCAGGAGACGCGCTGGCGCCGATGCAGTAGACGCACTGGCGCCGATGCAGCAGACGGCGGAGCGGGGCGACAGAGCGCCACGATATCGAGCGGAAACTGAGTGGCCGGATAACAGGGCGGCGCGCTACGGCGCGCCGTTCTGCATGAGAGAGCGGATGGTCTGGAGATTCGCCAGGAGATTCCTGTCGCCGGGCGCGAGAGCCAGCGCGGCCTCGAGCTCCATGATCGCCTCCCGGTACTGACCGGACCGCGCGAGCGCGATGCCGAGACTGTTTCTGGCATTCGCGGAGCGCGGGTCGATGATCACGGCCCGCTGGTACGCGCTGATCGCCTCGGACAACCTCCCCGAGTCCTCGAGAAGGACCCCATAATCGTGCCACGCCTCCTGGAACCGCGGACGCGCCCTGATGGCCGACTGGTATGCGATCTCGGCCTCGTCGCCGCGGCCGAGCCGCGTGAGCACGGACGCGAGGTTGTACTGCGCCTCCGGCAGCCACGCATCGGCCGCGACGGCTCTCTCGAACCACGGCAGCGCCGACTCGAGATCACCGCTGCCCCAGAGGAGCGCGCCGATGTTGTTCGGCGCGGTGGCCAGCAACGGGTCGAGCTCGGCCGCTCTCATGTACGAAGCGAACGCCGCCTCGGGGTCGCCCACGCCCTCGAGTGAGAGCCCCCGGTTGTTCCATGCCTTCGCGTACGCCGGGGCCAGCTCGATGGCGCGGTCGTACGACGCGACGGCCTGCGCGTACCTGCCGGCCGACGCGTGCGCGAGTCCGATCGTGTTGTGCGTCTGAGGTCGGTCCCCGAGATGCGTGGAGTAGAAGTCGTAGTTGACGAACGCGGCGACGGCGACGACACACGCGAGTCCGGCGGCCACCCGGAACCAGCGCCGCCCCTTCATCTCGTCCCACAGCCAGACCAGTCCGGCGGCGGCGAAGACAAGCAGCGCCGGGAGCACGGGCATGCGGAACCGCGCGTTCACGAAGAACATGATGACGGTGGCGGAGTACGCCGCCACGAAGAACAGCAGAAGTGACGCGTACCGCTTCCGACGCCGGAGCGCCAGAATGCCGATCGCGGCGAACGGGACGACCACGCCGAAGTGGAGCCAGGAGAGCCCCTTGAAGACGCCGGACATTCTCCCGAAGTAGTAGATATCCTTGTTGTTGGCGAGCTCGTAGCTGTCCCAGAACAGCACGAACTTCCTCACGTGCAGCCGGACGGCATCTCCCGTTCGGGTCCGCAGGAACTCGCGCCCCTTCCCGTACCAGAAGCCCGAGACCTCGCTGGGCCTGAGCCTTCTCCCCTCCTCGCGCTCCGCGATCCGCTCGCAGTCGTCGTACTCCCACGCCTCCCCGAGTCCGGGGACGACCGCGGAGACACCGTCCGACTGCGCATTGTTGCCGATGAAGTAGTTGATGCCGCCCTGCGAAGCGATGAGGACGAAGTCCTTCTCGAGGGCGAGGTTGCGAAGCGTCACGGGGGCGACCACGAGAACGATCCCGACGGCGAGAACTCCGAACCGGTGCGCGGCGGTCAGAAACGGGGTCGATCTGGTAAGCAGCGTGAACCGTCCGGACTTGGGGACGCTTCCGGCTCCGGCCCGCGCCGAGAGCCACATCCATATGAAGAGCACCGGGGCGAAGACGAGAACGTTCGGTCTCGCGATCGCCGACAATCCCAGCACGACGCCGGCCCCGAGCCACCGCATCCAGCTCGGATGCTCATCCGCGCGCAGGACGAGCAGAAGGAGGGCCGCGTCCAGCAGAACGATGAGCGACGTAATGAGAAGCTCGTTGTCGAAGTAGATGAAGAACGGGTAGACGGCCGCGAGCACTCCGGCGACGAGTCCGCACCGGCGTCCGCAGACGCGCCGAGCGAGGAACAGCGTTACGACCGGGACCAGCGCGCCGTAGCACGCCTGCACGACACGCGCCGCGGTCAGACTCCCGCGGAACACGGAGAGCATCACGCCGAGCAGATACGGATAGAGCGGCGCGCGAAAGAACACGCGGCTCCCGAGCCAGTCGCCCGACGCAAGCCGGCGCGCCCACTCCACGTGGTAGAGCTCGTCGAGCATCGGCGTCTGCGCGAGAGGACTTCCCTGGAGATGACGGACGTAGATGAGACGCAGGATCAGCGCGGCGACGAAGAGCAGCAGCGCCGTGACGCGAACGCGCCTCGCTTCATCTACGCAGTCGTGTTCGTGTGGCATGAGGTCCTCCGGTCGACCTTCCGACTCCGCGGCTCGATGCCGGACCCGGGCCGCGTGGCTGTCCGAGCATTCTAGGCGACGAGGGCGCTCGAGTCCATCACGGGCTGAGGAGCCGCAGAAAACGAGCCATGTATTGCATCATTATAATACATGCATCTGCCTCATATCGCTGCCATCTACCGGGAACGCCCTATCTAGGGCCCCCTGTCCGCGACGAGCGCACTCAGGCTGTGCGGCTTAGTCCGAAAAGCCATTGACTATGGAAGGATGGTGTAGTATGCTCTGAGGATTGGTCGTGGAAGATTCACACGGACAAACAAAGAAGAAATAACAGCAGACAGACCTCGGTACCGACCTGCACAGCCCGAGCATCGCGGTTGGCGACGACGGACCCCTGATCATCCTGTTCGACGAGGAGGCCCGGATCTGGGCAGTGTCCTCCGACGGATCGATCGAATGGCAGTCCGACGCGTCGCTCGACCCGCTCGATTTCGGGCTCGAACTCGCTGCGACGAGCGGCGATCTTGACGGGGACGGCGACGACGAGATCGTCTCCATGAGAAGAATGGGGCTGATGGCCTTCGACCACGAGGGCGGCAGTCTCTGGAATATCAACACGGACGACATCATCGGCTGCCCGATCCTCGTCGATGCCGATGCGGACGCCGACCTCGACATCGTCGTGGCGACGAAAGCGTTCTGGGGAAGCGGCGCTGGTGTTCGCGCATACGATGAGAGCGGCGGCACGATCTGGACGTACGACCTGTCCGGAGGCGCCCCGGCGGCGACTCAGCTCGCTGGAGGCGACGTCGATTTCGACGGGCGTGCCGATATCGTATTCGCCGACGAGAGCGGGATGCTCTCAGCCATCAGCACGGCCACGATCCCACCGACTCAGATCTGGCCGCAGGTCGCGGTCGGTTCGGTCGCCGGCTCTCCGCTTGTGCTGGGTGACGTCGATGGCGACGGCGCCCTTGAGGCTGTTGTCGGCGGGACCGCGATTCACTGCGTCAACGCAGACACGGGAACCGAGGAGTGGAGCTTCGCGCTCGACAGTCCGGTCGTATCTCTGGCGCTGGCCGACCTCGACGCGGACGCCCGACCCGACGTGCTCGCGGGTACCGAGTCCGGCATGCTCTACCTGGCTCACGGCGAGTCGATCGAGTGGGGTGTCATGCTGACCGGGACACCCGGGAACTCGGCGGTCGCGGCCGACCTCCACGCCGAGCCCGGGCTCGACATCGCGATCTCGACGAGCGCCGGCTATCTCCACGTGCTCGGCGCGGACGGCGATGAGCTCCTGAGTCCGATCCCGATTCCTGGAGGTTGTGGAACACCGGCGCTGGTCGACCTCACCGGCGACGGCCTGATGGAGTTCGTCGTCAATTCCTCGGACGGCGAGGTCCATGCATTCGAGTTTGCCGCTCTCCGGGAAGGAGCGCTCGCCGAGCGGTCGGGTGACCGCGAATGGGCGGGACTCGGGCACGGTCCGACGCACGCCGGTCTGTACGCCCAGCCGCTCGCCGGGACCATAACCGCGGACCTTCTGGTCTCCGGTCGCGCATTCGTGACCGGCGACGTCACTGTCGGCGCGGATGCGACCGTCGTCCTCACACCGGGAACCAGTTTCCTCTTCGCCGACGACGGGACGGCCGAGTTCGACGTGTTCGGGTCGTTCATCGCCGAGGGTACGGTCTCCGAGCCCGTCACGATCGGTACCGACGATGACGGGCGCGACGACAGCGCGTGGCAGGGCCTCAGGTTCAAGATGGGGAGTGTTGCCTCGTTCGCGCACTGCTCACTCGCCGGCGCCGATACTGCCATCGAGGCCGAGAGCGCGGCGGTCACGCTCGTGAGTTGCGATCTCGACGACAACATCTTCGGGGCCAAGCTCAGCAGCTGCGACCTCAACGCCTACCAGACAAGCTTCTCCCGCTGCGACAGCATGGGGCTCTATCTCCGCGGCGGATCCGGAACGGTCCGCGGCTGCACATTCGACGGCAACGCCGCCGGTCTGATGATTCGCGAGTCCGCCACGCACGAGATCACGACGAGTTCGTTCACGGGCAGCACGCTCGGATCCGGCGTAGATGTTCGCAGATTCGCCACGGCGACGTTCGACTCATGCACCGTCAGCGACAACGCCGTGCACGGGATCGCCGTCAGCAACTCCACACCGGTGGTCGCCGACTGCACCATCACCGATAACGGCCAGTCGGGAGCGCACTGCCGGAAGACGGCATTCCCCCGCTTCAGCCGCTGCACGATCTCCGGCAACCGCGTCGGCGTCCACTCCGACACAGGGTCCACGCCGAACCTCGGGGACGACATGTACCCGGAGACCGGATACAACTCGGTCATCGGCAACCAGATGGCGGCCATCGCGAACTACAACGGGACCGAGAATCCGGTCTTCGCCCGCCGCAACTGGTGGGGGGCCGCTCCTCCGACGGGACGCGTGTTCCTCGGCTACGTGCTGTGGCAGCCGTATCTCGACGGCCCCGCGGGCGAGATCATGTCGAGCGCGGGCGAAGAGGACATTCCGATCTCGTTCGGACTCGACCAGAACGCCCCGAACCCGTTCAACCCCGTCACAACGCTCAACTTCGCGGTTCCGGCATCGGGTGGCGACGTGGAGATCGCCGTCTACGACGTTTCGGGACGCCGAACGGCCCTGCTGGCCTCAGGCCACCACGACGCGGGCCGATACACGGTCGTCTGGGACGGATGCGATGATGGCGGTCGCAGGGTTGCATCCGGCATCTACTTCGCTAGAATGGTGGCGCCCGACTACGTCACCACGAGGAAGATGATCCTGCTCAAGTAGGGGGCCGTTCGCTTCGCGAACGGCTTGGCGGATCGCTGACGCGATCCGCAGTCATCCCATCGACACCTCGACGGCCCCGGGCTCGCCCGGGGCTTTTTGCGGGACCAGTCGTCAAAGGAGACATGCCATGTCCGCGGTCAAACACATTGGGGTCCTCACAAGCGGTGGAGACGCGCCGGGGATGAACGCCGCCATTCGCGCGGTTGTGCGAACGGCGCTCGCCGGGGGTATCCAGGTCTCCGGCATCATGCGCGGCTTCTCCGGTCTTCTCGAGGGAGAGATCGAGCCGATGACGGCGCGGTCCGTCTCGAACATCGTCCAGCTTGGCGGGACGATCCTCAAGACCAGCCGGTGCAAGTCGTTCTACGAAGAGCCCGGCAGGGAGAAAGGCGCTCGGATGCTGCGTGACGCCGGGATCGATTGTCTCGTCGGGATCGGCGGTGACGGAACCTTCCACGGACTCGACAAGCTCTCGCACGAACACGGCGTCACCGTCATCGGCGTCCCCGGCACGATCGACAACGACATCGCCGGAACCCAGTTCACGATCGGTTTCAGCACTGCTGCCAACACGGCGCTGGAATCGATCGACAAGATCCGCGACACAGCGGCGTCGCACGACCGCATCTTCTTCATCGAGGTGATGGGACGCAACTGCGGCGCGCTGGCATTGGAGGTCGGCCTCGCGGGCGGCGCCGAAGGCATTCTCATCCCGGAGGTTCCCGCGGACCTCGAGAGACTCTCCGACGTCATCCGAGAGGGTCGCCAGCGCGGAAAGGGCAGTTTCATCATCGTCGTCGCAGAGGGAGCGCTCGAGGGCGGGGCTGCGGCCGCGGCCGCGGCGGTCCAGGAGCGGACGGGTATCCGCTACCGGGTGAGCGTCCTTGGCCACGTCCAGCGCGGCGGGTCACCGACCGCGTCCGACCGCACGCGCGGCAGCCGAATGGGTACCGCGGCCGTCGTCGCGGCCACCGAGGGCAAGTCGGGGCTGATGACGGGCCTGCGCGACGGCGACATCGTTCTCGTCCCGCTCGAAGAGACCTGGCTCGGCGAGACCTTCATCGACAAGAGCCTTCTGGGCGTCGCGGAGATCACGGCGACGTAGGGCACGCGGGCGCCTGCGTGTACTGAAACGCATCTGCGCCACACGGAAACGAGAGAGGGGTGCGCCCAGGCGCACCCCTCTTCTCTTCCGCGCAGAACACGACCACGCGCATCTACTTGCCCGATTGGAACACCATCTTCCCGTTCTTCACATCCACGACCACCGAGCTGCCGGAGTCGAACTCGCCCTCGAGTATCTTGACGGCGAGCGGGTTCTGCACCTCGCGCTGGAGCGCCCGCTTGAGCGGCCGCGCTCCGTAGACCGGGTCGAACCCCTCGCGAGCGATCATCTCCTTCGCGGCATCCGTGAGCTCGAGTCCGATCTTGCGGTCCGCGAGCAGCTTCCGGAGCCGCGCGAGCTGAATGTCGACGATGAGCTTAATCTCTTCGAGCGACAGCGCGTTGAAGATGACGATCTCGTCGATCCGATTGAGGAACTCCGGCCGGAACTGCGCCCGAAGCGCCTCCATCACGCGGGAGGACATCTCCTCGCGGTCGTTCTCGCCAAGCTCCTGGATCCACTGACTTCCAACGTTGCTTGTCATGATGACGATCGTGTTGGTGAAGTCGACCGTCCTCCCCTGCCCGTCGGTCAGACGACCGTCGTCGAGGATCTGGAGCAGTACGTTGAAAACATCCGGATGCGCCTTCTCGATCTCGTCCATCAGGACGACCGAGTACGGCCTTCTCCGCACGGCCTCCGTGAGATAACCGCCCTCCTCATACCCGACGTACCCCGGAGGCGCGCCGATGAGACGCGAGACCGAATGCTTCTCCATGAACTCGGACATGTCGATGCGAACCATCGCGTCCTCGTCATCGAACAGGAACTCCGCCAGGGCGCGGCCCAGCTCGGTCTTCCCGACGCCGGTCGGACCCATGAAGATGAACGAACCGATGGGACGGCCCGGATCCTGGAGCCCCGCGCGCGCGCGCCGCACCGAGTCGGAGACGACGCGGATGGCCTCGTCCTGACCCACGACGCGAAGCCTCAGGCGGTCGTCCATTCGCAGAAGCTTGTCGCGCTCGCCCTCGAGCATTCTGGACACGGGGATACCGGTCCAGTTCGACACCACGGCCGCGATGTCGTCCTCGTCGACCTCCTCCTTGAGCATCTGGCGATCCTGCTGAAGCTCCGCCAGCCTCTCGTTCTCCTCTTTGAGGCGCGCTTCGAGCTCCGTCTGCCTTCCGTAGCGCAGTTCCGCGGCTTTGTTGAGATCACCGCTGCGCTCGGCGCGCTCGTACTCGGTCTTGACGTCCTCGATCTCGGCCTTGGTGTCGCGGATGGCCTTGATCGCGGTCTTCTCGTTCTCCCAGTGGACCTTCATCTCGGAGCTCTGCTCCTTGAGGTCCGCAAGCTCTTGCTCGATCTTCGCAAGACGCTCCTTCGAGGCCTCGTCCTTGTCCTTCTTCATCGCCTCACGTTCGATCTCGAGCTGCATCATCCGGCGCTCGACCTGGTCGAGCTCCTCGGGCATCGAGTCGATCTCCATCCTGAGACGCGACGCCGCCTCGTCGACGAGATCGATGGCCTTGTCCGGGAGGAAACGGTCGGTGATGTACCGGTGCGACAGCGTCGCAGCCGCCACGATGGCTGTATCCTTGATCCGGACGCCGTGGTGCACCTCGTAGCGCTCCTTGAGCCCGCGGAGGATGGCGATCGTGTCCTCGACGTTCGGCTCGCCCACCAGGACCGGCTGGAACCGCCGTTCGAGCGCCGCGTCCTTCTCGATGTGCTTGCGGTACTCGTCGAGCGTTGTGGCGCCGACGGCGTGGAGCTCGCCCCGCGCGAGCGCGGGCTTGAGCATGTTCGACGCGTCCATGGCGCCCTCGGCCGCCCCCGCCCCGACCAGCGTGTGCATCTCGTCGATGAACAGGATGACCTGGCCCTCGGACTCCGAGATCTCCCGGAGAACGGCCTTGAGTCGATCCTCGAACTCGCCGCGGTACTTGGCGCCCGCAACGAGCGCACCCATGTCGAGCGCGTTGACCCGCTTGTTCCTGAGACCCTCGGGAACGTCGCCGGCGATGATGCGCTGCGCGAGCCCCTCGGCGATGGCCGTCTTCCCGACGCCCGGCTCGCCGATGAGGACCGGATTGTTCTTCGTGCGCCGCGAGAGGACCTGGATGACGCGGCGGATCTCCTCGTCGCGGCCGATGACCGGATCGAGCTTCCCCGCGCGAGCGAGGTCGGTCAGATCGCGGCTGTACTTGGCGAGAGCCTGATACTTCTCCTCGGCGTTCGCGTCGGTCACGCGCTGGTTCCCGCGGATGTCCTTAAGCACCGTGAAGATGTTCTCACGCGTTGCGCCGAACTCGCGGAGCGCGGCGCCGGCGGGCGCCTCCTTCTCCTCGGCGAGCGCGATGAGCAGATGCTCCGTGCTGACGTACTCATCCTTGAGCTGCTGCGCCTCGTTCCACGCGGCCCCGAGCACCGACTGGAATGTCGGCGCGGCGTACGTCTGGACGCCGCCGCCCTGGACCTGCGGTATGCGATCTATGTCTTCGTCCACCCGCTCCCGGAGTCCGGAGACGTCCGCACCCAGCCGCTGGAGGATCGGGATGACGATCCCCTCGCGCTGCTCGAGGAGCGACAGGAGCAGGTGCTCCGTCGTGACCTCCTGGTGGTTCCGGTCCATCGCAAGGTTCTGGGCGGCCTGGACGGCCTCCTGCGCCTTGAGGGTAAATCGATCGAGTCTCATCTGTGTTCGCACCTCCTGTGCTTCTTCCCTGACCGCGCGCAGGGCGCGGCCCGTTCGGCCCAATGGCCACTCTGGCGAGGCAGTCGCCGTCGCGCGCCTTCCCGGTCGCGGCTCCGGCCTCATCAGGTTTGATGCGCGATGGGCGAATTCGATGCGGGTTTTCGGCCGCCCCCGAGGTGCTGAATCACCCACAAAGTGACCGTGGCAGGGGCTTTCCGCCAGTTCCGGGTTGACGCTTCCCCCTGCCTTGACTATCATTTCTATAGAGGATTTGGGGTGGGCCCGCCCACCTGCGCGGATGACGGCGGTGTAGCTCAGTCGGTTAGAGCAGCGGAATCATAATCCGCGTGTCCGGGGTTCGAATCCCTGCACCGCTACCAGATTCGGCCCTCCTGTCGCTCAAACGCCGGGAGGGCCGTTTTCTTCATCCGTCGCGACCCGCACGTTGCGGCCCGCAACCACGAGACCGAGGGGACGCTCCATGGCCGACGTCGTCCAGCGCGTCAGGGACACCATCAAACGCTACGGGATGATCTCCGTCCGCGACGGCGTTCTCGCCGCGGTCTCCGGCGGCGCCGACTCCGTCTGTATGGCGCACATCCTCGCGGGTCTCCAGGACGAACTCGAATTCGAGCTCAGGATCGCGCACCTCGATCACTGCTTCCGCGGTGAGGCGTCGCGGCGTGACGCCGAGTTCGTGGAGTCGTTCGCCTCGCAGCTCGGCGTGCCGTGCTTCTGCGACGCGGAGGATGTCCCGCGCTACCTGCTCTCTCACCGCATGTCGAAGCAGGACGCCGCACGCATGCTCCGCTACCGATACCTCTACAAGACGATGAAGCTCGAATACTGCCAGAAGATCGCCTTCGGTCACAACGCCGACGATCAGGCGGAGACGGTTCTCATGCGCTTCATCCGCGGCGCCGGCCCCGACGGGCTCAACGGCATCCCGCCCAAGCGCGACGGCTTCATCATCCGTCCGCTCCTCGGCGTCTGGCGGGAGGAGATCGAGGACTACATCGACGCCCATCAGCTCGAGTTCCGGACCGATGAGAGCAACCAGGAGACCGAGTACACGAGGAACCGGGTTCGCCATGAGCTCATCCCGTCGCTGGAGAGCTACAACCCCGGGATCACGCGCACACTGGTCAATCTCGGCTCCATCATGACCGGTGTTTCGGGCCATCTCGACCGCCTCGTGGACGAGGCGCTCCCGGCGGTCGTCACACGGATGAACATCGGTCAGATGGCCCTTGATTCGGGCATTCTTCGTGGCTACGATGAAGCTCTAAGGAGGAGCATCCTCCGACGGGTCGTGGGTGACCTGCGACCTGATCTCGGCCCCCTCGCGTTCCAGCACGTCGAGAGTCTCCTCGGCCTGCTCGACCGCGACGAGGTCGGCTCCGCGGTCGACCTTCCGGGCGGAGCACAGGCCCGTCTCGACCACGGCTGTCTCGTCATCACCCAGGGCGACGGCCCGCCCGTCATCACCCGGCGGGAGCTGCCGGTACCGGGCAGCATCCGCTTCAGCGCCGCCGGTCTCACGCTCTCCTGCGAGGTCGCATCCGCAGACGAGCTTCGAGGATCACCCGACGCCGCGCCACCGGGCGTCGCTTACTTCGATCTCGACGCGCTCCATCCTCCCCTCGCCGTCCGACCACGGCGGCAGGGCGATCGGTTCAGCCCGTTCGGCATGGAGGGCACGAAGACTCTGAAGGAGCTCTTCATCGACGAGAAGATCTCCTACAGCTTCCGCGACGAGGTACCAGTGCTTTGCGACGCGGAAGAGATCCTGTGGGTAGTGGGGCTCAGGCGCGCGGCCGCTGCGCCTGTCACACCGGAAACAAGGCGGGTACTCATCGTGAGGGCCCAGACAACGGAGGACGACTCTGCAGATCGGTAAAGTCCTGCTCACAGAGGAGCAGATCCAGGAGAGAGTCCGGGAGCTCGGCGCGAGCATCACAACGGACTACGGGGACGACCCGCCCATTCTCGTCAACATCCTCAAGGGTGGATTCATCTTCCTCGCGGACCTCGTCCGCACCATCGACGCCCCGATCGAGATCGACTTCATGGAGGTCTCGAGCTACGGCGACGGAACCGAGTCCACGGGCATCGTGCGGATCCTCGAGGATCTCTCGATCAGCATCGAGGACCGGCACATCCTCATCATCGAGGACATCATCGACACGGGGCTCACGCTCCAGTACATCATTGAGAATCTCAAGACGCGTCATCCCAAGAGCGTCAAGATCTGCACCCTGCTCGACCGGCAGGGGCGACGTGAGGTCGAGATCCCGCTCGACTACGTCGGGTTCGTGGTACCCGACGTGTTCGTGATCGGATACGGACTCGACCTGGCGCAGCGCTACAGGAACCTCCCCTACATCGGTGTCATCGAGGGCGAGGAGATCCCCTAGCCGCGGTCGAGCGAGCCAACTGAACTTCCGGCCCGGCCGGAGACTGGAACACGCATGCCTGAGAACAACGAGAAGAAGAGGGACGAACAGGGACGGCGCGACGAGAGGCGCCCCGATCAGAGGCAGCGCCGAGGCGAGGAGATCCAGCGAGGACTCGCGATGACACAGCGCGCGGGACGGAATCCGTTCATCGCGTGGATCATCTTCCTGTTCATCGCGATCATGGCCTGGCAGCTCTACTCGCAGAACCGGCCTGTGGATGTCGAGATCAGCTACACCGAGCTCATGCGCGAGGTGCGCGCCAGCAACATCGCGGCGGTCTCGCTCGAAGGCAAGCTCGTCCACGGTCAGCTCACGACTCCTTCCGTCGCCGTCATGAACGGAGAGTCCATCGAGTACACCGAGTTCACCGCGTGGCTTCTCGTTGATGATCCCGATTTCGTCTCGACCGTCGAGGAGCTCAACCCGGACGCCGAGCTCACCGGTCTGCCGCCGGCCACGAACTGGGGCGGGATTCTGTTCTCGGTCCTCCCCCTCGCCGTCATCGTCGTGTTCTGGGTGTTCATCATGCGGACGATGCGGGGCGGCGGTGGCGCGGGTCGCGCGTTCAGTTTCGGGAAATCGACCGCGCGGCTTCTGACGGAGGACCGTCCGAAGGTCACGTTCGACGACGTCGCCGGTCTTCCCGAGGCGAAGGTCGAGCTCCAGGAGATCGTGGAGTTCCTCCAGGCCCCGAAGAAGTTCACGCGTCTCGGCGGCAAGATCCCGAAGGGCGCCCTCCTGGTCGGCCCTCCGGGCACCGGCAAAACGCTGCTGGCCAGAGCGGTCGCCGGCGAGGCCGAGGTCCCGTTCCTCTCGATCAGCGGCTCCGACTTCGTCGAGATGTTCGTCGGCGTCGGCGCCTCGCGCGTGCGCGACCTCTTCGAGCAAGGCAAGACCAACGCCCCGTGCATCATCTTCATCGACGAGCTCGACGCGGTCGGTCGGATGCGCGGCGCCGGTCTTGGCGGCGGGCACGACGAGCGCGAGCAGACGCTCAACCAGCTCCTCGTGGAGATGGACGGGTTCGAGTCGAACGAGGGGGTCATCCTCCTCGCCGCGACGAACCGGCCGGACGTTCTCGACGCGGCGCTCCTTCGCCCCGGACGCTTCGACCGCCAGATCGTGGTCGACCTCCCCGACCTCAAGGGACGGCAGGGCATTCTCGAGGTGAGCGCGAAGCAGGTCGTTCTCAACGAGGAAGTCGATTTCGAGCGCCTCTCGCGCAGTACACCCGGGCTCTCCGGCGCCGATCTCGCGAACCTGGTCAACGAGGCGGCGCTCCACGCCGCCCGCGCCGACCGCGACTCCGTGATGATGATCGACTTCGAGGACGCGAAGGACAAGGTCATGCTCGGCATCGAGCGCAAGAGCATGGTCCTCTCCGAGAAGGACCTCAAGGTCACCGCGTACCACGAGGCGGGTCACACACTTGTCGGCTGGGTCATCCCCGGCGGCACGCCGCTCCACAAGGTCACCATCGTTCCACGCGGTCACACGCTCGGCACGACTCACTTCCTCGACTCCGACGATCGCATGTCGCAGCCGAAGCAGCACTGGCTCAATGAACTGGCCAATCTGCTCGGCGGGCGCGCGGCGGAGGAGATCGTGTTCAATGAGATCACGACCGGCGCCGCCGGCGACATTCAGTACGCGACCGAAATCGCGCGACGCATGGTCTGCAGCTGGGGAATGAGCGAGGAGCTCGGCCCCGTTGCGTTCGGCCGCGCGAAGCGCCAGGTCTTCCTCGGACGCGAGATGGCCTCCCCCGATGAGATCAGCGAGAAGACCGCCGAACTCATCGACTCGGAGATCCGCCGTCTCGTCGACGAGTCGCTTGAGCGCGCACGCTCGCTGGTTCGCGAGCATGAGACTCAGCTGCACGCGCTGGCAGCCGCACTGCTCGAGCGCGAGACGCTCACCAGCGAGGACGTCGAGGAGATCCTCGGCGAGCGCCCGGAACCGGAGGCTTGATGCCACAGTCTCTCTCTCCCCGCGTCGTGGTCGTCGACTCACGCGAGGCTGCCGCCCGCGAGATGCGGTCCATCGGCGTCTGCGAGGGAGGCGTCGACGCCATGCAGGACAAGGCGCGGACGATCATCCTCAAGATCACCGGCGCGTCCGTCCCCGTGGCGCACATCCTCAAACAGCAGATGCTCTCGCTCGGCGGAGACGCCGCCGTTCATGCGCACGTGCTCACGCACGCCGTCGACAGCTCCGACGTTCTCTTGATGGGGACGCCGCTCCAGCTCCGGCGGCTCGTGGAGCGGCTCTCCTTCCAGCCGTTCGATGTGCCCGCGCTCGGTGAGCGCATCGCGAAGATCGTCAGCGACATGACGGGCCCGACTCACCCGACGCTTCGCGGGAAGTCGTTCTCTCTCGATCTCTCGGAGCGGGTTCGCATCATGGGTGTGGTCAATGTCACGCCCGACTCGTTCTCGGACGGCGGCCTCTATCTGCAGCCGACCGAGGCTCTCCGGCACGCGCTCGCCCTCGTCGAGGACGGCGCCGATATCATCGACATCGGCGGACAGTCCTCGAGACCGGGCTCGGACCCGGTGACCGAGGAGGAAGAGCTCAAGCGGGTGCTTCCGGTGGTCGAGATGCTCGCCGAGGAGTGGCCGGGACCGATATCGATCGACACGAGCTCCGCCAGGGTCGCGCGCGAGACGCTCGCCGTTGGCGCGGGGATCGTCAATGACATCACGGCGTTCTCGGGCGATCCCGAGCTCGCCGGCGTCACGGCCGAGCACGGCGCCGCCTGCATCCTCATGCACATGCAGGGGACGCCCGCGACGATGCAGGAGGACCCGTCCTACGACGACGTCATGGGCGAGATCTGCGGGATCCTCGCGCAAGCGGTCGAGAGAGCCAGCGGGGCCGGCATCGGAGACGACCAGATTGCCGTTGACCCGGGGATTGGATTCGGAAAGACTACGAAACACAACCTGGCCATCCTCAAGCACCTCCCCGAACTGGCGGTGCTGGGGAAGCCGGTCGTGATCGGCACGTCGCGCAAGGGGTTCATCGGCAACGTTCTCGATCTTCCGGTCGAGGAACGCCTCGAGGGCACCATTGCGACTGCGGCGTACGCCGTGGCGCAGGGCGCCCGGATCGTGCGCGTCCACGACGTGAAACCGGTGGCGCGCGCCGTGCGCATGGTCGAGGCCTGCATCACTCAGGGAGCATGACGGGATGTCCGGTTCCAGGATCATCATCGACATCATAGACATCGCCATCGTCGCGTTCGTCATCTACCAGCTGCTCCTGCTTCTCCGGGGCCGGCGAGCGATGCAGATGTTCGTGAGCCTCTTCGTCATCGTCGTCATCGGCTTCGTCGCCCGCTGGGTCCAGTTCGACGCTCTCAACTGGCTCATGTCCGGCCTCAAGGGGCTCTGGGCGATCATCTTCGTCATCCTCTTCCAGGACGAGCTCCGGCGCATCCTCGCGCAGATGGGACAGAGCAGACTGCTCCGTCCGTTCGTCCGGCTCGAGGTCCACGAATCGATCGACGCCATCGTTACGGCCGTCAAGGCCATGTCTCAGAAGCGCACGGGAGCGCTCATCGTTGTCGAGCGCCAGGCGAGACTGCTCAACTACTATCAGACCGGCGTCCTGCTGAACGCGCCGGTCGTTTCGAGCCTGATCGTATCGATCTTCACGCCGCTGACACCGCTCCACGACGGGGCCGTCATCGTCAGCGGCGACGAGATCATCGCGGCGCGCTGCACGCTGCCGCTCTCGCAGAATCCGTACTACGTCCACACGCTCGGCACCAGACACCGCGCCGCGGTGGGCCTGACCGAGGAGACCGACGCCGTCGTCGTCATCGTCTCGGAGGAAACGGGCGATATCTCCCTCGCACTCGGGGGGCAGATCTCGCGCGGCATCACCCTCAGCCAGCTCAGGGAGCGGCTCTCGCAGCTCCTGAGGAGCCAGACATCCGAGGGCACGGCGTCCTGACGGCGAGCGGACGTATGTGGGCGTCACAACGAGAGACCCCGGCCGCGCGGGCCGGGCGAGCTTGAGCATCTGAACCAGAGGAGACACGATGTACCAGCACGAACGGACCAACACCATCATCGCCTGGGCGCTGGGAGCGTTCACGTTCATCGTCTACATGATGACGACGGCTCCGGTCGTAGCCTTCTGGGACAACGGCGAGTTCATCGCGGTCGGGTACATCCTCGGCGTCGGACACCCGCCGGGCTCTCCCGTCTACACGCTCCTCAGCCGCCTGTTCGGGCTGCTCCCCTTCCCCAATGTGGCGCAGGCCGTCAACTTCACATCGGTTGTCGCCGGCGCCGCCGCGATCTTCTTCTTCTCGCTCGCGATCGCGAAGATCGCCAGGCGCTGGGAGGGAGAGATCAAGTCGTTCGGCGACGGGCTTCCGACCTACGTGACCTGCATCACGTCGTGCCTGTTCATCGCCTTCTCATTCAGCTACTGGGAGAACGCGCTCGAAGCCGAGGTCTACGCGTGGAACGTCCTCGTGATGGCCGTCACGCTGTGGCTCGTTCTGAGATGGTCGGAGCTTGCAGGTCCGCCGCGGCCGCGTCGGCACCTCTACCTCGTGTTCTACTTCCTCGCGCTCGGCATCGGTATCCACATGGGGAGTCTGCTGTGGGCGCCCGGATTCCTCGTCTTCATGATCCTCTTCGAGCGCAGCTACATCGGTTCTCTGCTCCTCGCGGCGCCTTTCGCCATGGGATTCTTCCTGATGAGCAAGGGGATGCCGTGGTGGCACGCACCGATGGCCCTCTGGGTCCTCGGGTTCGTGCAGACCGGGTACTTCGCGCTTCCGAAGCTCTGGCCGGAGCGAAAGAAGGTCGGGCGTCGGGCGAAGGAGGCCCCGAAGGACTTCCCGGTCGCCACCTGGTTCATGCCCGCAATGGTCGTCCTTGCCATTGTGGTTCTCGCTGAAGGTCTGACCTGGAGTACGACGAGCGAGCAGTCGGTCGCTCTTTCAACGTTCATGTCGATCATCATATCCGGCGTGGCGCTCTGGGGGTTCACGAAGCTCGCCGCCAACGGGACCATCGAGCGGCCGCAGACGCCGGCGCGCGCGCTTCTCGCCGCGCTCCTCCTCTCGTTCCTCGCGCTGACGATCCACGCGTATCTGCTGATCCGTGCCAGGCTCGAGCCAGCGATCAACGAGTCCGAGCCGAAGACGATCAAGGCGGTGCTCGAGGTCATGCGGCGCGCGCAGTATGAACCGATGCGATTCTTCCCGAGACGCACGCCGTTCCCGAACCAGTTCCGTATCGTCAGCGGGTATCACGCGCAGCAGTTCACTTCGTCGAAGAACCTCGTCGCCATACTCGCTCCGTTCGCGCTGGCGGTCTGGGGACTCATCGCCCACGCGAAGCGCGACCGCCGCACCTTCGCGATGATGTTGATCGGGTGGCTCATGGCATCGCTCGGGCTGCTGATGTACCTCAACGTCTCGGACCACGAGGTCCGCAGCCGCGAGTACTTCTGGGTTCCGTCCTATGTCGGCCTTGCCATCTGGATGGGTATCGGGTCGGGCGCGATAGTCCACTGGGCGAAGGAAGTCGGCAAGGTCTGGAGAAACGTGCTGGCGGTCGCCGTCATCGTGTTCGCGCTCCTTCCGCTCGTGAGCAACTACCAGATCAGCAACCGGAGCAACAACTACATCGCGCACAACTACGGCATGAACATCCTGCAGTATCTCGATGAGGACGCGATTCTCATCACCAACGGCGACAACGACACGTTCCCGCTGTGGTATCTGCAGCAGGTCGAGGGCGTGCGGCCGGATGTCGACATCGTCAACCTGTCGCTCAGCCAGATCAACTGGCACCTCAAGCAGGTCAAGCAGGAGGGCGTTCCGATCTCGTTCACGTTCGAGCAGATCGACCAGATGCGCCCCTACTGGACACGCGATCCGGAGACGAACGAACTCACGCTCGTCACGCTCAAGGACATCGCGATCCACGACATCATCCGGACGAACAACTTCGAGCGACCGGTCTACTTCGCGGTGACGGTCGACGACTTCATGGGGTACTACGACAACCTCAAGCTCGAGGGCATGGTCTTCCGGCTCACGCAGGAGACCGGACGACACATGGTCGATGTCGAGAGGACGTACGAGAACGTCTTCGAGAACTACGACTACTCGAGCATCGTGGATGTCGAGGACAACTGGCGGGTGATGCACGAGGTCTACAAGACGGGGCCGACCGCGCGGCTCATCACGAACTACGCCGCCGGGTTCTCCAGACTTGGGTTCGTCGCGATGCAGGATCCAGAGCAGACGGACGAGGCCATCCGCCTCTACACGATCGCGCTCAAGTTCGCGCCGAACTACGGACCGGCGCTCAACGGTCTTGTGGCCATCTACGCGGCCCGTCTCCTCCAGCCCAACCTCGCGCTCCCGTTCGCTGAGCGCCTCGTCGAAAGCCAGCCGGAGCTGGTCGAGGGGTGGGTGCGGTACGGCGGCGTACACCTGATGATCGCGGAAGCTCTCGCGAGACAGAACCAGGCCGACGAGGCGCGACCCCACTTCGAGGAAGCAGTCGAGGCCTACGAGTACGTGCTCGCCCGCGAGCCCGAGCGCTATGACGTCTACGCCGCGCTCATGACAGCCTACCAGCAGCTCGGCATGGCGGACCGCGTCAACAACCTCATGGAGATGTGGCAGATGTACGGTCCCGAGGGCACGGGCGGAGGCGGGGAGGTCGCACCGCAGCAGTAGTCGGCATACGGATTCGCCGGCAACCCACGCAGAGAGGTACTCTGAATGAACAACAGGTCCGGCGGGCTTCCGTCGGACCTGTTTCGTTGCGTACGCCGCTGTGAACTCGCCGCGCGGTGAGTCATGCGCCGCACCACGGAGGCCGCCTCAGGTGCTCTTGAGCGTCACCGTCGCGTAACCCGCATCCGGATCGAGCCACGCTCTCGCCACACGGACGACGTCGTCATTCGTGAGCGCGCGAACCAGAGCCGGCATCGCCTCCATCCGCTCGAACCCGACCCCGAGAAGCTCGGACATCGCGTAGGATGCGGCCCTGCTCGACTCACGCTGCATCGCGATCTCCATCGTGCCGGCGACATAGCTCTTCGCGCGCGTGAGCTCATCGGGTGCGAGCCCGTCGGACCGCGTGCCTCTCAATACCGAGAGAAGCCCCTCGACCGCTGCCGACTCGTCGCCGGGACGAGCGGTCACCGACATCAGGACCGCTCCACCGGAGGCGAGTAGAAGCGGAGATGCGGAGACGCTGTACGCGTGCGGCGGGTTCTCGCGGAGCGCCACCCAGAGCGGCCCGCCCATCATGGACAGCGCCCGTGTCACGAAGCGAAGGGCGACCGCGTCATCCGCCGACGCCGCGGGCCCCCGGAGTCCGAGCGCCACATGCGACTGGCCGGGTATGTCGTGACGAAGCTCGACCGACTCCTGCAACACCGGCCCGGGAGTCTCTGTCGGAGCGGTGGCCCCGTCCGCCGCAGCGGCCCGTGCGCCACCCGCGCCACCCTCGGAACCCGCGGCACCCGCGACCCCCGCGCCACCCGATCCCCAATCCGGCATCAGTGACGCGATCCGCAGGGCGGTCTCCCGCAGCCCGGGGAGATCGACCCGGCCGCTGGCACACACCACGAGTCCCGCCGTACCCAGACCGCTCAGATAGCGGTCCCGCACCGCGTCCGCGGCAAGCCCCGCGATGCTCTCACGCGTCCCCCTGAGAGCACGCCCATACGGGTGCTCGGGAAAGATCAGAGGGAGCATGTTGAGAATGGCGCGTCTGAACGGATGATCCTCGGTCTCCCCGATCTCGCTCTCAACCTCCGTACGCGCCATCTGGAACTGGTCGGCGTCGAACGCCGGCTCGAGCGCCACCTCGCCAAGGAGTGAGAGCGCGTCGTTCTGGAGTCGGGCAAGACACGTCGAGCCAAGACCGAACCCGTCGCGGTCCACCAGTGTGGCGAGCGAGGTTCCCATCGACTCCACGACGTCGGCGAGCTCGAAGCCCGAGCGCCGCCGCGAGCCCCGAATGGCCGTCCGCATGGCAACGTAGGTGGAGCCGGACGACGCATCGTCCTCGGCGCAGTGCCCGCCCCGGAACCCGATCGCGAGCGATGTGAGCGGAAGCGTGTTCGAGTGGCTCGTGATGAGCGTGATGCCTGAACCGGGGCTCTCCCGGATCCGGACCGGCGTCCTTCGCTCCGCCAGGATCGTCGGCCGCGAGAACCCCGAGGGCGCCCAGGTCGACCCGCCCTCCCGGAGCTGCGCGGCCTCGTTCGTCCCCCCTATGCCGCCGGCCGTACCGTTGCCGGCCGCACCGTCACCGGCCGCACCATGAGCGCTCTCGCCGTCGCTCGATCCGTCGCTCGATCCGTCGCCGTCGCCCGTTCCGTCACCTGAGTCCATCGATGCTGCGACCCGCTCCGCCATCCGCTCGGAGATATTCCCCTCCGGAAGACCTCCCGCCGCCGGACCATAGACCACGAGGGTCGCGTTCTCCGGCCGCAGGTACTCGTGGGCCACGCGTGAGACATCCTCCGGCGTCACCGCGGCGAGCCTGTCGATGTACGTCTCTGCCAGACGACAGTCGCCAAGAAGCTCGAAGTACCCGAGACCGCCAGCGAGCGCCTCCGGTGTCTCGTGCTCGAGGAGATAGGCCGCTTCGAGTCGTCTCAGGTTCTTCTCCATCTCGTCGTCGCCCGGCGCGTTCTCCGCCAGCCTCCTGATCTCGCCCATCACACCGTTGACGACCGGCCCGATGTCCGGCGCCATCGCGGTCCCGCGGACGATGAACAGCCCCGTGTCCCGGTACCCGGCGATCCCGGAGCCGATGTCATTGACGAGGCCCAGTTCCAGCGCGAGCCGCCGCCGGAGACGCGAACTCCTCCCCTGTCCCAGCAGACCGGAGAGAGCATCGAGCGCCGGGATGTCATCGTGGAGCGCATCAGGTACGTGGAAGGCCATCGAAAGGTACGGCTGCGCCAGCGCGCCGTGGATGCTCAGTGCCCTCAGATCCTTCTGGTCCGGTTCAACGCCGCCCCAGTATGCGGGCCGGTCTCCCCCCGGCATGTCGCCGAAGAGCCTCCTGGCCTCGTCGAACACCTCCGCCGCATCGATGTCGCCGACCACGACCAGGACGATGTTCCCGCCACGGTAGTGCTTTCCGTAGTGACTCGTCAGAGTGTCCGCCGTCACGGCCGCAAGTGATTCCTCCGTACCGACGACGGGGCGCGCAAGCGGGTGCCTGGTGAACCCGGTCGCCATCAGTCTGCGCCAGACGAGCGTTTCCGGGTTGGCCTCGCCGGACCGCAGCTCCTCGAGAATGACCGCGCGCTCCGTCTCCACCTCGTCCGGGGCGAACCGCGGTGAGCGGACGACCGAGGCCTGGGCCTCGAGAACCGCACGCCAGGTCGCGGACGGCACGACCTGGTAGTAGGTCGTGTGATCGGCCCCCGTCATCGCGTTGACGTACCCGCCGGCCCCGTACACCTCGCGCGCGAGATCGGTCCCGGACCTCCCGTCCGGCTTGAAGAGCATGTGTTCGATGAAATGGGCGATCCCCTCGCTGCCGTCGGGATCGTCGACGGCTCCCGTGCCCACCCAGAGATTGAGCGATACGACGGGCGCCGTGTACATCTCGCGAACGACAACGCGGACACCGTTGTCGAGAACCTCGGTGTGAACCTCGGCGGGAGCGGCGCGACCGCGCGGTCCGGGGCCGACGTCAGTCATGGGGTTCGTATGAGTCGTGGGGTCGATGTGGGGCACGGGGTCAGATCCTCTCCAGAGTTCGCATTCCCAATGACGCCTCGACGAGCGCCGGCTGTATGCTGCCGAGATCGAGAAGCTGGTCGTGGAACGACTTGAGATCGAACGTGTCACCTGCGTCGGCCTCGAACCGCCGCCTGATGTCCATGATCGCGCGCTTGCCGATCATGTAGCTCGAGGGCTGCGTCGGCGAGGTCGCATACCGCTTCACCTCGGCCGTCGCGTTGACCCGCTCCAGCTTCACCTCGCGTATCATGAAGTCGATGCCCTCATCGAGCGTCATCGTCCCACGCTGGATGGAGGTATCGACCACGATCCGTGCGCTCCGCCAGAGCGTCTCCTTGAGCTGCCCCAACCGCGTCATCGGGTCGGGGAAGAAACCGGCGTCCTTCATCATCTCCTCACAGTAGAGGGCCCACCCCTCGACGTAGACGGTGTTCCACGTCAGCTTCCTGGCGAGCCTCGGAAGGGCATTCGCACGGATGAACTGCAGGTGATGCCCGGGGTATGCCTCGTGGAGCGCGACGATCGGGATCGTGTGGAGACTGTGCCCCCTCAGCTGCCGCTCCTGCTGCTCCTCGCTCTGCGACTCGTCGGCCGGCGTGACATAGAAGTGTCCCTGCTGGAGTGTCTCGAACGAGCCGGGCGGCATGTACGCCGCGTACGGGAGCACGCGACGCGCGTAGACCGGCGTGTCGATGACGTGGAGCTCCTCATCGTCCGGGATGGTCACGAGGTCGTGCTCGCGGACGAAATCCCGCGCCCGCGCCATCTCCGACGCGTACGTCTCACGGAGCGCTTCCTTCGTCGGATGCGCGTCCTTGAGTGTCTCGAGGTGCTCCTCGACACTCTTGTCCGGGTCGATCTCCGACGCAACCTCGCGCATCCTGGCGCGCGTGCTCTCCATCGCCTCGTGGCCGTAGGCCGCCAGCTCGTCGCTATCGAAGTCGAGAAGATGCGTGTTCGTCAGGAGCCACTCGTACGACTCACGTCCCACCGCGAACGGTTCGTCGGACCCCTCCGCCATCGCCCGGAGTTCACCCGCCGCTCTGTTGAATGCGGCCGAAGCCGCTTCGCACGCCTCCGTCAGCTCCCCCCCGAGCGCCGGCACCTCCGGCACCACATCGGCGACGATGCTCTGCATGAAGGCCACGCCGCCGGCCGCGTACTCAGCTGCGACGGTCGCGAAGACATCCGGGACGTCCCTGACGTTCTCGCTCATGCACTGGAGCACACCGGGGATCTGCCGCACACGCGAGAGAAGACTGACCGCGCGCTGCTCGAGCGGCGCGAACTCCTTCATGATCAGACCGTTGCAGCCGCCGAGCGCGGTACCCACGTACCCGTTCGGCATCCGCTCGTGGCTTCGGAGCGTCTCGTAGCGGAAGATGTCGTCCCTGAGCGCGGACGCGAGTGCCGCCGCGTCGACACGGACCTCGACCGGCTCGCCATCAAGCGGCAGCGATTCCAGTTCGCTCAGGAGGTCACGGTCGTGCTGGTGCCGCTCCTGGATTGCGTCCTTCGAGAACTCGCCGAGTTCACCGTCGTGCTCGTGGATACCGAGGAATGTCGAGAACGTGGGCTCGTCGGCCGTCTTGACCTTGAGATAGCGCGCTGCGAACGCGCCGAATGCGGCGCTCATGATGCCTCCCGGGTACTGGCCTGCGCGATGTCGCGGGAATCCTCCGTGGGTCGGCAGGAACCGCCCGGAGCAGATGCCGAGCGTGCCCTACCATGGATTCTTCCACGCCGCGCCGACCCGGGCAAGGCGTTTCGATGGATGATCTCGTGCCCCGCGCGCAGGCTCAGTCCCCGGGTCTCACCGAAAGCCCGTAGAGGCCTGTTCCGAGCCCGAGGAGCATGGCGCACTCTGCTATGGAGTCGGACAGGGAGAGCAGCCGCCGGCGGGCGGTCCGCGCCGGCATCACGGGAACGACCGCGACGACCCCGCTGCTGAGGATGCCGAGAAGCACGAGCCCTTCCTCAGGTCCCCGTCGGCGCCTGCCGTGGTCACGGCTCGGCTCACCGGGCGAACACGCCAGTTCGAGCGCGCATCCATCGGCGATCTCCGCGTTGACCCGCTTCAGACGCCGATCGAGCCTGTCATCCTCCGGATACCCGACCGCCACATCTCCTCCCGAGAGCGAGGGGACGCCCCGGCGCGGGGACCCGGAGACACACACACCACCCATCCACACACGGGGGCCGATCAGCCGCAGACGACCGGCCCGGCCCTCCGGTCCCCACCGGAGCTTCCTGCCTGCCGCCTCCTTTCGAGCAACCGATATGCCATCGCGCCCGGGCCGGGTCAGGCGAGTAGAGCGTCCTTCGCAACAGTCCGGCCTGTCTGCTCTTACGAGCAGCCTGGCCCGGTCACAAAAAAAGGGCGACCCGATTCGGGCCGTCCTCTCGTCAACATGGTTCACATCCTCGGGACCACTCCGACCGGTGACGGCAGACTGAAGCATCAACATCCTGCCGCCGCCGTTCGCCCCTCCCCGCTACGTCCCGTCCTCCGTCCTCCGCCGGACCTCGTAGGCCTCAAGCACCACACCGAGCTGGTGAAGGGCCGATGCGAGACGCGTCGCCGCGCCGATCCCGCTCCCGGCGCTCCGCTGCATGAGCTCCGCGATCCTGGCGCCGTCCTGCCGCTCCTCGTCCGCCGTCTCGATGTACCCGGTCGCCGCCACCGCCACGCGGATGTCCGAGAGCTTCGCCTCGAGCGCGGGCGCCGCCTGCTCGGCGACATCGGCGAGGATCCTCGATGCGTCCCGCAGGCCGTTGACTGCGCGGGCAAGCGTTGTCGCATCGATCTCGGGCCTCGCCACCTCATCCATGATCTGATCCGAGAGGATCTCGATCTCACGCCGGAGTCCGCCCAGGGCCTTCAGCTTCGTCGCGATCCCCTCTTCCTGAGCATCGGTGCCGGTGGACGTCAACCTGCCAAGCAGCCCGCCCGCCTCCGTGAGGTTGCGCGACGCGCGACGGAGAACCGACGTCTCCGCGCCGGCCCCCTCCTTGAGTTCCTTCATCGAGACGAGCACCTCCTGCGACGCGCGCAGGAGCTCGGGCGCGGTGCGAACGATCGCATCGACGAGCTGCCGCGACGAGCCCAACGTCCGCTCGGTCTCGCCGAGTCGACGGAGCTGAACGACGAGCGAGTTGATGTCGTCGTTGAGCTGACCGATCTCATCGTTCCGGTGGAGCACGGTCAGGAGGTTGGTGTCCCCCTCCTTCGCCGCGCGGCAGACCCACGAGAGCCTGCGGATGGCCCGGCCGATCGAGTTGCCCCAGACCGCCACGACGATGAGTGCGGGAATCACGATGGCGCCGAGCACGATCTGGATGATGTTCGGGGGCGTTCCCCCGAGGTACAGCACGAGGAGGACCACATCGTGCACGATGAGCACCCCCGCCACCAGCGTGACGAGTTTGATCTCGATCGTGGGTCCGCCTCGCTCCATCGTCCGTCAGCCCCTCGTTTTCGTTACATCCTGACTGCTTGCATCGTCTGTGTGTCGGTGAGACACGGGCGTCGTCCCTGGATTGTGCAACTAGCATGCCAGCGGCCGGTGGTGGGGCCCCCGCGCCGTCGCGTCAATCGAGCCGGTAGAGGTCCGTGCGCCGGTCCCCGCGGATGTCGTTCCTTGGGGTGATCTGCTTGTCCCGGGCCTCGGTCGGGTCGATCTCGTGGACCAGCACGGTCTCGCCCGTGACGGCGGCCCGCTCGATGATCCGTCCGCGCGGTGACACCATCTCGCTCTGCCCCGTGAACGTCAGTTCCAACCCCGCCCGTTTCTCGGTCCCGACACGGTTCGAGGTGATCGAGAAGACCCTGTTCTCGATCGACCTCGTCACCATGGCGTCCTGGCAGTACGGGAGCACGAGGTTCGCCGAGTGGCAGAGGATGTCCGCTCCGAGAAGCGCCAGCGATCGTGCGACCTCGGGAAAGATCCAGTCGAAGCAGATCATCATACCGAGCTTCACACCCGCGACCTCGACGATGGCCGGCGGCCTGTTCCCTGGGAGGAAGACCTCCTTCTCAGTATTGAACAGCTGGATCTTCCGGTACACCTCGCGACGGCCGTCGGGCGCCATAAGGAGCGATGAGTTATAGAGCCCTTCATCCGCTCGCTCCGCGAACCCGATGATCACCGTCGCGTCCTTCTCCCCGGCGATCGCGGCAAGACGGTCGAACACGCCGCTCTCCGGCGGCTGCGAGAGCCCTTCGGCCTCCTCGGTCGACTCGAACAGGTAGCCCGACAGCGCGAGCTCAGGCATCACGAAGAGATCGGCATCCACCGGCTCGATGAGTCCGGCCAGCCGCCGAGCATTGCCCTCGATGTCTCCGAACACCGGTTCGAACTGGACTGCCGCTGCCCTCATGCTTCACCCGCTTTCCTCTCAGGCCGTTGGTGCTTGCAGTTCGCAGTATCAATCGACGCGTCGCCACGCCTGGAACAGCACTATTCACAATGTACACGGTTTGGCAGGGAGTAACGAGCCTGTTTATGCCCGCCTCAGGTCGGTCTCAGCGTGCCTCAAGAGATGGCACGCCTTCTGCATATCTTCCCTGGAAGCCGCAGAGAACGGGCCTTCCCCGCTCCGGCGACTGCCGGATGTGGGCTCGACTGGCGCGGCGCCCGAGGTGGTGCGCAACCAACAGATCGCCGCCGACGCGCCGTGGCACACGGCTTGCATTCCCGAATCGTCAGACAGTTGAGACTACCGGGCATCGACGCATGGCCGAACGATGGAATCGAGGCAACGTGAAGAAGGCACCGACCCGCGCGACCAGACGCTCCGCCGCGCGCCGTAGACTTGAGATTGGAACAGACATTCAGACCTCGTACTTCTTCATGCTGAATTGCCTGCTCCACTCTCGCATCCACACGGGCATAGAGTCGAACTCCGACATCTATGACGAGGACGTCAACGTCTACCTCGCGCACCTCCTGAACTCACAGATCGATCCGGTGAACATCGAACGCGCCGGCCGCTACATCGCCGCCAGCGACGACGAGCTTCACCGGATGGCGGCCGAGGCCCCATCCGATCGCGAGCGCTATCTCGCGTACAAGACGACCGCCGACTATCTGCTTCTCTCGATCGCGGTGTTCGACACCGTCGACCGACCCAGGACCCACCTGCCACCCGCGCTTCGCACGCCCCGGCAGGTGTTCATCGCACGCGCCGCCACATACTACTCGCAGGCGGCGTCGTACGCCTGCAGGATCCATCGCGGTCCCGATGGAGTCTCGCGTGTCCTCCAGAAGCTGTCCGATGGATTCGAGAACTACGTGCGGATCCTAACCTACATGCGCGGACAGTATCTGGGACTGCTCAAGCGCTACTCCGAGGGGGAACTCTACCATCTCGATCGCCAGATCGAGGAGATACGGCGCGGGGAAACGATCGAGCAGATCAGGGATGAGTTCCTCGAGGCTTACTCCGCGTGGATGAAGCCCGAGAGCGATCAGCCGCGCGACGAACTCCGCGAGGAGCTCCTGCGCCAGGCTCAGCGGCTCAGCGAGATCGACCCGACATTCGACTTCCGACTCCCGGCCTGACACGCGGCCGAGGCGCCGGCTGCGCCGGAGAGCGTCCGAGTCACCGGACAGCAGGCCCGAACGAACAACAGCTCCTGCCCGCACTCCGGCATCACCGGGGACACGGGCAGGAGCTTGTTTAGTTCCGCGGGATGAAGAGCTTCTGACCGACGCTGATGACGTCGGGGTTCGTCAGGTTGTTCTCGCGGATGATGGCATTGACGGTCACACCGTACTGCGAAGCGATAGCCGCCAGCGTCTCACCGGACCGTACCTCATGCTCGTACCCGGTCCCGGTAGCGATCTGGTCGCGGAGCGCATCGATGTCGGCCCTCAGCTGCGCGTTCTCCCGGGTGACCTCTTCGAGGACGATCTGCATCCGTGCCAGCAGATCGTCGCGATCCGCCTCACGCCCGGAGTCGACGTCCCGGATCCTGCCTTCGAGCTCGATGCCGAGCTGCTCCTGACCGCTCCGCACCGCCTCGAGCCCGCGACCGAACTCCGCCTCGAGACTGGCGATCCGTGTCGAGAGCCCCTCGTTGACCATCCGGAGCGCGGCGATCTCGTCCTCGACGGCGGTCAGACGGCCGTCGATCTGGAGCATCTTCTCTGACAGCGAGGCCTGCCGCTGCGAGAAGTTCTCCTCCGCCTCCCAGACGTCTCTCTTGACCGCGAGACCTCCGGTGCCGCACCCGGACAACGTCAGCCCGACGGACAGACAGAGAACCGCGGCGAGAACAACGCGGGTCGGCCGGCACACGTGGGTGCCGCGTGGAATCGTTTTCGTCATGGCGACCTCCGGCTACTCGGAGACGACGAAGTGAGCCCTGCGGTTCTTCGACCAGGCATCCTCGCTGCTCCGCGGGTCGAGCGGCTGCTCTTCGCCGTAGCTGACGGTGCCGAGTCTCGCCGCGCCGACGCCGAGACCGACGAGGTAGCGCCGGGCCGCGAGAGCGCGCTGCTCGCCGAGCGCCATGTTGTACTCGTTGGTGCCGCGCTCGTCGCAGTGCCCCTCGATCATCACGCGGACCTGATCGTTCTCACGCAGCCAGTTGGCGATGCGCTGGAGAACGGCCTCATCCTGCGGGAGGATGTTGTACTGGTCGAACTCGAAGTAGATGTCCGCGAACACGCTCGAGGCCGGCTCGATGTAGATCGTGTCGTCGGAGACATCCGCCAGAGGAAGATCGTCGCCGCTGATGGCGCCGACGTCCTCGGTGGTCCCCAGATCCTCGGTCGGATCCGCCATGACCTCTTCCTTGCTGCCGCAACCGGAGAGCGCCAGCATCGCGAACACTGCGAACAGACATGCTGCCAGAGCGAGGTTCTTCCTCATGACTCCTCCTCCTCGCGGACGCGTCTCGCCCGCTAGTCGGACCACGCAGGGCTCAGATAGTCTCCGGCCCCGCTGGTCAGCCTCACAGGTTCCAGTTCGTATATATCTATCATATACAGGTCGGTCTTTCCTCCCTGCTTCACGCTATAGACGACGTGCCGGCCGTCTCTCGCCCAGGACGGGTCTTCCTTCTGACCTGCTCCGCTCGTCAATCTGATGGTCTCCCCGGTCTCCACGTCGACCGTGCAGATCTGGAAGGTCCCGCTGATGCGAGAAGTATAGACGATGAGCTCGCCCTTGGGCGACCAATCCGGCGACGTATTGTAGTTTCCCTGGAGCGTCACTCGCCGTGGTGTCCCCCCGCTCGCGCCCATGACATAGATCTGCGGGACGCCGGCCCGGTCCGATACGAACGCCACGCGCCGCCCGTCGGGCGACCAGCACGGAGAAGACTCAGTGCTCCTCCCGAAGGTCAGCCGTCTCGGGTCGGATCCGTCAGCGCGCAGACGGTAGATCTCCGGGTTACCGTCCTTCGAGAGACTCATCAGCATCTCATCGCCGCGCGGCGACGGAGACACGAACGCGTTGAGACCCGGGAACGCGGTCAGTCGCTCGCCGCTCCCGCTGATCGACGCCCTCCGGCACTCCTGCCTGCTCTCGCGGATGAGCGTGTAGGCCAGCTCCTCGGCGCCCGGGAACCAGTCCGGTGAGATCGCGATGGCGTCCTGGCGTGTGACCCGACGACGGTTCTCACCGTCGTAGTCCATCACGTAGACCTCCTTCGAACCCGTCACGGCGGAGACGAACGCGATCTTCGTCTTCGCGATCCCGGTCTCGCCCGTCAGCTTGAAGACGATGTCATCGGAGATGTTGTGCACGGCGTCGCGCCACTGCTCTCGCGAGCCCACGTACCGTCGGCCGAAGATCGCCTTGCCCTGCGCGAGGTCGTAGATGGTCGCCTCGACGTAGACCTCGGAGAGGTCCCCGCCGATCTTCCCCTTCACCAGGATCTCGGCGCCGAGCGCCGACCACTCCTGGAACGCGATCCGTCCCGAGATGCGATCATCGATCTCGGTCTCATCAACGAACTCGCGGTTCTCCACGATGCTGAAGTACCCGGAGTGCCCGAGATCGAACTCGATCACGTCGCGCGCGGCCGCAGCGTCGACGATCGTGCCGCCTTCCAGCTCGAAGAGCGGGACCGCGACGATGACCTTCTGGCCGAACGCCTTCGACACGTTCAGATGGACCTGCGCGCCCGCGGTGACAGCCATCAGCAACATCAGCGGCACCGCCAGCATCGCACGCGACGCGCATCTGCGTTTCTGTCCAAGCATCGAAGCTACTCCTGCTTCACGGTGAAGTCGATAATGACATCCAGGTGGTCTTCCATGTAGTCGTCCGGCAGCGGCGGGAACGGGGTCGAGTCTCTGACCGCCTTCACCGCGGATTGGTCGACGTTGGGAAGATTGGATGAACGCCGCACCGTCACGAGTTCGGCCGAGCCGTCTCGTCTGATGCGGAAAGAGATCCGGGTGCTCAACTGGTCCTGCGTTATCAGGCGCGAGCTCGGCTGCCTCCAGTTCGAGCTCACCTTGCCCTGAACGATCGATAGATACCACGCGTACGGGAATCTCGAGGCCGTCACGGTCGCGCTCGCCGACGCGACAGGCTCCGTCGGCTGCTGCTCGACCTCAGGCTCCTCCGCCCGCTCTTCGTCCTGAGACCGGAGGCGCTCGGCCAACCGGTCAGCCAGACTCTCCCTCTCTTCGGGTGGGTCGCGCCTGATCGCCACGCGGCGCTGCGGCGCCGGCTCCTCGGGGATCCGCTCCTCCACGATCTCGGGCGCGGGCTCCGGCGGTGTCTCGACAGTCTCTTCGATCTCCGGCTCGGGCGTCTCAACACGCACCGGCTGGCTCCTGATATCGACGAGCTCCACGCTGTAGACGTCGAGCCCCATCTCTTCGTCCGTGAAGATCCCCGGTATGAACGGGAGGATAAAGAGCAGGACCACGTGGGCCGATGCCGATATGATGAGGAACCGGTTCACAGATCACTCCGCCGGCTTCGTGGCCATCCCGAGTCGCGAGAGGCCCGCGCTGCGAGCCGCGTCGAGGACCTCGACGACCCGGCCGTAACGGATGTCCTGGTCGGCCTTGATGAGAACGGCCGCATCAGCGTTCGCGGCCTGGATGTTCGACAGGCGCTCGCCAAGATCCTCCATCGTCACGCGCTGGCCCTCGAAGTAGATCCGGTCGTTGGACGAGACCGTCACGGTCACGACGTCCGACACATCGATCTTCGCGGGCTCCGCGGTCGGCAGGTTCACCTCGATCCCCTGCTCGATCATCGGCGCGACGATGATGAAGATGACGAGAAGCGCCATCATGATATCGACCAGGGACGTGACGTTGATCTCCCCGATCGGATCCATTCCCTGTTCATCGTGCCTGCGACGCACTGGCTCTCTCCTCCGCCTTACCGCTCGCCCAGGTTCCGCTCGACGGTCGAGAGAAACTCCGATGAGAAGTTCTCCATCGTCGTCGTGAGCGTACGGACCCGGTTCATGAGGTAGTTGTAGCCCGCCAGCGCGGGGATGGCGACGGCAAGTCCCGCGACCGTCGTGGTGAGCGCGGCCGAGATGCCCGGCGCCACGCTGGAGATGCTGGCACTGCCCGTGACGTACATCGCGGTGAATGCCTTCATGATGCCCCACACGGTGCCGAAGAGGCCGATGAACGGCGCGGCGCCGACGATGGTCGCCAGAGTGATGAGGTACTTCCGGAGCTCAAGCACCTGCTCCGAGATGGCGCGTCCCAGCGAACGGTCGAGCCCGTCGATCTGAACGATCGAGAGGCCGCGCGCACCGCTGCGCCCCTGCATGACGAGCGCCAGCTGCTCGAGACCCGCGTTGAGCACGCTTGCGACCGGTGAGCTCTCGAAGTTCGTGCGGTCGCTGTAGTGGTTCACCATGCCGTCGGGACTCTCGTGGAACTTCTTCAGAAGCCTCTGCGAACGAGCCTCGGCCCGCTTGAGCGTCAGATACTTGAAGAGGATGATGGCCCATGCGTAGACGGACACGACGAACAGGAAGAAGACGATCGTCTTCCCCACAGCGCCCGACTGCCCGACCGTGGCCAGAAACCCAGTACCCACACGTTCCTCCTGTCTATGCTACGGCCGCGGCGCGACCGCCTGCTCCGCGTCACTCAGGGTCTCGGCGCGGAGATAGTCCTTCCACTGCGTATCGATCTCGTCGACGGGCGCACCCAGCGCTGTCTCGACCGCCTCGGTCGCCGGTCCCGGGGTCGAGCCCTGCTCCCGGTAGAGCTCTGCAAAGGCATCCGCCCCACGGGTTGCGATGACGTACTCAACGAACGATCCGGCCAGCACCTGAGCCGTCCTGATATCGTATCTTCCGTACTCCACAGGATCGAGAAGCGATGAGAGCGCGAGCGTCTCATCATCCTCGAGAATCCGCCGCGCCACGTCCCGAAGCTGCTCGCCGCCCCACGTCCCGGAGGCCGCGACGGCAAGTCCCTCGCGGATGAACGGATTATACATGCTTCCGAGAGTGGCCGCAGCGGACACCTTCGCGACCTCCCGTGTGAAAACTCTCTCCCCTCCATCCACCCAGGCAACATGAACAGCACTCGCCCATTCGACAGCATGAGCGAGTTCCGCGTTGTCAGTCACCGCACGCTTCGCATCAACAGACGGGTAAAGGTAAACGTCTATTCGCGGCGCCGCCGGCAGTCCAAGCACGCTCTGCGCCCGGTCCAGGGCATCCGGGAGCTTCGCCTTCGCGTCGTGAAGCTGCGCCGTGGCAGCGTTCCGAGCCAGTTCCGGACCGTAGTGAATGGCCATCATGGAATGCGACCCGCCGCCTGTCTCCGCAGTGGCCCAGTTCTCGTACGGGTCCTCGAACTGCCCGGCGTTGCCGACGCCCGAGATGATCATGATG
>JAPEKQ010000060.1 GCA_029990205.1 bacterium
GGCCCCGACTCGCGAACGCTATAGGCGATCCTGGTCACGGGATTGAATGGATTGGGGGACGCGTGTGCGAGCATGTTACGGAAGCCATCGTCGACCACGCCTGTCGGATCGGTCGTCGGCGTCTTCGCGAAGTAGGCCATGATGTTCTGCATCAGATTGACCCGGTCGGCGACGCCCGTGTTGTAGTACCCGGTCGACGGGTCAAGGCTGTCCATCATGAACTCCACACCGAATCCGAGCGCGACCGTCTGGTAGCCGAATGTCGGGTTCGTATAGGCGACACCGGCGGAGAGCTCGCTCGCATCCTGCTTCACATAGTCCACCACGATCTCTGCGTTGCTCCCCGGGTATGGCTCGAGCACGTCGAAGTACATCAGAGTCGGACAGCCGCCGGCGAGCACGCACGCCCCATCGTCCGCATCCATGAACGTGGTCCCTCCGGCGTGCTCCCGGAGCGTCGGCATGCTGTCGACCAGCACGTCACCGACACCATTCTGTATGTACTCGACGGCCAACCACTCGGTCACGAAATCGAGCGTCTCGTACCCGGCAGCCACCAGCCCGTACGCCCAGTCGTTGCCCGCCACAAGGAGGTTGCGCTCAGCCCCCCCGCCTGCCTCGGCCAGCCACTCGGTCACGTTGCGCTGGTCGACCGTCCAGAACGTGCGATAGTCGTAATCGGAGGTAATCCACATGACCGTGTCGTAGTAGTC
>JAPEKQ010000061.1 GCA_029990205.1 bacterium
GGTACCAGTCACGGTGACTACTACGTGTGCGGGAGTCAACCGTATCGTCGGGGCATGGGGTGCGGGCCGGGCGTGTATGTGCCCAAGATATGGATCGAGAGCCGTGCCATCCAAGGAGTGCAGAAACTAGTGGCGGATTGCTCGGACCGTGCCGAGTTCACACGCAGAATCAACCGCGAACTCAAGCGGCTCTGGAAGTCGCGCTCGGGCCATGATCCATTGGCAAGCCAGAAGACCGTCGACATCGACGCGAAGCTGGAGCACATACGGACAGCTGTTGAGGATGGCCTCGAAGACACTGCTTGGGCCAACGAGAGGATGCGAGTGCTCCGAGCCGAGCGGGAGAGACTCGCTGTTGCCACTGAAGCATCTGGCGTGGCTCCCAGGATCGACGCACGAGCAGCAATGACGTATCGGGAGGACCTAACTAGGCTTCTCCAGCACGCTACGCCTGCGGAGAGGAAGGAACTCCTGCGTGCCTGGGTGGAGCAGATACGACTAGCTCCGGAACAGCTGAAGGTGGCAATCACCTACCGTGTCCCGGAGCCTGTCGTGAATAAGTTGGTAGCGGGGGCAGGATTTGAACCTGCGACCTTTGGGTTATGAGCCCAACGAGCTACCGGACTGCTCCACCCCGC
>JAPEKQ010000062.1 GCA_029990205.1 bacterium
CGGGGTGGAGCAGTCCGGTAGCTCGTTGGGCTCATAACCCAAAGGTCGCAGGTTCAAATCCTGCCCCCGCTACCAACCCGATGCGAGCACCCGTCTCTCCGGAGGCGGGTGTTTGCTTGGGTTCCGGGATCGGAGGACAGCTGAAGAGGTGGATGAGAATGTCGCCAGAGTCGGGATTCAGGTCAATCGTCTTCACGAACAGGCGGACGAACTGGCGCTTCTCTTCCTGAGTGCCTTCGTCGAAGACCTCACCGAAGGTGTCTAGGCAACGGTCCACGAACGCCGGGTCGATTCGGGTGGGTCTGCTGGGAACTCCAAGCCGCGCTTTCCGGGTCAGAAGCTCTCCTCGCTCAGCCTTCAGGCGCGCGATCTCGCCGTTCGCCCACTCGATGTCCTCTTGGTAACCCGACTTGATGGCATTGCGCAGATTGCCGATCTCCTGCTCCGCCCTGGCCAGCTCTTGCTCTACTGCCCTGAGATCGCCAGACACCTGTTGGCTGTCCGCCCCCAGCTCGTCTTCCATGAGCCGTCTTAGGGTCTCTGGATCTGCCCACGAGCGAAAGAGGTGGCCGATCTCCCCGATCACAGCTCCCTCGACGGCTTCCTTCCGGATCTGAAGCCCCGGACCACAACCAAG
>JAPEKQ010000063.1 GCA_029990205.1 bacterium
CAGCGGTTCCTGCACGGGGAGATGACCCAGCAGGAGCTCGCGGTGCGCGTCGGAGTGACGCGGCAGACGGTCATCGCGATCGAGAAGGGGAAGTATAACCCCTCGGTCGGGCTGGCCCTCCGCATCGCTTCGGTGTTCGACATGTCCGTCGAGGAGCTGTTCTCGCTCGATGAGACGGGGGAGGAGCAGCCATGAGACCCGTGAGCCGGAGAGGAATTCTCGCGTTCATGGCGGTGTACGCAGTGGTGTTCTCGCTGCTCGGCGTCTTCGTGCACCGCGGGTTCTACACGGCGCTCGTCCTCCTCTTCTTCGTCCGGGCGCTGTCCCGTGAGCTGGGGTTGATGCAGGACCTCGACGAGTGGCAGACGGCTGTTACGCACCGGTCGAGCCACATCGCGTTCCTCGTGGCGATGGCGATCGCTGCGGCTGCGTTCGTCGACAGCTCGGTGAAGATGGAGGAGCCTCCGTTCATCGCGACGTTCATTCTGTTCGTCTCGCTGCTCGTGAAGGTCGCCACGTGGCAGCTGACGTCGCGGGGGAGGCGCCGGGCCGGGCTCGTGCTCGGGTTCGTGGTCGGAGGTTTCTGGTTCCTCTTCTCGGTCCTGAGCGGCGACTTCAATCCGCAG
>JAPEKQ010000064.1 GCA_029990205.1 bacterium
CATGCCGCCGTCGCTCCAGGTCAAGCTCCTGCGGGTGCTCCAGGACCGCACCTTCGAGCCGGTGGGATCCTCGAAGACCATCCAGGTGGACGTCCGCGTCATCGCCGCCACCAATCAGGATCTGGAGTTCGCGATCCGGGAGAAGCGCTTCCGCGAGGATCTCTACTACCGATTGAACGTGATCCCGATCGAGATCCCGCCACTGCGAGAGCGACGCGAGGACATCCCGCTCCTGTTGCACCACTTCCTGGACGCGATGAATCGAGAGAAGAGCAAGGGAGCGGGCACCACCATCTCCCAGGCGGCCCTGGACAGGATCTGCGAGCACGAGTGGCCGGGCAACGTCCGCGAGCTCGAGAATCTGATCGAGCGGCTGGTGATCCTGCGGGGTGAGGGAGAGATCTCCCTCGACGACCTGCCCCAAACCTTCAGACAGAGTCCCGCTGCGGTGCACGCCGGGGCGCCGCGGATTCCCGCCGGCGGTATCGCCTTCAACGACGTCGTCGATCACTTCGAGTCGGATCCCATCCTTCAGGCCCTGGAGCAGACCCACTGGAACAAGAACCGCGCCGCCCAGCTCCTCGGTCTCAACCGCACCACCCTGATCGAGAAGATCAAGAAGAAGC
>JAPEKQ010000065.1 GCA_029990205.1 bacterium
GACCTCATGAACGTCGAATCGAGCCAGTGAGGTCGCTCCGCTGGTGGACACGGTGAGGAGAGTGAGAACGACAGCGAGCGTCAGAGAGACAGCTGTCACATTGCTGCGCATCGGGTACCTCCATGAAGAGGGCCGCATGGATGACCATGCGGCCCACAATACTGGGAGGTGCTCAGTTTCGCAAGGGAGAATCCGCTTCTCCGCGGCGCGCCTACCGATAGAGCGCCTTGATCGCGCCCCAGCTGCTCGACTGGACCGGGGAGGCGCAGGCTGCGCAGCCCTCGTCGAGCGCGCCGATGAGGACGCCGCAGTCGTTCCCGGCCGCATCGTGCAGACACGGCGAGTCCGCGCAGAGGTAGACGTCATAGAACGACAGACCGCAGAAGAGAGGATTTGCCGTCATGTTCCCGCTCGTGCCTTCCTGGCCTGCGATGCAGCTGACCCAGTCGCCACCCTCGTTGGCCCACAGGCAGCAGCAGGTGAGCGTTGCCGTCCCGCCCAGGCTGCAGTAGACGGCCTCTCCGACGACGTTGTGTGAGATGATGCTCTCATCCACGGTCGCCGTGGAGTTGTCGTAG
>JAPEKQ010000066.1 GCA_029990205.1 bacterium
CTTCTCGAGCTCGGCCGCCAGGAGCTGCACGCCCTTCTCGAGTTCGGCGACCTGCATGAGCCGCGGGATGATCGCCGCGTAGAGCTCGAGCGCACGGTCCAGCTCGGCGGTCGTGTCCGCGTAGCCGTAACCCAGCTCCGCGTCCTCGGGGAATTCGACCGCGAACTTCGGGACCTTGAGGTTCATGACCTGCTCGCGGTCGGCGACGAGTTCGACTCGCCGCTGCGAGAAAGCCAGCGCCGACTCCATCGCGCTCCCGCTCATCTCGAACCGCGCGGACACGAACGCCGCGTACGCATGCGCAAGCTCGGCCTCGACCTCGCCGCGAAGATCGTTCGCCGTGTGCACCATGCCCAGGAACTGGCGCATGAGCTCCTCCTGCTTGTCCTTGAGGAGCTTGTGCCCGCGACGCGCGACGACGAGGCGGCTCTTCAGCCGCAGCAGCTGCATCCGGTTCGGATTGACGCGCAAGCGCATGAAGCTAGGCCTCCACCTTCTCTGCCGCCTTCTTCAGGTACTTCTCGATCTGCGCGGGCTTCACCCTCTTGAGCTCGGACATCGGCAGGAT
>JAPEKQ010000067.1 GCA_029990205.1 bacterium
GACACTCGTGCGGAGAGTTCGGACCCTGCTCGTTGTAGTGGAAGAACTCGGCGATCGAGCAGGCGAACCCGAGGAAGATGAAGGGCTTGTCGTCGTTGGTGATCTCGTCGACATCGTTGGAGAAATTGTCGTTGTCGTAGAGGAGCCCCTCGTGCGTCAGGATGGCGCGGTTCGCGTGGCCCTGGAAGTTCACGAGAAGCGCACTCTCGCTCAGTCGCTCGATGAGCTGCGGCGTCACCTCATCTCTGACGAAGTAGTACGCCTCACCGAAGTCGTCCTGCGTTGCGTCGCCGTGAAGCGGATCGGTGAACCGACGGAGCATGAACATGGATGTGTCGATCACGGCCGGGGAGGAGGATACGGTCCCGCCCATCGTGATCGACTCCGATGTGAATTTCCCCTCGCTCGTCTCCTTCTTGGTGTAGAACTCGAAACTCCCTCCGTACGACCAAACATCATCGGCAACGAACAGGAAGCGGTTGCGCCAGTCATCGGTCGGGTCGTACGTCTCGTAGAGCTTGATCTTCGCGATCTCGGTCTCGAGCTGGGTCGCCGGCCCC
>JAPEKQ010000068.1 GCA_029990205.1 bacterium
GACCGCGGCGGGCCAAGATCGCAGGGCACCCCCGACCACAGCCGGACCCCGCTACCGCTGCTTCCTTCCGGACCTGACGGATTTCACGGGGTACCGAGCTCGGTCGGGACCCTGCGATCATGGCTCGCCACGACCTCCTCGAATCTAACCCCTCCGCCTGGTCTTCGCTCGACCCGCCCGCGGTCGCCGGGCAGGGGTGAGGAAGCCCCGCAATCGCGACTTGGCGGGAAATCAGGGCTAGCTTCACCGGCCGCGGAGAGGTGCCGGAGTCCGGTTGAACGGGCCTGACTCGAAATCAGGTGAATGGCTTGCCATTCCGTGGGTTCGAATCCCACCCTCTCCGCCAGATCCTCCTCCGCGCTCTGGCGGTCGAGAGGATGACGATCCGTGAAGGCGCCAGTCTCGGCGACCCTCAGAGGAACCTGCGGAAGAAGCTCAAGAACCCGGTCCAGCTCCCCGCGACGTCCAGCTTCCCGGACGCGAGAATGGAGAGGGGGCTCACCAGCTTGAGCGCCATCCTTCGGTAGTCCTTCGAGTCGATCGTCAAAACGGCGATC
>JAPEKQ010000069.1 GCA_029990205.1 bacterium
CTCAAGTACATCTGGCTGACACGCGAGGACTACTGGATGTCGCCGGAGGAGCGTGAGGAGGCGGCGGAGGAGCTTGAATCGGAACGTGACGACGGAGATGACGAGGGTGAGGAGGACGCCGTCGTGGAGGTCGTCATCGACTTCGACGAGATCCACGAACGGACCGCGCGCATCATGAACGTGCGGGGCGGGTACGACTTTTACGGCAAGACGCCGGACGGTCACCACTTCGCGTTCCCCTCCGGCACACTCGGCGGGAGCGATCTCTGGCTCGTCGACTGGGAAGGAACGAGACTTCACCAGGTCACCGAGGGTGGCTCGAACCCTGAGGAGATCACCTGGAGCGCCGATGGCAAGACCTGCTACTACCTGAGCCGCGGCCGCATCAAGAGCGTCTCGATCGATTCGGACGGCGACATCACCGGGCGCGGTGGCCTGAGCGTATCGGCGCCCATGACGGTCGATATCTCCGAAGAGCGCCGGCAGATCTTCAACGAGGCATGGCGCATGCTTCTCAACGGGTTCTACGACGAGGAGTTCCACGGCGTCGACTG
>JAPEKQ010000006.1 GCA_029990205.1 bacterium
GCGGGCCCGCGGGGGGGGGGGGGACACCGAAACCCCCCCCCCCCTGGGGGGGGGCGGCGTTCTGCGTCTGTGTCGTGTCTGTGACGATGCGGCGCGTGTCGGAGGCTCTCAGCCCTGGCCGTCGGACTCGCTCTCGGGGTAGGCGGGGACGACGGACGTCTTCACGCGACCGTCGCCTGACGGGTACGTGATGCGCCAGAAGGGCGCCCACGCGAGCGCGAGCGTGTCGATACTGACATCGGCGCGACGCGGCGTGACGCTGACCTCCTCGACCTTCTCGAGTTCCTCCTCCCAGCGACGCCGGATCTTCTCGACCTCTTCCTGTGCCTCACGCTGGAGGTCGGCCAGGTCCTCCGTCAGACCCGCGATCTTCGCTTTCGTGTCGGCGATGTCGGCTCCGGCCTTGACGGTCATCCGCCGCTTCCTGGCCGCCGTCGAGACCGCGCGTGACGAACGCCTCCCGAGGAACACTCCGAGGACCGATTCGCCGGCCGAGATCATCTCCTCGCGCTTCCGCGATGCGTACTCGGCCTCGTCCTCCGAGAGGTCGCGCTGCTTCGCATCGATCTTGTCGCGGAGCTTGTCGATCTTCTTCTCATAGCGGTCCGAGAGCTTGTCGAGAGCCTCGTCGCGCTCCTCGCGGGCAGCCTCGCGGCAGCGCACCGCGAAGTCGCTGAGGGTCTCGCCGGGCCGTGACGACAGGTCGGCCGCATCGTTGACCATCACCGTGATGCTTCTGTTGCGGTAGAGATGGTCCGAGAGCGGCTTCTTCAGGGTCTTGAACCTGGTCGAACTCGCCACGCCCGCCGGGATCTCGGGCGGGAAGAAGGCACCCGCGGCGGGGCGGTCCAGAAGGTCCCGGAAGGTAACTGCGACCTCCTCGGCCTCATCCCACCCGGGTCGGGCGCCCGACTCCGGGGCGTCGATGAGCAGCGCCGTCGTGGTCTCCTCGGCCAGGTCGTACTTCCGGCTGACGAAGTGGACGGTTGCCATCCCGAGCACCATCGGCTCGTAGACGAGATGCGCGTCGTCGGCCACGACCGTGCTGCCGCCTCGGTCACTGAGCCACCGCGTGGCGGAGTCCAGTGAGAGCGACGCGGGGAGGAAGACCTGTTCGACCTTCGGGTCGATGGATGGGGGAGCGTCGATGAACCCGTCGTCGCGCGCCGCCTGCTTCGCCACAGGTGACCCGGCGCGGCGTTCGCGCGCCGCCCCTGCGGCCTCCGCCTGATCCTGAGACGCCGTGCCCGAAACGGCTCGCGCCGCGTCCGCCGGAGCTTCGGCCGCATCGGCGGTCGCGTCCTTCATCAGCGTGCCGATCTGCTGTCTCGTCAGCGGTCCCCGCAGATAGCTCATCGCCCAGCGCGTGTGGAACGTGACCGGGCCATCCTCGTGCACGTTGTGAAGCAGGAAGACTCTAGAGTCGAGCGAGCTGATGAGCTTGTCGAGGAGGCTCCGGTCGAGATGCGTGCCGGACTCGGATACGACCGTTTCGAGCCCTTCGAGCACGCGGTTCTTGTCGCGCTCCGCCTGAAGCTTCCCGATGAACCACGTACCGGCGTTGGTGAGCCCCTTGTAGTCGAGGTCGACAGGGTTCTGGGTTGTCAGCATCACGCCGAGTCCGAAGGCGCGCGCCTGTTTCATGAGCGTCAGTAGAGGGCGCTTCGACGGCGGTTCGGAGACCGGCGGGAAGTACCCGAACACCTCGTCGAAGTAGAGAAGCGCCCGGAGGCTGGTCGTTCCCGTCTGCGAACGGATCCACGTGACTACCTGCTCGAGCAGGAGCGTGACGAAGAACATCCTCTCCGGCTCCGACAGGTGCGCGATCGAGAAGATGGCCATCCGCGGCTTGCCGCTGGGGGCGTTGAGGATGCTCGGAACGTCGAGCGACTGCCCCTCGAGCCAGCGCTCGAAGCCGGGCGCGGCGATGAGGTTGTTGAGCGTCATCGCCAGATCAAACCGGTCCTTCTCGGGGAAGAACGTGTCGACATCGAACACGCCGAGCTGGCGGACCGGCGGCGTCTGGACGGATCTGATCACCGTCGCGAGGTCGAGGTCGACTCCGTCGCGCCACGCGTGCTCGAAGATCGTGGAGAGGAGAATGTGTTCGCGGCTCTTCACTGGATCGGCCTCGATCCCGGCGAGACCGAGGAGCGCCGACACCGTCCCCTGGATCTTCTCGCGAAGCAGCTCTTCGTTCTCATCCCAGTCGAGCCGGGGCGCCGCAAGGGAGGAGAGGATACTCACCGGCACGCCGGCCGACGAACCGGGCGTGTAGATGACGAAGTCGGCGCTGTCCTTGAGCTTCCTGATCCGATCGGGTCCTTCGTCCCACGACGCAAGACCGTTGCGCCAGAGGTCGGCCGTCTTCCGGGCATGCTCCTCGAGCGTGAGGTCCTTGCGGCGGGCGTCATCGACATTGACCCACGGAAGGAAGTCCTCGCCCCGGAGTTCGGGGAAGGTGAGAAGGAGGTTGGTGACGTCGCCCTTCGGGTCGATGATGATGGCCGGGACGTTGTCGAGTGCGGCCTCCTCGAGCAGGTCGATGCAGAGTCCCGTCTTCCCGCTGCCCGTCATTCCCACGCAGACCGCGTGCGTCGTCAGGTCGCGCGCGTCGTACATCACGGGGGCGTCCTCGACCGTCTCACCCGATTCGACGTCGTGGATCCTTCCCAGGTAGAACGCTCCGAGTCTCTCAAGGTCCGGCATGGCAGTCTCTCCGTAGGTGTCCCGTGGCACTCCGAAGCTGCTCGTGGTGGTTTTCCCCCGTATACCACACTTTCAGGGCGCAAAAAAGGGGTTGACGACACCGTGCTCTGTGTATATACTAGTTATATACACCGCCAAGGAGGCACACGTGTTCATCGTTCTGTCACCTGACAGCCCCGACCCGCTGCACAAGCAGGTGACCGACCAGATCCGAGAGGCCGTCGCCGGGGGAGACGTTCACCCCGGGGACCGGCTTCCGTCGATCCGCGAGATGGCGAAGGAGCTCAACATCAGCGTGATCACGGTCAAGCGGTCGTACATGGATCTGGAGCGGGAGGGGCTTCTCGTCACGCGCGCCGGTCTCGGCTCGTTCGTGGCGGATGTCGATCGCGCGTACCTGAGGAGGGACCAGCTGGCCGAGGTGCGCGCGGAGCTGAAGGGAATGCTTGAGAGAGCCGGACGGTTCGGGATCAGCGCCGGCGACGTGGCTGAGCTTGTTACCGAGCTCGAGGAGGAGCGTGCCGGACTCGAGGAGGAACGCAATGACACCAGTCGTTGAGATGCGGGACGTCGTGAAGCGCTATGCGGACTTCTCACTCGGTCCCGTCTCGTTGTCGATTCCGGGCGGGTGCATCACCGGGATGTTCGGTCCCAGCGGTTCCGGCAAGACAACGCTCGTGAAGATCCTCGCGAACATCCACCGCGCGGACAGCGGTACCCTGCAACTGTTCGGGCACACGTATCGCGAGCGGGAGAAGGAGATCAAGAGCCGTCTCGGCTACGTCGGGGAGGAGCAGTTCTTCCCACGCGACCGGACGGTCGGATGGACCGCCCGGTACGTGGCAGCGTTCTATCGGAATTGGGACTGGGCGACGTATCGCTCTCTGGCCGCGCGGTTCTCGCTCACAGACGACAAGAAGGTTGGCGCGCTCTCTCGCGGACGCCGCGCGCTCCTGGCGCTCGCTATCGCGCTGGCGCACAACGCCGAACTGCTCGTACTTGATGAGCCGACCGCGGGGCTCGACATGATCGTGCGCCGCGAGATCCTCGATACGCTCCGCGACTTCGTGAGCGATGAGACCCGTGCCGTTCTGCTCTCGTCGCACGTGACCGATGCGCTCGCGGATGTCTCGGACTACGTTGCGCTCCTCGACGCGGGGAGAATCGTCCTCCATGAGGAGAAGGACGAGCTCCTGGCTGACTGGAAGTGGCTGCACTTCCGGTCCGATACGCTCCCCGAGCACATTGCCGGCCGGCTCACGCTCGTGCGCACCGGACAGCTCGGGAGCTCCGGTCTCACGAAGGAGTACCGGCGGCTCAAGGCAGAACTCGCGGAGGCGGAGTCCTCCGGCCGGCTTCGCATTGCGAACGCGACACTCGACGACGTGATGATCGCCCTGGTGACAGGGCGCTGATGTGGTGGGTCAGGTGAAAGGAGCCTGAGATGGTTGCGATACTCAGACAGTATGCGTTTCTCTACGTCACGCACTTCTTCACGTTCTCCATGCTGATCGTTGCGCCGATGCGTGCGTGGCAGCACCAGCTGTACTTCGTGCCGATGCTCCTGCTGCCGGTCTGGGTGACGAGCTCGGTCCTGTGGTCGGAGCGTGAAGGGTCCGAGCAGTTCCTGAGGACCCTGCCGGCGACGAACCGCGAGATCGTGCGCTGGAAGTTCTCGATGCTCGCCGGCGCGTGCGTCATCTACTGGCTGCTCATGTTCCTGTTCGTGGCGATCGCTCGCCCCGAGCCTCATCTTGTCGGTGTCTACATGCGGTTCATCACCTACAGTGCCGTGAGCGCGTTCTCCTTTGGCTTGCTCGCGTACATCGGGATATGGTTCTTTGGCAAGAACCCGATGACAGCCGTGATCGTCATGTTCATGCTCGTATGGACCGCCTTCACCATCACCGTGATCTCGGGGACGAAGAGCGGGCGCTATCAGACGCTGACGGAGCTCCCGATCGTCTCGATGGTGGCGCACATGCCGAAGGTCACCCCGCTTGTACTGCTCGGACTGGCAGGTGTCGCATTCTGGGGATTCACGGAGGTCGCCGTTCGAATTCGGGCGATGGACAGTCCGTGGGATTGACTTCGGAAGCCACACCAGGAGGAGAACGTACCGGTATGAGAGCATCCCAGACCACACGCCCAGGAACTGTCGTCGTCGCGGCATCGGCCGCGGGGGTGCTGGTGCTCGCCATCATGGCGCTGCTGGCGTCACCTACGGAATCGGCAGCCTGTACCGTGTTCGCCGTCGCCTCCGATGAGACCGTTGTGGGAGCCAACCTCGACTGGGCGGATGAGCTTGAGGGGTATGTGCTCCTCAATCCGCGCGGCCTCAAGAAGACGTTTGTGCCGTGGAGCGGCTTCGGTCCTACCGAGTTCGAGGGCGAGACGCTGACGTGGAGGTCGCAGTACGCGTCACTGACGCTGACCTGCTCCGGCCGCGACTTCATCGAGGGCGGAATGAACGAGCGGGGACTGGTTCTCGAACAGGCGAATCTCCCGTCGGTCTACCCACCCGAGGATGATCGTCCGGGCGTGTCGTCGCAGCAGTGGATGCAGTACATCCTCGACACATGTCAGACAGTCGGTGACGTCGTCGACGCGCTCGGGAGCGTCCGCCAGGACGGAGAGGGGTGGCACTACCTCGCGGTCGACCGGAGCGGTGACTGGGCTGTCATAGAGTTCCTCGACGGTTCGCCCGTTGTCCATCGGTCGGGTCAGCACGAGTTCCCGGTGATCACGAACGCGACCTACGCGGAGACCGAATCTCACGTGCCACAAGACATCCGCTTCGGTGGCGAACTCGATGTCGGCGCCGAAGACGATTCGTACGGGCGGTTCGTCCGCGTCGCGGAGCGGCTGCGCGATCGTCGCGGCGCGTGGCGCCGGTACACACCCGACGCGCCGGCAGACACGACGGGCCAGCGCGCGTCGTGGAACTCCCAGGGGCGAGTCGAGTTCGCATTCGCGTTGCTGGAGGACGTCAGCGGAGACGACACGCAGCGGTCGGTCATCTACGACACGGCCGCCATGCGCGTCTACTGGCGGAGCTGGCGGCATGATGCCCTGCGGTATGTCAGGTTCGCGGTTACCCCGCCCGCCGCACGAGATACCAGGTACGCCATCCCGATCCACGCTCCGGTCGCCGGTGATGCAACGGAGGCACTGCAACCGCTGTCGGATAGGCAGAACTGGAAACTGCAGAAGGCCTTCAGCGAGATGATCGAAGGAGTGAGCGATGGAGAACAGGACACCGACTGAAGCGAGCGTCTGGCGGGTCGATTTCGCGCGCGAGCTGGCCGCGCACTACGCTGTCCGCGAGGGCGTGAGGATGATCGTGCTCGGCGGCTCCGTTGCGCGGGGCGAGGCCGACGCGTACTCCGACCTCGATATCATCGTCTACTGGGACGCGATCGACCGGGAGTTCATCGACGCCGAACCGCTTCGTGATCTCGAGTGTCGGCGCGCGTACACAACGGGGAACGATGAATTCGGACTCGAGTCGTACTACTTCGGTCCCCTCAAGGCGGACTTCGGCCACGTGACGATGGACGCGTGGAGCGAGCTCGTCGACGGCGTTATCCTCAAACATGAGGCGGAGCCCGGTTCGATGCACTCGTTCGAGGGATTCCTTGCCTCGGTTCCTCTGCACGGTGAGGAACTCGTCGACGAGTGGAAGGCGAAGATGCGCGAGTTCCCGCCGGAGCTCGCGGTCAACATGATCAGGCGACACATGCGTCTCTACGTGCCGGGCTATCTCGAACATCAGGCGTACGAGCGCGGGGACAAGATCGCCTACTACGACGGCGTGAGCAAGATGCTCCGCAACATCCTCGGGATCATCGCCGGTCTCAATCGCGTCTACTGTGCGACCGACGAGGGGAGATGGGCTGAGAACCTGCTGTCGCGGATGCCGATCCAGCCGGAGCGCACGTGGGAACGGATGTGCGAGATCCTCACGACCGACGGACACCGCGCAACGGCCATGCTCGAGGAGCTTCTGGTCGAGACCCTCGATCTCATCGAACGCCACATGCCCGACTACGACCTCACACGACCACGCATGGGGCGCACACTGCTCGTCGAGGCCTGCGAGACCAGGCCCCCGATGGAGCGTGAGCCCGCATAGAGCCTCAACCGCGGGATGAGGTTCGGGTCCCGGGGCTTTCGGCCATGTGCTGCGATTCAGGCACCAGGATTGCAACTGCGTACCTCTGGCACATGCGTGAATCCTGATTCACTCCGGGAGGGTGGTTGTGGCCACTGCCGTACAGAGAAGACGGGGCGGACTCGTCCCTCGTCTGTTCGACAAGCTGTACACGTTCGAAGAGGACGGGCTTCTCGGTGGGCGTGTCCCCGACGTTCTGCTCGACGTGGTCGCGTTCTCCTCCGCCATCGTCATGGCCGGCGTCTTCCGTTGGGAAGCCACTGACCTGATCTGGGGGCTCTGGCTCTCCAGTCTCGTCGTGGGGTACGCCACGATCGTCTCAACGATCGTCGTCGGCATCCGCGGGAGCAAACTCCCGTTCGCGCTCGCGGTCCCCGGAGCACTAGGTCTCCTTGCGTTCTTCACGCTTCACTTCGGCGGCTTCCACATGGGCCACGCAGCATTCCTCGGTGGGTTCTTCCCGCCCGAGGGTCTGGAGGGGACGGGATCGAACCCGTTCGCCGTTCTCCCGGTCGTGCTGATGCTCTACTGGCCGTTTGTCCTCGCGACCCTCATCGCCAAGATCTCACACATCGCTCCGAAGAAGGCGAAGCTGGCGATGGGCGACCATCTGATGAAGCCGTACGGGAACGTCATCAAGATGCACCTGCTCATCTTCGTCTTCGCCGCGCTTCACGGCTTCGGTCTGAGTCGCTACGCGATCTACCCTGTCCTGATCGCCTACTTCTTCCCGTGGCGCGAGTTCACCGCCGCGCTGCGAGGGGAGTAGGGCGCGCAGGTCGCGGTGACCGGCACGCCCCAGGTGTCACCCGCCGCCCTCTGCCAGGCGGCAGCCCTCTGCTCCGATCGCAGCTCTCTGCTTCGACCGAAGTCATCTCCGTCAGGTTCTACCCCTCGCTCTTGAGCATGTCGATGTGCTCCTGGATGCCCTGGAGCTCGAGCTCAACCTGCTCCTTGTACTTCTCGAGATGCGTGAGCCGCTCGGCGCGCGTGATGAAACGACGGCCCGGGCGGCAATAGCACTCGTGACCCTGGTGGCCGTGGCCGTGGCGACCGTGACCGCCATTCATCCCGTGACCACCACTCCGGCCAGTCTCACAACACGACGACTTGTTCACAATCAACCTCCTTGTTTGACCTGCACCGCGGAACGGGCCCGTTCCTCTTGTCGCCCCTGTGGGCGAACGAACACTCTTGTGATTAACTATTTCAGCATATACTTAATACTGTGACCAGAGCATCGGGCGGCATCACCGCCCGTTGCCCGCGCGGATGCGCGGAGTGATCGATCACTTCGTCTCTGGCTTGTCCTTCTCGTTCGCGGTGGCCTTCCTGAGCGCGGCGATATCCGACTTCACATTGCGGAGCGCCTCTTCGAGCGCGGACTTCCGTTCCTGGAGCGCTTCGAGTGTGACCTTGCCGCCGCAGGCGCCCGGCGAGCGAGGACGGGCCCCGTCGATGCCGGCGCCGTGGCACCCGCACGAGCACGCATCGACCAGCATGTTGCAGCAGCTCGAGAGCCCATCGGCATCGAGAGAGTAGGGGACGCGATAGCCGTCACGCTCCTTCGTCACCAGACCGCTCTGTCTCATGAGCTTGAGGTGCTGAGAGACCGCGGCGGGGGTGACTCCGAGTTCGTCGGCGAGGTCGGTCACCCCCATGCTCCCGCGGCGGCGGAGCAGCTCGATGATGTGCAGACGAGCCGTCGCGCCGAGGACGCGGAACATCTCTGATGGATCGTGCTTCTGAGGCATGGCCTACCCTTCCGGAAAGTAATTTAGCATATGCTTAATGATAGCCTGGGGACCACTGCCTGTCAAGCGGCTTCCGACGGCTTCTCGGGACGCGCGGGGCTCGTGATGTGCCGTGATGACGCCGAAGTCCGGCGCTGATGCGCGTTTCAAATCAGGCTACCCGTCTGCTATCGTAGGCGGGCGGCTTCTCGTCTGAGGTTCAGCGCCTGGAAAGGAAGATCACATGCTCACACGGCGAATGTCGAGTACCGGCGACGATCTCTCGATCCTCGGATTCGGATGCATGCGGCTTCCCGGTCGCAACCCGAAGATCGACGAACCGCGCGCCACGGCGATGATTCGCGGCGCAATCGACCGCGGGCTCAACTACATCGACACGGCCGTGCCGTATCATGCGGGCCAGAGCGAACCGTTCGTCGGGAGAGTGCTTCAGGATGGATATCGCGAGCGCGTCAAGCTCGCGACCAAGCTCCCGCCGTGGAAGGTGAAGACGCGAGAGGACATGGACCGCATCCTCGGGGAGCAGCTCGAGAAGCTCCAGACCGACCACATCGACTACTATCTCGTCCACTCGCTCAACGCGAAGAGCTGGGAGACGATGCGAGGTCTGGGTGTAACCGACTTCCTCGACGCCGCCCTTGCCGACGGACGCATCGCCAACGCGGGCTTCTCGTTCCACGGCAAGCTCAGAGGGTTCCAGACGATCGTGGACGGCTACGACTGGAAGTTCTGCCAGATCCAGTACAACATTCTCGACACACATCGGCAGGCGGGGACCGAAGGGCTGATGTACGCGGCGGACAAGGGCCTGGGCATTATCGTGATGGAGCCTCTCCGGGGCGGAAGCCTCACGAAGTCCGTGCCGCCATCGGTGCAGACCATCTGGGACAGCGGGGCGACGAAGCGCACGCCCGCCGAGTGGGCGCTCCGGTGGGTCTGGAACCATCCGCAGGTCAACCTGATCCTGTCGGGGATGAGCACCGAGGAGCAGGTCGACGAGAACATCCGCATCGCGGGCGAGGCGACGGCCGAGTCGCTGACTCCGGAAGAGCTCGACATTCTCGACCGCGCGACTGCGGCCTACCAGGCTCTCGAGCGTGTCCCGTGCACCGCGTGCGGGTACTGCATGCCGTGCCCGGCCGGCGTGGACATCCCCGGCTGCTTCGACGTCCTGAATGATCTCGGACGGTTCGGCGACCGCCGGCACTCGAGGCTCATGTACTCGTTCCGCGTCGGCGGTGTGACCTCGCCCAAACCCGCGTACGCGTCGCTCTGTACGAACTGCGGCAAGTGCGTCACGGCGTGTCCCCAGGAGATCAACGTCCCCGTGGAGCTCCTTGAGGTTCGACGCGAGCTGGAGTGGTTCTTGACCAAGCCGATCGCGTGGATGATCAAGCGGCGGTTCGGGAGCAGCTAGGGGAGCTCCGTACACGTGCGTATTCGGCCTCGAGTCGTCCGACCAGCTCCTGTACGGAGATGATCTCATTCACCCGATATGCGTTCGCTCCGGCGAACGCGAAGCCGTCGCGGAACCGTCCCTCCTTCGCGCTCATCAGAGCGTGCGCGATGCAGTACGGAACCTTCCTGACATCACACGTCTTGAGGCATCGCCACAGGCATTCGTACGGCCTGCGCGCTCCGGCGGCGACATCCCTGAGGAAGCGGTTCGCAATGGCCCGGCCGGGCAGGCCTACCGGGCTGTCGATGATGGAGAGGTCGCCTTGGCCGCAGTCTATGTAGGCCTGCTTGAATCGGTTGTGCGCGTCGCACTCGTGCGTTCCAACGAACCGCGTTCCCATCTTGACCCCGGCCGCGCCCATCTGGAGGAAGCGTCGGATGTCCTGTCCGGTGAAGACGCCCCCCGCTGCGATGACGGGAATCGCGTTGTGGAACCGCTCTTCGAAGACGTGCACGACCTTGAGCACGGCCGGAACGAGCTTCTCCAGCGCGAACGAGGGGTTCGCGATCTGCTGCCTTGTGAAGCCCTGATGTCCTCCGGAACGCGGTCCCTCGATGACGACCGCGTCCGGCACTCGGCCGTACTTGTCGGCCCAGTATCGGAAGATGAGAGCCGCTGCCTTCGGAGAAGAGACCTTCGGTATGATCTTCGTGCGATACGACCAGAGCTTCCGGAGTGACAGGCCGCGGGGCGGACGCAGGGGGAGTCCTGCGCTCAGGAAGAGCGCATCAACCTGCTCTTCGAGTGCCGTCGCGACCAGGTCGTCGAAGTCCGAGAGCGCGACCATGATGTTCACGCCGATCGGGCCGTCCGTGAGCGCTCGAGCGTCCCGGATCTCGCGTCTGAGCGCGCGACGATTCGCGTCTTTCATGTTCGACTTGAAGTCCGGCTCAAGATGGCCGATGCCTGCCGTGGCGATGACTCCGATGCCGCCAGCGTCCGCGACCGCCGAAGCGAGACCGGAGAGTGAGATGCCGACGCCCATCCCTCCCTGAACGATCGGGAGCGTGGAGACGAGATTGCCGATGCGGAGGCACGGCATGCGAGCGTGTCCTCCTCGTGGATCGGGTGCAGGTCGAGGGAGCATGGTCGCCTCCTTGTACGGGCCTCCGGCACGAGTGGTTCGGCCGGGTGTGGGACCTGGACGTCAATGTTGACAGCGTCAACATATCATGCTATGTTGACATTGTCAACATATTCATCGCATGATGCAGGCATGGACTGGACGTGCTGGCTGTTGCTCGGAGGACGGGGAATGCGGAGGTGTTCATGGTGACCGACACGTACCATCACGGCAATCTGCGAGCCGCGCTCGTCGCTGCCGCGGCGGAGCTGGTGTCAGACGCGGGTGTGGAGGGCGTGACCATGCGGTCGCTCAGCCGCGCGGCGGGAGTGTCGCGCGCGGCTCCGTACCGCCACTTCGCCGACAAGCGCGAGCTTCTGGCGGCGGTGGCGGAGGCGGGGTTCCTGGACCTCGACCGCCGGCTCAGCGAGGTCGAGGGGCGTGGAGCGGCCGGAGCCGTCGAGGGTGGCGAGGGGCGGGCGGTGCTGGCGGACCTGATGCGGGCGTACGTCGGTTTCGCGCTCGACCGTCCGGGGCACTACCGACTCATGTTCAGTCCGGACATCGTCCGGCCGCCCCGCTCCGTCTCACTGCAGGAGTCGGCCTCGCGCGCGTTCGAGCGCAGTCTCGAGGCTATCCGCGCGGCGCAGGAGACGCAGGAGCTACGGAGCGGTGACGCGGCCGCTCTGGCGAGCATCATGTGGTCGGCCGTGCACGGTCTTGCAGTGCTGCTGCTCGATGGGCAGGTCCGGGTGACATCCGATGGATCCGGAGGACACGCACTTCTTGCCGGGGATGAGACGGATGAAGCGCAGAACGTGGAGTCCTTCATTGAACTGACGATCGAGATCGTTCTCGACGGGCTCAGTTCAGCTGCAAGTGAGGCTCGTCGGAGCTAGCAGTCCTCCGCCGCCTGCATCCGATTGAGATAGCGGACCTCGGCGACCATCAGGACCGCGGCGATCGCTGCGGCGGCGAGGTCGGAGATCGGGAACGCGACCGCGATACCGTTGACCCCGTGGATCGGGCCGAGGATGAGGATGAGCGGGATCAGGATGAGGATCTGGCGCGAGAGCGAGAGTATGAACGCCGACAGCGCGCGCCCGTGCGCCTGCAGGAGCGACGCGCCCATCAGCTGGAATGCGACCAGCGGGAAGACGGCGATCACGATCCGGAGCATGGGGACGCCCACACGGATGAGCTCCGGGTTGTTCCCGAAGACCTTCATCATCGGTTCCGCGAACACCATCAGCAGGACATAGGCCACGAGTCCGATGATCGTCGATCTGACCGAGGCGAACCGGAGCGCCTCCTTCGCCTTCGCGTACCGCTTCGCTCCGTAGTTGAACCCGGCAACCGGCTGGAGCGCCTGAGCGAATCCCAACATCGGCATGAATGCGAAGTGAACGAGGCGGTGGATCGCCCCGTACGCGGCCACTGCTATGTCCCCGCCGTACGCGCCGAGATTCCTGTTGAGGATGACGACGACCACGCTCCCCGAGACCATCCGCACGAACGAGGCTGCGCCGATGGCGAACGTCTCGCGAACGATGTCGGCCTTGAGCGCGAATGCGCGCAGCCGGAGCGTGAGGCCGCTGAACCCTCCGACGAAGTAGACGGCGACGAACGCTGTCGCACAGCCCATCGCGATGACGGTCGCGAGCGCCGCGCCCTTCACACCCATGTCCAGTCCGAAGATGAAGATCGGATCGAGCACGATGTTGATCCCCGCGCTGACGAGCATCGTCGTCATTGCGACCCGCGCGCGTCCCTCGGAGCGGATGATGTTGTTGTTCGCCATCGTGAAGGCGCGGAACGGTGTTCCCCAGAGGATGACCATGAAGTACGCGTGAGCGTATGGCAGCAGCCCCTCCGTTGCGCCGAAGAGCTTGAGAAGGCGGTCGGCGAGCGGGAACGCGAGGAGCATGATGACCGCGGAGATGCCGATGGCGAGCGCGGCGACGTTGCCAAGCGTGCGTTCGGCGCGCTCCGTGTCTCCCGCGCCGAGCGAGCGGGAGATGATCGATGCGCCGCCCATGCCGATCATGTGACCGATGGCCATCGTGGCCAGCTGGATCGGGAACACGATGGCGATGCCGCCGATCCCGAGGGGCCCGACGCCGCGACCGACGAAGATGGCGTCGACGAGACCGTACGTCGCCATGACGAGCATGCCGACGGTTGCCGGGATCGAGAGCTTCCAGAGAAGGCGGCCGATGTTCTCGTCCGCGAGGATGTGGTCGTTCTGTGGTGGCTTGTCCATTGACAAGCAAGGTAGCCTACCGGCAGAAGCAATGCAACGATGGCATGCTGAATGTGGGTCAAACCCTGCGTGCGGAGGAACCCTCATCTGAACACACCCGAAGGAGCAGAACGTGAGACACTTCGCCCTGTCTTGCCCTGCGGCGATCCTGGTCGCCTTCATCGTTCTTGCCGTCACTTGCGCCTGGCCCGCGGCGGCTCTCACGACAGCCGGGACGCAGGAGGATCCCTATCTCGTCCCAGAGGTCGTGGGTCACGTGACCGCCGACGGCAATCTCGACGAGCCGCTCTGGGACCAGGCGCTCAGGCTCGAACTCGCGTACGAGACGTCGCCGGGCGAGAACATCACCCCTCCTGTCGTGGCCACCGAGCTGCTTCTCGCCACGACGACGACACACTTCTACGCCGCGTTCGTCGCGGAGGACCCGGACCCTTCACAGATCTGCGCGAGCATCTGCGACCGCGACCGGATGTACAACGACGATCGTGTCTCCCTCATCCTCGACACGTTCAACGACCAGCGGCGCGCGTACATGTTCTTCCTCAACCCGCTCGGTATCCAGGGCGACGCGCTCGATTCAGAGGGGCGGGGAGGGGGAGACGCCAGCTGGGACGCCATCTGGGACTCGGGCGGACGGATCACCGCCGACGGATACATCGTGGAGTTCGCGATCCCTTTTACGTCACTCAGGTTCCAGCGGGTCGACGGTGCGCAGACGTGGGGTATCGGCGCCGGGAGGAAGTACTCTCGCACGACCGACTACCGGTTTTCCCTCCAGATGAGTGACCGGGACAACGACTGCTACCTCTGCGGCGTCAGCAAGATCCGTGGGATGGCAAGCGCCACGCCGGGACGGAACATCGAGTTCGACCCGACGGTGTCGGGCTTCGTCTCCGAGGCGCGGGATTCGATGCCGGGCGGCGACTTCGAGCAGAGCGGCGACCAGTTCGACGTCGGTCTCACGGCGCGCTGGGGCATCACTCCGAACCTGGTGCTCTCGACCGCCATCAACCCCGACTTCTCGCAGGTCGAGGCCGACGCCTTCGAGCTCGAGGCGAACGAGCGTTTCGCCATCTACTACGACGAGAAGCGGCCGTTCTTCCTCGAGGGCACGGAGTTCTTCAGGACGCGGCTCAACGCGCTCCACACCCGCACAGTGGCGGACCCGCTGTGGGGCGTGAAGCTCACCGGAAAGGAAGGGCCTCACGCCATCGGAGCGTTCGTGGCGCAGGACGAGATCACGAACATTATGCTCCCGGGGCCGCACGGATCCAGTGGAACGTCGCTCGACATGACGACGACGGTCGCGGCTCTGAGGTACCGGCATGATGTCGGCGAGTCCTCGACGGTCGGCGTGTTCGTGTCGGACCGGGCGGGTGACGCGTACTCCAATCGCGTCGGAGGACTCGATGCGAACCTCAAGTTCCTCACGAGCGAACGGCTCGGCATCCAGGTCCTGGCGTCGCAGACGTCGTATCCGTCATCCGTCGTCGACGCGTTCGAGCTGGCGGAGGCAGAGGTAGACGGCTTCGCCTACGACGCCGAGTACAACCACGACGCCAGCGAGTACGAGTGGTGGCTCGCGCACCGGCATGTCGACGATGGGTTCAGAAGCGATCTGGGCTGGCGTCCGAAGGTCGACTTCCGCCAGTCACGGTGCGGTCTCTCCCGCATCATCCGCGGGGACGCGAGCGACTGGTACACGGACTGGAACATGGGTGGCGGATACGTGCACGACGAGAAGCTCGACGGAGAGCTCCTCCAGAAGTTCGTCGACTGCTGGATGCACTACAACGGGCCGCTCAGGTCGCACGTCGGCTACTACGGGATGTACGGGACGACCCGCTTCGATGACGTGGACTACGACGTCCGTCGGCACTTCGTCGGCGCAAACATGTGGCCGACCGGGTGGCTCGAGCTGGAGATCGACACCAACTTCGGTCAGGGGATCGACTACGCCAACGGCCGCGATGCGGACATTCTGACGATCGAGCCGTCGTTCGCGGTCCAGGCGGGGCGCCGTCTGAGCGTCACGGCGTCGCACACCTACCAGCGGCTCGAGGTCGACGGCGGTACGCTCTACACGGCGAACGTCGACGGGCTCTGGGCGACCTATCAGTTCACGAAACGGACGTTCCTCAGAGTCGTGCTCCAGTATTCCGACATCGAGTTCGACACCGACCTCTATACCGATGGACGCGGGCCGGAGTACCAGGAGCTCGCGAGCCAGGTGCTCTTCTCGTACAAGATCAACCCGCAAACGGTGCTCTACCTCGGGTACTCGGACAACCACGATGGGGAGGAGAGCTACGACCTGACCCAGAGTGACAGGACGCTCTTCGCGAAGATCGGGTACGCGCTCGTCCTCTAGCACGGGGACTCAGGCAGGGATTGACACGCCGCACATCACGGGCATACTCTGCACCCGATGAGCATGACTCATCGGGTGCATCGCTTTGCGCCCCGCTCGCTCGATTCACTCCACGCAGGGGGGGAGACGGATGTCGAACACACGGATGTCGGTCGTGGTCGTTGCCGCGTCGCTGCTCTGCGCGGCGCTCGTGCTCGTCCCTGTAGCGTCGCGGGACGGTGGTTCCGCCCTGGCGACCTCACGGGTGGCGGCGCTCGAGCGCCGTGACATCGCCGAGACGATCTGGTTCCAGGGGTTCCTCGCCGACGTTGACACTGGCGAGCCGGTCGATGCGGCCGTCTCGGTCGTGGCCGAGATGTACGACGCGTCCACAGGAGGAGGCAGCATGTGGGGCCCCGAAGAGCATGTGGGCGTGGTCGTGTCGGAGGGGTGGTTCCATATCGAACTGGGGTCGCTCGAGGGGCTTCCCGAGTTCACCTCCCCGCCGTACTTCCTGGAGCTCACCATCGACGGTGAGACCATGGACACGCGTCAGAAGCTCGCAAGCGTCCCGACGGCGTTCAACGCCGGGAGCTTCGAGCTTCCGTACTACGGCATCGTCAGCGACCAGGGTACGGCCTTTCATGTCGAGCAGCTGGGCGCGGGAGGCAGTCTCTTCGCGCGGACAGGCGGGAGCCACCCCGCCATCGTCGGTGCCCACTCGGGGAGCGGCGTGGCGATCCAGGGCTCGTGTCTCAGTGGCACCGCCGGCGACTTCATCGGTGATGTCTCCGTGGACGGTGACCTCGTGGTGACCGGAGACATCGACGTGACCGGCGATCTCGATGTCGGTATCGATGGTCGCGTAACCGTGACCGACACACTCGACGCGCTTGCCGTGGAGACCTACCGGTTCCAGATGACACGGGGGCCGACGGAAGGCATGGTGCTGACGTGCGACAATGCCGGCAACGGCTGGTGGGACTGGCCGACGGCCAGAACCGGGCTGACGGAGATGGTGCCCGTCAGTGAAGAGACGGGGGTCGTGGAAGCGGGCGACGTCATGGTGATCGACCCGCTCGGCCGCGGGAGGACCGCGCTCTCCGCGGTGGCGCGTTCGACGCTGGTCGCGGGTGTCTGCGCGGTGAGCGGGGGAGCGGCGGCGTTCGGTGAGGTCCCGCTCGCGGTCGTGGGGATCGTCCGCTGCAAGGTGTCGGCGGAGAACGGCGCGATCACCGCCGGAGACCTGCTCGTGACCTCTGATACACCGGGGCACGCGATGCGCGAGGTGAACCCTGCGGTCGGCACCGTGCTTGGCAAGGCACTCGAGCCGCTCGCGATCGGGACGGGGATGATCCGGGTGCTGGTAACGCTCCAGTAGGCGCGAGGATGCGGGAACCGGATTCCACTTGACCTGGTGAAGCGATGGTGGCTATTGTTCACGCACAGGGCTCTTTCCTCAGGGGAGGGTCTGCCCGCGGGTATGCAGCTCCCGCGGTTCTGACTGAGATATTGAACAGAGTTGGCACACTCCAACGAAGGAGGTGGCCCATGAAGAGAGCGTTCACGGTGACAACGCTGACGCTCCTCGTCCTGGGTGTGTGTCTCGTGACGGTAGGCGAAGCCGGTGATCGCCCCGAGAGCGACAGCTACGAACTGAGAACCTGGGCTATCGTCTCGGGCGGCTCGAGCGGCGGTCCGCTGGTTGAGTCGACGAGCTATCGGCTGAGAAGCCGGATCGGCGGTCCGTTCGTCGGCAGCGCCGAGAGCACATCGTACGCCCTGTGGGGTTGTGGCGCCTACACACCGGTCGAAGCGGCCTTCTTCGCGTCGACGACAGAGCCGCTCTGCGTGACGCTCAGATGGAGTGTGGCCTCCCTCGACGGCGTGACCGGCTTCCACGTGCACCGCGCGATGGATGAGGCCGGTCCGTACGAGCGGATCACGACCGAGCTCGTCGGACTCGAGAACCCGGGTGTCTATGAGGACCGCGACGTTCTTCCGCAGACCGAGTACTGGTACGAACTCTGGGTCGTCGAGGACTCCGGCGCCGAGTACTGCGCGAGCAACTTCCCGGCGTCCGCTCTGACCGGCGGTCGCTTCGTGACGAGGTTCCAGGCCTTCACGCGGAGTCCGTTCCGCGATCAGACCGCCGTCGCCTTCGAGATCGGCGAGATCTCGGGTTCCGTGAGCGTGACGATGTACGACGTCTCGGGCAAGCTCGTCCGGACGCTCGTGAACGGGCCGATGGACCCGGGTCGTTACGAGATCGCCTGGGACGGCAAGAACGAGGCCGGCCAGCATCTCGCCTCCGGCGTCTACTTCTGCCGCTTCGACGCGGGGGAGGTCAGCGAGCGCTCATCGGTTGTTCTCCTGAAGTAGCCTCGCGATAGGCGAGTACGCTGCAGGAGCGACTGACACAACTCGAATGATAAGAGAGCCCCCGGACCGAAGTGGTCCGGGGGCTCTCTGTTGTGTTCGCGTGTCGTGCCGCGCCCAGACGCCGGCGCGTCGACGCGGTCCTGCCTGTCCTACCTGATGAGCACGACCTTCCTCGTCTGCTGCCATTCCCCAACACGGGCGTGGCAGATGTAGACGCCCGATGCGGCCGGAACGCCGTGGCGGTTCCTGCCGTCCCACGCGAGCGCGTGTTCGCCGGCCGCGAGTTCGCCGGACTGGATCGTCGCGACGAGTCGTCCGGTCACATCGAAGACCGCGACATCGACCGGAGCCGGCTGGGGGAGGCTCAGGTGGAAGACGGTGGCATCGACGAACGGGTTCGGAGACGCCGGAGCGAACGCGAGACGGCCAACCACGTCGTCGACGCCGGTCCCATCCTCGACATAGGCCGTCAGTGTGAGTGCGATCTCCGAGCGCGTTGTCCAGCCCGGTATCGACGAGTCGTCCCGCGTGTGGAGGACGAGCTCCGCATCGTAGAACGTGTTCGGTGTCGCGCCATCACAGTCGAAGACGATGTCAAACGTCGCCGGCGTGTCGCCGACGGCGCGTGGTGCGAACCCGCCGTCGAAGTCAAAGTGGCCGTCGCCGCCATCGATCTCGGCGTCGTAGACGCCAAGCAGCGCCTGGAGTTCCGTGTAGCCCACGTTGTGGACATTGATCGAGAGTGTGGGGAAGTCCCCCGGATCGTGCGAGCCGAAGTCGAGTGTGCCCTGGAGGACGATGGAGCCCTCGGCAAGCGACGGCTCGGCGTGCGACATGACCGTTCCCGAAAGCGCCACCGAGACGGTCGGCTGGTCGACGTCATCGGACGAGATGACCAGCGAGCCCGAACGGTAGCCGGGCGAGGAGGTGTCCATCATGATCGAGTGGTCGTTCTCGCTTCCGGCCTCGACATCGTAGAGACCGCTCGCCGTGGAGAACCCGGAAGGCGCCGCGAGCGAGTAATCGAGTTCATCCGCGGGTGCGACGGCCACGTTGCCGACGGTCACCGGGGCGGTGGCCGGCGTACCTTCGATGTACGATCCGAATGCCAGCTGGGACGGGGCATCGATCTTCGCCGGCAGCTGGAGATCGGCATAGACGGGGAGGTGGTCGGACGCCTCGTGGATCGCATCGGCGATCGCGGCGCTCACCGCGTAGTTCGTGCCGTCGTTGATGGCCATGTTCATGTGCGATCCGTCATTGCCGTACGCCGTGTACGTCCCCGGGATGTAGTCCATCCCCTCACCGTCGTAGAGCGCATACGAGATCAGGATGATATCGAAACGGTCGTCCATCCCGCCGGTCGCCCCGCCGCCGAACGATGTCGTGCGCGGCGACTGCGTGTGGATGTCCGCGAAGGTGTAGCTGTCGTGCCATGTGCCCGGCCGGTTGATGGGGTCCAGCACGCGGCCGTCGTTGTCGGCCTCGTCCGCAAGGAGCTTCTGGTAGGAAGTCTCGGTGCTGGCGCGGATGTTGTAGTCGCCGGCGACAATGAACGCGCCGCCGGAAGGATACGCGTTCATGTGGTTTCTGAGGATCGTGCACTCGGCGAGTCGTTTCGCTTTGTCGTCTGTGCCCGTGCCGGCCTTGAGGTGGAGCGAGTAGACGCGGAACTCGGCGGCGGACGACGTGTACCCGACGGGGCGAAGCGTGTACTCAGAGATGTTCCTGAGGGCCGTCGTGATCTCCTGGTGTGAGACGTAGTCGACGGTCGCAACCTTGTAGTAGAGCGCGTTGTCCGTGTCGTAGCCGTCGACGAACGGCCCCGCCGCGTACTCGCCCGGCGAGTAGTAGTTGAGCGCGCTGTCGAGGATCTGGTTCATGCCCGTTTCGCTCAGCATCTCCTGGACGACGAGCACGTCCGGGTCGAGTTCCTCGAGGATGATACGGAAATCATCGAGTCTCGATGTGCCGGTCGAGCCGGGGAAGTTCAGCACGTTGTACGTCACGACCCGCAACGCGAGCGCGGTGCTCGGCAACAGCAGGCTGAGTGCGATGACGCATGCGAGTCCAAAGGGGATGTGTCGTCTCATGTCGTTCCTCTCAGGGTAGCTGAACCATGGATGGAGCGAGGTGTCCGGAGTCTCTTCGCTTTCAGGGACCGCTATCGTACCACGACGAGCTTGGCCGTATGTCGTGTCGTTTCCGTCTCGAGTCGTATCATATAGACGCCCGCCGCCACAGACCGTCCACTATCATCGTTGCCGTTCCACAACACTGCTCCTTCTGTCCCATCGATCCCGGCTGTGAGGTCGCGAACGAGCCGTCCGGCACTCGAGTAGACGGCGAGCGCGATCGGTCGCGCTGCTTCCCGGAGACGGTACGTGATGCCGGCGCCGGCTCCGGTCGGGTTCGGTGAGACCGAGAGCGGACGTGCAACCGCGTCCTGTGTCTCCGTTACCGCCGTTGTGTCATCGCACGCGCACGCGGCACCCCATGCTCCGATGTTGCCGCCGCCGCTCCCCGCACCGAGGCAGGGAGAGCAGTCCTGGAGCCAGAACTCCCCGTCGACGGAGTGGCAGAACGCCGGGTCGAGGAAGACGTTGTCGTGCCCGCTTCCACAGATCTCGTCGCCGCCGGCGTTCCCGAAGAGGCAGGAGTACGAGATCTCGAACGCGCTCGCTCCGGGGCAGTAGACCGCCGCGCCCTCGGTCGAGAAGGAGAGGATGCAGTCTGTGATCACGGGCGATGCGTTGAACCCGTAGATGGCGCCGCCCTCCGACGCCGCGTTGCCCGCGAACGTGCATCCGGTCACCGTCGGCGCGGAGTAGCAGCAGTAGATCCCGCCACCGTAGGTCGGCGCCGAGTTCGCGAAGAACGTGCAGTCCTCGACCGTTGTTGCGACGCGCAGGATGCGGACGCCGCCGCCGCCGCTGTACGCGGTGTTCCCCATGAACAGCGTCCGCGCCACGAGAGCCGGCGAGTCGGCGAAGTAGATGCCGGCTCCCTCCCGTGCGCTGTTCCAGCGGAACGTGCAGTCCGAGATCGTCGCCTCGGAGAGTGAGCAGTAGATCCCTCCGCCCTGTCCGAGCGAGCCACCGTCCCACGCAATGCAGTTCTCAAAGATACAGTTCTCGACGGCGGGGGAGGCTCCATCGCACAGAATCCCGCCGCCGGCCGTTTCGTGGTATCCGTTGCGTATCGTCAGACCGCTGATGGCAGCCGCCGGTCCTTCGCCCGAGGCGAGCACGAACGCGCGACCCAGCGATTCACACTCGATGATCGTTGCCTCCGGACCATCGATCGACTCCAGGCGGATCTCCCGACCCGCGAAGTCGATGTTGCGGTTCCAGGTCCCGGCGTACGTCCCGGCGGCCACGAGCACCGTGTCGCCGGTGGCCGCGAGTGCCATACCCGCGCTCAGCGTGGTCGCGTCCGCTCCACCGCCGCCATCGACGATGATCGTCGTGCCCGGTGCGGAAGCGACGCACAGCACGAGGACGAGCAAGGCCGGCACGGCCCTCAAGCTCGGCCGGCGGTGCATTGCCTCTCCCAGGTCATGGTCCTCACAATACCCAATACACCCATTGTATCGTAATTGACGCCGTTTATCAAGAATATGTGTCAGGCCGGCTCCGCCTGTTGCCGGGAGCCGAGCGATACCATAGGATGTTCGGGACCCCAATCGATAGCGAAAGAACGGCACGACCGGACTGCGCGTCCCTCGCGGGGCGCGCCAGCACACAGGAGGTAGATGTGCGTCTCGCGAAGCACCGGTGGTCCACCGTCGTCGCGGCGGCGGTCGCGACGCTTCTTCTCGCCGGCGCAGTTCCGGCGTTCGTCGGTGTCGCGTTCGCGGCGGCCGACCAGACCGGGGAGGAGCTTCCCCCTGGTGATGTTCCACCACCGACCGCGTTCTCGCGGCTCGACGACGCGGGCGACGCCGACGACTTTCCGGATGCAGATCACATCATCGTCTTTGATGAGACCGTCAATCGCGTGAAGCCGACGGGCGTGACCTACGGTGAGAGCTACCTCTTGACGAAGATCCTGACCTCGGACGGCTGTCGCGACCGTTCGGTCCTCCGCTGGGGATACGAACCGTGGAGCAGCGAGGTCGAGGTTCGTGAGGTCAACGTCATCCGTGACGGAGAGCGGATCCCCGTCGACGTCGCGAACGTGCACGATCTGCCCGCGCCGCAGTCCGCCATCTACTGGAACAGCCGCATCAAGACGCTCCAGCTCCCGCGGCTCGAGGTGAACGACGGCGTCGAGGTCAGGCTCTTCCGCAAAGGCTACAGCTACGCGCTGCTCGAGGATGCCGGCTCCGGGGCGGGCGCTGCGGCGACAACGAGCGCTGCGGTTGCGGCGACGACGAATGCCGCGATCGACGAGGGCGATGAGAAGTACATACCGCCGATGCCCGGCGAGTACTTCGACATCGTGCTCTTCCAGGGCTCGGTGCCCATCGTCGAGCGTCGTTACGAGCTCGTCATGCCGCCGGACAAGCGGCTGCACTCCGAGGTCTACAACGGTCCGCTCTTCTCGGCGACGAGCTACGACGCGGATGCGACGACCTACTCGTGGTGGGCGTTCGACGTGCAGGCGATCAACTCCGAGCCGCGTCAGCCGGCCGCGAGCGACCGGGTCGCGAAGGTCGTCGTGGCGACCGTGGAGAGCTGGGAGAAGAAGAGCCGCTGGTTCTTCGACGCCAACCGCAACCAGTTCGACGTCACACCGGAGATCCAGGCGAAGGTGGACGAGGTTCTTCGCGAGGCCGGCGTGGCGAACGGTTCCGAGGCCGAAAAGGCTGAGGTGCTCGTGCACTGGGTCGCCCAGAACATCCGGTACAGCGGGCAGACGATGGGTGAGGGCGAGGGGTTCACGCTCCACCCGGGTGACATGATCTTCGAGCAGCGCAGCGGTGTCTGCAAGGACATCGCCGGCATGCTCATCACGATGATGCGGGCCGCGGACATGGACTCGTATGCCGCGATGACGATGGCCGGGAGCCGCATCGAGGACGTGCCCGCCGACCAGTTCAACCACTGTGTCTGCGCGCTCCGCAAGGACGACGGGTGCTTCGAGATGTACGACCCGACGTGGGTCCCGTATCAGAACGATATCTGGTCGCAGTCGGAGTCGGAGCAGCACTATCTCATCGGGACACCCGAGGGCGAACCGCTCTCGTCGATGCCGTACAGCCCACCGGAGGACTCGGCGTTGCGGATCCGGCACGACGCCCGCATCCTCGAGGACGGAACTCTCGAGGGAGCCTTCCGTCTCGACGGTTCGCGCGCTCTGGACTCGCGTCTGCGGGGCATGGTGAGCATGAGCCGCATGGAGGATGTCGAGGACGACATCGCCTACTACCTTCGGGAGCTCGGGACCGCGGTTGAGATCGAGAAACTCTCGCACATCGTCGTCGATGACTTCAGCGAGGATGCGTGGATCGAGATCGAGTACCGCATTCCCGGGTACGCGCTCGTCGTCGAGGACGGGCTGGAGTTCGAGAGCCCGATGATGGTGCTTGCCACCGAGAACGGATGGCTCTGCCGTTCGTGCGTCTACGACTGGGGAGAGGAGCGGGAGAGCGACGTGTTCCTCTGGTTCACGCAGCTCATCGACGCGGAGGAGACGATCCGGGTTCCGGGCGGATACTCCTTCGATGAGGTCGAGACGCCGGACGAGATCGACGAGACGTACGGCTACTTCAAGGGTGACGCGCAGACCGACGGCAGGAAGCTCACGGTGAGCGAGCGGTTCGAGGCGCGGCGGCGCCAGATCCCGCCGGACGGCTACGACGGGTTCAAGGCTGCGGTCGATGAGATGATGGACTGGGCAGCAACGGTCTATCGCGCGGAGAAGGGAGGTGCGTCGTGAATCGACTCAACGGATTCGGACAGGCGATCGCGCTCGCAGCGCTCGTTCTCTTGGTGGTTCCGGCGCTCGCGGCCCCGACCTCCGCGGTAGGTGATATGGATATCGGCGCGCTCATGGAGCGGGCCGGTGAGACGCTCGATCTCGGTTCAACCGACGTCGTCCTGCTCTTCGACGGGCGGACGGTCCAGGTGGCTCTCGATGGATCCGTGCGGACGTCGTTCCACCAGATCGTCTGGATCTCGACCGAACTCGGCATCGATGAGTATGCCGATCTGAGAGTCCCGTGGAACACGACGAACGCCGCGCTCGAGGTGACGGCGCTCCGCACGTGGATGGACGGACAGTGGTGGCCCCACGAGTCGGATCTCAGTCCGACCGCGATGGTCGAGACGGTTCCACGCGCTGTGGCGAGTGCGGACGACTACACGACGATGCGTGAGACGATGCTCCTGCACGACGGTGTGGAACTGCCGTGCATCATGGAGACGGTCTACACGATCACGAGGCGCTTCCCCGGCGGCGTGGGGGCGGACGGTCTTTGGGTGTTCCATCGCGACGACCCGGCCATCCGCGTCTCCTATGAGGTGCTCGTACCGGCGGATGTGCCACTCTCGTTCGCCGTGGGCAACGGCGCGCCGGACCCGGTGGTGACCCGCGACGGCGACGGGGCCCGGTACGCGTGGGAGATGCGTGACCAGCCGAGGCTGGGGGTGCCGCACGTGGGTGACGCGACGGCGCACGCGCCGTACGCGTGCTGGTCGACCTGGCGCGACTGGAGCGCTCTTGGCGCTGCTCTCACGACGAGCATCGATGTTGCGGGCGAACTCAGCGACGCGCTCCGCGACACCGTGCTGGCGTTGACGGAGCATGAGACGTATCTTCCGGCCCGCGTCGAGGCCGTCGCGGGACTCGTGACCGGATCGACCAGGTACATCGGCTACGACGCGTCGCACTGGGCCTTCGAGCCGCGTCCCGCTGCGCGGACCTACGACTCCGCGTACGGGCACACGCTCGACCGCGCCGCGCTGGCGACCGCGCTTCTGCGGGAGGTCGCCGGCGTGAGTTCCGTAGTACCTGTCTTCAGGAGCGTCCCGGTCGTCGCGATGGACCTGGATGTCCCCGGGCTCGCGCGGTTCGGTCCGATGGAACTGCTCGTCTCGGGTGAAGGTGTGAGGGGGATCTTCGATCCTGCCGTCGGCACGTTCGCCGAGGGGCTGCCGGATGAGTTCTCCGCGAGGACCGTCTGGGACGTGACGGAGAACGCTCCGAAGATCTGGACTCTCGGGAATGGCGCGATCGACAGCGTGTTCGATTGCTCCGTTACGCTGGAGCAGGACGATGGCGGCGCATGGACGGGCGTCGGTCGGGTGAGCGGGGCGGAGGCTCTCTCGTTCTATCGGAGCATCGTCGGCGTCGGCAGCGAGACGGAGCGGTTCTGCGACCGCCTTGCTTCGGATGTGGTCGGCGGCGCCGAGGTCACGGGTTCCAACGTGGCCGTTCTCGAGTCGGGTCGCTCCGTCGCGGGATTCACATTCGATTGGGATCCGGGTGATGCCGACGAGCAGGAACGGAACGTTCTGACGTTCGGTTCCCCGGGGGCGGGTCTGGAGTCGAGACTCCCTTCGAGCGTCCATCTGTACGAGAGCGACCGCACGAGTCCGGTGCTTCTCGTCGCTCCGCTTCGGGAGACGCTCTCACTGAGGGTCAAGCTGCCGGAGGATGATGTGGCGCTCGCGCCCGCCGAGGTCGATGTCGAGAACGGCGTCGGCCGGTTCTCGCAGGTCGTGGAGCGTGACGGCGACTGGCTCGTCGTCACGCGGAGCCTCCAGATCAACCAGACGACCATCCATCCGGAGTGGTGGCCTGACCTTCGGGCGCTGCTTCTCGCCGGCGAGAGCGCGCAGGCGAGCACGGTCCTCTTCAGGTAGATGAGAGATCAACAGGTAGTGCAGATCGTCGGGTAGACGAGGTCCGCGCGTTCGCGTCGAACGCGTGGGCATATTGGACTTCTCTTCCGGGTGCGCAGACTCTGCGCACCCGGAGTTCTCTTTCACCCTCCAAGAGTGAACATCCTGCGCGCCGAACCAGTTGTCCCGCCTGTCCGATCACCCGAACGCCGCTCCGCGAATCCTCGCAACTGCCGGTATGGGAACCAGTTCGCGCATCGCTTGGAATTCCTCTCGGGCGCCGCTGCCGATTGGTATCGCGGTTGCTCTGAATGGGTGCACTCACATGACTCAGCTACACACGGGGGGGAAACGCCATGCGCATTTCAAGACTCGCCGTTCCGCTTGTCCTTGGCTTCGCACTGACCATCACGGGGTGCGCGAGCACGGGAGCCACCGATTCCACATCCGCCGGTGAGCCCGGGGCGGAGCGCGGCGGCGGGCGTGAAGCCGCTGCAGCGGCCCAGGAGGCCGCGTTCTACCGTCTCATGTACGATCTCGAACTGACCGAGGAACAGGAACCGGTCGTTCGCGGCATTCTCGAGGACGAGCAGGCTGCTCGTCGTGCGCTGATGGATGAGATGAGAAGCTCGGCAGACCCGGGGTCCGGTCCACCGGTGGAGATGATGGAGCGGATGGAGGACCTCGCACGGCAGACCGAAGAGAGCCTCCGGCTTGTTCTGACGGACGAGCAGATGGATGTGTATCAGGAGTACGTCGAGGAGCAGCGCGCGGCCATGGAGGCGCGTCAGGAGAGCGGATCCCAGAGAGGCGGCGGTCGGATGGGAGGTCGCGGAGGAGGTGGGGGCTTCTAGACCCTCCGCGTCCACGCACAGAACTGATGCACTGCTTGACGCGCAGTCATGCGTCACGAGACTTGGTGTTTCGTGGCGCGTTGCTGCGTGCTACCATCGCGAGAACGCTCCGGTCGTTCCGGAGCGGCACCGGATAGCCAGCCAAGGGGACACGCATGAAGAAGTGGATAGTCATCGCCGCCGTCTTGGTGGTGCTCATTGCGGCCTTCATTATCATCCGCGGCAACGGGGGTGGGGCTGCGTTCGCGAAGTACGACTTCGCCGAGGTGACACGTGGTGACCTCGAGAACGTCATTACGGCGAGCGGAGCGTTGTCGGCGGTGGGAACGGTGGAGGTGGGGACGCAGGTGTCGGGGACGATCGCGCAGGCGTACGCGGACTACAACGAGACGGTCCGCCGCGGTCAGGTCCTCGCTGTTCTGGATACGACGATGCTTGCCGCCTCCGTGCGTGACGCGCGCGCAAACCAGATGAAGACCGAAGCTCAGTACGAGCAGGCGATCCGCGACCACGGTCGCGTCGAAGAGCTGTTCGAGCAGGGGCTGGTGAGCGACGCGGAGATCGAGGAGTCGCGCACGAGCGTCAAGTCGGCCGAAGCCTCGCTTCTCGCGGCCCAGGCATCGCTCGATCGCCAGATTGCCAACCGTTCGTACGCGGTGATCCGTTCGCCGATCGACGGGACCGTCATCATGCGGAACGTCGAGCGCGGACAGACCGTCGCGGCGAGCTTCTCGACCCCGACGCTCTTCACGATCGCCGAGGATCTTCGTGTGATGGAGATCCACGCGCTCGTCGATGAGAGCGATATCGGGCAGATCGAGGAGGGACAGAGCGTCCGCTTCACGGTCGAAGCGTTCATCGACGAGGTGTTCTCCGGGACCGTGCGGCAGATCTGGCTCCAGCCCGAAACGATCTCCAACGTCGTCAACTACACGGTCGTCGTGGACGCGGAGAACGACAGGGGACTTCTGCTTCCCGGGATGACCGCGACCGTCGACTTCCTGCTCGACGATCTCAGCGATGTGCTGCTCGTTGCGAACAGCGCCCTGAACATCCAGCCCGACGACGCGATGATCGAGGAGATCAGAGCGGCGATGCGTGAACATATGGGCGGCGGGAACGGCGCCCCGGGCGGGAACGGCGCCCCGGGCGGGAACGGCGCTCCGGGCGGGAACGGTGCACCCGGCGGGAATGGCGCTCCGGGAGGGCAGTCGGGCGGCGAGAGCCGGCAGGCTTCCGGCGGCCAGGGCGCAGTCGGTGGCCAGACCGCGACCGGCGGCAGACCGCAGGGCGCGTCAACCGGTGGGCCTTCGTCGAGCGGCATGTCCTCCGCGCATTCGAACGGCATGCGCGCGTTCGGGGATGTGAAGCGTCTCTGGTATCTCGGTGAGAATGGACAGCTCATGGTGGCTCGCGTGAAGGTCGGACCGAGCGACGGTCGTCTCACTCAGGTCTTCGAGAGCAGAGAGGTCGTCGAGGGCATGAGCGTCATCTCGAAGGTCAACGAGGACCCGAACGCCGATGACTCGCGTCCGGGCGGGATCTTCAGCACGATGGGACGACGACGCAGGTAGGGGCGGCGCACGTTAAGGGACACAGGCAGGGCCCGACACAAACAGGGCCCGACACAGGCAGGCGCTACGCAAGCAGGGGATGAGCGGGTGAGCACGGTCATCGAGACGCGCGGGATCACGAAGGTCTACGAGATGGGCGAGTTCGAGGTCCACGCGCTCCGTGGCGTTGACCTCACCGTTGAGAGCGGCGACTTCCTGTCCATCATGGGTCATTCGGGCTCGGGCAAATCGACGCTGATGAACGTCCTCGGCTGTCTCGACGCCCCGACGGCCGGTGACTACTACCTCGATGGCACGAACGTTCACGAACTCGCGCCGGATGAGTACGCCGACATCCGGAACACGCGCATCGGGTTCGTCTTCCAGGGGTTCAATCTGCTGGCCCGGACATCCGCCCTCGACAATGTTGAGCTTCCGCTCTTCTACGACCGAACCGGTCGGATAGCCGATCCACGGACCGCGGCGGTCAAGGCGCTCGAGCGCGTGGGACTTGGTGACCGTATCGGTCACGATCCGAACCAGCTCTCGGGCGGACAGCAGCAGCGCGTCGCCATCGCGCGGGCGCTCGTCAACGAGCCCTCGATCATCCTCGCCGACGAGCCGACCGGCAACCTCGACAGCGTGACGACCATCGACATCCTCAAGCTCTTCCAGGAGCTCAACGACCAGGGCATCACCGTGCTCATCGTGACGCACGAGCACGATATCGCCGAGTACACTCGCAGGACTATCGAGATGAAGGACGGACGCATCGTCCGCGACGCGGCCGCGAACAACCGCAAGGCCTGATGGAGGCTCCGTGAAGTTCAAGAATCTGCTCAAGGTCGCTTTCAAGAGCCTGGTCAAGAACCGGATGCGGACTCTGCTGACGTCGCTCGGCGTCATCATCGGCGTCGGCGCCGTCATCGTCATGGTGGGTGTCGGGCAGGGCGCCCAGCAGGACATCGAGGCGCAGATCTCGTCGCTCGGCGCGAACATGCTGATGGTCTGGCCTGAGCGGTCCTGGTCACACGGGGTGAGCCAGAGCGGGAGCCAGAACCGTCTCACGCTCGACGACGTGGAGGCGATCCGCAGACAGGCGACGCTCCTCTCGGCCGTGTCGCCGGAGGTGCGCGTCGGCGCGCAGGTCATTGGCGGCGAGAGCAACTGGAACACGAACGTGCGCGGTGTCGACCCGGAGTACGAGCAGATCCGCGACTGGCACGCCGAATACGGTGAGTTCTTCACCGAGCGCGACGTTCGCGCGAAGTCGAAGGTCGCCGTGCTCGGGAAGACCGTGGCCGACAACCTGTTCCCGAGTGGAGACGCCGTCGGCGCGAAGATCCGCATCAGGAATACGCCGTTCAAGGTCATCGGCGTGCTCGAGTCCAAGGGACAGTCCACGTGGGGCTCGGACATGGACGACACCATCTTCGTTCCCTCGACCACCGCTCTCTACCGTCTAGCGGGAGGGCGCTTCATATCGAGCATCTACACGAGCGCTGCGTCCGTCGATGTCACCGAGAAGGCGGAGGAAGAGCTCACCATTATCATGCGCGAAGCGCACCGCATCGAGCCGGGGGCGGACGACGACTTCCGGATCCGGAGTCAGGCCGAGTTCATGGAGATGGCGACGGAGACGTCGGAGGTCATGACGCTTCTCCTTGCAGCGGTCGCAGCGGTATCGCTCATCGTCGGTGGTATCGGTATCATGAACATCATGCTCGTCTCGGTGACCGAGCGGACACGGGAGATCGGCATCCGGATGGCCGTCGGCGCGCGCGGAAGCGACGTGCTCGTCCAGTTCCTGACGGAGGCGGTCGTGCTCGCACTCACCGGCGGGACCATCGGCGTTCTGCTCGCCGCCGGCGTCTCGGTTCTCCTTAACAAGACCGTCGGACTGACAACAGTCATCAGTCCCGGCGTTGTGCTGCTGGCCTTCGGTTTCGCCGCTGCCATCGGCATCTTCTTCGGCTACTACCCGGCCCGCAAGGCGGCCCGCCTGCATCCGATCGACGCCCTCAGATACGAGTAGCCACTGCACCCATGACCAGCGGTGACCGCTGAACGGTGGTTCGTCAACGAAGTTGACGCAACACTGCCCATGCGCAGTATCCTGTGTGGATACGCACGCGTTTCGTCACATTCCAATTCCCTTCCACACAGGCGCTTACGGTGAAGCACTTCCGGCGAGCGCCGCCGCTGGCACGCCTGATGCAATTCAAGGCGGTGTCCATGCGGTCTTCTTGGGAGGGAGACCATGAGAACACTCGCGGTGACAGTTGTCCTCGTTCTGCTCACCCTGGCTCTGGGAGCCGAGGCCGGGAGGCAGCAGTGTATCGAGAGAGAGGTCGCTCCAGGCGTCATCGCGGCGTTCAAACACAAGGTCGAGATCGTTGAAGAGACCTGGCCTTCGGCCCTTTCGCAGACAAGAGCAGGACGTGAATGCATCCGCCTCGAATCCCGGGGCGGATTTCGTTTGCATACCCGGATCAGGGAGAACCCCGACGACTACGTCATGTGCGTGGTCTACGTCGAGGACGGGGGCCGGCTCGAGCTCTGCGACGACTGCACGTTCGTCTTCACGTACGGCGACCGGGAGGTCTCGAGCAAGGAGATGCTCCTGACGGACAGCGTGCTCGAGAAGCGCGTGTTCAGCACGCGAGACTCGAAGATCGTGCTGACGGAGGAGAGTGGGCGCTATGCGAAGGTGAGAAGCGGCGGCTATCTGGTCGCCGTTCGTTTTGAGCAGGGGAGTCTCAGAGCGGGTGACGGCTGGGTCCCCGATTCCTTCGAACTGAGAAGGGGGTGATGGAAATGAAGCGCTTGACCACCAGGGTGTACCTCACGCTTCTGGTCGTCCTCGCGACGCCGGTGGTGTGCTTCGCGGCCGATCCGGAGGGGGCCGGCGAGACGCTCTTCGAGTGGATCGTTCGGTTCTTCGCGTGGGCGGCCGGCGGCTGGCACAGCCTGTAGGCGCTGTCGAGCGACAGGAACCCCAAACGCGTACTGATTCAGGAGTGTGACATGTTCTACTTGCCAGCGGCTCCTCCTGAGATGAGGGGCCAGCAGTAAGGCCGCCCGATGACGGGCGGCCTTCTGCTTTTCCGGGACTGTCATGCCGCCGGTCCGCGTCGCGGTCGACAGCCTGCGCTTCCGCATCGACTACGGCGTCACGTCGTAGCCGCCGAACGGGTCCGGAGCGTCCGTGGTCATCGTCGCCACGATGTGGAACGCGATGCATGCCGTCCAGTCGAACTCCATCACGTCGGAAGGGCTCGGGCTCGGAGTGACGTCGCCGGTCTCACTGACGACCGCGAACTCGAGCACCGGCATCTCACCTGCGAGATAGTCGTCGAGCGCGTCGTTGAGAAGGTCAACGCCATCCTGTACGAGCGTGGCGGGCGTGCGCGTGCCGAGCGCGTCAGCGACCGACTGGCTCGTGTACTCGACGATGGTCACCGTCGGGCCGGCGACGTCGGTTCTCGTCACCGTGATCTCGCCGGAGATGACCCAGTCGTCGTGCGTGGCCGGAACTGTGAAGTCGGTCACCTCGTACGAGGCGCTCACGACATGAGCCTGCGTGATGTCGCTCTTGTCGATATCGTTGTCTTCGAGGATACCGTCGATCTCGTCGGCGTAGTCGACGATCTCCGGCGTCGTGAAGTTGTCCGAGTCCTCCACCTGCTCGAAGTCCACGCATGTGCTGTGGAGGAAGACCACGTCGAGCACCTTCTCATAGAGAAGGCAGTCGCTGCCGCTCAAGGCGAAGGCCAGGAGCACGAGCAGCACAGGGATCAGAAATCTCGTCTTCATGCCTGTCTCTCCTTACCTTCTACATCCCGATGTAGAGTCCGAATCCGAAGCTGCTGGTGGAAGCGAGATTGTACTCGAAGTTCGCCATGACCGGCTTGATGCCCATCGCGACACCGAGCGTCAGGTGCACGCTCGACTCGGAGTCGAGGGTCATCTCGATGTCCTCCTCATCGGACGTGTAGCTGACGTCCATCGAGAACATGTCGTAGGAGACGCCGCCGTACGGCTCGATCCACCCGTAGTTCTTGCTGCACTGGACGCCGATGGTGAAGGCGTTCGCGTCGATGAAGTCGTCGCCGAGCGTGAACTTCTGGTACATCAGGCCCGCCGCGATGTCGACCGGGAAATCCTCCTCCATGTACTGCGAGATGCTGTGTCTGACGCCGAAGCCGTACAGGCTGAGGTTGCCGATCTCGACGTCCCCCATGTCGATGGCGAAGTAGCGGATGACCGCCTCGGTCCCCATGTAGTTGCCGAGCCTGATCTGCGGCACCGTCATGCCGAACGAGTTGAGGTCGAACCCGCCGGGGAAGGTGAACTGCGAGTTCGCGTCGCCGTCCACGGTGATAGAACCGCCGTCACCAACGACCGTCGGAGCCTCGACGGTCTGCTCGGGCGTGAAGCCGTCCTGTGTGGTCGCATCGAATGTGGCGACATCGTCCGAGAAGATGACGCCCATCACCGGGAACTCGATACCCCAGTGGAACCCATCCACGGCGATGTGCGCCGAGTGGTACCAGTTGCTGTTGAGATCCGCGCCGAAGGCGTTGGCCAGAGGCTGCAGATACCCCTCGGCGTTGGCCCCCGTGTACGCGGAGAGCTGGTCGGCGATCTGAGCCCCCGCCGGCACGGCGACGAGCACCACCGTGGCGGCAAGCAGCACCACCATCAGTCCGGTCTGATAGCGCATTGCGCCCTCCCTTCACACATCCAGCTTCTGTCTGCTGCTCTCCAACGGCGCCCGGAGTCCGCCTCGTCGTTCCCTCTGCCGTGGAACGACGAGGCTCCCGGGCGGTGTTGTCTCGATTCCTGAGTACCATACACTGAGGCGGTCGGGCTCGTCAAGCCCGACCGCCTCCAAAGCAGATTTTTTTCTTCATCGCCCGCCATCGTATGAGCGATGACTCGCGAACGTCTCCGCGCGGGCGCTAGCTGGCGTCAGCCGAGCTCCCGGCGCTTCCGCAGCGGCCGCCGCCGCAGGTCTTCCCGGAGCCGCATGCTGGCGCGGCGTCGGCCTCGGCGGTCGTCGTGCACTTCTCTTCGCACGCCGCCTTCATCTCATCGGTGCAGTTGGCCGGGTCGCCGTCGCACTCCGCGTCACAAGTACAATCGCCATCACACACGCACTCGCCCTCGCACGTGCAGTCACCGTCGCACACGCACTCGCCCTCGCAGGTGCAGTCGTCCCCGCCCACGCACTCACCGGCTTCCGCGCAGGCCTCGGAGTTCGAGCAGCCACCGCAGCCGGCGTCGGCCGTCTTGATCTCCGACTCGTGCTCCTTCGCTTCGGCGGTCGTGGACGACGGACATCCACCGCATCCGGCGTCCGTGGCGGACGCGCACGCGGTCACAGCGGCACCGCCGCACGACTCGGCCACGGCGGCCTCGTCGCTCTGCGAGGTGCTCCAGAGCGCGTACCCACCGATGGCGGCGCCGATGATGATCAGGATCGTCAGTACGATTGTTCTTGCCATTGCATCCTCCTGTGGCGTTGGGTGACGGTCCGAAACCGGTCCGCCACCCGCAGACATGTTCTTCTCGTGTCCAATGCGCCATTCTAACTGAGCTATGAGCATTCGTCAAGAATGCGTTCGGTTCGCGACTGCAGCTAGCCCAGGATCTCCGCCAGGTCCTGCTCAGGCGTCGTGATCGGCGCGATCTCGAAGTTCTCCACGAGGATGTTGAGCACGTTGGGGGAGATGAAGGCCGGGAGCGACGGCCCCAGCTTGATCCCCTTGATGCCGAGGTGGAGAAGCGTCAGCAGGATCGCCACCGCCTTCTGCTCGTACCACGACAGCACCATCGAGAGCGGCAGGTCGTTCACGCCACACTCGAAGGCCTCCGCAAGCGCCACGGCGATCTTCACCGCGGAGTATGCGTCGTTGCACTGGCCGATGTCGAGCAGTCTCGGGATGCCGCCGATGTCACCGAGGTCCATCTTGTTGAAGCGGTACTTGCCGCACGCGAGCGTGAGGACGACGCAGTCATCCGGCACCTGCTCGACGAACTCGGTGTAGTAGTTGCGGCCGCTCTTCGCGCCGTCGCAACCGCCGACGAGGAAGAAGTGCTTGATCTGTCCCGCCTTGACCGCATCGACGACCGCGCCGGCGACACCCAGCACCGCGTTGTGCCCGAAGCCGACCGTGATCGTCTGCTCGGGTGCGTCTTCCGTGAACCCCGGAGCTTCGAGAGCCGCCTCGATGACGGGAGAGAAGTCGCCGCTGACGTGTGTCACGCCGGGCCACGCCACGAGACCCGTCGTGAAGATGCGGGCCTTGTACGTCTCGCGCGGCTTCTGGATGCAGTTGGTCGTCATGAGAATGGCGCCCGGGAACTCGTCAAACTCCTTCGCCTGGTCCTGCCACGCGCCGCCGTAGTTGCCGACGAGGTGCGCGTGCTTCTTGAGCTCGGGGTAGCCGTGCGTCGGGAGCATCTCACCGTGCGTGTAGACGTTGATGCCCTTGCCGGCCGTCTGCTCGAGGAGCATCGCGAGGTCCTTGAGATCGTGGCCCGAGACGAGGATCGCCTTGCCCTTGACGGGCGTGACGCGAACCTGTGTCGGCTCCGGGTGCCCGTAGGCGCCCGTGTTGGCCGTGTCGAGAAGCTCCATCACGCGGAGGTTCAGTTCGCCGGTCTTCAGCGCCCAGCCGGTGAGCTCCTCGGCGCCGGCGCCGTCGTTGGTGAGCACGTCGAGCGCCTCGTGGAAGGTCGCGTAGATGCCGGCGTCGTCGTGGCCGAGGATGTGCGCGTGGTCGGCGTACGCCGCGGCGCCCTTGAGCCCGTAGATGATGATCTCCTGAAGACTGACGATGTCCTCGCCGAGTCTCGCCGTGCGCTTGTCGATCGTGAGCTCGTCGGCCTGGGTCAGAAGCCCGGCGAGGTCGGCGGCGGGCTGCCAGTCGGCCGGGCCGGTGAGCGTCTCGGCGTCGGAGCCGGCCGCGTCGGTGTAGAGCTTGCGGGCGCGGTCGCGCATGGCGACGGCGTCGCGGATGTCCTTCGTCAGGCGCTCCGGATCGAAGCTGACGTTCGTCACGGTCGTGAACAGAGCCTTGACGACGAAGACATCGACCTCAGCGTCCACGGCCCCATGCTGACGCGCGCGGTGCGCCCACATGGAGATACCCTTGGTGACGTGGACGAGCACATCCTGAAGCGCCGCTGTCGCCGCGTCCTTGCCGCAGACGCCCACGGCCGTGCAGCCCGTGCCCTTCGCGGTCTGTTCGCACTGGTAGCAATACATCGATGTCTCCTTTCGGTGGCGCGGATGCGCCCCATCGTGTCTGGAACCCGCCAGGACCGATCTGTGCCCGGCGCCTTCCGGATTCTCTTCTCACTCCTCTACAGGAACAGGTCACTACCCTATTGAGACTGGAACGCTGAACTCGTGAAGCGTCGTCTTCGCGAGCTTGTCGGTCACCTCGCGGCTGACCTTCTCGAACAGCCCGCCGAGCGGGCAGCTCTTCTTCCCGCAGACCGGCGCTCCGAGCAGGCACCTCTTGACGTCGATGACGCCCTCGACCGACTCGTAGACCTCGAGGAGCGTGATCTCCTTCGGGGGCCTCGCCAGTTCGAAGCCGCCGTGCGGTCCGCGCTTCGACGTCACGAGCCCCACCTTGACCATGCGCTGCATGACCTTCGAGAGCGTCGCCTCCGAGGCGCCGAGCGCGTCCGCCATCGCGTGTGTCGAGACCGGGCCCTCGTGAGCCGCCAGGATCCCGGCAGCATGGAGCGCGAGGGTTGCCGCCTCTGATGTACAGATGATGCCGCTCACGTGTCCTCCTCCGATCGGTGCGAACGCGACCAGGCGGGCGCTAAATATGGTATTCAAGTACGCGAATGCAAGTATAAGAGAGAGGGGCATGAGTGTCAAGTGGAATCGGGGGAGTGGAGGGAGATGCGAAGAGCCCCGCGGCGATGCGGCCGCAGGGCTCTCAGAGACTCACTGGTCCGGGGCGTCCGACGGGCTAGATGCTGGCCGTCATGGTCCCGGTGACGATGCTCACCTCGCCGACGCCGGAGTCGATCCGGATCTTGATGGTCGATTCGCTCGCGCCGTAGGCGGCGTTGACGTACCCGCCATGGGATCGTGTGAGACCCGAGTAGTTGAAGCTCCCGATGCCCCGGTCGCAGTCGACGTGAACGCCCACTTCGTCGGGAACGTGGATCGTGACCGCGCCGACACCGCTGTCGATGTCGATGGTCAGATCATGCCGGACATCGTTGGCGTCGATGACCACCTCGCAGACGCCCGAGTCGATGTCGAGCCGCTCGACCATCGCGTCACCGAGGTCGACGCGCGACTCGCCGACGCCCATGTCGATCACGAGGTGCGTCGGGACTTCGTCCGAGACATCGAGCGTCCAGAGCGAGTGCGCCTCCTTGTCGATGGAACGACGTCCGAGACTGGGCTGAGTGATGCGGACGAGCGCCTCTCCGTCGTCGACGCTGTGTTCGACAACGGGCTTCCACTCGGCGAGGTTGTACTCCGCTTCACCCGAGCAGAGAACCGTGGAGCCTCCCGCAATGGCGAGCTCTCCGATCCCGAGGTCGAGTTCGATGACAGCGCTCCGGGCCGACTCGGTCGGGATCGAGATCATGTCGGTCTGCATCTCGATGATCTCGACCGCCGGGCCTCCGCACGCGCATCCGGAGAGCGTCGCGGCCGCGAGTACGGTCACCGCGGCGATGAGCTGTCTACTGGTACGGCGCATGACGAACCTCCAGTTCCTGGCCTCGTCCGCCGCGTCGGTCGGGCCATCTGTTGACATCACGAGCTTCGGTGCGAGCGATCTCCCACAAGCATAGACACGACAGAGAGCCCGCGGGTTTCATCGCTGGGTCTCGGTGCCGGGCCGCAGAGGTGCATCCCGCGGCCACGGGGCTTGTGCTTCGACGGTTTCTGGGCTATATGGAGGAGTGGAGGGCGCTCCGACGGCCCCAGGACAGACGCGGACGGCGTCGTGGAGGTGGCATGGACCAGCGGATCAAGCTTGTGCAGGGCGACATCGCCGAGAGTGAGGTGGACGCCATCGTCAACGCCGCCAACCCCCGGCTGTCTCCGGGCGGCGGGGTCTCGGGGGCGATCCACCGCGCGGCAGGGGCCGATCTGGCGCGAGCGTGCGAGGGCTTCGGCGGCTGTCGGACGGGGGAAGCCTGCATCACCGACGGGTACCTGCTGCGCGCCGGCCACGTCATCCATACCGTTGGTCCCGTGTGGCAGGGCGGCGGAAAGGGTGAGGCCGGGCAGCTGGCGAGCAGCTACCGCGCGAGTCTGCGCGTCGCCGTCGAGCACGACATCAGGACCATCGCATTCCCGCTCATCAGCGCCGGCATCTACGGGTATCCCATCAGGGACGCGATCAGGATCGCGCTCACCGAGATCGACCGCTTCCTCGCCGGCGACCGGACACTCGAACACGTCGCCATCGTCGCCTACGACGAGCCGACCCTCGAGCTCGTCAAGGAGATCGCGGCCGCTCTCTGAGCTTCGCGATGCCTGCCCCGCGATCTCGGCGATACCCCGCTCTCTGGATCCCGCGACACCTACTCCCTGAGAGTCCGCGTGATCTGGTCGGCCATGTCTCGCCGCATCCCGCGAAGCCAGAGCTGTGCTTCTCCGTCCTCGTCCAGCAGGATCGTCAGCGGAAGCTGGCCCACGGGGTTGCTGATGCCGAAGTGCTCCCGGGCGTCGTCCGCCGTGATCGTCAGTGAGTCCTCGTCGGCGGGGCGGTCGGGGAGTCCGTCGAGCTGGATGACCGTGAGCGTCAGTCCGGACGCCTCCCAATCAATCGAGCGAAGCGCGTCGAGCTGGCCGACGGAAGCCTCGTGACCCGTGATGGTGAGGATGACGAGCCGTCGTCCGTCTCCGATCGCCTCGAGAAGCGGTTCCTTCGTGCTTCCGCGAGTCGCCGTGACCGCCGCCTCGTGATCCCACTCTCCCTGAACGAGGTCGGCCGGGTCCCATTCCTCGAGCGGGATGCCGATGTCGAGGTCGAACGCCAGGCTCTCGGCGGGCGCGACCCGGAACGACTTCGTCACGAATCGCGGCTCGCCTCTCGGATTCCTCAGTCCGCCGAAGAGCCAGTACTCATCAGGCGGGAGCGTCCACTCCACTCGACCGTCGCCCTCGGAGAGCTGTCCGAGATACCAGGTCGCGAACCGGCCGTCGCGGAAACGGTTGAGCCTGGAGTGGATCCAGGTTTGGATGTTCTCGATCGGCGTGCCCTCGTCGTAGTAGCTGACCACGACGTACGCTTCGTCCTCCGTCGCCTCGACGCTCTCCTCTTCGGCATCGTCTGCCGGGAACGGCTCCAGCCGCGTCCAGCCGCTTCCGTCCCACGCGTCGATGTAGTCGACGCCGAGCTCGGCCTTCGCCGGGATGCCCTGTCTTCTGAGGAGCCCGACGAGACACGCCTTCGCCGCCGGGACGTTGGCGACACCCGTGCGCCACGTCTCCTCGGGGGTCGCCACGTGTCCGAACCGTGTGCGGTCGACCTCGGAGACGTGCTCGCGGAACGCGTCGTGCGTTGCCGCGATCATGTCCGGGAGCGGTTCGCCGGCATCCGTCATGAGAGGGAGTTCGAGCCACCACTCCATGCTTCCCCTCTGGAAGTAGAGGCGGGGGGAGAGGACGAACATCGTCCACAGTGTGTCGGGGAACTCCGGCGTGCGACCTCTGGTCGCCTCGATCGAGTCGAGCACCTGCGGCAGGACCGCGGTGTCGAACTCGTAGAAGTCCTTGACGTCCATCTGCCCGACGACGTCGAGAGCGAGACCCTGTCGTTCGGTCGGGAGAGCCACGATCGCCTCGCTCCACTCGCCCGCGACCGGCCCGCAGTCGACGAGCGCGTCGGTGAGCGCGCGCGCGTCCGGACGGTCCGCGACGAGCACGACCCAGTCGGATGTCAGCATCGACTTCCTGCAACGCTCGAGGTCCCTGCGTGCGATCTCATTCTGATGCACGAGCCAGGAGGCGTCCTCCCGGTCGATGTCGCAGTCCCTTGGCTCGCTCTCGGGGTGCGGCGGGTAGCGCATCCAGACCGGCGAGTCGAACAGGTCGAGGCCGGGCTCGAGCGTCGCCCTCGTCGTCTCGCCGCCGACGACCGTCGCGAACGCCGACCACGGTTCGCCGTCGATCTCCGTCGTCACGATGTAGTCGCCGGGGCCGAGCCTGACTCCGTCGCCGAAGTCGCGTGAGACCAGGGGCGTGGGTCCGCCGTAGTTGTAGATGTGGATGTGCGCGCGGGGCTCGTCCGAATCTCCAGGTGCCTCGAGCAGATGCTCCGTCGCGTCGGAACCATCGAGCGCGCCCTCCGGTCGAACGTCCCCGTGAGGGTCGGTAACGATGAGCGTGCCGGCCGTCGTGTAGACGTCGGTCGAGTTGAGGATGACGGCGCCTTCGTCGACCGAGTGCACGGTCGCCGCGAGCTCCTCCGGGACCGGAGCCTCGCCGTAGCCGACCGAGAGAACAACGCCCGTCCGCTTCGCGCGTTCGGTGAACCACGTGCGGTCGAGGCAGACGCCGGCGTCGCACGATTCCATGTAGTGCCATCCCTCTTCGCTTCCGACGTAGACCTCGACCCACGCGTGGTTGCTGTCGACGGTCGTCCACCACGGCGTCGAGCAGCTCCGAGCCGGGATGCCCACGCTCCGAAGCGCGCAGATCGTGAGGATCATGTCCTCCTCACAGCGCCCAAGGCCTCGCTCCATCGTTGTGACGGGGCCCTGGTCGCGTCGCGAGCTCGCGCGGTAGGTCGCCCACTCGCGCGTCATTCTTCCTACGGCGAGCGCTGCCTCGGACATCGTCAGTCCCTCCACTCTCGGGAGACCGAGTTCACGAAGTGTCCCGCGCCAGTCCTGGGCGGGTTCCTGGCTGACGCGGTGGGGGAGGACGTAGGTGTGGAACGTGTACGGGTCGATCTCGGCGCCCCACGGCGCGGTCTGCCACGCCTCGACGGCCAGATCGACATTCCTGATGAACAGCTCCGCCGAGAGCGAACCGAGGTCCGCCGACGGCATCCACGCGAGCAGGAACTCGGCGGCCTCGCGGTGGACGTCGTCCGCCGCGTCGATGTATCCACGGAGCGCGTCGCCCTCGAAGTGCAGTGAGAGGTTGCTCTCAACCTGGTCGGCGACGGCGTCGTTCGGCGGCCACGACCATTCGCTCGAGACTGCCACCTCGGCTGCGGCCGTCTGCAGGTCGGGAACGGCGAGGAACAGGACGCCCGCAAGCACGATCGCAACGGTGCCCGTCGTCCGGATGCCCTGTCCGCGTCCTCGCCTTCCGCTCCTCATCGTACAGTTCATCGGTCTTCTCCCGTCTCGGGGTGTGCGCTCTCAAGTGGAACCTGTGTCAGCCTGGCCGTGCCGCTTGTCAGTCCGGCTGCGGCCTCGGTGAATGTCCTGATGTGTTCATCCGGGATCTTTATCCGGATGACGACACGCTCTCCGAACGTCTCGGACAGCACGGTAACTTCGAAGTCGGGGAGCGTGTGGCGTACGGTCTCGAGCAGCGCGTAGTCGAGCTCGAGGTCGAAGACGGACGTTGCGACGAGCTCGCGTGTGGGGAGTGCCTCGAGCGCGTGCTTGACCCCGCCGCTGTAGGCGCGGACGAGTCCCCCCTTCCCGAGCTTGACCCCGCCATAGTATCGGGTCACGACGGCCACGACGTCGCCCACGTCGCTGTGGACGAGCACGTGGAGCATGGGGCGTCCCGCGGTCCCGTGCGGTTCGCCGTCATCGGACATGCCGACGCGGCTCGTGTCGCCCGGCGGTCCGACGACGTATGCCCAGCAGTTGTGTGTGGCGCCGGCGAACTCGGCGCTCACCGCGGCGACGAACGCCTTGGCGTCCTCGACCGTCGGCGCGTGCCCGACGGTCGCGATGAAACGACTGCGGTCGATCGTCTCTTCGACGCGAGCGCGGTCCGCCGGGATGGCGTATCGTCCGGGTGCGCTCATCGCGAAGCTGCCGTGTAGGGGTTCATGATGCGGATGGTATCACACCCTTCGCCACGGGGCGAACCGTCGCTCATATCTTGTGGTCCGGACGCGCGTTAGGCTGGAGTTGGTTCTTGACCGTGGGCCGAAAAATGCTTGACGAGAGCCGCCAAAACTTGGTATACTCCCGGTACGTGGGCAAACCGTTCAAGACCACCGTCGGCGGCGGTAGACGTCGCTGTCGCGACGGAACAGCGTTGCGAGCGGCCTGGATTTGAGACAGCGACAACGAAGTAGAGAGAAAGGGGGAGCGGACAGAGAACCCGTTCGTTATTGTTGTTGTGTATGGTTGTTGGTCTCCATTGGGGAGGAAGAACGATGAGATTCGCTAGCTTTGCAGTCGTGCTGGTGCTTGCCCTGAGCGTGTGTGCTCTCGCCGTGACGCCGAACAATGTCATGCCCGAGAAGAACAACGTCGTGCACGGCGTGAACGTCCCGAGCGGCCGCGTCGGTGGTGAGGACATCGCCACGGCGACCGTCGTCGGCGCTCTGCCGTATACGGACGCCGGCAACACCTGCGTCTTCATCGACGACTATGACGAGGAGTGCCCGTACACCGGTTCGACCTCGCCTGACTGCGTCTACGCCTTCACGCCGGCCGCCGACGTGCTCGTCGACATGTTCCTCTGCATGTCCTCGTACGACACGAAGATCTACGTGTACGAGAACGCCTACACGCCTGGCGTCCCGTTCCTCTGCGTTGACGACGCTTCCGCGTGTGGCGACTTCAACACGTACCTCTACCAGTCGTGGATCACCGACGCCGCGCTGGTCGGTGGCAACACGTACTACATCGTCGTCGACGGTTACGGTGGTGACTGTGGCGACTACATTCTCGACATCTACGAGGTCGAGGAGTGCATCGTCGAGTGCCCGCCGGATGCGATCTACGAGGGCGAGCCTGACTGCTACGACGAGTACAACGATCTGTTCAACGCTGGCTGCAACAACGTGCCCGAGGCCTACTCGGTCGTGGATTGCTCCAACGAGACGATCGTCATCTGCGGCACCACCGGCGTCTTCCCGTTCGCTGGTTCGACGTACCGCGACACCGACTGGTACATGCTGACGCTGGACGAGCCGGCGACCATCACCATCGGTGCCGAGTCCGAGGCCGGTCTGCTTCTCGGCTTCGTCGACATGTCGGCCGGTTGCGCCAACGCAGCCTTCTACAGCTCCATCACGGCTGCCAAGTGCACCTACACGACGCTCAGCTACACGCTGCCGGCTGGCCAGAGTGTGGTGTTCGTCTCGACGGACGCCTGGGACCTCGGCTACGTCTGCGGTTCGGACTACTACCTCACGATCGACGGCTACGAGTGCACGTCGCCGGTCGAGGAGACGACCTGGGGCTCCATCAAGTCGCTCTACAGGTAGTCTGAGAAGCACGCAGGATGTTCGGGATTCCCGAACAGAAAGCAACATCGGACTCCGCCCGGTCTTCGGATCGGGCGGAGTCTTGTTAGGGGGACACGGAGCATGCACGCGGAGCATGCGGACGGAGTAGGGATACGGAGCATGTACACGGAGAGGAGTGCGCCATGAGAGTCACCGTCTTCGCAATGGTCCTCATTCCCATGCTGGCCTGTGGTGCGCAGGTCGGTGCTGCGTCACCCGGGATCCCGTCCGAGGATGTGTTGTCTCCGAGCGCGGCCGTGCCCCTCTTGGCGGCCGCGGTGGCGTCCGCCAAGAGCGACGCGCACGTGAGCGGAGTGAACATCCCCGACGGCCGGGCCGGCGGTGAGACCATCGAGACCGCGGTCGTCATCCCCGCGATCCCCTTCACGGACACCGGCGACACGTGTCCATTCGCGGACGACTACGAGGAGATGTGTCCTTACGGTTCGAACTCACCCGACTGTGTGTACTCCTTCGCGCCGGAAGCGAACATGCTCATCGACATCAATCTCTGCCTGTCTGACTACGACACGAAGGTGTTCGTCTACGAGAACGACGTCTCCGGGTTCGTCGCGTGCAACGATGACAACTTCGCGTGCGACACACCCAACTTCCTCTACCAGTCCTGGCTGACCGATGTGCAGGTCTACGCGGGCAACATCTATTACATCGTTGTCGACGGGTACTCGGGCGACTGCGGCGAGTACGTGCTCGATGTCCACGACTCGTGGGACTGCATCGTGGACTGTCCGGGTGATGCGCTGCTCGAAGGGGAGGTCGATTGCTACGACGGATACGTGGATGACTACAACGGCGGCTGTGGCAGCGTCCCCGTGGTGTTCACCTCCGTGGACTGCTCGAATGAGCCGATCACGATCTGCGGCACGGGTGGTGTGTACGCCATGGGCGGCCTGCTCTACAGAGACACCGACTGGTACATGCTCACGCTCGATGCGCCCGCGACAGTGACGGTCGGTGTCTACGCGGAGTTCCCCCCGCTTGTGGGGCTGCTTGACTACACCAGCGGTTGCGCCGGGGTCGAGTTCTACGACTATGCCACGCCGTGGCGATGCGAGTACGACGAGGTGACGGTGACGCTCCCGGCTGGGGAGACGCCCGTGTTCGTCGCGACCGCGACATGGGAGACAGGGGACGAGTGCGGTTCCGTCTACTACATTACCATTGACGGCTACGAGTGCACGTCGCCTGTCGAGGAGCGGAGCTGGGGCTCGATCAAGTCGCTCTACCGGTAGGGGAGTCTCAGCCCGCCGTGCGGCCGGGTCAGGGCGATGGTGATGAGGTACGCGGCGCCGGTGATGGCGACGATGGTGGCGCCGGCGGGGAGTTCGGGAGAGTAGCTCGCGGCGAGGCCGACGAACGTGAAGAGCGCCGTGAGGATAGCCCCGCCGAGCATCATCCGGGAGAGGCGGTCCGCGAAGCGTCCGGCGATCGCCGCGGGAATCGTCAGGAGCGCGAGCATCATCACGATGCCGGCGACGAGCACGAGCAGCACGGTGGTCAGTGCGGTCAGCACGAGCAGCGTCATGAAGAGAGCGTCGACCCGCAGTCCGCGAGCGCGGGCGAACTCCTCGTCGAAGCAGACGGCGGACAGCTGGTCGTGGAGGAGGACGGCAGCGGCGACCACCACGGCGTCGAGCGCGGCGAGGAGCCAGAGCTCGCGCGCCGAGACGACGAGGATGTTGCCGAAGAGGTAGCTCATCAGGTCGACGCCGTACCCCGGCGTTCTCGCCAGGAACAACACCCCTGCCGACATACCGATGGCCCAGACCGCGCCGATGACGGTGTCGGTCCGCTCTCTCGCGCGAGTGGCTGCGAACCCGATGACGAACGCGGCGATCAGCGCGGCGGCCAGAGCCCCGTGGAGCGGCTCGAGCCACGTCCAACCGTGGACGCGGTCGAGGTAGACCGCGGCGCCGATCCCTCCCAGCACGCAGTGCGCGATCCCCCCGGCCATGTAGGTGATGCGTCGGACGACGACGAGCGAGCCGACGACGCCGCACGCGACGCTCGCCATCGCGCCGGCGAGCAGGGCGTTGCGCAGGAATGCGTGTGTAGCGACCGCGGACAGGAACTCAGTCATCGTGCCGCACCATCCTTACCTCTCTGCCGTAGAGCTCGCGGACGACGTCACCGGTGAGCTCGCACGTCTCGTGAACGGCCACCGTGTTCTTCACACAGATGGCTCGTGCCGCGTAGTCGGAGACGAACCCCAGGTCGTGGGAGACGAGGACGATCGTGACCCGGTCGCGCAGTCGTCCGAGCAGCTCGTGAAGTTCGTGTTCCATCGAGGCATCGAGATGAGCGGTCGGCTCGTCAAGCAGCATCAGCTCCGGTTCCGCCACAAGCGCCCGGGCGATGAGCGCGCGCTGGCGCTGCCCGCCGGAGAGCTCGGCGAGTCGACGCGCCGAGAGGTCCGCGAGCTGTACGGATTCGAGCGCGGATCGGGCGCGCTCGAGGTCCTCCTTCGAGTAGCGGATGCCCGCGCGCACCCCGAGGAGACCCATCAGCACGACGTCCACGACACGGGCCGGGAAGCTCTGGTCGACGTGCGCGTGTTGCGGCACGTACCCCACCCTCGCACGGGCGGCGGAGGGCGTCGTGCCGAGGACGCGTATCGTTCCGCTGTCCGGCGAGAGCAGTCCGAGCAGGAGCTTGATGAGCGTCGTCTTGCCGCCGCCGTTCGGTCCGACGATCGTCGCGAACTCGCCGCGGGCGATCGTCAGACTGACGTCGGTGAGCACGGCGTGGCGACCGTACGAGAACGCTACGTTCTCGAGAGACGCCGCCGGAGCCGCTGCGGCGCTTCCTGTCCGGCAGCGGGTCACGGCTGCTCGTCCTCCGCGTTTCGAGTGATGGCCTCTGCGAGCGCTCGAAGCGTCGCGAACAGGTCGTACGCGAGCGGGTCGACGGACACGATCTCTGCGTCGATCTCGTGAGCCAGCGTCCTGACGGTGGCGTCCGAGTGTTGAGGCTGGGCGATGATGACGCGAGCGTTGGCTCTCGCTGCATCCATCAGCTCGGCCAGTCGTTTGGCGCTCGGTTCCTTGCCGTCAGTCTCGATGGCGACCTGCTCGAGGCCGTATGCCTCCGCGAAGAGCCCGAAGGCCGGGTGGAAGACGTAGAACCGCGAGCCGGCATGCGGCGCGAGCCGGGACGACAGCTCCGCGTCGAGGCAGCCGAGGTCGCGCGCCAGTGAGTCCAGTCCGGCCGCATACACCTCTGCGCCCTCGGTATCAAGCTGTGAGAGCGTCTCCGCGATGAGCGTGGCCTGCCGGAGAACGCCGCGCGGGTCCAGCCAGATGTGCGGATCGTGCCCGAGGTCGTGTCCGTGGCCGTGTGTGAGGTCATGGTCTGGGTCCGGTGCGTGAGCGTCCGCCGGTCCAGGCTCGATCGATGTCAGGTCGACGAGGAGCAGTTTCTCGTCGAGTGCTCGCAGCTTTGGGATCAGCCCCTGCTCGAGTTCGAGGTCCGCGTGGAAGAGGACATTCGCTCCCGCGAACGCGGCGATCTGCTGTGGTGTAGGGGAGTAGGTGTGCGGCGACTCTCCCGGTGGGACGAGGGCGCGAACATCCACGCGATCGCCGGCGATCCTCTCCACGACCAGGACATACGGCTCCACCGGGACGATGACGGACGTTGCCGGGGCGGCGGTTGGAGTGAGCAAGAGCAGGGACAGTGTCAGGATGAATGCGTGTACGCCATGTTGGGCTGGCCGTGTATGCGACATCGCAGAGGCCTCCTGAACGGGTCCGGCCCGCTCATCCGCTTGTGGCCGGAACGTGTAGTTCCGCAAGAGCTTATGACCCTGCTGTTATGCGCCCGTACGGGGTGTCTGTCAAGGGAGCAGTGTTCCGCGTACCCCGATGAAACCCGGCCACCGGGGCCGCATCTATCAGACTGGAAGGTAGGAATCATTCCTGTTCTCAGTTCGAGGTGTGGTATGAATCCAATGGGCGGTCTCCGCATGACTCCCAGCCGGCGAGCGATACTCGACGCGCTCCGGGCGACGTGCGATCACCCGACAGCCGAGGATATCTGCAGTCGGGTCCGGGAGCGCCTGCCGCGTACCAGTCTTGCCACCGTCTACAGGAATCTCGAGCAGCTCGCGCAGAGCGGGGCTATCCGGGTCATTGAGGACGGGCGGAGCCAGCGCCACTACGATGGCGTGCTTGCGCCGCACTACCACGTGCGCTGCAGCGAGTGCGGACGGCTCGTCGATGCGCCGATCGAGGTGCAGGATGAGCTCGAACGCGCGGCGGCCGAGGCAAGCGGATACGAGGTCACCGGTCATCAGTTGACATTCACAGGCACGTGTACCGAGTGCGCGGGCGAGCGTGACGCCGCCAGCGGGAAGGGAGCACACGATGGGTCTCAAGGGTAGCCGGACAGAGCAGAATCTCCTCAAGGCGTTCGCAGGGGAGTCGCAGGCCAGGAACCGCTACACGTACTTCGCGAGCAAGGCGCGCAAGGAAGGGTACCGTCAGATCTCCGAGATCTTCACGGAGACCGCTGACCAGGAGCGCGAGCACGCCAAGAGACTGTTCAAGTTCCTCGAGGGAGGCGAGCTTGAGATCACAGCCGCGTTCCCGGCCGGCGTCATCGGATCGACCGTGGAGAACCTGAAGGCAGCGGCCGGTGGCGAGAACTTCGAGTGGACCGACATGTACCCGTCCTTCGCGAAGACCGCGCGAGAAGAGGGCTTCGAAGAGATCGCCGGCGTGTTCGAGGCGATCGCCGTGGCCGAGAAGCAGCACGAGAAGCGGTACAACGACCTCGCCGCGAACATCGAGGCGGGGCGCGTCTTCAAGCGTGACTCCGCGGTCGTCTGGCGCTGTCTCAACTGCGGCTATGTGCACGAAGGCTCTGAGCCGCCCGCGGTCTGCCCGGCGTGCGCGCACCCGACGGCGCACTTCGAGCTGCTGGGGGAGAACTGGTAGGCGCGACCCGAGGGAGGCGGCGCGAACCGCGTTGCCCCGGATGTGACACACATCGACACGACGCAAGAGAGGATGACAGAGATGGCAGAGAGAACTGGACTCGTATCGGTTGGAGGAAACCCGCTGACCCTCGTAGGAACACCGTTGAGCGTTGGTGACAAGGCGCCGGCGTTCACGCTGGCAGCGAACGATCTGTCACCCGTCGATTCATCAACCTACGACGGCAAGGTCCGCATCATAGCGGCCGTCGCTTCGCTCGATACAGGTACATGCGACACGGAGACTCGCCGTTTCAACGAGGAGGCTTCGAAGCTGGGTGACGACGTCGTCGTCCTGACGGTCAGCATGGACCTTCCCTTTGCCCAGGCTCGCTGGTGCGCGTCGGCCGGCATCGACAGGGTCGTGACGCTGTCCGACTATCGTGATGGCAGTTTCGGGGATGCCTACGGCGTGTTCATCAAGGAGAACGGCCTTCTGGCGAGATCGGTGTTTGTCGTGGACCGCGAGGGAGTCATCCAGTACATCCAGATCGTGCCGGTGCTCAGCGATGAGCCCGACTACGAGCCCGTATTGGACGCAGCGCGGAAGCTCGTGTAAACTCATTCTGCTCGAAAGGAGCACGAACATGGCAGCCAGGCTTGAGGTCTACAAGTGCGAGAAGTGCGGGAACATCGTTGAGGTTCTCCACGGCGGCGGCGGGACGCTCGTGTGCTGTGGCGATCCGATGGTCCAGATGACTGAGAACACGGTCGATGCGGCGGTCGAGAAGCACGTGCCGGCCGTCGAGAAGACCGACGGCGGGATCAAGGTCACGGTCGGTGAGGTGGCGCACCCGATGGGTGACGACCATTACATCGAGTGGATCGAGGCGATCTCCGGCGGCCGGTCGTACCGTCAGTATCTCGAACCGGGCGGCGCGCCCGAGGCGTCGTTCTGCTGCATCTCGGATTACGACATGGTGCGGGCCTACTGCAACCTGCACGGGCTCTGGAAGGCATAGAGCGTACGACGAAGGGACTGCACACCGGACGAGGACCCGGCCGGCACGCTGGCCGGGTCTCTTCCGGTCAGGGAACAGCACGCTGCAGGGACCGGAAGGCGGGGACGACGTGACCATCGAAGAGGCCATCAGGACAGCGATCGAGTACGAGACGAAGGTCCGCGACTGCTACCGGGACGCGCTCGCCGCGACCGACGGCTCAGCGGGACAGGAGTTCTTCCAGCTCATGTCCGATGAGGAGCAGGAGCACGTGGACTTCCTCGCGGCAAGACTCAAGGAATGGAAAGCGACCGGGGCGGTCTGCCGGGCGGATATGAGAAGCGCCGTGCCGGACAGGGACGCGATCGCCGGGGGCATTGCCACGATGAAGGACGGGCTTGCGGGTGACGCGAGCGGGGCGGAACTGGACTGGCTCCGGAAGGCCGGCGAGGTCGAGGAGGCGACGAGCGCCTTCTATGAGAAGGTCGTCGCGGAGCTTCCCGAGGAGTACCGACCCATGTTCGCGCGCTTCCTCGAGATCGAGCGCGGACACCTCGCGCTCGTCAAGGCGCAGATCGACGAACTGACGGGAACAGGCTACTGGTTCAACACCCAGGAGTTCAATCTGGAGGGATAGCGCGCGACGGGTGGCGCGGTGCGCACCCGAACGCCGTTCGCGCGCCGGGATCCCCATGCGAAAGGACCGGACGATGCTGAGCAAGAAGATGGAGAAGGCACTCAACGCGCAGATCAACGCCGAGCTCTACTCCTCGTACCTGTACCTCGCGATGTCCGCGTACCTCGACTCCGAGGGCTACGCCGGCATGGCTCAGTGGATGCGGACGCAGTACCAGGAGGAAGAGTTTCACGCGATGAAGATGTTCGACTACGTCAGCGAGCGCGGCGGTCGGGTCATCCTCAAGGCGATCGATGCGCCGAAGGCGACGTGGAAATCGCCCGAGAACGTCTTCACCGAGACACTCAAGCATGAGCAGCTCGTGACCAGTCTCATCCACAAGCTCGTCAAGCTCGCGCGCGCCGAGGACGACTACGCGAGCGAGAGCTTCCTTCGCTGGTTCGTCGACGAGCAGGTCGAGGAAGAGGCGACGGCCGACGCGATCCTCCAGAAGGTGAAGATGGTCGGCAAGACCGGCAACGCGCTCTACATGCTCGATAAGGAACTCGGGCAGCGCGTGTTCACGCCGCCCGCCAAGGAGGAGTAGCTGATGCCGAAGCACTTCCAGGCCGTCAAGGTCAGTGAGCACGTCTACTGGGTCGGCGCTGTCGACTGGGTGAGCCGGGACTTCCATGGCTATTCGACGCCGCGTGGGACGACGTACAACGCGTTCCTCATCATGGCGGACAAGGTCACGCTCGTCGACTCCGTCAAGGCGCCGTTTCGCGATGAGTTCCTCACGCGCGTCGCCTCGGTCATAGATCCGTCTGACATCGACCTCATCGTCTCAAATCACTCGGAGATGGACCACACTGGTTGCCTCCTTGACGTAGCCGATATGGTCAAGCCCTCGCGCATCGTCGCTTCCCCGATGGGGCAGAAGACGATCGCGGCGCAGTTCCCCGGGCGTCCCGAGGTAGACGTTGTGAAGGACGGGGAGTCGCTCGACCTCGGCAACATGGCGCTCCAGTTCTTCGAGACCCGGATGCTTCACTGGCCCGATAGCATGTTCAGCTACCTCGCGGCCGACCGTCTCCTGTTCTCACAGGACGCCTTCGGTATGCACTACGCGACCTGCGAGCGCTTCGATGACCAGCTCGATCCGTCCGTGCTGAACTACGAAGCCGGGAAGTACTTCGCGAACATCCTGATGCCGTACTCGCCGCTGATCACGAAGCTGGCGCAGCGGCTCGGCGAGCTGGACCTGGCGCTCGACCTCGTCGCGCCGGACCACGGGCCGATCTGGCGGAAGGACATCGCCGGGATCGTGGAGAAGTACGTGCACTGGGCGCAGCAGAAGCCCACGATGAAGGCAGTCATCCCGTTCGATACGATGTGGGGAAGCACCGAGAAGCTCTCGAGGTCGATCGCGGAAGGCCTGCACGACGGGGGCGCATGCTCGAGACTGCTGCCGCTGAGCGGGACCGACCGGGCAACCGTGGCGACCGAGATCCTGGAAGCCGGCGCGCTCATACTCGGGAGTCCGACGATCAACAACCAGATGTTCCCGCGGATGGCGGACATCCTGGCCTACCTCAAGGGTCTCAAGCCGCGGAATCTCATCGGCGGCGTCTTCGGCTCCTACGGTTGGAGCGGCGAGGCGATCGGTCAGCTCACCACGGCACTCAGCGAGATGGGCATCGAGGTCGTCACAGAGCCCATGGCGCACAAGTTCGTTCCGGACGGTGATGTGCTCGAGCAGGCCCGCGAGTGGGGCAGGGGCATCGCTGAGGAGATGGCACGTCGTGTCGAGTAAGGACAAGGACCCGCGCTGCGCGCGATGCGAGACTCACGCCTGTTCCGATGGCGCAGACTGCTTCGGGCACGCCGACGAGCACCTCGAGCTCTATCGCGACGGCATGGGCAGCGCAGCTCTCCCGGACGATCTGAAGCGGATGCATCGCGCGGCAACTGCGATCGAGGGGCGTCACTACTGTCGCGAGACGCGACTCGGCGAGCTGATCCTCTTCGCTCGTGAGATGGGCTTCACGAAGCTCGGAGTCGCTTTCTGCATCGGGCTCTCAGAGGAGGCGGCGGTCGTCGAACGCGTGCTGTCCCAGGAGTTCGATGTGGTGTCCGTCTGCTGCAAGGCAGGCGGCATCGACAAACAGAACATGCAGTACGAGCAGATCGATGACGGCCGCTTCGAGGCGATCTGCAACTCCGCGGGTCAGGCCGACTTCCTCAACAGGGCCGGTACCGACCTCAACATCATCTGCGGTCTCTGCGTCGGACACGACGCGGTCTTCACGAAGCGCTCCAACGCCCCGGTAACCACGCTCATCGCGAAGGACAGGGTCCTCGCACACAACCCCGCAGCAGCCCTCTGGTGCCGCTACATCAGGCGCACACTCGAGTCCGATGAGGAGTAGCAGCGCCTGACACGCGACACAAACTGCAGATTACGGCCAGAACTCGCCTTTCACTGGAAGAACTGCACAAATGGTGATATAGTCACCGGAATCTCGAGTGGGCCGGAGCCGCGGGGGAGCGGCGCCGGTTCGTGTTCCTATGTGCGTTGCAGGAGGAGGTCGCGATGAGAGTCGCTCCGTGGGTTGTGGCTGCGCTCGTACTGATGGTTGCCGTCTGTCCCGCCCGGACGATCCTGTTCGAGGAGTACGCGGGAGAGGGCGGCCTGGCAGTCAGAGAGCTCTCGAGCTCCCATCTGAAGCTCTCGTACACATTGGAGAAGATCAGCATCGAGGATGTTGATGCGGACGGAGGCCTGATGCAGCAGGTCTCGATCTCGGCGCTGGCGCTTCCCAACAACGAGGGCGCACCGAACCTGCCGGGCATCGGCCGCATGATCGCCGTACCGGAGGGCGCCACACCGCGGCTCGAGATCGTGTCCTTCGACTCCGAGATCATCCGCGACATCGACATCGCTCCGGCGGCCGACATCCCGTTGGAGACCGACGACTCTCCGATGCTCCTCATCAAGGACCCCGCGATCTACAACGCCGATGCGCTCTACCCGGCGGAGTTCGCGAGCATCTCGGAGATCCACCAGATGCGCGGCGTCGACGTGGTGACCGTCGGCATCACACCGTTCCAGTACAACCCCGTCACGCGTGAACTCACCGTCTACAAGAACGTCGAGATCAACGTGACCTTCGAGGGCGGAACCGGGCAGTTCGGCGAGAATGAGTACCGCAGCCGCTACTGGGACCCGATCCTCGAAGCGAACCTCGTGAACTACGAGATGCTTCCCGAGGTCGAGTACCACATGGCGAACTCCCGCGACACGGAGTACGAGTACGTCATCATCTGTCCGGACGACCCGACCTACACGGTCTGGGCCGAGCAGCTCAAGCAGTTCCGGATCGAGCAGGGCATCGACACCGGCGTCGTGACGCTGACCGAGACGGGCGCGACGACGACCGAGATCGAAGCCTGGATCGACGCAGCCTATGTCGGCTGGACGACCAAGCCGGTCGCCATCCTTCTGCTTGGTGACTACGTCACCAGCGGCGGCACGACGGGCGTCACGTCGCCCTACTACAACAGCTACTGCGTGTCGGACAATATCTACGGCGACTACGACGGCGACATGCTTCCCGAGATCGTCATGGCGCGGATGACCGCCAACGCGAGCAACATCGAGACGCTCGTGACCAAGGCGATCAGCTACGAGCAGAACCCGCCGACGAATCCGGACTTCTATCAGAACCCGATCATGGCCTGCGGCTGGCAGGACGAGCGCTGGTTCCAGGTCTGCACCGAGGTCGTGTACGGTTACCTCGCGAATGTCCACGGCAAGACGCCGGTGCGCGAGTACGCCATCTACTCCGGCGGGCCGAGCGCGGGCTGGTCCACGAACCAGAACACGTACATGCTCGAGGAGTACTTCGGTCCTACCGGTCTCGGGTATCTCCCGGAGACGCCGGACCACCTGACGGACTGGGGCGGAAACGCCACGAGGCTCAACGCCGACATCAACTCCGGCGCGTTCCTCCTCCAGCACCGCGACCACGGTGGCGAGACCGGGTGGGGCGAGCCCGATTACCAGTCGAGCGACCTCGCCGGGCTCTACAACGACGACCTCACGTTCGTCTTCTCGATCAACTGCCTGACGGGCAAGTACGACTACTCGAGCGAGTGCTTCGCGGAGGCGTTCCACCGCATGGAGCACGGCGCGCTCGGCATCGTTGCGGCGTCCGAGGTCTCCTACTCGTTCGTCAACGACACGTTCGTCTTCGGCATCTACGACGAGATGTTCCCGGACTTCGACCCTGGTTATCCGGTCGAGAGCCGGTTCAACGAGCCCAACGGCGTCCTGCGTCCGGCGTTCGGCAACGCCTCAGGCAAGCACTACCTGTACGCCTCGAGCTGGCCGTACAACCCGAGCGACAAGGCCGTCACGTACAACCTCTTCCACGCCCACTGTGACGCCTTCACGCAGATGTACTCCGAGATCCCTCAGGATCTGACCGTGGCGCATCAGGGCGTGCTCCCGATCGGGGCAACGACCTTCAACATCACGGCCGACGCGGGTTCGATCGTGGCGCTGACGTTCAACGGCGAGATCATCGGTGTCGCCGACGGCACGGGGGCTCCGATGGACATGACCGTGATCCCGACCACCGAGCCGGGGACGATGAAGCTCACGGTCACCAAACCGAACTACTACCGCTACTCAGAGGACGTTCCGGTCATCTACCCGGTGACCTACACGATCGTCCCGGACACGATCCCCGTCAACACGCCGACCGACGTCACCTTCACGGTCTGGGATGACGAGAGCAACCTCGAGCCGGACGTCGTCATCACGATCGACGGATGGGGTATCGCTCCCGTCGTCGGCACGACCGACATCAACGGCGAGGTCGTTCTTTCGGTCACCGCCCCGTACGGCGAGGATCTGACTGTGCTCGGCAGCAGGATCAGCGAGACGTACAACTGCCTGTCCGACGTGCTCCCCGTCACCGGCGCCGCCGACTTCGCGTCGGCCGACATCGAGGCGAGCGTACCGTCGATCGGCCTGTACGGTTTCCTCGCGCCGTATTACGAGGGCACCATCACCGGCACGTCGTCCGAGACGGATTTCGACCTCTACGCGGTCGGGTGTGGTATCGACGCCACGGCGAACTCCGGTGGTGTGATGACGGTCGATATCCTCGACACGTGCACCGAGACCGGAACCGTCAGCGCGGCGATCGCGAAGAGCGGTTTCAACATCTACCTCGAGGACATCCTGGTCGAGGTCGTCTACGGGACGATCTCGGGCACGGTCGCCGAGAACGGCGGCGGGATGCTCGAAGGCGCGAAGATCAAGGGCTACGCGGCCGGCGCAGACACCGCGTCGGTATCGCCCATGTTCGAGGCGCTGACGCTGGCCGACGGGACGTACGCAGTCGAGGACGAACTCGAGATCGGCTACTACGACGTCTACGTGATGAAGTTCGGCTACCTCACGCACGAGGAGGAGCTCTTCATCCAGTACGACGTCAACGATGTTGACTTCCTGCTCGACACGGCGCCTTCGGGACTGGTGCGCGGCGCGGTCTTCGAGGCGCACACGATGGACGGGTTGACCGCGTCGGTGAAGGTCTACCGCGCTGACAACGGCGAGCTCTACACCGAGGTCTTCTCGGATTCACTCCTCGGCGGACGCTTTGAGGTGACGCTCCCGTACTTCAACTACACGTTCAAGGTCCGGGCGTACCACCACATCCCCGAGACCCGCGGTGTGGTGATCGACCAGCCCTCGGTGGTGGAGCAGTTCCACCTCGAGCCGACGCTCGCCAACCTGCTGGTCATCCAGGACGGCGGGGCGAAGGACGAGACGGTCAAGGTCGACAAGACCGGCGTCGTGCTCGATATGTACGACGGCGTCCAGGATGCCGCGGCCCAGGACTTCGAGACCGATCTCATCGAACTGGGTTACGACGTCATCATGGAGACCGCCGCGACGACCGACGCGTCGACGTGGTTCGACTACGACTTCATCATCTGGTCGACCGGCAACAACACCACGCCGATACTCGAGGAGACCTATCGCACGGAACTGGAGACGTTTGTTGCCGACGGCGGCAAGCTGCTCATCGAGGGCGGCGAGTTGGCGTACGACGCCATCAGCTACCCGGGCTACCCGACGTTCGCGGCGAACGTCCTGCACGGCAGCGACTGGGAGCACGACTCCAGCGGCGCGGGCCTCGTCGTCTACGACGCGGCTCATCCCGTCACGACGTTCCCGAACACGATCGGCGACATCGCGGTCGCCTACAGCGGCTACGGAGATCACGACAGCTACATTCCGACCTCCGACGCCGACATCGTGATGAGCTGGGCGTCCTACGCGACACTTGCCGGCGTGCTCGTCTATGACGACACGCCTGACCCGGCCAGCGGCCAGATCGTGTTCTACTCGTTCAACTACGGCGCTGCCGACGCCATCGGCAGAGCCGAGCTGCTCGAGAACACGGTCACGTATCTGCTCGCCGCTGAGAGCCTGCCGGAAGGCAGCATGTCCGGCACCGCGATCCTCGCGGGCGAGTCGAACCACAGCGGTATCACCATCAGCGTGCAGCCGGGCAACGTCTCGACGGTCACCGCCGAGGACGGCAGCTGGCTGATCGACGAGCTCTACGACGGTACCTACACGGTCACGGCGGAGAAGCTGGATTGGGGCACCGCTGTCGTGACGGACGTCGTGGTCTCCGGTGCCGTTCACGTGGGCGGCATCGACTTCGTCTTGACACCGGTGACGACCTACGAGTACTGCGAGAGTCCGGAGCTCGTTATTCCGGACTCGACCCCGGCCGGTGTGTACGACTACATGACGTTCCCGGACGACGCGACGATCTCCGAGGTTGAGATCTACATCAACCTCACGCACACCTACGTCGGAGATCTGATCGTGCAGGTCACGTCGCCCGAAGGCACGGCGGTCACGCTCCACAATCGCTCGGGCGGAAGCGCTGACGACCTCGTCGGGTGGTACCCGACCGAGCTGGCCGTGGGCGGCCCCGGTTCTCTCGATGATTTCATCGGCGAGAACGCGATGGGCGAGTGGGAGATCTGGGTCAGCGACAATGCCGGGTCAGACCTCGGCACGCTCCACGACTGGTGCGTGAAGGTCCTGGCGAGCTCTCCGTGGACGGGCGTCGATACGGAGTTCGACGCGCCGATGTCCTACGTGCTCGGCAACGTTGCGCCGAACCCGTTCAACCCGGTGACGACCGTGACCTACGGGGCGCCGCGGTCGGGTGACATGGAACTCGCGGTCTACAACATCGCCGGCAAGCGTGTTGCCACGCTCGTCGACGGTCATGTCGAGCCGGGCTTCCACAGCGTGATCTGGCAGGGCCGCGACGATACGGGCCACCAGGTGGCGAGCGGCGTCTACTTCTGCCGCATGACCGCCGAGGGGTTCGAGGACGCGGTCAAGATGGTGCTGCTGAAGTAGCCGGCTGCCGCCGCAAGCGACAGCGGCTGTCGCCTTCGGCGACAGCCTGGCGGTTGCTTCGCGATCGCAGGTCCAGCACAGTCTGAAAGCACGAACGAGACGGCCCCCGGTGAACCCGCCGGGGGCCGTTGTCGCTCGCCGGAGGTGTCGTTCGCGGCGAGACGCCTGCCGGGGCTCTGTCCAACCTGCTGGATTCGTGGTATAATGGCAACAATAGCTCTGTGTGACCTCAAGCGGCCGCGGGGCTCCGGGGATTCCTCGGGCGCCGGCGCACACGACCGCTCCACGTGACTCTCACGGGTCACGAACCCCCATAGGAGGAGAGGATGCGACCTGTGCTCGCGAGGCGGATGACCGCCACCGTGATGACCGCAAGTCTGCTTGCCGTGCTTCTCGCATCGTCGTCGTCGCCCGCCGCCGAGACGATCATCTTCGAGGAGAACGCCGGATACGAAGAGGTCGCACTGACGGCGTCGACACCGTCGCTCGCGGTGCTCGACTACCGCATGAGCGCTCTCATGCTCGAGGAGGTCGAGTATGACGGCGAGCTCTTCACATCGATCTCGCTTCCCGGCGTGATCATTCCGGCCGACGAGGGGGCGCCGAATCTGCCCGGGTTCGGGCGGATGCTCGCCATCCCGGCCGGATCGACGCCGAGGCTCTCGGTCACCATCGGAGGCACGCACGTCATCCAGGACATCGATGTGCTCCCGGCGCCTGACATCCCGCTTGAATCGAGTGACGAGCCGCTGACGCACATCCGTGATCCGCGTATCTACGAGGTCGACGCGCAGTACCCGGAGGAGCCGATCCGGCTCTCCGAGCCGATGACGATGCGAGGCGTTGACGTTGTGACCGTCGGTATCACACCGTTCCAGTACAACCCGGTTGCGCGCGAGCTCACGGTCTACACCGACGTCTCTGTGCGCGTCACGTTCGACGGCGGCGCCGGCGTCTTTGGTGACGAGCGGCTGAGGAGCCGGCATTGGGAGCCGATCCTCCAGGCGAACCTCGCCAACTACGACCAGCTGCCGGAACCGGTCTTCACGGCACCCAACACGCGCGACACCGAGTACGAGTACGTCATCGTATGTCCGGACGACGCGACCTACATCGCGTGGGCGGACAGTCTCGTCCAGTGGCGGACGCTCCAGGGCATCGATACGGGAATCGTCACGCTGACGGAGACCGGGGCGACGGCGACGGAGATCGAAGCCTGGGTCGACAACGCCTACAACACGTGGTCGACGCCGCCGGCGGCGATCCTGTTCCTGGCCGACTACGTCGACGACGGTGTCACGACCGGGGTCACGTCTCCCGTCTACGCCGGCTACTGCATCTCCGACAACATCTACGCCGACGTCGACAGCGATCACCTGCCGGACATCGTGACCGCGAGGATGACGGCCTCGACCGCGCTCGAACTGAGACAGCTCGTGCTCAAGGCGATCCTGTACGAGCGCGATCCTCCGACGAGCTCGGCGTTCTATCAGAACCCGATCGTGGCTTGCGGCTGGCAGACGGAGCGGTGGTTCACGATCTGCACCGAGGTCGTCTACGGGTACCTTGCCAACGTGCATGGCAAGACGCCGGTCCGCGAGTACGCGATCTACTCGGGGACCCCCGGGACGGTCTGGTCGACGAGCGACAACACCGAGATGCTCGTCGACTACTTCGGCCCGGACGGTCTCGGGTACATCCCGCTGACTCCCGAGCATCTCACGGACTGGGGCGGGAACTCCGCCCGCGTCACCGCCGACATCAACAACGGCGCGTTCATCCTCCAGCATCGAGACCACGGCAGCACGACCGGCTGGGGCGAGCCCGACTACGACATCACCGACGTCGCCGGGCTCGCGAACGACGACCACACGTTCGTCTTTTCCATCAACTGCCTGACGGGTCAGTTCAACATGAGCGGCGAGTGCTTCGCCGAGGCCTTCCACCGTCAGGAGCACGGCGCGCTCGGGCTGATCGCGGCGACCGAATCGTCCTACTCGTTCGTCAATGACGCCTACGTGTTCGGCATGTACGACAGCATGTGGCCGGATTTCGATCCCGGCTATCCGGCGAAGAACCGGGAGATCGGTCCGGCCGATCTGAGACCGGCCTTTGCGAACGCCTCCGGCAAGTACTACCTCCAGGCGTCGAACTGGCCGTGGAATCCCGGTGACAAGGAAGTAACGTACTACCTCTTCCATACGCACGGCGACGCGTTCACGACGCTGTACTCCGAGGTGCCGCAGGCGCTCACCGTGAGTCACGACGCTACGATGACGATCGGCGTCCCGAGCTTCGCGGTCGCGGCGGACGACGGTTCCGTCATCGCGCTGACGGTCGACGGCGAGATCATCGGGACCGCGTACGGCGCCGGCGTGCCAGTGAGCGTGCCGGTCACACCGGTGACCGAGCCCGCGATGATGCGCCTGACGATCACGAAGGCGAACTACTACCGCTACTCGGTCGACGTGCCTATCGTTCCGCCCGAGGGCGCCTACTGCATCCATGAGAGCGCAGACCTCGACGATGATGCTCTCGGCGGGAGCAACGGCAACGAGGACGGTCTGGTCGGCGCGGGTGAGACGATCGAACTCGTGCTCCACCTCGAGAACGTCGGTGTCGACACCGCATACGGTGTGAGCGCCGTGCTGAGAAGCCAGAGCGCCTACGCGACCGTGATCGACAGCCTGAGCGGCTACGGCGATATCCCCGACGGCGCGACGGCGACGAGCCAGGTCGATTACGTCGTGAGTCTTGCCAGCGACTGCCCCGACGGCGCCGAGATCGGTTTCGAGATCGAGGCCGCTGACGGTCTCGAGTCCTGGCAGAGCTACTTCACGCTCGACATCGTGGCGCCCGTCCTGTCGGTCTACGATGTCGACAGCGATGACTCGCCGGGAGGGGGTGACGGGAACGGCTGCCTCGAACCGGGGGAGACCGTCGGGATCGCACTCGACCTGGAGAACACGGGAGGCGTGCGTTCCTCGCTCATCGCCGCGACGCTGAGCACGGGTGATCCCTATGCGGTCATCTATGAAGCGAGCGCGGGGCTTCCGTTCCTCAATGTCGGCACGCATGCGCCGCTCGGGAACGAGTTCGTCGTGACGATCCTTCCTGACTGTCCCGACTACCACGTGATCGAGTTCGATCTCGAGGTCACGGATGCGTGGGGATACGTGCTCCTGGAACAGTTCACGATCATGACGGGCGGCGGGAACTTCTCCGATGACGTCGAGTCCGGCGAGGGCAGCTGGACCCACGGCGTGGTGACCACGGGGTTCGTGGACCAGTGGCACATCGATTCCTACCGCTATCACTCGGCGGGCAACAGCTGGAAGTTCGGCGGCACCGGTTCGGCCGTCTACAGCAACTCCTCCGACGGTGTTCTGACGATGCCGACCGTCTGTGTCGGCGCGGATGCCGAACTCAGCTTCTGGCACTGGCTGGCGGCCGAGGAACAGGATGCAACCTACGCGTGGGACTGCTGTCTGGTCGAGTACTCCATCGATGACGGCGCGACCTGGCTGACGCTCGTGCCCGACGGCGGGTACAGCCATCTGAAGAACGACAACACGGCGAACCCGCTCCCGCTGGACACCCCGTGCTGGTCCGGTTCCATCGACTGGACGGAGGTGACGTTCGACCTCTCGGCGTACGTCGGGGAGTCGATGGGGGTACGGTTCCGATTCGTGTCCGACGGATACGTGACGGAGGAGGGGTGGTACGTGGACGACATCGCGTTCACGAGCACCGGCGGAACAGGGACCTCGGTCGATGAGCCGGACGGGCTCCCGGCGCGGTTCGCGCTCTCGCAGAACATCCCGAACCCGTTCAATCCGGTCACCGTCATCAGCTACGCGGTGCCGGAGCAGGCGCATGTGCTCATCGAGGTCTACGATGTGGCCGGTCGCCGCGTCACGACCCTCGTCGACGCCGAGCAGGCGCCCGGGGTGACGTCCGTGACGTGGGATGGAACCGACGACCACGGCAGACGCACTGCCTCCGGCGTCTACTTCTGTCGGATGCGCTCCGAGAGCTTCGATGATGCCGTGAAGATGGTGCTTCTGAAGTAGCGCGCATCACAAGATCCGAGACAGTCGAAAGCCCGCCCCCGGAGATGGTCCGGGGGCGGGCTCTGTCATGCAGCGACGTTCTCTAGCGAAGCAGTACCAGTCTCGCGGTTGCCGACTCGATGCCGTAGCGGAGCCTCGTGAAGTAGACGCCTGACGCGACACCGACTCCGGCGTCGTTCATTCCATTCCAGACGACCTCGTGTTCTCCGCCGGGAAGCGCGTCCCCGACGAGCTCCCGGACGAGCCGCCCCCGCGCATCGTAGATCGAGAGCTCGACGGTCCCGGCGGACGGGAGCGTGAAACTCAGCACGGATGACCCGACCGACGGGTTCGCCCTCGCCGCGAGTGAGAGCTTCGTCTCTCCGTCCTCCTCGGCCACCTCGGTGGCGTCGAAATCGACCCACACCGGGTTCGCGTAGGCGCGGTAGTCATCGCCGGTCGTCCCGGTCGAGCACTCGACACGGAACGCGCGCATCCCGCTGAAGCTCTCGGCGGGGAACTCGATCACGCTTGTGCCGCCGAAGCCCTGGCCTGTTGCGCGCGGGTCGAACAGCGCCAGCGTGCTCGTCCCACCGGAGTCGATGCCGATGAGCTTCACCTCGGCGAGCCGTCCGAACTCCGTCGTGGAGGCCCAGGTGAGGATGAGCGGTGTCGGGAAGTTCGCATCCCAGGTTCCACTCTCACCGACGATGAGATCGTCCGGGTCGTCGAGATCGTAATCTCCCGTGGCGTCCACACCGAGCGTGACGAACGGGCCGTCCGTGACCACCGTGTGTCCGGCGCGATAGGCCGCGAGGATCTCGCTCATCGGCGGGAGCGAGCCGGGACCGTACGGGCCCGGCACGTACGCGACGGTCTGGACCTTTCCGATGGCGTTGTCGGTCGCGTAGTTGTCGAGCGAGAGCGTCGGGGCGTAGTTGAAATCACCGTGCGCGTCGCTCCCCCCGGCAAGGAACGTCTTCTCGAGCGGGTCGAGGTTCGCCACGATGAGCTCATCCCACGCGGTGATGCCCTCGAGGAGCTCCTGCGGATACGGGTCGCCGGGCGTCTCGCCCGCGTCGAAGTCGGCCCACGGGTTCATCTGGTCGCTCGAGAATCTCGTCTGGCGTGTATTGAATGCCTCGAGACCGCTGAATCTCTCGTGACCGACCGCGTAGTCGAGGTCCTCGTCGCCCCACATGGCGCCGTTGACCGTCCAGTCGATGCCGCCCCACTCGCCGCCGAGATCGGACATCGGGTGCGCGGCGTACGCGAACCCGCCACCCGCGATCTGCCCGAGACCGTCCGGCAGACTCGGACTCACGGGCCGCTCGCCGAGCGCCCCCGAGTGCGGTGAACTGATGTAGGCGTCGTTGTAGAACAGACAGTGGAGCGTCTTGTCGTACGTGTCGCCGTCGATCGACGCGAGGTTGATCTCGACGCCGCGATACATCCGGAAGTCCGGTGAATCCACCTGAGCGATGTCGTCGCCGAGCGCGTTCCACGACGAGCCGAACGACGTGTTGTCGCGGTAGGTGGTTGTCGTGCCGCCCTCGTCCTGGATCGTGTACTCCCAGTGCGTCGTCGCATACGAGAACGACCCGTCGCCGGTCTCGTCGAGATCGCACGAATGGTCCGTCGCCGTGAGCCATGACAGTCCCATCGCCTCACCGGTCATCGCCACGGCCGGGACCGGCGCACCGTACTCCGCGATGTTGTTCGTGTAGAGCGTGTGGTAGTGCGTGTCTCCGCCGTACCAGCCGTCCGGCCACGGGTAGGCCGCGGGGGCCACGTGGACGCGGAGATAGCGGGTCTCGGTGTAGTTGAACCAGTCATCCTTGTAGTAGACGCTGACCTTGAGCTGGATGGCGTCGCCCGCGGTGTACCCAAGATTCGCGGGCGTGAGGAGCGTGCCGTCGGGGAGCGACGGGTGTCCTTCGGTCACCGTCGTGATGTAGGTCCAGAAGTTGTGCTCGTACGCGTCGTCTCCGAGCTGTTCGTCCCCGAAGTCGTGGTCCCAGAGGATCACCTCGCCGCTGGTGACATCCCAGCAGCGGATCCAGTGAAGCTCCCTGATGTCGTCGGTGTCGCAGTCCTTGAGGATGATCGTGAGCGGGATGGCGGTGCTCACATCCTTCACCCGCCACGGCGCGTCCATCATGAAGTCCTTCATCCACGTGTTGTCATACCGGTCCTGCGCGGACGCGGCGGAGGGGAGGAGGGTCGCAGCTGACGCTGCAACAAGGAGGACTGTCAGCGCGAACGCTCGGGCTCTTCCGGACATCGCGGACTCCTTGTGGCTGTATGCATGTGGCTGGCCGCACCGCGTGCGCGACCGCACTCCGTGCTCGTCACGGAGCGAACTCCGTGCCTGGAACAGAACGCCCCAGGGCCAAGGCTCATCATGGGCCCTGGCCGCTGGGGCTGTCAATCCGGTTGACGCTGCTGCCGTTCTACTTCAGCAGCACGGCCTTTCTGTTCATGCTCTCACCGTCGCGCGTCAGCCTGAAGAAGTAGATGCCGCTCGCAACGGTCTCGCCGTCGGCGTTCTTCCCGTTCCATGTCGCGGTGTGGCGGCCGGCTTCGAGCATACCGGACTCGAGCGTGGCCACGCGGCGACCCGCCGCGTTGTAGACCGCGAGTTCGGCCTCGCCACGCGCCGGGAGCTCGAAGGCGATGGTCGTGGTCGGATTGAACGGGTTCGGGCGGTTCTGTTCGAGCCTGAACGCCATCCCGACGAGTTCGTCCTCGACCGCCGTGTCGATGAGTCCGAAGAAGTCGAGGATCGCGGTGAGCGCATCGTCCTTCGTCGAGGCGGCATCCACCAGACCGCCGAACTCGAACGAACACCCGATCGTGCGGTAGGTACCCTCATCGTTGGCCACGCCGCAGCCCTGGAGGTCGGACGGGTTGCGGAAGACCACCTCGCCGCTGCCGGTGGCCGCCATGTGGTCGATGTAGCTGTTCCCGCCGGTGTAGCTGAAGCTCATGCCGTCGAACATCGTTCCCGCGACGCCATTGACCGTGGAGAGATCGTTGCCGCCGTCACCGGTCCCGTCGACGCCGAAGTAGCCGTTGTACACGGAGCTGGATGAGTCGTACGCCCAGCAGTCGCCGCCCTCCATGTAGGCCTGACCGCCGCCGTTGAGATACGCGACGAGCTCGTTGGCCTGTGTCGTCGAGAGCGAGTAGTTCTGCGAGTAGACGCCGAGCGCGATGAAGACCGCCTCGTAGCCGGTCATGTCCGCGGGCCAGCTCGTCGTGTAGTTGTAGCTCAGGCCCTTACTGTCGAGAATCGCCATGATCGCGCTGCCCGTGATCGGTGAACCGTCAAGCTCAACGATGAGGATTGGTATGGCGTCGACGATGTCGAAGCTGTGGTAGCCCGACGCCGGGTCGTGCGTGACGTTGGCCGGTGACGCGGCGTCCTCCGCGCGGATGCGGTACTCGATCAGGTCGCCCTCGACCACGCTCCCGGGGAACGCGCCTTCGTACGTGAAGGTCCCGCCGATGTTCGTCATTGTGACGTCGACCTGGCGGACGCTGTTGATCCACGACTCGAGGATGACCGCGCCGACCTCGATATTGTCGGTCACCGTAGCGCTCGCCATGGGCGGCCACGCGATGGTGGGCGTGTCTGTGATCGGTGAGTGCGCCACGACCGGCGCCTCGCTGTCGACAAGGACCTCAAACATGTGCGCGTCACCCGGCGCGACGTACGGATGCGCCTCGCGACGGCCGGAGTAGTCGGCGGCGAAGATGTAGTAGGAGACCTCGCTCCCGACCGACTGCGCCGGGATGTCGGCCTCGTAGTAGCCGGCGCGCGCCGAAGGCGTCATCACGACCGACGAGTAGCTCCCCATGCCATCGGTTTTCCAGTAGACGAGGAGCGAATCGGTCTTGAGACCCGCGTCGCTGTAGTCGTGGACGTACGCCTCGACCTGGTAGGGAGTGGACGAGTTCGCCGTGTCGAGCAGCGGGATGTGGTCGATGTGGAGCATGTAGCGGTCGGTGATGCCCATCGCGCGGCAGTGGATGGCGTCGTCCGTGAGCCACGAGCCGGTGTACCCGAGGATCTCGTAGCCGGGCATCGCGGCCTGGTAGGTTGTGATGGCGGCCGCGTCGTTCGCGGTCCCGTACATCGGGACGTACACTTTGTCGTTGACGATGAGCGAGTTGGTGTACGGCTCGTCGTTCGGCGTGTAGACGCGGATGATCTCGTACGGCGTGCCGTACGAACTCTGGATCTGCGAGAGGTACGTTACGTTGGCTTCGATCCGCGCGTAGTCGGAGTGGCTCGGATCGACCTGCTTGTACAGGATCTTGTCCGGTGCGAGGAACTTGGCCGAGCAGTCGATGTGGAAGATGCCGCTCGTCTGCACGTACCCGAGCTTCTCATACCTCGTGATGCCGAGGTAGCTCTCCATGATCGCGTCGATCTCGGACTCGCTGAGGCTCGAGTTCTCGTCGAGCACGAGCTCGGATGACATCGCGATACCGCGGCCGTCGGACATGTAGTTGCCACCCGTATGCTCAAGGTCCATCACGTACGCCGGGATGCCCCACGAGGTCGCCAGTTCGCTCGGGATCTCGTCGTCGTTGGGACGCGGGCGGTTGTAGTCGTGGTCGACGATGCCCTGCTCATCGTTCCCGTTGATGATGAACCACGGACCGTAGTCGCGAGTCCAGTAGCTGTCCGTGTCCGCGTTGAAGAAGTTGACGTTGGCCATGTTGGCGCCCGCGCTCGAGAGCGAACTCGAGGCGGAGCTCTGGTTGGAGCTCGTGCAGATGACCCACAGTTCCGTGTCCTGCGAGTACTCGGCCAGAAGGTCGGTCGGGTTGCCGAACGGATACCGCACGAGCACGCCCGTCATCGGTTCGAACTCGCCCGGGTTCCTGGCCGGTCCCGGGGGAGCCGCCGTCGGCTGCTGGTAGGTTCCGATCTCATGGACCCGTGTCAGCTCCTCCTCGGTCATCCAGACCGGAAGCGAGTCGTCGTAGGGGTTCTCACGCACCGGGTCCTCGGCGAAGACCGCCGGCGCCGCAAGAAGAAGCACGAGAAGCGAGAGCAGGGCCGCAGTCAGCGGGCCGCGTCGGCACAGCTGAATCATGGTGAGTCCTCCGTGGATACACGTCGGCATCATCGGTTCTTGAGTATCATTATCATTATAACATGGCAAGAGACGCAAAGATAGGGGCAATGGCCGGTGGCTCAGAAGAGCCCGAGCGGCGGGAGCTTCCGGAGGACCGTCGCGTATGGAAACACGGGGTCTAGAACAGCGTGGGTGCTGCGTCGAGGATGAACCGGACGCCGAAGAACAGCAGCAGGGCGCCGCAGAGCAGACGGATCCCGATGAGGAAACGGTCGCCCAGTAGCTTCGTGCCGCGGTACGAGGCGGACGAGAGGAAGAAGTACCAGATGAGGTCCATCGACCAGTGGATGACGGCGAACAGGATGAACTGCCAGAGGCCGTACTCCCACGCGCGGAAGACGAGAGTTGCCCCGACCGTGGCCCACCAGACCAGGAAGTAGGGGTTTCCGGCGGACATGAGCATCCCGGCGACGAGCGGGGAGGTGCCGCGGTGGCTCTCCTCTTCGGTTCCGGCGCGGAGCGACCTCAACAAGCCATACGCCATCCAAAGGAGTACGAGCCCGCCGGCCAGCCCGATGACTGCCGCGGCCGTGACGTGCTCGAGCACCGGACCGAGCCCAACGAGGATGAGCACCATCAGCGGGAACTCGACGACCCCGTGGCCGAGCGCGATCATCGCGCCAGCACCGGGCGAGCGTGAGCCCTTGCCCACGACGACCACGGTGAGCGGGCCGGGCGCGATGACGCCCGAGAGTGAAATGAGGACGGCCTGGACGAGGAAGGCTGCGTAGGACATGACGACAAGTGTAGGCGAGACGGTCGTTTCAGGCAATCGCCCGTTGCCGAAGGACCTTTCCCACGATGCCGGGTGTCTCTTGTCCAGTGGTGAGGAACCGCTCAGTGCTTGAGAAACTCATAAGATTGTGCTACAATGGAGTTTGGAGCTATAAACCCCTTGCAAGGAGGACCCCGAGATGAACGGTCGACCCCTGACGAAAGTCCCGCTGATGGCGCTGGCGCTGCTGGCGGTGATGCTCGTGGCCGCCCCCCCGGCCCAGGCCATCCGTGTCATGACCTACAACATCCTCAACTGGCCGAGCTACGACATCGCCGGTCGGTACGACGACCATCAGGTGCTGATGGACGAGCTCGACGCGGACATCATCATCGTCCAGGAGATCGAGAGCCAGACGGGCGTCAACCACTACCTGGACTACTGCCTGAATGCCACGGTGCCAGGGGAGTACGGTGCCGCCCTGTTCGTCAACGGGCCGGACACCGACAACGCCATCTTCTACAAGAAGAGCGTCGTCGACACGGTGACCTCCGAGACGATCTACACGGACGTGCGGTGGACGATGGACTACACGGTGCAGCTCGAGGGGTATACGGGAACCGCGGGGCAGCTGCACTTCCTTTCGGCGCATCTGAAGGCGGGGAGCGATGGCAGCGATGAGGCGGTGCGGGAGGATCAGTGTATCGACATCCGTGCCCACATGAACGCCTATCCCTCTGGAACGAACTTCATCTTCGGCGGCGACCTGAACGTCTACACGTACACGGATGACGGGTACCAGGTGCTGATCTCCTCAAGCGGGGACAACGACGGCCGCTGCTTCGACCCGATCAACATGCCCGGAGCCTGGCACGACAGCTACACGTACCGCCACATTCATACGCAGTCGCCGCGCGAGACGTCGGTCGGCAGCTACACCGGCGGCGGGATGGATGATCGCTTCGACCAGCTGCTGATCTCGTCGTCGCTCGAGGACGGGAGCGGCATGGACTACGTCAGCGGCACGTACACCGCCTACGGCAACGACGGATACCGCCTCAACGGCGACATCAACGATCCGACGAACCAGATCGTCAGCGCGGCTATCGCTGACGCGCTCTTCTACGCGAGCGACCACATCCCGGTCTACATGGAACTCCAGCTGCCGGCGCTCCTCGAGGTGGCCGATGCGCTCGACTTCGGGCGCGCGATCATCGCATCCGGCGCGAACGAGGACCTCACGGTCGGCAACGCCGCCTTCGACCCGGCTGAGCAGCTCGCGTATTCCTTCACGGCGCCGAGCGGGTTCGACAGGCCCGGCGGCACGTTCTATCTCGACGGCGAGCAGACGGCCGATCACGTCATCTCGATGCAGACGGCGACGGTCGGCGTCAAGTCCGGTGACCTGACGGTGACTTCGAACGCCGCCGAGAACGCGACACAGTACGTGGCCCTCAGTGGAACCGTGATCGATCACGCGGCGCCGAGCCTCGACGGCTCGACGGTTGTGCTCCTCGACACACTCGACTTCGGTGTGCACGAGGTGGGTTCGTTCACGGAGATGAGCGTCTTCGTTCACAACTTCGGCTACGACAGCTTGCAGGCGATCCTCGAGGTCTACAGCGCCGAGATCGTCGGCGGTGACGGTCGCTTCTCGATCGTCGGCGGGTTCAGCCAGCAGGATGTCGGCGGGACCGAGGCCGAGTTCGAGATCGACTTCGACTGCACCGGCGGGACCGGCGGGACGTACGAGGCGGACCTGACGTTCAGCACGCGCGATGAATCCGACGCGCACGGTGGCGGCGGTTCTCTGAGCGATCTCGTCGTGCACCTCACGGCGACGATCGACGACGGGAACAGCGTCGGTGACGAGCCGGTCACGACGCTGGCTCTCGGCCGCGGCGCACCGAACCCGTTCACCGATGTGACGACGCTTCGCTTCTCGATGCCTCAGACCGCGCACGCGAGCGTCGATGTCTTCGACATCGCCGGCCGCCTCGTGGCGGGCATCCACGACGGTTCGCTGGGCGCGGGGGTCCACGAGATCGTCTGGGATGGCCGTGACTCGCACGGTCGGGCCGTGGCCTCCGGCATCTACTTCTGCCGCGCCGAGGTCGGGGAGTGGAGTCAGATCCAGAGGATGGTGCTGCTGAAATAGACAGGAACAGGGTGGATGGGCGGCTTCCTGCCGGGAACCCGCGACTGTTCGACCCTTGCACGATGACACACAACGGGCGCGTCGGAACCCAGGGTTCTTGACGCGCCCGCATTATTTGTGCTAGGGTACACTAGATACCACACACATCAAAGAACACCGGACGTGCTGGGACGCGCACGGGCCGTTGCCGAGGAGGATATGATGCCGCTGAGAACAGCGTTCGTGGTCGTCACCCTCGGAGTTGCCGTTCTCGGGGCTGTTCCCGCGATGGCGGTGGGACCGACCGTCGCGGTGGCGCTCGACAGCTCAGAGGTCGAGTTCGTGGAAGAGGCTCATCTGGTCACGCCGTTGGTCGACGGGTACCGGTCGCTCGGCTCTGTCGGAGAGCCGGGCATCCCGGCGCGTGTCGTCCACTTCGTCATCCCGCCTGATATGCGCGTGTTGGACGTGCTGGTGCGGTCCGGCGACGAGCAGACGCTCCCTGGAACGCATCGAGTGGCGTGGCTGCAGCCGGAGACCCCGCCGGGCGAGGCGCCCAGGACCGTCGGGGCATCGCTCGACATCTATGAAAGCGACGAGGTCTACCCGCGCGAACGCGTCGTCTACCTTGGCGACGGCTATCTCGGCGGGTATCACATCGCCTCGGTGGCGCTCTATCCCTTGCGATACCATCCACAGAGCGGCCGTCTGGTCGTCACGGAGGAGATGACGGCGCGGCTCGAACTCGAGCCCTCGGTCGACCGGTCCGCTCCGCGCCACCGCATGACGCGGGACGCCGCCGACACCTACCGCCGGCTGGTTGCCGGAATGGTCGAGAACCCCGAGGACATCGCGGCGTGCGCCAAACCGGGTGTGGCCGTGGTGAGCGGCGACTCCCCGGGCGGGTTCGCCCCGCGGCACTCCCCGTCGCTTGAGGGGAGCGCCGTCGAGTACGTCATCATCACGACCGAGGAGTACGAGCCGCACTTCCAGCCGATCGCGGACTGGAAGACGAAGAAGGGTGTGCCCTCCGTCATCCGGACGGTCTCGTGGATCAACGCGAACTACCCGGGTGGATGCGACACGGCGGAGCGCATCCGTCTCTTCATCCGCGACGCGTTCGCATCGTGGGGCACGACATACGTTCTCCTTGCCGGCGACACGAACATCGTCCCGACGCGGTACACGTACTCCACCTACTACGGAGGCGTGGAGTTCGTGACCGACCTCTATTACAGCGATCTCGACGGCAACTGGAACGGCGACGGCGACAGCGTCTTCGGCGAGGGCTACAACGGCCCCCTGGCTCCCGGTGACAGCCTCGACCTCTACCCCGATATTTTCGTTGGCCGCGCGCCGGTCGGGACGCTCATCGAAGCCGAGACGTTCGTCAACAAGACACTGGCGTATGTCGCGAATCCGGACCCGGTCTTCGCGGAGCGGAACCTCTACATGGCCGAGGCGCTCTTCCCGTACGACTGGGAGCCCGGGATGATCGTCAGCGTCGACGGCGCGTTCGACATCGTTGAGCCCACGCTCCCGTTCGTTCCACCCAACATCCACATCTGCCGTCTCTACGCGAACTACGAACCGTACCCGGGATCCTGGCCGCTGACTCGCGAGTCGGCGATCGATTCGATGAACCTCGGCTACAATCTCGTGTCGCACGTCGCTCACGGCAACAAGGACATCATGCGATGCGGATTGCACGAGTATGTGACGATCCAGGACGTTGACGCCCTCATCAACGGGCAGACGAAGGCAGGCTACTTCTGGATGCTCAACTGCTCGTCGACCGCGATCCAGTACGACTGCATCGCCGAGCATCTGATGAACAACCCTGATGGCGGCGCCTCGTCGCTGTTCGGTCCGACCGCCTTCTGCTTCCCGACGACCGCCAAGTACTACTACTACTCGTGGTTCGAGGGCTTCTACGTGCACGGCGCGACCCGCGCCGGCGTGGTCAGCGCGGCATGCAAGACGCCGTACGTGGCCGAGTCCGGTTACGACAACACGGACCGCTGGACCCAGATGTCCCAGATCTTCCTCGGCGACCCCGAGATGCGGCTCTGGACCGCGCGACCGACCGCCCTGACGGTCGTGCACGCGGCGACCGCGCCGCTCGGAGAGATCGACCTGAGCGTCACCGTGTCGGATCCCGCCGCCGTCGACAGCGCGCTCGTCTGCGTGGTGAAGGACGGGGAGGTGTACGAGAGGATGTACACCGACGCAGCGGGCGAGGCGACGCTCGCCTTCACGCCGGAGACGACCGGGCAGATGACGATCACCGTCACGGCGGAGAACCACCTGCCCTACGAGAGCACGATCTCGGTCACGTCCGCTTCGGGCGCGCACCTCTCCGCGGCCACGGTGACGATCGATGACGATGCGCTGGGTCTGAGCGACGGCAACTCGAACGGGCTCGCGGAGGCCGGCGAGACGATCCAGCTCAGCATGCTCGTCAGGAACGAAGGCCCGTCCGCGGCGCCCGCCGTGACGGCGACCCTCATCACGACCGACCCGCTCGTCATGCTTCTGGATGACACCGAGTACCTCAGCGACATCAACGGCACGAGCCAGGCGCAGTTCGACACGCTCTTCGCGCTCCAGCTTTCGGCGGACTGCGAGAACGAGTACGAGACCGAGCTGACGGTGCAGTTCGAGGATCCGCTCACGCGGACCGTGTGGACCGATGACTACACGCTTCGTGTGCTCCGTCCTGTTCCCCGGATGCATCTGACGGAATCGACGGACGACGGGAACGGCGACGGCATCCCCGAGATGGGGGAGACCGTCACGTTCACCGTGCAGCTCCTCAACGAGGGCAACGGCGACTTCGACGCGCTTTCCGGCGTGCTGCGGTATCCGAACGCCGAGATCACGCTCGTCGACAGCACTGAGACCTGGGGCGACATCACCGCCGGGTCGACGGGCGACGGGACCGACGGGTTCCAGTTCACGGTGACGGACACGATGACGCAGCATCTTCGCCTGGCACTCACCGATGAGGACGGCAAGACCTGGCTCACGCTCTTCGACCTGGAGCCTCCGGCGGCGCCCGACACGCTCTACGGGAGGGTCGTGGCAACGACCGTCTCGCTCATCTGGGATGTGGTCGAAGACGCGGACCTGTGGGGCTACAACGTCTACCGCTCAGCATCAAGCGAGGGACCGTACACCCTCGTGAACGACGGTGTCATCGAACTGATCGCGTACTACGAGGACGCCGGTCTCGAGGAGAACGAGCGCTACTACTACAAGGTGGCGGCCATCGACTCCTCTGCGAACGAGGGAGCGCTCTCGGCGGTGCTCGATATCAGTACGAACCCGCCGCTCCAGAGCGGATGGCCGCTCGCCGGTGGCGAACTGATCTACAACACGCCCGCCATCTGGGACATCGATCTCGATGGTGACCTCGAGCTGCTCGTCGGCGCGGGGCAGATCCACTGCTGGCACGACGACGGTGTGGAGTACCGTGACGGCGACGGCGACCCGCGGACGAACGGCATCTACGAGCTCGACGCGACCGGTGGCTACCGTTCCTCGATCGCTGTCGGCGAACTCGATGGCGACGCCTACCCCGAGATCGTGGCCGCGGCGTGGGGCAACGTCGGTACGGAGGATGACGAGTACGAGATCTTCGCATGGAACGCCGAGGATGCCAGCGTCCTCGCGGGATGGCCCGTCATCACCTCCAAGTTCTGCTGGGCCACACCGGCGCTCGGCGACCTCGACCGCGACGGACTCGACGAGATCGTCATCCCGTGCGCGAACGGCTACCTCTACGTCTGGAAGGGTGACGGAACAGAACTCATCGACGGTGATGACAACCCCGCGACCAGCGGCGTCTTCACGTACCTCGGCGACCCGTGGGCCTACGCCTCGGCATGCGTGGTCGATCTCGATGGCGACCACGTCAACGAGATCGTCGTTCCTTCGCGTTCGGATAGCATCTACGTGTTCGAAGCCGACGGTGCGCGGACACCCGGCTGGCCCGTCGGGCTCCGCGACAACGTGACGTGCTCGCCATGCGTAGCCGACGTCGATGGTGACGGTGATCTGGAGGTCGTGGCGACCTCCCAGATCGACTCGCTCTGGGTGCTCGACCACGCAGGGCAGACGCTGCCGGGATGGCCGAAGTTCGTCGATGTCGGAGGCGACTTCCCGCCGTCGCCGACCGTGGCCGATCTCACGGGCAATGGAGAGATGGAGATCATCCAGATCGGGATCGAAGGTCGGATCGGCATCTATACATGGGACGGCACTCCGGTCTCCGGCTGGCCGCAGTACATGGACAGCGGGTGTCACTCGAGTCCGGCCGTCGGCGAGCTCGACGGCGACTCCGGGTGGGAGATCGTCGTCGGTTCGAACAGCGGCAACATCTATGCGTATGATTCGGACGGTGAGGTCCTCGGCGGATGGCCGATCAAGACCGGGGCCGAGGTCTACTGCACGCCGTCGATCGTCGACATCGATCAGGATGGCGATGTCGAAGTGGTCGCCTCCAGTCTCGACGCGATGGTCTACGTCTGGGATCTTGCGGGTGACTACGACGACGGCGCCGGTGTCCTGTGGGAGACCTTCCGGTGCAACTACAGGCGGAACGGCTTCATCGGGTACGAGGAACCGGTCGGTGTGCCCGAGGACTCGCCGGTCTCCGTGACACGCGTCACGCTCGACCAGAACTACCCGAATCCGTTCAATCCGACCACAACGATCGAGTTCGCCGTCCACGCGGGCGGCGCGCGGGTCGAACTCGGCGTCTACAACGTCGCCGGCGAACTCGTGCGGACGCTCGTCGAGGGCGAGGTTCCCGGCGGCCGTCACACCCTCGTCTGGAACGGGCACGACGACGCGGGCCGTCAGGTCTCCTCCGGAGTCTACTTCGTCCGATTGGAGTGCGACGGAAGGACCGAGACGCGCAAGGTCGCGCTGCTCAAGTAGGGGCGCCCCGGTGGCAGGGGTTGCCGTCGCTCAACATGCTGCTCGGCTGCGGTGGGTTGCTTCCGCGGTCGGGAGAACGTAGACTGAGATCGACAGCCGGGTGGGCCCCGGGCCCGCCCGGCACGACATCACACCCGTCGGGTGCCGAAAGGCCGTCAGGGAAAACCGGTTCGAAGCCGGTGCTGTCCCGCAGCTGTGACCGGGGTTCGCCCCCGGGAGCCAGAATGCCTGACGACGGGTCGTCCTGGTCCGTGGAGAGACCATGTTGGGCGAACGAACCACGCGCGCGCGGGGTCGCCTTGCGCGCGTTCTTCTTGCCATCCCTTCCGTCGCTTCCGCGACTCTCTGTTCCCTGTGCATCCTCGGGCTGGCGTCTGTGCCCGCCGGCGCTCAGGAGCCGACGGCGTTCCCCGGTGGGTCCGGCGTCCGCACGTACGTTGCCGGTGACACGCTCGAGGTGACCGCCGAACGTCCGTCGCGCGCGGATGTCGCCACTCTCCGCGCCGGCTTCGCGACCGTCCACGAGCTCTCCTCCGAGCAGTCCCGTCCCATCACCGTTCCCGATGTTATCGAACGCGGCGCGGGCGTCCACGTCCGCCGCTACGGAGGGCTGGGCGCGTACAGCGTCGCGTCGGTTCGCGGGTCGACGCCGGGTCAGGTCGAGGTCTATCTGGACGGTGTTCCGCTGCGGTCGGGGCAGTGGGGCGTCAGTGATCTCTCCGAGCTTCCGATCGCCGGCATCGAGCGGGTCGAGGTCTTTCGAGGGATGTCACCCGTCGAGTTCGGCGCGTCACCCATCGGGGGTGTCATCCATCTCGTGACGAGACCGCCGGAGGAGCCGTCGGTCTCCGCGAACGTGACCGCCGGCAGCTACGAGACGTGGCGGACGGGTCTGTCCGCCTCGACGCGCGTCGGTCCGGTCGCCGGCGCGCTCTCGGTGAGCAGACTGTCGAGCCTGGGGAACTACGAGTACCTGAACCGGAACGGGACGCTCGAGAACGAAGGTGACGACGCGGTCGTCCCGCGGCGGAACAACCACGTCGAACAGACCAACGCGCTCCTCAGACTCACGACCGACGGGTTCCGCGGATGGACGTTCGGACTGACCGACGAGCTGCTTCTCAAGGAGCACGGGGTCCCCGGGATCGAGAACGTCCCGATCCTCGATGCGCACGCCGACATCACGAGCAATCTGCTTCGAGTCACGGCGGACACGCCCGAATGGCCCGTGCACGGGAACGTCGGCGTCTGGCACACGACCCGGCGCGACCGGTTCTACAACCCCTCGAACGAGGTGGGGCTGCACCGGACGGACACGATCGACCGGACCGCGACGATCGGGGTGGACGGGCGAGCGTCGACCTACTGGCATGCGGGCCGGCAGACACTGACCGTCTTCGCGTCGCTCCGGGCCGAGCGGTATGTGCCGGAGGATGCCGACCCGCGGATCGGGGTCGGGTTCACGCGGAAGCGCACGACGGTGACGCTGGCGGTCGAGGACCGGCTCCGCCTCGCGGAGGGGCGCATCGAGTTCGCCGCGACGCTGCGCCACGTGGGGGCGAGCGACAACTACACCGGGCCGCTTCCCTTCGGGGCGCCGCCGGAGCCGCTCGCGGAGCTCCACCGTGTGGATGTCGCGAGCCCGAGTCTCGGTGTGCGTGTCACGCCGTGGGACTGGCTCACGGTGAAGGCCGGCGTCTCGGAGAGCGGCCGGCTTCCCACAATGCTCGAGACGTTCGGCGCGGGCGGGACCGTTGAGGCGAACACGGAACTCGGCCCGGAGACGGCGCGGTCGGTCGACGGCGGCGTCGTGCTGAGTCCGTGGGGCGGTCGGCTGTTCTTCGAGGCTTCGGTGTTCCGCGTGGAGACCGAGGACCTCATCATCTTCCTCCAGAACTCGCAGCGCACCGTCAAGGCGTTCAACCTGGAGTCGGCGGCGACCGATGGGGTCGAGCTGTCGGCGCGCGGGACGCTGGGCGCGTGGTCCCTCTCGGGTGCCTACACGCATCTGGATGCCGTCAACACCGGCCCGTCGCCGGTCTACGAGGGCAAGACCCTCCCGTACACGCCGGAGCACGAGCTCTTCGCGCGCGCGTCGTGGTCGGATGATGTCGCGACCTTCTGGTACGAGCATCGCAGGCAGAGCGAGAGCTGGCGCGACCGCGCGAACCTGCCCGAGAACAGGTCCGAGGCGCGACACCTCGCCGGCGGAGGCTTCCGGTTCGAACTCGTCCCCGGGCGGCTCGCGCTCGCTGGCGAGGTCGTCAACATCGGGAACGAACGGACCGCCGACGTGGAGGGATTCCCACTCCCGGGCCGGTCGGCGTACGTGACACTCGAATACACATGGATGGGGGAGGAACGATGACCTGGAGACAGAGCGCGACCCGGCGACGAAGCATGACCATGAGACGGACCTCGATCTTTCTGGTGGCGGCTCTGCTCGGCGTGACGGCGCTCGTTGGACCCGCGCGTGCGCAGACCGCCGAGACCGATCTCATCTTCGCCGTCACGACCGACTACTCCGTGAGCGGTTCGTGCGCCGGCATCGACGTGCTCCCGATGTGGGATGTCGAGACTGCGCTCGCGTCGGTTCACAGCGACGCCATCGCTCGCGTCCACGGGGGGCTCGTCTACGTCGTCAACCGTCTCTACGCCGACAACATCCAGGTGCTCGACCCGCTCGATGGCTTCTCGACGGTGCGGCAGTTCTCGGTCGGTCCGGGGACGAACCCGAAGGACATCGCGTTCGTGAGCGACACACGCGCGTACGTCTCGCGATACGAGACGTCGTGGATGCTCGAGGTCGACCCCACCACGGGCGCCATCACCGATTCGATCGATCTCTCGGTCTTTGCCGACGGTGACGGGCTTCCCGAACCCGCGACGATGGCCGTCGTCGGCGACCGCCTCTTCGTCTCCATCCAGCGCATCGATCGGGACTACTACTGGCTTCCGGTCGCGCCCTCGTGGCTCGCCGTGATCGACACCGACACGAACACGCTCGTCGATGTCGAGCCGGGTACTCCGGGCACGCAGGGCATCGAGCTCACGGCGACGAATCCCTACACCGACACTCTCGTGGGTGACGACGGCACGACGCTCTACGTCGGGGAGAGCGGCGCGTGGAACGCGCTCGACGGCGGTATCGAAGCCATCGATATCACGACGCTCACCGCGCTCGGGTTCGTCACCACGGAGTCGGAACTCGGTGGGAACCTCGAGGACTTCACGCTCCCTTCGAACGGCCGTGCGCATGCGGCCGTCAGCATCATGTCGCCGGCGGAGTCGTTCTGCGTCGCGTTCGATTGGGACACGGGCGAGCTTGTCGAGACCGTCTGGCGGCCGGGGGAGTGGAGCGTCCCCGACGTCGAGCTCCATCCCGGGACCGGGCAGCTGTTCGTCGCGGACCGGACCTACGCATCGCCCGGTGTCCGCGTGTTCGACGCGGCGACCGGTTCGCAGCTCGCGGGGCTCCTGGATGTGGGGCTCCCGCCGCACGATCTCATGCTGCTGGGTGACGCGGTGACAGGCGTCGAGGGTCACGCCGCGGGAACGCCGGCTGAGCCGCCGGCCTGCCGGCTCATCGCAGCGCCGAATCCGAGTCGGGGGGAGGTAGCGCTCACGCTGGCCGGCGTTGCCGGCGCGAGCCCGTCGGGGGTCGCAGGTGCGACCTGTGACGTGACGATCCACGACCTTGCCGGCCGCGTGGTCCGCGAGCTTCAGCCGGGGGCTACCGTGTGGGACGGCCGCGACGCCCATGGGCGTACGGTCGCCAGTGGCGTATACTTCGCCCGCACGAACTCGCCGGATGTGACGGCGGCGGCCCGGATCGTCATTCTCCGCTGAGTCTCTCTCATCGCGACTTGCCACCCGACCCTTCCGGGGCTAGAATGTCGCCTGAGTCGCCAGCGAGTCAGAAACCGCTGGCCTTTTTGTGAGTTCGGATTCATAATGGTGCATGCCCGTTTCGGAGCCGGCGAAGATGCCGCCCGAGGCGGGTCTCGTTGTGAGACCGAGTCTCGATGCTGAGGCCGGGTGCCGATATCGAGACCGAGTCTCGCTGTCGAGACTACGCAGCGAGGACCTCAGACTTGAGCACGTGTGCCGGGCCGACGGCAGAACGGCACACGGGAACCGGGGGAAGTCAGTCATGGCGGGCACGAGCGACAACGCGACGCTTGTGAAACACAAGGCCGGGTTTGCCGGTGGCATCCTGGTCTTTCTTTTCTTCGTTCTTGTTCCGCTCGGCCTCGGGCCGATGATCCAGCGGATGCTCGGGGTGCTCGCGCTCTGCGCCATCTGGTGGGGGACCGAGGCGATCTCGATCTACGCGACCGCGCTTCTGCCGGCCGTGCTCCTTCCGCTCCTGGGGATCCTCCCGCTCAAGGACGCGCTCTCGCCGTACGCGAACCGTCTGATCTTCCTCTTCCTCGGCGGGTTCCTTATCGCTCGCGCGATGATGAAGTGGGGCGTCGACCGGAGACTGGCGCTCGGCATCCTCGGGAGAGTCGGCAAGAGCTCGAAGATGCTCGTGCTGTATTTCATGGGATTGACGGCGTTCCTCTCCGCATTCATCTCGAACACGGCGACGACCGCGATGATGCTTCCCATCGGTCTGGCCATCATCACCAACTCGAAGCTCAAGGCCGAGTCGCGGTACGGGACCGTGCTCCTTCTCGGCATCGCGTACGCCTCGACCATCGGCGGCGTCGCGACGCTCGTCGGAACACCTCCGAACGTGCTCCTCGCGGGATTCTCGCAGCAGCTGCTCGGTCACGAGATCAGCTTCTTCGAGTGGCTCAAGGTCGGGCTTCCGTACGCGCTCGTCATGCTCCCGTTGACGTGGTGGTTCCTCTGGGTCGTCCACAAGCCGAAGGCGCTGACGATCGACAGCGCCGACACCATCGAGCAGGAACGGAAGCTCCTCGGTCCGCTCGAGCGTGGCGGCAAGTACACGATCGCCGCCTTCATCCTCGTGGCGATGCTCTGGCTGACGCGTCCGTTCTGGGACATCATCCCGCACCCGGTCGTCCCGCTGCTTCAGTCGCGGTTCGACGATGCGCTCATCGCGATGTTCTGCGCAGTGCTTCTCTTCGTCGTCCCGACGAGCGTGAAGAAGTGGGAGTTCCCACTGGTGTGGGCCGACACCCGCGCGATCAGCTTCGGTATTCTCTACCTGTTCGGTGGGGGACTGGCACTGGGCAAGGGGCTCTTCGAATCGGGCGCCGCGCAGTGGATCGCCGAGTCGCTGCCGCTCTCGGCGTCGCTCCACCCGTTCCTGCTCATCATGATCGTCACCATCATCGCATCGTTCGTCAGTGAGATCGCTTCGAACACGGCGGTGGCGAACATGATGATCCCGCTTCTGATCGCGGTCGGGACCGCCATCAACGTCTCACCGTTCCTGCTCGCGATCCCCGCGACAGTGGCGTGCTCGAACGTCTTCATGTTGCCCATCTCGACGCCGCCCAACGCCATCGTGTACGGCTCCGGCAAGCTCGGCATCTCGGAGATGATGCGAACCGGGTTCTGGCTGCATCTGATAGGACTCGTGGTCATGGCGATCACGGTCTATCTGTTGAGTGGGAAGGTCTTCGGGATGTTCCCGGTCTGAGGCGTGGGAGAAGGGCATTCCCTCTGTGCGCAGAGGTGTGCCGCTGTCGACTGCAACTCTACCTGTAGAGATTCTTGATGCGTCCCCAGGATGTCTCCATGACAGCTTCAGGCTGCTCAACGGATGTCACTTGGCCGTTGCATGATGGGTCGGAGCACCAGTCGGCGAAGTCAACGCACGCGCCAATCCCGGGGTCGTCACAGCAGTCCCACACGCGCCCCTCTACAGACGAGGAGTCTGTCACGCCCCACCAGTTCGCTCTGAAGTCAAGCGTGTCCGGCGACGGAGACTCAGAGACCCTGACCTCGAACACCGTCGGGTTCTCGAGGACGTTCAAACGGAAGCTCGGTGAGCGTCCCCGGGAGATGAGAACTGCCGCGCCGTTCTGAGCGGTAGAGCTGTTGCCGAAGATGATGTTGTCCTCGAAGGTGCAGGTGCTACGAGATGACAGTGCCGTGATTACCATCGCGGCACCCTCTGCTGAGCCGCAGTTGTTCGCGATGACGTTGCCTCGGCCGTCCACACTTGCGTTGCGAACGAAGAGACCGCCGGTTGAGAGTTCCGACGTGTTCTCAGCCAGCGTGTTTGCGTGCAGCGTCACCGTGGCTTCCGCCTCCAAGATCATGGCGCCCCCGAGAGCTTGGGCGTGGTTCCCCACAATGAGATTGCGCTCGAGTAGGTGAGTCCCATCGACCACGAAGATGCCCCCACCGGACTGCGTGCCGCCGAAGCCCTCGGCCCGGTTTCCCTCAACGCGGTTGCTGCGCAGCGTTGTGTCACCGCCGAACAGGTAGAGGCCGCCTCCGTCCATCGCCCGGTTCCGGCGAATCAGGTTGCCCTCAATAACCGGGCTTCCTCCTTGTACAGCGATTCCGCCGCCGTAGTTCCCCGAGGACATTGCTTGGCAGTCCTCAATGATGTTCCCTACAATCCTGGGACTCGCCGAGTACTCGCACTGAATGCCTCCACCCGGGAAGTACGAAAGGCCCGCGCGAAACGTGAAGCCCTCGATGAGCGTCGAACCCCCAACACTCTGACATCGCACCACCGGGTATGGAGGGACGCTGTCGCCTGTTACGATGGTCAATTCGGGGCCAGCCTGGCTAACCAAGGCAACTCCGTCTGCCGCACAACTCAGCATGATGTGCTCGTGATAGGTTCCCGGGAACACAAGAACCGTGTCACCTGCTGAGGCTGCGTCGATCCCCTCTTGGACGGTGACGAAGTCACCAAGACCGTCCCCGTCGACACTGAAGGTAGTTGCACCCGCTTGGCCAGCCCAGACAGTGATGGCGATAGCAGTGGCAGATAGCGCCCCCGCAGCAAGCAATAGTTTCCCACACCCCATCATGCTAGTCTCCAAGCCATAGTTGATGTCAGTACACCACAATGGTAGCATACGCGCCGGTTGGACGCAAGACCCGCTACCGACATCCACGTGCAGTCGATCGTGAGGGAGGCGACCATGAGTGTCCGACAAGAAGTGCGCTCGGTGCTTGCCTGCTGTCTCATGCTTCTGATCTCAACCGCTGTTGCCGTCCCCAGCGTTCAGCTGTCAGGTCGCACCTACACCGCTGATGGCGACACTCTGTGGATGGACTCCGATGGCTGTCGCTGGGAGGTCATTGGCGATGTGGTCACGATCGCTCCTGCAGAGGGATACTGCGCTCAGGAGCTAGCTGACAGTCTCTCTTCGCACGGGCTTGAGATTGGCTTCTTCGGCCCGAGTGGTTCCTACTGCGATGTTGCGGTTCCAGAAGGGTCCGGCCCACTTGACGTTCTAGGTACGTGCCTGCAGCATCTCGATATCGACGACGCGTGGGCGAACACGCGCGTGAGGTTAGCGGCCGCCCCGTCCGATTCGTTCTTCGCGGAGCACATCGGCTGGTGGCGCCAGTGGAATCTCGCCAGGATTCGAGCAGAGGACGCGTGGACGCTGGAGACGGGCGACACGACGGTTGTCATAGCAGTACTCGATACTGGAATCGAGGTGGGTCACGATGACCTGTTCGGGAATCTCTGGGTGAACTGGGCGGAGTACAGTGGGACGCCCTCCAGCGACGATGACAACAACGGGTATGTCGATGACATCTACGGTGCCAATGTCGACAACACTAGCGGTGATGTGGATGACGTGTACTACCACGGGACGGTGGTCTCGGGCATCGTTGCGGCGCAGACGAACAACGACGGAACCGGGGTTGCTGGCCTGGCCGGCGGTTGGTACGACGAAGCTTGGTCGGTCGGCGACAGGGGCAGCGGCTGTCGCATCATGACAGCAGCGAGTCCCACTGGCAATAAGGCGAATCTCAGGAAGGGCTTGCTCTATGCAGCGTCCATGGGGGCTCATGTTGCCAACATGAGCTTCTCAACCCCAAAGACGCAGGATTGGGTTGAGGCTGTCGAGACTGCCGCAGACTCAGGCATGGTACTCGTAGCAGCCATGGACAACCAAGCAACGGCGAAGTGCCCCTTTCCCGCGGGCCATGAAGATGTCATCGCGGTTGGCGCGACCGACTACCTTGACCGAGATGCCTTCTGGCAGAACTACAGCGACTCATTGGAGGTTGTGGCTCCGTCGGGGGCATGCCCGACGCGAAGCGGCCATTGTCATTCGGACTGCACAGACAGATTCCCAGAGTACCTTTGTCAGATGCCGATGTGGTGCGTCTGCGATTCCCTGTTTCTGTGGTCAACGGGCGATCCCCTCAGCGCCGACGGTTACGGGTTCTTCTCAGGCACCTCTGCCTCAACGCCGCAGATCGCTGCGCTCGCGGGGCTGCTGCTATCCGCCGATGCATCCCTCAACCGTGATGAGGTTCGCGCTCTGGTCCAAGCGTCTGCCCAAGACAAGATAGGGGACTCAGAAGACACGCGGGGACGAGATGAGCACTACGGATTCGGCCTCGTTGATGCCTATGCGGCTCTCTTCCTCGCTCGCGGTGGCGGCGCAACCACCAGCAACCTCCGCCTCTGCTACGACGTGGAGTTCGATCGCGACGTGAAGATCAGCTCGGGGGACACTCTCACGCTTCTTCCCGGTGTCGAAGTCTCCTTCGCTTCCGGCTCAGACGCAGCCAACCTCGGCATCGACTCAAGCCGATGCGAACTCATCGTCGAGGGAACGCTCATCGCGGAGGGGACCCACGCTGACACGCTCGTGACCTTCACGACAGAGGTGGACTCCGCTGGAGCCTGGTATGGCATCCGGGCGCTGGCCGATACCGGCACCATTCACATGGAATACTGCGCCGTCGAGAACGCGTACAAGGGCATCGCAGTGGAAGCGCCCGACAGCCTGTATGTGTCCGAGGTGACCATCGAGGACTGCGTGACTCACGGCATCTCGTGCAAGGAGTGTGACTCCTCGATGACCGTCGAGTCGTGCACGATCGATGACCCCGGTCTCATCGGGATCGATGCATCTGACTGCGATGGGCTCCTGCTTTCCGACCACGACATCACCGATGCGACGGCCTACGGCATCAGATGTCTGGACGCTGAGGGAATGACGGTTGAGGACAACACCATTCTCGGAGCCTCCGGCGAAAGCGGGTTCGTGGGCATCCACTACGTCTGTGCTTCGGGTGACACGACCCTCACGATCGAGGACAACACGATCTCACGGTGCGGGGCCCGCGGCATCTACTGTGAAGGAGGCGGCGATGGAACGTCCTCGATCACGGGCAACCTGATCTCCGATGACGGCTACGATCGTGGGACTGTCGGCATCTACCTCAAGACGTGCCGGGCAGCGGTGCACTATAACGAGACCGAGAAGAAGGGGACAGGGGTGAGTGTGTTGCCTGGGATGGGAACCCCGAAGTGGATCCCTGATCTTGGCAACGGAACATCCCAGCAGCAGGGCAACAACAGCTGGCTGGACAACACGACGTGGTACGTCTGGACGCTGCTCGCGTCTCCGGACACGCTCTACGCGGAGTCGAACTGGCACGGCATGAAGAACCCCTCTTCGAGCATGTTCAGCTCCACGGTCGACTACCTCCCGGTTCTCGAGAGCGCGCCGAGCGCGAGGATCAACCCGGGCGCTGACGACGACGAGTCGCACAAGTACTCGCTCTCCCAGAACCGACCGAATCCCTTCAACCCGACCACGACGATCGAGTACAGCATCTGGGTGCCGGGTCGCGTGACGCTTCGGGTCTACAACATGGCCGGCAAGCTCGTGCGCACGCTGGTCAACGCGGTTCAGGAGCCGGGCCACCACGATGTCATCTGGGATGGCAGCGACGACCAGGGCCGCCAGGTCGCGGGAGGCGTCTATTTCGCGCGCATGGTCTCGGGTGGCGAGACGAAGATGCGGAAGCTCATCCTCCTGAAGTAGCGACACTCACCGTGAACCGAACCGGGAGAACCCGATGAAGACGAGACTGATGACACTGGCGGCACTCGCCGCACTGCTGGTTTGGGCGCCGGCTCACGGCGTCGGCGTGGTCGCGGTGCAGCTGGATGAGATCGCTGTGCTGTCGCCGCCCGAGGAATCCGATGAGACGGCTCGATGTCTGCTGTCGTTCGAGCTGCCGCAGGTGCTGGACAATGTGACGATCGACTACGCGAGGCTCACGGCGTCCGCGCATATATCATCTCCAGAGGAGGACCAGCTGCCGCCGCTGGTCGTGGAGGCGTACGCGGTGACCTCGTCGTGGAGTGCTGCGAGCGTCGCATGGTCCACCGGATGGGACACGGCTGGCGGTGACTTCGAGACGCATGCGGGTGCGACGTTCGCGTCCGCTCCGGACTCAACGGTGTCCGTCTCGCTGGATCTGACGCACATCGTGCAGGACTGGGTGGATGGGGACGCGAGCAACTACGGGGTCATCGTGATCCTGCCGACCGGCACCGGGCATGAGATCTCGACCGTGGACCAGCAGACGCACCCACCTGTGCTTGAGGTGTACTACTCCGGGCGGGAGTGATCCGCGCGACGGAAGCGCGCAACTGTGGTACAATCGGTTCCCGAGTGAATAGTCACGATATCGGACGTTGAGTCTCAGTCTCGCGCGCGCGGGACCGTGATGCTGGCGGATGGAAGAACGACGGCCCTCGTCTCCGGATCGGCGGCGAGGGCTTCGTCGACTGCGGCCTGAAGATCGTGGATGGGTCGGAAGAACACGCCTTCGACGACGTCGTCGGGAAGCTCGGTCATCGCCCAGACGTTCCAGCGCGTGACCGCCTCGACGAGACGGGCGACCTTGTGGAGTCCGAACCGGTACGGTCCCTCGATCGCCTTGAGCGCGTCGGCCGGCGTGGGCGCGGCGGTCAGAGCGCTGACGAAGTTCTCCTCGCCGGCGCCCTCGGGGCACGCGGCGACGAGCAGCAGGACGCCACCGTCGGCGAGAGCCAGCTTCGCGTGTTCGATCGCCTTGTGCGCCTGGTAGAGATTGATGTCCTGAGGCGGCGGCGCCACCGCGATGACGAGTCCGGCCCTTCGACCGGTATCGACGACGAAGACGTGCTCGGCGTGCCGAACGGCGGCGCGGAACGAGGCGTCAAGCTCCCCGGCGGTGACCGCGTAGATCCGGTCGCTGCGGTCAAGGACCGCCTGGATGGAGTAGAACCGCTCATCGACCACGAGTTCGACCGCGTCCATCATGTCATCGTGGACCGGATTGCCTTCGAGCGCGGTCGGGAGCGAATCCGGCGACAGCGAGTGGGAGTGGTTCGCCACGATGGTGTCGTACCCGCAGACGCCCGGGAGGATCGACTTGCGACCTCCGGTCCATCCCGCGAAGTAGTGCGGTTCGACCGATCCGATAATGAGAACCCGCTCCGCCTCGCGCACCAGTCTGCTGACGTGAACGGGCGTGCCGCGGGGGGTGGTTCCCACGTACGCGAGACCGTCAGCATCACGCGAGTCGTGGACGACGAGGCGATGCCCGAACCTCTCGGCGAGGCCGCCGAGGATCTCGTGTCTCTCCTCGTCGGTCGGCGCCCGGTGTGTTCCGGTGGCGACGATGATGGTCACGCCGAGTCCCTCGAGCAGCGGCTCGATCTCGGTGAGGATGGCGGCCGTCGGGGTGCTTCGAGTGCGGTCGTTGACGATGATGACGAGCTTCGACGCTCCCGCGAGGAACTGCGACAGGTCGGGCGCGTCGAGGGGAGACGCAAGCGCCGCCGCGATGGCGGTCGACGGCGCGGGGAGCGAGACGTCGTTCGGCTTGAACACGCCGGCGAGACGCTCGTCGGGGATCTCTATCGTGGTGGTGTTCCCGGCGTAGGGGATCTCGACGAGCATAGCGTCGCTCCTTCTGAGGATCTTGCGAGAACGGTCCGCGCCTCGCGCGGCACTGTGACAGCATAGCACCGGCGCATGACGCGCCGAAGAGGAATAGCCCAAACGGAGGATATCATGAAGGTCGTACTGGACGGAGCGAGCCTGACCATCGAGCAGGTCCACGCGGTCGCGCGTGAGGGTGCGACGGTCGCGCTGGCGCCCGCGGCGCGGAAGGCCGTCGTGCGGTGTCGCAAGGTCGCCAGGGAACTCAGAGAGAGCGGACAGCTCATCTACGGTGTGACGACGGGTATCGGGGAACTGGCGCGTGTGGCGGTCTCGCCCGAGCACGGTGAGGAGCTCCAGCGACGCATCGTCCGAAGCCACGCGGCCGGCGTCGGTGAGCACTTCAAGGTCGACGAGGTCCGCGCGGCGATGCTCCTTCGCGCCAACGTCCTCGCCCGCGGCTACTCGGCCGTCAGACTCGAACTGCTCGAGACCATCATCGACATGCTCAACAACGGTGTGTCGCCCGCGGTACCCGAGAAGGGCTCGGTCGGCACCAGCGGCGATCTCTGTTCGCTCGCACACATCGCGCTCGTCGTGATGGGTGAGGGGGAGGCGTACTACGAGGGCCGTCTGATGAAGGGCAAGACCGCGATGCGCCGCGCAGGCGTGACGCCGGTGACGCTCAAGTTCAAGGAAGGACTCGCGCTCATCAACGGGTCGCAGTTCTTCACGGCCTGCGGCGCGCTCCGTGTCTACGACGGTGAGCGGCTGATGAAGTCGGCCATCATCGCGAGCGCGATGTCGGCCGATGCGCTGCGGACGCCGCTCACGCCGTTCGACCCGCGCATCCACGAGCTCCGCCCGTTCAACGGTCAGAACGCCGTGGCCGACAACATGCGCAAGCTTCTCAAGAGCAGCGGGTTCATCAAGCGCGGCTCGGGGAAGGTCCAGGACGCCTACAGCATCCGCTGCATCCCGCAGGTCTACAGCCCGTCGATCGACACGCTGAACTACACGCGGAGCCAGATCGAGATCGAGATGAACTCGGTGACGGACAACCCGCTCTTCTTCCCGGATGAGGGCGAGCAGCTCTCGTGCGGCAACTTCCACGGACAGCCGATCGCGATGCCCCTGGACTTCCTCGGGATCGCGATGAGCGAGATCGGCGGTCTCTCCGAACGGCACATCAACCGGTTGGTGAACCCGCATCTCAACGGTGGGCTGCCGGCGTTCCTCGTCAAGAGCGAGGGTCTGAACTCCGGCTACATGCTCGCACACTACACGGCGACCGCGCTCTGCTCGGAGAACAAGGTGTTCTCGCATCCGGCCGTCGTCGACAACTTCTCCATGGCGGCCGATCAGGAGGACACGGTCTCGATGGGTCCGATCGCGGCGCGGAAGCTCAAGGACATCATGGGCAACGTGCTCAACGTCATCGCCATCGAGATGATGTGCGCCGCGCAGGCGTTCGATCTGCTGGAGGGCAAGCCCGGGAAGGGGACGGCCGTCGCGCACAAGCAGGTGCGCTCGGTCGTGCCGACCTACATCAAGGACCGCGAGGTCGCGCCCGACATCAAGAAGATCGCCGACCTCATCGCGAGCTGGGAGCTTCTGGACTCGGTCGAGAAGGCGGTCGGCCCCGTGCAGCTGAGGTCACGGTCGAAGAAGGTCGCGGCGGTGCGGAAGCACTGGTGCGCGTAGGCGGAGTGACTACCGGTAGAGGCTCTTGATACGTCCCCAGCTGGCCTGAGTCGTACCCTCAGGCTCTTCGACGGATGTCAGCTGGCCGCTGCAGGATGGATCGGTGCACCAGTTGGAGAAGTCGATGCACCAGAGAAGCCCGGGATCGTCGCTGCAATCGTAGACTCTTGCTGCGATCTCAACAGGGTCGTCAGTGCCCCACCAGTTGCCGGTGAAGTCGAGCGTGTCGGGCAACGGTGTGTCATCGACCAGAACCTCGAACTGCGCTTCATTGCAGAGGTAGTTCCCTGTGAGAGCTGGTACTGGTCCCGCCTGACGGATGCGGATCGCGGATTCGCCGTCACCTCCCGTGTTTCCGAAGAGCACGTTGTTGGAGAGGGTGAGCGTTCCAGTGCGGTCTCGGATGTCCAGAGCACCCCCGCCGCGCATGTTGACCTCGTTGTCCATGATGGTGTTCTCGCTGACCGTGCCTGCCGTACTCCAGAGGGCTAGTCCTCCTCCGGCATACCCGGCGAAGTTTGACTCGATCGTGTTCTCGCGAACCAGCAGCTCATCTGTCCACCAGCTGCAGATGCCGCCACCGAAGAGCGCCGAGTTGTTGCCTATCACGTTGTCGTTGATCTCGGCGCGGTCACATGAGACGTAGATTCCACCGCCCGTCTGATCGGCCGTGAACGAAGCCGCTTCGTTTCCGATAATCGTGTTGCCAGTGATGATAGCCTCGCCACCCCAGACTCCGATGCCGCCCCCATCGCCGCCCCGATTCCCCTCGATCAGGCAGCCGGACACCATGATAGACGAGTCGTCGCTGCCAATGGCGCCGCCCTGCATCTGGAGTGCAAGGCAGTCCGTGATTGTGCAGGAGGCAACCCTGATGTCGGCGTGGTCAGCTCTGATGCCGCCGCCCCAGTAGTAGCTGTTCCCGCCCGTTATCGTGAATCCCTCGATTCGCGTATCTGTCCCCACGTTCTCACAGTGGATGACGGAGTTGAGGGAGACCCCCTCGTTGTCGATCGTCGTGGACCCCGGGCCGGCTGCGCTGAGGAGCGTCACACCGTCCGCGTCGGGCCCCATGTACAGGCGCTCGTAGTACGTGCCCGGAGCTACGAGCACTGTGTCGCCGTACGTTGCCGCGTCGATGCCTTCCTGGATCGTCACGTGGTCGCCGCCACCGGCGTGGTCCACGTGAACTGTGGTCGCCGCCGCAGTCGGTACCACTCCGGTGGCAAGCATGACGGCGGCGACGATAGTCCCGCCTCGGTGTCGTGGTTGCATCGGTCAACCTCCGCTTGACAATCCTGACTTGCAATCATAGTGTACCATAGCGCTGAGCTTGTGGCAAGATGTCTGGGCCATTGCCTGTTCGATTGGGCGAAATCGGAAGGGAAGTACAAGATGCGATGCTTGTCCCGCTTGTGGCGACCGGTCTTCGCCATGTCACTCGCCGTGCTGACACCTCCTGCAGAGTCAGATGAGACGCGTCGCTGTCTGCTGTCGTTCGAGCTGCCGCAGGTGCTCGATGACGTGACGATCGACTACGCGAGGCTCACGGCGTCGGCACGGATTACATCTGCGGAGGAGGACCAGCTGCCACCGCTTGTCATCGAAGCCTGTGCAGTGACCTCGTCGTGGAGTGCTGCGAGTGTCGCATGGTCCACCGGATGGGACACGGCTGGCGGTGACTTCGAGACCCACGCCTGTGCGACGTTCGCGGCCGCTCCGGACTCAACGGTGTCCGTCTCATTGGATCTCACGCACATCGTGCAGGACTGGGTGGATGGGGAGGCGAGCAATCATGGCGTCATCGTGATGCTGCCGACAGGCACGGGGCACGAGATCTCGACCGTGGATCAGCAGACGCGCCCACCGACGCTTGAGGTCTACTACTCCGGGAGGGAGTAGACAGGACCAGGCGAGGCCGCGGCGCGGAAGCATTGTGTACGCAGTGCGAGCGGTGGTTGGGGCGCGGGCCCCGGTCGGCGAAAGACCATCAAACGAAGGACGGCGCGCGGGAACTCCCGCGCGCCGTCTGCCATGGGACCCTGGTCCTTCGTGTCCGAGATGCACACGCCCGAGGTGACCGGTGCGGGTTGGCGTTACTTCTCGTCCGCCTCGAGCTGCTTCCTCATCATGGGCACGAGGGTCGACATCCCGCCGCCGATGATGATGGTCGACATTCCCGCCATGCCGCCGAGGATGTTCTGGATCTCCGCGTACATGCCGGTCCCGCTCAGCGCGCGCGAGCACATGATGAGTGTGAAGCCCCACATGCACGCGTTGACGATGATCAGGATTCCGATGATGACTGCGGGCTGCTTCATGGTATGCCTTCCTTTCGCCGCCGGTCGATGACCGATGCCCGAACCCGAACCACACTGTCACTGCCGAACACACTGCTACTTCCGGCCGGAGGCGCCCCCGTCGGGGCCGTAGCGCCGGATGAGCTCCTCGAGTCCTGGCGGACCGAACCGCCTCAGGGTGAGGCCGTCCACGAACTCGACGACGTCGTCCGCCGGTCCCCGGTATCTGCACTGCGGACCAATCGCGAGAAGCTCGGCCACAAGGTGGTTGTGCTGCATGCACGACAGGAAGTTGCTGCTGCTCCATACGGCTTCGTGCACGGTCTCCATGTCCATCGAGAGCAACCCCAGCACGTGCTCGAGGCTGTCGACGACGACGTTGATCTGCTGCCCAGGCCAGTCGATCGACTCGAGATTGCGCTCGGTCATGTTGAGCGTGTGGACGCCCTCGATCTCCTCGTCGGCATAGACGTGACACGCGACGAGTACGCCCGATGCCGCCGCCTTGCGCAGCACCGGCGTGAGCCGTTCGCACGGCCCCGGTGAGAGGTCACAGAGGACGATCGCCTCCGCGTCGCGCACCATGGTGCTCGCGCGCTCGATGACCTGTTCGACGCTCTTGAGGTGGAAGATGCCGGCGTACACGGAAGGGGAGGGGAGCGCCTCCAGCTCGCGCTTGGCCTCGAGCCGGTGCTGCTGGAACTGCGTCTCGAGGCTGTCGAGAAGTTCATCGGGGGGGATGGCATAGCACAGACTGCTCTTCCCCGATTCGATGATGACCGCACCCTTGGCCTCGAGTGAACTCAGGGCCTTGTACGTGTTGGCCGGCTGCTTGCCGATGGCGTGGCTGACCCGGTACCCGGTCGCGGGGGAGTTCTCGACGAGGTAGGCGTAGACCAGGGCCTCGGTCTCGGTGAACCCGAGGGCCTGGAGAGGGGCGGGATCGTAGCGGCGGTTCATGCTGAGCCTGACTCCTGCTGTCCGACGAGGAGCTGACTGCCGATTCAGCCAACTTCCCGCGTCGTGTTGACTAGTAGTAGCATACACTACTATTAGATAGGAGTCAAGCGGAAAGGCTGAGTCAGGCGACTCGGAATTTCATCGAGAGTTCGTCACCCAACCACGCGCGGATCTCATCCCCACGTTCGACCGGGCCGACGCCGGAGGGCGTTCCGGTCAGGACGATGTCGCCGCGCTCGAGCGTGAAGTGCTCGGAGAGCATGGCGACGATCTCAGCGGGTCCCCAGAGCAGGTCGTTGGTGTTGCTCTTCTGGCGGAGCTCGCCGTTCACCTCGAGTCCGAGTTCGAGGTCCGAGAGCGCCGTGGCGTCGGTGACGGGGAGCGCATCCGAGAGGGGGCAAGCGCCGTCGAAGCCCTTGGCCGTATCCCATGGCCAGCCGGTCTTCATCGCGGCGAGCTGAACGTCGCGGAGCGTCATGTCGAGTGCCAGACAGTACGCGTGGACCATCCCGCTCGCTTCGCCCACCGGCACGCCCTTGCATGTCTCGCCGATGACGAGCCCCAGTTCCACCTCGTGATGCATGAGCTCGCCGGTTGTCGGGAAGACGATCGGCTCGCCCTCGTGGATGATGGATGTCGCGGGCTTGAGGAAGATCATCGGGGCTTCGGGCATGTCGTGACCCATCTCGATGATGTGCGCCTTGTAGTTCGCGCCGACCGCGACGATCTTGCCGACGGCGAGGTTCTCGCCCGTCTCTGCCAGTCTGACGTACGCCATGGGCTCCCCCTGTGAAATGGTCCGGAGGCCTGATGCTAGGGCCCTGTGGCGAAGGAGTCAAGCCGTCCCGGGCCGGAGTTGGGCGGCTTCCCGAGAGAACCACAGGGAGCCTTCTTGATTCCCGGTTCATCGGCGGAGTATCCTTGTAGACTGCTGCGCACGACCAAGGCACATCACACAGGGAAGCGGCTTCCAGCCGAACGGTCCCGACCGGCCGGCTGCCGTCCGCCACTCCACACGAAAGGAGTCGCCCATGCGGCGAGTCTCGCTCGTGTCCGTCGCGCTCGTGCTCGTTCTGGCCATCGCCGGGACCGCGTTCGCGCAGACACTCGAGGAGAAGGTGCAGGAGTTCACGCTCGACAACGGCATGCACTTCATCGTCGTCGAGCGTCACGAGGCGCCGGTCGCGTTCGGCGCCGTGGCGTTCAACGTCGGCAGCATCTACGAGCGTCCTGGCATCACCGGCATCTCGCACCTTCTCGAGCACATGCTTTTCAAGGGGACCGAGACGGTCGGTACCAAGGACTACAAGAAGGAGAAGCCGTTCCTCGAGCGTGAGGACGAGCTTGCCGTGGCCGCCCGCGACCTTCGACACGAACTCGAGACATGGCGACTCGACTTCTTCGACGAGTACGCGGCCGAGGTCGTTTCGTCGTTCTCCGAGGAGGACCGCGAGATCACGGGCGCCGACCGCGCGCTCGAACTGGAACTCCTCAGTGAGAAGATGACCGAGACGGGGCCGACCCCCGAGATGCTCGACGTCTACTCGCTCGTCGAGTTCGAGGGCGTCAACTACTACGAGCGCTACCTCGAGCTCAAGGGGCTCGAGATGGAGCTCTACGACACGATGGCCGAGCACCGCGAGCTCATCATCAGCAACGAGTTCTGGGAGACCTACGTCAACAACGGCGCCAGGATGCTCAACGCCGGTACGACCTACGACGCGACGTTCTACTTCGCGTACATGCCGGCCAACCGCCTCGAGCTCTGGATGCTCCTCGAGTCCGACCGCATGATGAACTCCACCTTCCGCGAATTCTACTCCGAGAAGGACGTCGTCATGGAGGAGCGGCGGATGAGCGAGAACGAGCCTGAGGACGTGCTCGACGAGATGTTCATGGCGACCGCATACACCGCGTGCATGTACGGAAGCCCCGTCCTCGGGTGGATGACGGACCTCGAGAACATCACACGGCAGGACCTCAAGGACTACTTCCACACGTACTACTGCGCGCAGAACGCCACCGGTATCATCGTCGGAGATGTCGACTTCGCCGAGGTCAAGAAGATGGCGGAGAAGTACTTCAGCGACGTCCCGGCCGGCGAGCCGCTCCCGGACATCACCGATATCGAGCCCGCTCAGCAGGGCGAGCGGCGGCTGGTCGTGAAGCTCGACGCGAAGCCGACGCTCACCATCGGCTATCACATCCCCAAGGCGCCTCACCCCGATGCCTATGCGCTCGATGTGTTGTCGTCGATCCTCTCCGGCGGTCGGACAAGCCGCTTCCACACGAGTATCTATGAGGAGCAGGGTCTGACCCGCAGGGCGCCCTATGCGTACATCGGTCCGGGCAACCGCCTGGATCCGATCTTCCAGCTTGGGGCGGATCCCAAGGAGCCGCACACGCTTGAAGAGGTCGAGGCGGCCATCTATGCCGAGCTCGAGCGCATCAAGGTCGAGGGAGTGACCGAGCGAGAGATCCAGCGCGTCTGGAATCAGACCGACGCTGAACTGGTCCGCGCCATCGGTTCGAACATGGGTCTGGCGTTCCGGGTCGGTTTCTACGCGGCGCTCCGCGGCGACTGGCGCGAGCTTCTGCGCGATATGGACCGCTCAAAGGAGGTCACGCCCGAGGACGTCAAGCGCGTCGCGGAGACCTACTTCACCGAGGACAACCGGACGGTCGGCTGGCTCGTGGAGACCGAGTCGGAGGACGGCGACGGCGAAGCCGGGATCGACATGCGTGAACTGATGGGCTGGGTCATGATGAACTTCTCCGAGGAGGAGCAGGGCCAGCTCATGATGCGGTTCCAGCAGGCGACTCCGGATGAGCAGCAGGCAATGGCGATGGAGCTCTGGGAGCAGATGAAGGCCTCGCAGGGCGAGCCGGCGGGTGAGGAAGAGGCACACGGACACGACCACGACGCGCCGGAGAAGAGCTAGCCTACGGGCGGACCCCAAGGAGATCACGATGAGAAGAATACTCATGATAGCCCTGGTCCTGGTCGCGGCCGTGCTCATCGCATGCCCGGCCTCGGCAGGACGAGTCAAGCACCCGAGCGAGCTGGAGTTTCCAGATCTCACGATGGAGCCGCTCCCGTACGAAGAGCTGACGTTCGAGAATGGAATGACCGGCTTCTTCGTGGAGGACCACGAGGTACCGGTCGTCAACATCTACATGCTCATACCCGTGTCCGCTCCGCCGAAAGAGAAGACCGGGCTGGCGGGTCTGACCTCGTGGGCCATCCGCAACGGCGGGAGCGAGAACTGGCCGGCCGAGCGGATCAACGAGGAGCTGGAGTTCGTCGCGGCGTCGGTGGAGTTCGGCGGTGGTGGTGGCGGGATGTTCAGCCGCGGTCGTGGCGTGAGTTCCAGCCGCGCGGTCTCCGTCAGTGTGAACTGCCTCACCAAGGATCTCGATCTCTGTCTGGAGATCCTGGGCGATCTGCTCGCGCATCCGGTGTTCCCCGAGGAACAGATCGAGCTTCGCAAGAGCACAATGCTCGAGGACATCCGTCGCGAGAACGACGACCCGCGCGGGGTCGCGAACCGCGAACTCAGGAAGATCCTCTACGGCGACCACCCCATGGCATGGCGATCGACCGTCGAGACCGTCGAAGGGCTTACGCGGGACGACGTGTCCTGGTTCTACGGCCAGTACTACCATCCGAACACGGCCATCGTTGGGATCTCGGGTGACGTGACGCAGGACGAGATCACGGCCAAGCTCGACGCGGCGCTCTCCGGTTGGCAGCCGGCGACGGTCGCGCTCGAGCCGGAGCCGGAGATCGAGCTGTCCTACGAGCCGGGCGTCTACTACGTCGAGAAGGATCTCAACCAGGGCGTCATTCTGATCGGGCATCTTGGGATGAACTCCCTCGACGAGAACCGGATTCCGGTGTCGATCATGAACTTCGTGCTCGGTGGTGGCAGTTTCACCTCGAGGATCACGCAGAAGGTTCGGACCGACGAGGGGCTGGCGTACTCGGCGTACTCGCAGTACGGACACGACGCGTTCGGCTACGGTCTCTTCCGGGCTTCGTCGCAGACGAAGGCCGAAGCGACAGGCCGCGCGACCACGCTCATCATCGATCTCATCCGCGAGATGCATGAAGAGGGTCCGACGCAGGACGAGTTCGAGCGCGCGGTCGACAGCTACATCAACAACCGCGTGTTCGAGAATGACTCGAAGGCGGGAGTCGTCACTCGCCTGGTCACCTACAAGTTCCAGGGGCGGCCGCTCGATACATCCGAGCGAGATCTCGAAACACTGTCGAACCTGACGCTCGAGGACGTGAAGGCCGCCGCGGCGGAGTACCTGCATCCGGACGGCCTCACGATCCTGGTCGTCGGCAACGAGGAGCTGTTCGACCAGCCGATGTCGCACTTCGGTGAGGTCCAGGTCATCGAACTGGACTAGGACTTCTGCCGCGTACGGATCGCGTGAATCATGGACGGGCCTGCCCACTGGGCGGGCCCGTTCTCATGGTGGCTGGACCGCTCGAAGCCGTGGTTCTCGGTTGACACCATTCCGAGTCTCTGATACCATTCTGTCTGCCGGCTTCGCATCGCCAAGGCGGCCCGCGTCGGGAGGGATTCGGGTTGCTGACCGCGATGTCGAAGGTCGGCGATTCTCTATGTAGCCGGGTCTCTTCGTGCAGTCCGGTCTCCCTGCAGGACGGCGCTGAATGCTCTTCGTTCTGATACTCGCGCTCGCCTACCTTCTCTACGGCGTTCTGGAGTACCGCTTCCACCTGCGGAATCTCCAGGCCGTGCCGCTTCGCGTACACGTCAACGGGACCCGTGGCAAGTCCTCGGTGACCCGCCTTATCGCGGCCGGTCTCCGCGCCGGCGGCATCCGCACGTCCGCGAAGACAACGGGGAGCGCCGCGCGCTACATCCATCCTGACGGCAGTGAGGAGCCGGTCTCCAGACCGGGCCCCCCAAACATCCGGGAGCAGATCGGTGTCGTGCACCGGGCCGCCCGTGAGGGCAGCCGGGCGCTCGTCATCGAGTGCATGGCGCTCCAGCCACAGCTCCAGTTCCTCAGCGAGCGGCGCATCGTCAAGGCGGCCGTTGGCGTCATCACGAACGCGCGGCCGGATCACCTCGACGTCATGGGTCCGACCGTCGACGACGTCGCCGCGGCGCTGGCGGGTACGGTGCCCAAGGGGACCGCCATCTACACAGCCGAGCACGAGCGGAACGGCCCGATGCGGGAGGCCGCGGAGGAGCTCGGTTCCGAGTATCACGAGATCCACGAGAAGGACTTCCCGGCGGACATCGCGCACGGGTTCGACTACGTGGAGCACCGCGAGAACATCGCGCTCGCGCTGGCCGTCTGCGAGAAGCTCGGCGTGCCGCAGGACGTGGCACTGAACGGGATGCGGACGGCACAGCCCGACATCGGCGCTCTGACCATCCAGCGGGTGAACGTCGAGGGGAAGTCGCTCGAGTTCGTCAACGCGTTCGCCGCGAACGACCGGGAGTCGACGGCCGCCGTCTGGAACGCGGTCGAGCCGCGGTCGGATGCCGGCCGGAAGGTCATCGGGATCGTCAGCATGCGTGCCGACCGGCCCGACAGGGTCTTCCAGTTCGGCGAGATCGTCGGGAAGGACCTCGACGCCGACCACTTCATTCTCACCGGCGGCATGACGGGTACGGTCAAGTCGACCGCGATGAAGCTCGGCGTCCCCGCATCGAAACTCATCGACCTCGGCGGCAGGAGCGCGACCGAGGTCTTCAACAAGGCTCTCGAGCTCACAACCGACCGGTCGATCGTGATCGGCGTCGGCAATATCGGCGGGACCGGTGGACAGGTCGTCTCGCTGTTCAGGGAGAGGAGCGGAACCTCGTGATAGAACTCCTCGATGGCGCGAAGACCGTCCCGACCGCGGTCGGCCTGGGTCTCGTCATCAGTCTCATCTTCTCGGAGGCCTTTGGTCTCGCGGCGGGGGGCATGGTCGTTCCCGGCTACCTCGCGCTCGCGCTCGGTGAGCCGTGGCGCGTCGTCGGTACGATCGGCGCCGCGCTCGTCACGTTTCTCATCGTGCGGCTGATGGGCCAGTTCATGCTGCTCTACGGGCGGCGACACCTCGTGATGGTCATCCTCATCGGGTTCGTCATCGGCCATCTCACGCGCGTCGTCTTCGGCCGTCCGGAGATCCCCGAGCTTCTCAGCTTCGAGGCGATCGGGTACGTCATCCCCGGGCTCATGGCCTACTGGATGGAGCGGCAGGGCGCGTTCACGACACTCATGGCGATGATCATGGCATCGACGCTCGTGCGTCTGATCCTCATGGTCGGAACGGGAGGAGCGCCCATTGAAGTACCGACCTGGTAGGGTTCACGTGATGAGCCTGGTGGGTCTGGCGGTGCTCGGGCTCATCCTCATGGGGATCGCCGAGCGTTCGAAGACCCCCGTCATGCAGCGATACTTCACCGACAAGATGGAGGCCGCGACCAGGACGCGTCTCGGGATGGAGGCCATCCGCGACGCGCGTCTGGAATTCGGGCTTCCGGTCGATATCGTCAACGACCCGAACGAGACGGGGCTGATCGGCGAGAAGGTCTCGCCGGTGACGACGAGTCGAGGTTCCCACGAACAGAAGCTCCGCGCGCTCGACCCGAACCTGGCGGGCGTGTTCGTCGACATCCTCAGACGCGCGGGCGTCGGCGATGGTGACCGGGTTGCCATCGGCTGCACGGGCGCCTTCCCGATCCTGAACGCGGCGATGATCATCTCCGTCGAATCACTGGGTGGTGTCCCGGTGACGATCCCCTCGGTCGGTTCCTCGATGTGGGGCGCGAACCACCCGGACCTGACGTGGCTCGACATGGAGAGCATCCTCATCGAAGCGGGCGTCATCTCCCATCGGTCGGTCGCGGCGTCGCTCGGCGGCAGCAACGACAACGGCCGCGGGCTACCGCCGGACGGCCGACAGCTTGTCCGTGCGGCGATCGAGCGCAACGGGGTCGCGTTCATCGACGAGCCGACGCTCGACGAGAGCATCGACCGGCGCATGGAGATCTACGCGGATGTGGCGGGGGAGGACGGGTACGACCTCTACGTCAACATCGGTGGTGGACTCGCGAGCATCGGAAGCACGCAGACCGGTCGTCTTGTGAATCCGGGGCTCTGGCGCAACCTCCCAACCAAGAACTTCCCGCGGCGCGGCACACTTGTGCGGATGGCCGAGATGGGCGTCCCGATCCTCCACGTTCCGACCGCCGACGATTTCATCGAGCGTTACGGTCTGTCGAGTGAGCCGGTCCCGCTTCCCGAGGTCGGAACTGGGGGCGTCTTCTATCAGGACAGGTACAACGTCCCGCTCGCCGGCATCTTCGCGCTCCTCTACGCATTCGTGATCTTCGTCGTCATCCGGATCGACATCAAACACTACATCTTCAGGAAGGCGAGGTCGTGATGCGGGGACTTCGCGCACGGCGGCTTCGCGCCGCGCTCATGCAGACAGCAGTACTCGCGGCGGCCGTCGTCACAGCGCTCATGCTGCCGCTCGCGGCATCAGCCGCAGACTGGAAGAGCGTGACGCCGGCGTCTTCCGACGGTCGGACGCAGATCATGGTCGACCGCAAGACGCTCTCGTACCACCGCGCGACCGACGAGACGCCAGTCCGCTTCGTGGTCGAGGGGCCGACGCGCGTCAAGGTCCTCACCAGGCTCCGTTTCCCGACGAGTGTGACGGGAGCGATGGACTACACGGTGGCGGTCGCGCTCGATGGCGCACCGCACGCCGTTCACGAGCTCTCGACCGAGTCCGCCGGCCCCAATGCCACGTACCTCGCGCTCGAGATGTTCTCGCCCGGGAAGCTCAGGCGGTTCTACATCGACGTCCCGACGGGGCGCCATGCCTTCGACCTGACGGCAGGTGGCGGAACGACGGTCGACGTGCGTGTGTTCGAGAAGGCTGACCGCGTGCCGAAGCGTGTCTCGCTCGCGCCGCGATCGTACGCCGGTGTCGAGACACTCCTGACGCGCGACAACGAGCTGACATACTACCTCGCGACGGCGTCCGAGCCGGTCGTTCTCGAAGTGAGCGGTCCGACAGCGGTCAAGGTCAACGCACGGCTCATCTTTGACTCGGGGATGATCGGTGAGCACAGCTACATGCTTGGCGTCGCGTCACAGGGAGACGAGACCATCTACCGGCTCGAGTCGAGGGCGTCGACGGCACTCACGTGCCGCGACCGAGGCGATGTGCTCCCGGGCGCGCTTCGTACCTTCGAGCTTCCCGTTCCCGAGGGCCGTCACACGTTCGTGTTCCGGCTCGCGGGCGGGCAGGGGCGCGAGCTCGCGCTCAAGTTCTACATCCCGAGGGGAGACGTGGCGAATGGGTCGTAGTCCGGCATCAGGCACGGCGATGGCTCGGACGCATCGGCGTGTCCATCGGAATCAGGTTCTCCTCTGTTTGGTGCTGCTCACGCTCGGTCTTGCGGCCGGTACGGCGTACGCGGCGAAGCTCATGCCGGAGGGGCAACACGCCCCGGTGGCGGTCGGTGTGAACGGGACCGTCTACCGGTACTTCGAGCTCACCCGGGGCGCGCCGGTGCCTGTGGTCCTTGAGGGCCCGTCGGTCTTCGAAGCGATCACGCGGTGGCGGTTCGCGGCGGACGACGCGGTGGCCGTGGATGTCGTGGTTGAGGTCACCGTCGATGGCGGCAGCGCCGTCAGGCACATCCTCCACATGCGCCCCGGCGGTGGCACCTACGCCGACATCGAAGGCGCGGCACCGGGATACCCCGAGCGGATTCGTCTTGAGGTGCCGTCGGGCTGGCACGAAGTTGAACTCAGGCTGATCTCGCCCGAGGGCGTCGTCGACGTCAATCCGCTCTCGAAGGAGCTCGACATCCTTCCGTGGCGGTTCGACTGGGACGGCAGCCTCAGGATGACCTACGACAGCAACATCTATCGCTACGCGGACGACGACGTGGATGATTTCGCCGATGGCGAGCGGTACGAGCGCTATCCGCACGACACGACCGACGAGCTCAGGTTCGACCCGGCCGTCAACATCGCCTTCGTCCGCGAGGCTCCGGGTTCGCGCACAACCGAGGTCGATGCGGGAGCCGCATTCTTCCTCGCGACCTCGAACGGTGACAAGAGCTTCGCGAAGCTCTCGGCGCGGTACACCGAGACGCTCGAGCGCCTGGCGCGCGTGTCGGTGAGCTATGCGGCGATCCCGGCCTATCATCTCAAGTACGTCTGGGATGCTGACGCGCCGTCGACGGCCGCGACCGACTACCGCTCATGCGACTTCCGCAAGCACTCGCTCCGGGCCGAACTGGGAACCGCCGGACAGTTGCCGGTGGAGCTGACCGGCTGGTGGCGCTACGACGACTACGGGTACGACCAGGACTTCGTCGAGTACGACACGTGGTCGAACACGTTCGGGGCGTGCGTGACGGCTCGACCGGCAGACGGCGTGCGGTTGGACGGCCAGTACGCGTATCGACGATCGCTCTCCCGTGGGTACGACGAACTCGGGGAGGACAAGCGCACGTCCGACGACAGCGACGCGAGCTACGACCAGGACGAGTTCGAGCTGACCGCGCGGTGGGACGCGGGGCGTGTCCAGGGAGTCCCGATGGTCTTCAAGGTACGTGGGAAGCTCATCCAGCGGTACTACCAGACGACCAACCTGAGTGACGAGTATCACGCGGGTCGCGACGACACGATGTGGGTCGCCGGGGCGCGGGTCGAGCTGGGAATCACAGATTCTACGAGTCTGGTCTGTGCCTACGAGCACCGAGCCAGGCGGTCCGAATCAGATATCGTCCCAACTATTGGTGACGCAAAGGATTACGACGCTGACAGGTTCTCCGTGCAGTTCGTCGTGGAGGGAGGACGGTTCCTTGACTGACCGGCTAAATGATGCTATAATCAAGAATTACAGCTACAACCGTCTGACCTGCGTCCGCATTGCGGTCGTCGTGGCGCTTGCGGCGTCGCTGATTCTCGCGGTGGGGTGCGCGCGGAAGGGTGACCCCGTCTCCGGCGGCGGTGATGATGACGCCCTCGGGTACCGGCTCGTCACGAACGTGACGACGATCGGGTACGCGGAGGGCGTGGCGGTCGAGGGGGACATGGGGTTCGTGGCGACCAGCGAGATCGGGCTGGTCATGTACGACATGACCGATCCGACGTCGCCGGTCTACATCGAGACGGCGTCGAACAACTTCACGACCGAGCAGTGCGCGTATGCGCCGCTGTCGGAACTGGCGTTCATGACGGACGGTCCGAACGGGGTCGTGGCGTACGACGTCAGTGATCCGGCGAACCCGGACTGGAAGACGGTTCTCCAGAGCACGAGTGGGCAGGACGTCGCCGTTGCGGAGACCGACCCGGGCCACCTGGTGCACGTGTACGTGGCCGACAAGAACGGCGGGTTCCGCATCTGGGAGCTCAATCTCGACTTCGGTCCCCCGTGGTTCCCGATCGAGGTCTACCACGGCTACACGACGGGGTATGCGCGGGGGGTCTTCCTGCACGATGACCTCGCGCTCGTCGCGGCGGGGCAGGGCGGTCTGACGATCTACGAGCTCACCGCGCCGAACGCGGCGGTCGAGCTGGGCAGCTTCGACACACCGGGGAACGCGCAGGCCGTCACGGCGCACGAGGACTACGCCTTCGTCGCCGACGGGCTCGCCGGGGTGCAGATCTTCGATATCTCAGATCCGGAGAACGCCACCATCGTGGCGGCGATCGCGACCGACGACTACGCGACCGACATCGCCACCGATGGTGAGAAGGCATATGTTGCCGACCGGTACGGGGGCCTCAGGGTCATTGAAGTGGGCGACCCTCTCGCTCCCTCCGCGTTCGGATTTCTGGACACCCCGTACGCCAACGGAGTCTGCCTCGATGGAGACTATGTATTCCTGGCGGACAGGGATCTGGGACTGGTCATAGCGGAGGAGGAGTAGCGCGCGGGCGCACAAAGCTCCTCTTCCTGAGAATGGTATCAGGCAGGGAATCCGTAAGGGACCCGAGGAGAGGAGCGCCAACGTGACACGGTGGACTGCTGCGCTTGTGCTCGCCATCATCGTCGCCTTCGCGGCGGCAGGTGTGGCGAAAGAGTGGATACCCCTGAGCGACTCACCGGAGCCGATGGAAGCAACGGCCCGGATCGTCTCCTCCGACGCGGCAGGTACCGTCGTCGAGCTCGAGGTTCCCGGTTTCGAACTGGAGCACGCCTCCCGTGCTCTTGCCGGGAGCGTCACGCTCGACATCCCGGGCGCGCGCAGGCTCAATCGCGCCGGCGCCCCCGACCTTCCTGTCTACACCTGGCTTCTCGCGATACCCGACTTCGGCGGCGTCGATCTGGTGATCGACGGTGTCGAGGAGCGCGTGCTCGAAGGCTACGAGATCGAGCCGCTCGAGGCATTCCGCATCGAGGGTGAGGATGCCCGCGAGACCACGCCGGATGTCACCATCTATGCGAAGGACGCTCTCTACCCGGCCGAGCTCGCGACCGTGAGCGACCCGATGGTCATGCGCGACCTCAGGCTCGTTCAGCTTCGCGTCAATCCGGTCCGGTGGAACCCGGTCAGCGGCGACCTCGTCGTGACCGAGCGCGTCCGTGTCCGGCTCGATCACACCCGCGGCGAGGAGATCAACCCGAAGACCGTCGTGCGCACGTGGCGCTCGGAGGCCTTCGAGCCGCTCTACCGGAGTCTGGTCGATAACTACGATTCGCTCCCCGTCTTCGAGACGCGGCGCGGCAGCTACCTCGTCATCACGATGGACAGCGTCGCGGCGCAGCTCATCGAGTTCATCGCCTGGAAGAACCAGCGCGGCGTCGAGACGCACCTGACGCTTCTCTCCGAGATCGGCGTCAGCCCCTCGTCGACGGACGTGAAGAACTACATCGCGAACGCGTATGCGACGTGGGACAACCCGCCGGACTACGTCTGTCTCGTCGGTGACCGTGACGCGGGGATGCCCGCCTGGTTCCACGAGGGCGACATCACCGATCATCCGTACACCGAGCTCGACGGCACGGACTACTTCCCGGACGTCATCATAGGGCGGATGTCGGTCGACACCGCGCAGGACGCCGTGATGGCGACGCTCAAGGTGCTCGAGTACGAGAGCTACTGTAACGCAACGAGCGACGACTGGTACTCGCGCGCGCTCATGGTGGCCGCCAACTGCTGCGGCAACCCGCAGCCGGTGACACCCCGGACGACGTCGCTCCGTGTGGCCGAGATGTTCTACGAGCACGGCTACGCTGAGGTTGACACGCTGTTCTGGTACTACAGCAACCCGACGCCCCCTGGCACCCAGGACGTGGTCGACGCCATCGACGCTGGTGTGTCGTTCGTCAACTACCGCGGGTGGGGCGGAGCCCCGGGCTGGTACTACCCCGCGTTCTATGCCGACGACGTGCTCACGCTTTCGAACGGTGAGATGCTCCCGGTCATGACGAGCATTGTCTGCGGCACGGGCAACTGGGACAGCACGACCGATCCGTGCTTCGGCGAGCAGTGGATCCGCTCGGGTACGCCGTTCGATCTCAAGGGCGGCCCGGCGTTCTGCGGTCCGAGCGAGTACTGGACGCACACGAAGTGGAACAACGCCATGGACGGCGGCATCTACCAGGGCATCTTCAACGAGGACCTCGACCACTTCGGTCAGGCGCTCATCCGCGGCAAGCTCGAGACCTACATGAACTACCCGGAGTACGTCGATCCCGCCTCGGGTGACGAGGACGGGCAGAACGTCGACTTCTACTTCAATGTCTACAACGTCATCGGTGACCCCGAGCTCTTTCTGAGGACGGGGACTCCGGGCGAGTTCAATGTGACGTACGATGGCATCGTCCAGCTCGGTGAGAACCTTCTGACCGTGCACGTCGAGGACGCCGACGGCAACCCTGTTCCGGGCGCCGAGGTCTGCGTCTACAATGGGGACTACGACCTGCAGGAGGTCCGGACGCTCACGGGTGGCTACAACGTCGACATGCCGATCTTCATCGAGAGCACCGGCGCCGTCTACCTCACCGTGTCAGCCAAGAACATGAAGCCGCACAGCGGCGGTGTGACGGTCTCGCAGCTCGGCGAGTTCGTCGGCTGGCGCGGACACACGATCGACGACGATTCCTCGGGCGCCTCGAGCGGCAACGGCGACGGTGTTATCAATCCCGGCGAGACGATCGAGCTCGACGTGGCCCTCGAGAACTACGGGTCCTCAACGGCGAACGGTGTCACCTGCACGATCGCCGAGGGTCCGCCGAGGCTCGCAAGCCCCTACTGCACCGTTCCGGGTGGTCAGGTCGTCACATACGGCAGCATTCCAGCCGGGAGCACGTACGGCGGATCCGCTGACTTCGTCTTCACCGTGGCTGAGGGATGCCCTGACGGAACGGAGTTCGGGCTTGAGTTCACGGTCACCGACGCCTCACGTGGCACATACGTCAGCTACGCGCGCGTCGTGGTCGGCGCACCGACGCTCAGCTACTACGCCTCGACGATCTCCGGTGACGGCGTGCTCGACCCGGGCGAGACGGCGACGCTCACGGTTACGCTCTCGAATCCGGGCGACGTCGACGCGACGTTCGTCGCGGGGCTGCTCTCGGGGCCGGGTGCTGGTCTGACGATCAGCGACGAGTCCGGTTCGTGGGGGACGGTATCGGCGCACGGCACAGCCACGAACACGGTCGATACGTTCACGCTGACGGCCGCGCCTGATGTGGCGGTCGGTCACGAGTTCCAGCTCCTGCTCGAGCTCACGGGCGGCGACGGGCTCGCGCAGTTCGTCATCGTTCCTGTGACGGTCGGCACGGTCGCGACTGACGACCCGACCGGACCCGACGGGTACGGCTACTACGCCTATGACAATACCGACACCGGGTACACCGAGGCTCCGACCTACTCCTGGATCGAGTGCGATCCGAGCTACGGCGGCAGCGGCACGGACCTCGGGCTCGGCGACGATGAGACCGTGAACATCACGCTTCCGTTCGAGGTGCAGTACTACGGGGATGTGTACACCGAGCTGGCAGTCTGCTCGAATGGCTGGGTCGCTCTTGGCGGCTCGCCGGTGTTCCACCACGAGTTCCGCAACTGGTTCATCCCGTCGCCGTTGGGACCACACGCGATGGTTGCCGGGTTCTGGGACGATCTGGATCCGGGTGATGGCGGCAAGGTCCTCACACGCAACGTGGGCGACGGCCGTTTCGTCATCGAGTGGAGTCGCGTCCCGACCGCGTACGACGGCAACCCCGAGACGTTCCAGATCATCCTGGAGGATCGGGCTTCCAGTACGACTGTGACGGGCGACAGCGAGATCGTGTTCCAGTACCACACGGTCTACAACGGTGACTCGAACGCCAACTACGCCACTGTCGGAATCGAGGACCTGCTCCAGACGGACGGCGTGCTCTACACATACGCCGACATCTACGACGACGGTGCGGCGACGCTGGCGAGCGGTCGTGCCATCAAGTTCACCACCGACCCGCCGGACGGGTACGACTCGACGGGTGTTGAGGACGACGGCGTCGCGCCGAAGAGCGTGGTGCTTCTCGGCAACCAGCCGAACCCGTTCAACCCCGTCACGACGATCGCCTTCGGCATGCCTGCCGCGGGTGCCGTCGAGATCGCGGTCTACGACGTGGCCGGCCGCCAGGTGACGACACTGCTGAGCGGCGAGAAGGGTCCCGGCTACCACAGCGTGGTCTGGGACGGCACGAGCAACGGTGAGAAGGTCGCGAGCGGCGTCTACTTCGCGCGGCTCACGGCACTGGGCGAAGAGCACCAGGCGAAGATGGTCCTGCTGAAGTAACGGAGGGTTCATGAAGCTCAGACGAGGTCTGCTCCTGGCCGCGCTTGCTGCGGCGCTCGTCACGGTGCTGGCACTGCCCGCATCGGCGCTCCACCCGCGCTATCACACGCACGACGAGGTGCGGGCCGAGCTCCTGGCCGTGGCCGCTGCCTATCCGACGATCACGATGCTCGACACGCTCGGGTACTCGACGACGAACGGCTGGGCGATCTGGGGTCTCAAGATCTCCGACAACGCGGCGCTGGACGAGGATGAGCCGGTGGTGCTCTACAACGCCGTCCATCACGCCGAGGAGATCATGGGGTGTGAGGTCTCGATGTGGATGATCGACGAGCTGACCGCCAACTACGGTGTCGTCGATTCGATCACGCAGTGGGTGGATGACACCGAGATCTGGTTCATTCCCATGCTGAACCCCGACGGACACTGGGTCGTCGCATCCGGCATCGACACGACGTGGCGCAAGAACATCCGCGACAACAACGAGAGCGGTGCGTTCGAGCCCGAGTTCGACGGCGTCGACCCGAACTACAACTACGACTTCAACTGGGCCCAGGGTGGTGCGGGGGAGTGGGAATCGTCGTTCTACCGCGGCACGGCTCCGTTCTCCGAGAACGAGACGCAGATCATCCGCGACCTGTGCGTGGACACCATGCCGATCTTCTCGATGAACTACCACAGTCCGCTCGTCTCGATGGGTGATTTGATCTACTACACATGGTACTGGCCGCAGATCGGCTTCTGTCCGGACTACGATGTCATCAGCGACGTGGCAGGAACGACGGCCGCGAAGACGACCAAGCTCGATGGCACCCCGTACTACGCCGTGTACGGGTACTCGACGGCTGGTAAGTGCCGCAACTGGCAGTATGGCGTGCACGGTATCATCGGGCTTACGATGGAGATCATGAGCCAGATGTGTATCCCGCCGGGCGCGGACGTTGACGACTACTGCGAGCGGGTCTCGCTCGGGTCATACTACCTTCTGGATCGCGTCTCGGGTCCCGGCATTACGGGACACGTGACCGACGGCGTGACCGGACTGCCGCTCGTAGCCGAGGTCAAGGTCATCGAGAACAGCTCCCCGGAGATCATGCCGCGGTACTCGGACGCGCTCTACGGCCGTTACTGGCGGATGCTCGTCGATGGCACGTACACGGTCGAATTCTCGTGCGACGGGTACGATACCGTCACGTTCACCGATGTGATCGTACCGGCCTCGGGACTGACGCCTCTGAGCGCCATCCTCTGGCCGACCGGCACCGCGGTGCCCGACGAGGTTGAGACCGGGACGCGCATCATGAGCGCGGCGCCGAACCCGTTTCGCGGGCAGACGACCGTGAGCTTCGCATCCCCGCAGGGGCTCCCCGCTGCCGTTGAGATCTACGCGGCGAGCGGGCGTCTCATCGACCGCATCGAGGCGGCACCGGACGCGAACGGCCGGGGCGCCGTTGTCTGGCACGGGACCGATTCGACCGGGACGGATGTAGGTTCCGGCGTCTACTTCGCGCGGCTCGTGACCCCGGTCGGACAGGACCAGGTCAAGGTCGTCTATCTGAAGTAGCCGGTTGCGTTCCCGCGCGGACGAGGAGTAGGATGCGGGGTGACCCGCTGACTGGGATCAGGAGCAACATCAGGGGCGAGCGCGGTCACACGTGCTCGCTCCTTTCATGTCGACCGTACGGAGGAGAGAGATGGACAAGCCCGCATTCGACATCGAGGCGGCACACAGGCACTTCGCCGCGGCCTGTTTCAACAGCGTCTGGGAACTCCTCGACAAGAAGGACCGCACGCCGTACGAGGACCAGCAGATGATCGAGCGGTGTCTCGCATCGATCTGGCACTGGTCCGAGCGCCCCGACCGCACACCGACGACCATCTCGATCGGTTACTGGCAAGCCTCGCGTGTTCACGCGGTCATCGGCAACGCCGATGAGGCGCGGCGATACGGAGAGCTCTGTCTGGAGGCCAGCCGTGCTCCGGGTGTGGAGTCGTTCGCCCTCGGGTACGCGTTCGAAGCGCTCGCCCGGGCGGAGAAGGTCGCCGGGAACGCGGAGAAGGCCGCCGAGCACCTGGCAAGAGCGCGCGACACGGCGGAGTGCATCGATGATGAGGAGAGCCGGCAGATGCTCGAAGCGGATCTCGACGAGTTGGGCCGGTAGCGCGAGCGAGCGATGGAAGGACGTGTCGGGCTGAGGTGTCGGGCTAGAGTGGGACGTCGGACTCGACGCACGAGCCGTCGTCGGCTCCTCTGAGGAAGAGGAGCACGGCGCGAGTCACGCTGCGCCCGGTCGAACGCTTCACGGCCGCCGCGTAGTCCCGCATCTGCGGTGTGTAGTGCTCGGTGAGGGCTGCGACGCCGCCCTCGCCCGGGATGTTGGTCTTGTAGTCCACGATGACGAGACCGTCGCCATCCTCGAACAGCAGATCGATCGTTCCCTCAAGAAGCCCGTCGTCGACCTCGGTCACGACGGGTACCTCTTTCCAGCACCTCGTTGCGGAGGCGGCTCGCTGCATGACGTCGGTTTCGAGACCGCGCGTGACAAGCCCGGTCGCTGCCGCCGCGGCATCGCCGGGGAGTCCGCTTCCGGACGCTAGCGCGGCCGTTGCGCGCTCGACCAGTTCGGGCGTCGCCTCCGACAGCAGGATCGATTCGAACGCATCGTGAACGAGCGTCCCGAATGCCGGGCCTCCGAATGCAAGGTCCGGGCGCGCCGGATCATCATGTGTCGGGCCCGAGAGCGACGGATCGTAATCACCGGCGGACGGGGTGGAGATCTCGATGGGCCTGTGCGCCCCTTCAAGCAGGTGGTCCGTAGTCTCCCGCCACGCGTCGCGTGCGTCCCTTGCGTCGCTTCCGGCGTCCGCCGGCGCGAGGATGTCTGCGGCGCGGAGTCGGCCGGGGGCCTGGGTCGCCTGGCCGGGGTCGAGGTCACTCGCATCGATGCGCACGACCGCCGATGAATCGAGTGACAGGATCGGCGCGAACCGGGGGAGGAGGCCGGGCTTCTTGACCTTGTCGCCCGCATCCACCCACGGGATGACGACGAGGTCGCGGGCGCGCGTCATGGCGACGTAGAGCAGACGCGTGATCTCGGCCTCTCGGCGCTCACCCTCGAGCGTCTTCGCGTTCTCGTACCCGTCGGTTCCGAACACATCGTCATTCGAGCCGAACCCGAAGTCCATCCGGTTCCTGATCCGGTCGACGACAAGCTCGTCCTTGCGACTCCGGTAGCGCGAGAGATCCGCGAGGATCGTGATCGGGAATTCGAGCCCCTTGGCCTTGTGGATGGTCATGAGCCGCACGAAGTCGTCACCCTCTTCGGAGAGCGGCGATTCGGACTCCTCGGGGGTCAACTGCGACGTCTCGCGAAGCCATCGCACGAATCCGCCGAACGACATGTGCTCAGTTCTCTCGAGCGCGTCGGCGAGCTCGGCGACCTTCATGAGGTTCGCGTGCCGCTGCTCGCCGGACGGCTTGAGCAGATACAGCTCGGGAGCCTTCGTGCGGACGAAGAGACGTTCGACCAGCGCCGCGACGCGGTCCGTCTCCCGGTCGGCGTGGAGTTCGCGGAGGATGTTGAGCGACTCGCGGACGACGGGCACGCCGTCGTCGCCGTCGAGATAGGAGAGCGAACCCGCCTTGAGCCTGTGCAGGACGATGTCATCGTCCGAGACACCGAAGAACGGTGAACGGAGCGCTCCGACGACGGCAGCCGCGTTGTGCGGATCCTCGATGGCCGAGAGCACGGTGATGAGTTCGAGCACCTCGCTTCGGACGAAGAACCGCTTTCCGCCCGCGATGCGGTAGTCGATGCCGTACCGTCCGAGCGCGTCCTCGTAGCTGTCCAGCGACGTCGTCGTCCGGAAGAGGATGGCGACGTCCTTGAGTTCCGGCCTCCGCCATTCCTTGAGCTTGCGGTCGAACACGAGATGGTCGTCCGAGTCCTGGATCGACCTGAGGAAGCCGGCAACGGCTCGGGCCTCGGCGGCCCGGACCTGCCCGGCCTTCGCCTTCTCAGGAAGCCCGGCGGTCAGGTCGATGAGCACCGTGCCGGGTCCGAGTCCGTCGTTCTCCCGGTATGCCGTCAGCGCGGCGTACTCGGGCTGGAACGCTGGTCCTTCATCGGGGGGCTGCATCAGAGGCGCGAAGACCGTGTTGACGCCCTCGATGATGGCGGGGCGCGTCCGGAAGTTCTCGACCAGCTCGAGCACGCCTCCGGCCCCACGGATGATGTCGCGGGCCTTCTCGTACGTCTCGATGTCCGCGCGTCGGAAACGGTAGATCGACTGTTTCGGATCGCCCACGACGAAGAGCTTGCCAGGCTCGAGTTCGACGTCGTCCCATCTCCCGGCCCCGCCGTCCGCGACCTCTGCCAGGAAGAAGGCGATCTCGCACTGGAGTGGATCGGTGTCCTGGAACTCGTCGAGCAGGATGCGGTCGAACGATCGCTTGAAGTGGCGCCTGACGTCGGGGCGGTCTCGCAGCAGGTCGCGCGCGAGCGTCAGCATGTCCTGAAAGTCGAGTACGCCTCGGGCCGTCTTCTCACGCTGGTACGCGTTCACAAACCCGCCCAGCCACCGGACGACCCGGACGGCTGCGTTGTGGCGCACGACCGTCCGCACGCGGTCGCGTTGATGAGCGAGCGTCGCGAAGCGGTCTCGGAGTTCGTCGAGGGCGCCATCGCTCCACTTCGGCTTCGCCCCCTTGCCCTTCCTGGGCGGGATCTTCACGTGCTGGAGTGCGTGCGCGAGCTTGAGCTCATCGGGAAGATCGGCGAGAGCGCCCACGCCGGCGACGAATCGGTCGAGCAAGGGGAGGAGCGTATCATCTGCCGACAGGCAGTTCTCGCGAGCGCTTCTCTGGAAGTCATCAGCGGCGCGCTCGAACTCCGCAAGCATCGCGATGCCGCCGGTCTCCTCATGCTCCTGGGGGATGCCGTCGATCGCGTCCCGGTTCTTCAGAAGGATGCCCGCAAGCTTGCGGATCTTCGGGAGACGGAACCCGAGCGCGTGGGCCTCGCCGACAGCCGCCGGGAGTTCGCTGGCCAGTTCGGCGCGGATCCATTCGTCCCAGACGGTGTCCTCGATGACGCGCTGTCTCAGCTCGTCCGCGACTGCGAACCCGGGGTCGATGCCTGCCTCGACAGGCCGTTCCCTGAGGAGCGCTCCGCAGAAACCGTGGATCGTTGTGACGTGAGCGCGGTCGAGGCACGCGAGCGCATCGCGCAGGAGAGTCTGCTTCTCAGGGTTCTTCTCGTCGGCGGCCGCGTCCTCGAGCTCGCCGCGAAGCCGGAGCCGCAGTTCGCCCGCCGCCTTCTCGGTGAATGTGATGGCGACGATGCGGTCGAGCTTGACGCCCGAGACGACCAGGGCGACCAGGCGCTCGACGAGCACACTCGTCTTACCCGTTCCGGCACCAGCCTCGACAAGATAGGTTCCGTCGAGGCCACCGTTCTGCCCTCGCGCCAGTGCGCGGTCGCGCGCGTCTGTTGTCGGTCGGTTGGCCATCAGCTAGTCGATCCCCGCCAAACCCTCAGTGAAGTCCTTCGTCTTCCTGTCGCCGTTCTTCATCTCGGCCAGCGGGAGCATGACCGAGGGACATGCGTCGCGAAAGTCACAATTGCCGCACCCACGCTCGTCCTCGGGGAACGGGAAGAACTTCCCCTCCGCGATTCCCTTGATGATGATCCCGACGGCCGCGGCAAGGTCCTCTCCGCGCGCGTCAAGCTCCTCGGCGGTCACTCGTGCGGGTTTCGGCCCGTTCGCCTCGGTCACATGGAGGTACTCAGCCGAGACGACCTCCATGCCGGGATGCTCGGACGCGAGCATCGTCTTCGCCGCCATGAGGTAGATGGGAAGCTGGAGCCGCTTGCCGTGGTTGAGGAGCTTCGATCCGTCTTTGCCCAGGCTGTGGTGCTTCCCGGTCTTGTAGTCGATGACGCGCGCACGCCGGCCATCCTCTGAGATATCGACGCGGTCGATCTTCCCGGCGAAGCTGACGTTGACGTTCCCGATCGCTCTGAAGGGGATCCCGTCGTCGAGCGTCAGAGCGGTGTTCTCATGGCCGCGCGCGCGTCCGCCGAAACGCGCCTCGAAGTAGGACGGGACGAAGTCGCCGCCTGACTGGAGTTCGTATCGGAGCCAGAGGAGGAGCGTGGCGGCGAGTTCCCCGCGGACCAGCTCCTGCGCTCCGGCGTGTGCGCTGATGCTCCACCGGTCGGAGCGGACAACGCGGTCTGCGAGAGCGAGCAGCCGTTCCCTCGCGTCAGATGTCAGTGGGAGCGCCCCCGCGTCGCGCGTCTCGCGGAGGAACTGCTCGAGCACATCGTGGAAGAGTGTGCCGCGCTCGAGCGGGTCAAGCTCCAGGGAGTCCTCGGGCTCCTCGACCTCCTCGACGTGAAGGACCCGGCGGAGCATGAACTTGAACGGGCAGGACGCGTACTCCTCAAGCGCCGTGGCCGAGACAGTGCGGCCGTCGGCGGGGCCGCCGCGCGTGAACCCTGAGAGCTCCCCGGCCGCGGCGACCGCGGCGTCCGAACTCAGCACACCATCGTATTCAGTGTGGAACGGCGAGCCCCAGCGAGCCTCCTCCATCAGGAGGCCGCGGTGGAGTGATGCGTTGTCGGCGGCGAGATGCGCGATGTCCTCGGGTCTGCCGTCGGCGACGGCGGCGAGGATCGAGCACCCGTCGTACTCGTCCTGCGAGACGGAGTCGTCGGGTCGATGTGGGAAGCGCCGTGCGAGTGGAATGCGCGTGACGCGCTCGCTGGTCTCGAACGACTCGTAGTCGGGTCGTTCGCCCGTCATCTGCTCGAGCACGCGGAGCAGGAAGATGGACGCGATCTTGGGGCGCGCCGTCGCGGGATCGAGTCGCGGGAAGCTCAGGACGAGCGTCTCCCGAGCGGCCGAGACCGCGAGGCGGAAGAGCAGCCGCTCCTCGGTGATCGTCTCAGCCCGGACGGCGAGCGCCTCGAGCCTGCCGCGCCCGTCCGGGCGGTCGTAGACCGCCTCGTTGATGCGCGCCCGCTCCGAGTCGAGAAGTACCGGGTCCTGGCGCCGTCCCATCGGGAACAGCTTCTCCACGAGTCCCGGGACCACGACCACGGGGTAAGAGAGGCCTCGTGTCGTCATCAGGCTCATTACCGCGGGGCCACCACGCTCGAACCGCTCCTCGCGTGCGCCGGTCTCGGCGAGGCGGGAGCGAAGGAGTTCGGCGAACCGTCCGACCGTCATCTCGCCTGCGATTTCCGAGAGCCCTTCGAGTTCGGAGAGCTCAGTCAGGATCAGCCGTCGGTCGCGCGAGTCCCGTGCGAGTCCCTGGAGGACCTGACGCACGCGCCGCGTGAACGACGAAATGCGTCCGGTGGAGGGGACGGCCGCAGCGATGCCGATGAGCTCATCGAGTCTCGGGAGAAGCGCATCGATGGCGGGTCTGAGGTGCACGTGCCGCGCTGCGAACGAGCCGCCGATCTCTTCATCCAGCCGGGCGCGGAGTCGCGAGAGCCGCGGCAGCCACTCGTCCGCTCCGGAGGTGATGCCCGCGAGCGCTGCTGCCCGGGACCAGTCGCCCGAGAGCGGACGGTCGGATCCGCTCTTGAAATCGGGCTCGAGCAGCGACAGACATTCGACGAGTTCGGTCCTCGGCAGGTCGGCTCGTATCGCCTCGACCAGGTGGACGACAGCCTTGCCGAGTCGCGAGCGCGAAAGGGGAGCGGGCGACTCGAGATATGGGTGGAGTCCGATGGACGCACACTGGTCCCCGAAGACGTCGGCGTAGGCGTCGGGCGATCGAGTGATAACGGCCATGCCCTGGAAGGGCGTGCTCCGTTCGCGCGCCGCATGCACAAGGACCCTTACGTCCTCGCGAGCTTCGCGGGCCTCTCCCGGCGCGGAGATGATGCGCGTGTCGCTGGGGAGGGGGAGCGTCTCATCAGGCGGTGAGAGTGAGGCGTCATCCTCCTCATCCGGCATGAGCGAGCGAAGCCATGCGAGCGTGGGGCGCGCGTAGTTGTAGTCATCGACATCCGCAAATGGGAAGAAGACGGTCGAATCGACCGCTCGCACGAGCCCGGCCACGAGCGCCCTCTGGATGCCGTTGAGATCGTAGAATCCATAGACCGCCGCGGACGAGGGGAGACCGACGGCACCCGACTCCAGGCGCGCCACGGCCGCCTCCATCAGATCGGCGTCGTCTGCCCAACCTCCGTCGGCCATGTTGCGCTCGTATTGCTTCCAGATCCGGAGGAGCTCGCCGAACTTGTCGTCGCGGTTGCGCGCGCGGATGTTGGCTGAGGAGACGGCCGATGCGAGTGTGCCCGGTGTGTGGCGTGACTCCTTGAGGTCGCGGATGGCGCTCGAGAGCGCCGATGCCAGCCCCGGGCGGTCCGCGATGGCGTCGAAGTAGCCGCCCTTCGCGAGGCCGCCGTCGAGCAGACGACGCAGGAGCAACTCTTCGCCGCCGCGGGGCACAAGCGTGCGACCGCCGGGCAGCGGTGTTCCTGCGGCCCGGCGGGCAAGGTCCTTCAATGTCATAAATCGAACGTTGAGATGACCACCCGACCGCTTCGCGAATTCGCGTGAGAGGTGGATGCCGAGCGGGTTCGAGGGTACGACGACCCAACGCTCGGCGAGCGGATCGGCTTCAGCGGTCGCGGAGAGCCACGCGAGGAGAGCCTTCTCAAGCCCGTCGTGGAACTCCGCACAGACGAGACGGAACGTCATCGGTCCTTCACTTCGTCACGTCGTCGGCTTCATCCACCGTCGAGCATGACCATATCGCGGTCGACGAACCACTGATTCGGGTCGGTCAGGTATCCGAGCATGTCCTCAAGGAGACTCAGGTGGTCCTGCTCCTCGCGGTAGAGCACGTCGAACAGATGCTTCGCCGCGTCGCTGTCACACTCCTTGGCGTACTCGAAGTAGAGCGAGGAGATCTTCTTCTCGAGTTCGACCGCCTTGGCGTAGGCCTCCGCGGGCTCCATCTCGCCCTCGACCGGTTCAGCCGTCGCGGCGCCGTAGATCGTCTGGATGTTCTTCTCGAGGGACTTCTTGTCCGGGGAGTCGACCTTGACCTCTTCGCCGCTCTCGAGCGCCTGCCCGAGCGACTCGATGAGCTGGACGTGGCGTATCTCTTCCTTGGCCAGCATCTCGAAGGCCGCGCGGGCGAGCTTGTGGTTCGTGTGCTTCGCGGCGTGCTCATAGAAGCCGTTGCCGTCATTCTCGGTCTGGAGCGCCAGTTCGACGCGCTCGCGATCAGTCATTGAGAACCTCCTGATGTGGGGTCGCTGTGCAGCAGCCAACACCGATGATACCGGATGGCCGGCGATGGCGCAAGACGGCCGCGGGCCTGTTCCCGCCGCCGGAGGTGCCTACTTCTTCACGTCCCACGTGATCTCGCCCGCCGACTCACACGCCGGGCAGCCCTTCCGGGCCGGGCATCCGGCGCAGTCCGGCTTCCGGGCGAAACAGGTGACGCGTCCGTGCCAGTTGATGTAGAGCGAGAAGTCGGCCTGACGGTTCCGAGGGATGATCTCCATCAGCTCGTGTTCGATCTTCACCGGATCCATCTGAGCCGTGAGTCCGAGTCGTCTCGTGATGCGGCGGAAGTGCGTATCGACGATGATCCCCTGTCCGCCGAACGCGTGCGTGATCAGGACGTTGGCCGACTTCCGGCCGAGTCCCCGGAGCGACGTGAGTTCCTCGAGCGTGCGTGGGACCTCGCCACCGAACTTCTCGATGACGTCGCGCGTGCTCTCCTTGATGGCCTTGGCCTTGTTTCGGAAGAACCCGGTGGGATGGACCTCTCTCTCGAGCGTCTTGATGTCCGCCGACGCCCAGTCCTCGGCGGACCGGTACTTCGTGAAGAGCGTCGCCGTCACCTCGTTGACGCGCGCATCGGTGCACTGCGCCGAGAGGATGGTCGCGACCATGAGTTCGAGCGGGGAGGAGTAGTTGAGCGGGATCGTCGCATCCGGATACGCGCGCTTGAGACGCCTGAGCGTCAAGAGCGCCCGCTTCCTCAACTCCGGGACGGATTCGCCGAGTGGTCCGACGAGCTCGTCCTTCCTGCTCTTCGCGTTGCTTGCCGGCATCGCCTATGCCGCGACCGCGCTTCGGCCCAGTTCGAAGGCTTTGACGTTGATCTCGACGGTCTTCTTCGGGACACGCGACTCGATCGCCGCCCGCCACTCATCCATCGTGAAGTCGAGGAAGTGCGACATGGCGCCCAGCATCACGACGTTGACTGCGCGGATGTGGCCTGCTTCCTTCGCGAGCTTGAGCGCGTCGATACGGATCGTGCCCGGTGCGCGTTCGTCCATCTGCGAGTCGATGTCCTTCGGGTAGACCTCCTGGCCGCTCGGGACGATCTCCTGCGTGTTGACGATGATCTTCCCGCCGGGTGCCACCGCCTGGACCCAGCGGAGCGCCTCCATCTTCTCGAAGGAGACCAGCAGGTCCGCCTCGCCGGCCGTGATGACGGGGGAGTGGACCTCCTCGCCGAACCGGACGTGGCTGACGACCGACCCGCCGCGCTGCGCCATTCCGTGGACCTCGCTCTTCTTGACGTCGAGCCCCTTCGCGAGCGCGGCGTCCGAGAGGATCTCGCTGGCCAGGATGATCCCCTGACCGCCGACCCCCGCGATGAACACGTTCTTCGTCTTGCCTGCCATCAGTGACTCCTTTGGGGTTCGTCGTCAGGACTTCTCAGGGACGGATATCGCGTTCGACGGACAGACCTGCGCGCACATCGAACAGAGCTCGCCGACACAGAAGAGCGGATTGATCGTCGCCTTCCCGGTCTCGTCCCTGCTGATCGACGGGCACCCAAGCCTCAGACAGAGCCCGCACGCCGTGCACTTGTCCCAGTCGACCGCGAGAGGCGTGCTCCAGGTCGAGCGGTCCAGCAGCGCGCACGGTCCCTCCATGATGAGGAGCGACGGCTCATCGTGGTTGATGGCCTCCTTGATGGCCTCCTTCACGGCCGTCACGTCGTACGCATCGACCTTCCGCGCGTCCTTGACGCCGAGCGCCTCGGCGAGCTTGAGGTAGTCGAGCTTGACCGTCGGCTCGCCCATCAGCGTCACACCCGTGCCCGGGTGGTGCTGGTGCCCCGTCATCGCTGTGATCGAGTTGTCGAGGATGATGACGGTGGTCGCGCCCTTGTTGTAGGCGACGTCGGCCAGACCGGTGATGCCGGAGTGGACGAACGTCGAGTCGCCGATGACGGCGACCATCTTCTTCGCGAAGTCCCTTCCGCGCGCCTTCTCCATCCCGAGCGAGTTGCCGATCGATGCGCCCATGCAGATGCACGTGTCGATCCCGTTGAGAGGAGGCATCACGCCGAGCGTGTAGCAGCCGATGTCGGACGTCGAGCCGATCCCGAGCCGGTTGAGCATGAAGAACGTGCTCCGGTGCGGGCAGCCCGGACAGAGCACCGGCGGTCTCGCCGGGACCTTGGCCTTCTCGCCGCTGGTGTCCTCGCCGCTCACGGCGTCACGGATGATCCGCTGGTTGAGCTCACCGCAGATCGGGATGCGCTCCTTGCCGACGATGTTGGTGATGCCGATGTAGCGCATCTGCTCCTCGATGAACGGTTCGTTCTCCTCGACGACGTAGACGGTGTCGAAGCGCTTGCTGAACTCGGTGACGAGTTTGGCGGGGAACGGGAAGCTCATCCCGAGCTTGAGGAAGGTCGCACCCGGGAACGCGTCCCGCGCGTACTCGTACGAGATGCCGCTCGAGATGACGCCCACCTTCGGGTCGCCCTCGATGATCTTGTTCATCGGAGAGGTCTCCGCGAACTCGGCAAGCGCCTTGAGACGCTCCTCGACCTTCACGTGGAGCCTGCGCGCGTGCGCCGGGATGACAACGCGGCGGGAGGTGTCCTTTTCGTAGTCCTTGAGCGGGACCTCGACGCGTTCGCCGAGCTCCACCGGCGTCTTCGCGTGCGAGATGCGTGTCGAGATGCGGAAGAGAACGGGTGTGCCGAACTGCTCCGAGATGTCGAGCGCGTGCCCGATGAAGTCCTTCACATCCTGTGAGTTCGATGGCTCGACGAGCGGGATCTTTGCGAACTTCGCGAAGTACCGATTGTCCTGCTCGTTCTGCGAGGAGTGCATGCCCGGGTCGTCGGCGGTCACGATCACGAACCCGCCGTCGCCGCCGACCGAGGTCGATGTCATGAGCGGGTCGGCCGCGACATTCAGCCCCACGTGCTTCATCGCCACCATCGTCCTGGCGCCGCCGAACACCGCACCCATTGCCACCTCGAACGCCACCTTCTCGTTCGGCGACCACTGGCAGTAGACGTCGTCCTTGTACTTCACGACGTTCTCGAGGATCTCCGTGCTCGGGGTTCCCGGGTAGGCCACCGCGACCCTCACGCCATGCTCGTAGCAGCCACGCGCGACGGCCTCGTTCCCTGAGAGTAGGACGCGCATTCGCCCTCCTTACCGCTGCCCCGCGTGTGAGCGGGACGCAGTTCGTGACGGGTCGCGGACCCTCGGGTCGGCGACCTTGTGAGTTTGTTCGGTGACTCGGTTGGACGTATTCAGCCCCACGATTCTACCGAGTCGTGGGGCTGGAGTAAAGGCGTGGATGGGCTGAAATCGGGTCGTTCTAGTCGATCAGGGCGATGTTCAGGGAGTAGTCGACGTCGTCCGCCCAGAACTGCACGCGGTACGTGGCTGTGCCGGACTCCGTGGCGGTCACCTGGCCGACAATGGGGCTGTCGGTACCTGAGTAGGTGAAGTGGTCGCCGGCAGGCGGCTTGAAGTTGATCGCCCTGAATTCCGATTCGCCGGCGGGGACCGTTGCGTCCAGGGTCACCGTGAGTGTCTGCCCGGCGACCATGTCGATGGTGTAGTGATCCTTATCGAGATAGCACGCGGAGAGCCCCGTGTGCAGTCCGGTCGTGATCGGGGCCGCCTCGTCGGGGAAATCATTGTCCTCGTACTCGTCGTCGGCGCACGGCTCGCTGTCGGCGACCTCGAGGTCGTAGAGGACATACTCGTCCGAGACGAGGCCATAGCTGGAGTATATCTCGCAGTAGTACGTCCCCGGGCTGAAGCTGAACGAGAAGTTCGGCGTCTGGCCGGCCTCAGCGCTTGTGCCATGCGTCGCGTAGTACTCGCCGTCTGCCCGCATGAAGTGGATCTGCCATCCCGGCCAGCGCACCTGGTCGTCCGGTGCGTGCTTGATGGGAGTTGCGAACGTCACCTCTCGGCGCTCCGTGAGTGTGAACTCGTAGGTGTCCTTGTCGTCCTCGATCGCGGTGAGCGTGTAGAAGGTCACGCCGAGTTCGACCGGCGATGCGGTCGCGATGTTCTGGTTCGGCTCCATCGCATCGTCAAGGTGATCGACATCCATCGGTCCCGTTTGGAACGAGAGCGTCTCGCGCCGCGCCGGGTTGCCCGCGGCATCCGTCACGTCTTCGGTGATGACGGCCTCGTGCCACGTCGATGCCGCATAGAGTGTGTCCGGGGTGATCGTCGCGGTGCGCGATGACTCGTCGTACTGCACGTGCGGAAGCGCCGCGCGTCCGCCGAGCAGCAGCGTCGTGTCGTTGATGGTCGAGGCGTCCATCGCCTCGGAGAACGTGATCTCGACCGACTGGACCAGGCTCTGGTCCGTTGAGCCGTCCGGCGGGTCCGCCGAAGCGACGGTCGGGGGCTGCGTGTCGCCCGGGTCGGAACCGCCGCTGGAGCTGCAGGATACGAGGGCCGTGGCCAGCAGCAGAGACAGAAGAACCGCGAGGGTGCGTCTCACCGTCAACCTCCTTGGGTGGCAGATGTCGTAGTTTGGCAGCCGTCGTCATCCGGCGCTACAGTACCGGCAGGTCCTTTTCCATCTCGAACTGCGTGATGTAGCCGCGGTATTCATCCCAGAGCGCGGTCTTGTTTCTGAGGAGCTTGTCGAACATCTCCTGCCCGAGCGTCTCGGGGAGGAGGTCGCTCTTCCTGGCTGCGCCGACGGCCTCGCCGAGGCTGCCCGGGAGGATGCTGATGCCGTGGTCTTCGCGCTCCGCTGCGTTCATCCCGAAGATGTTCTCCTCGATCGGCTCGCGGCACTCATAGCCATCCTCGATGCCCTTGAGGCCGGCGGCAAGCTGGACGGCGAACGCGAGATACGGGTTGCACGCCGCGTCCGGACAGCGGAGCTCGATGCGCGTCGAGAGGTCGTGACCGCGCCGGTACTGCGGGACGCGCACGAGCGTCGAACGGTTCTGCTGCGCCCACGAGACGTAGACGGGCGCCTCGTATCCGGGCACCAGACGCTTGTACGAATTGACCCACTGGTCGGTGATGAGCGCGATCTCGCGCGCGTGCCTGAGCAGCCCCTCGAGGTACGCCCGCGCGATGTCCGAGAGATGGTAGACCCCGTCCTTGTCGAAGAAGACGTTCTTCTTGCCCTTGAAGATCGACTGGTGCGTATGCATCCCGCTGCCGTTCTCTCCGTAGATCGGCTTCGGCATGAACGTGGCGTGGACGCCCTCCTTGCGCGCGACCTCCTTGATGAGGAGCTTGGCCATGATCGTGTCGTCGGCCATCCTCAGGGCGTCGGTGTACTTCAGGTCGAGCTCGTGCTGCGACGGCGCGACCTCGTGGTGCGAGTACTCGATCGGGATGCCGATGGCGTGGAGCGCGTTGATCGTCTTCTTGCGGAGCTCCTCACCGAGGTCCGGCGGCTGGAGATCGAAGTAGCCGGCGTGATCGAGGACCTCGGGGTACTCGGAGTTGGTGAAGTAGAAGTACTCGAGCTCGGTTCCGACCATGAACCGCCACTTCTTCGATTCGAGTCGACTCAGAACGCGCCTCAGCACGAACCGGGGGTCGCCCTCGTAGGGCCGGCCGTCGGGGAGGAGGATGTCGCAGAACATCAATCCCTCGACGTCTCCGTCGTGCCACGTGACGAGCTTGAACGTCTCGGGATCGGGCATCGCGATCATGTCGCTCTCGTAGATGCGCGTGAACCCCTCGATCGATGAACCATCGAAGCCCTTGCCGTTCCTGAGCGCGCCCTCGAGCTCATCGGCGGGTATCTGGATGCACTTCGGGAAGCCCGCGATGTCGGTGAACATCAGACGCATGAAGCCGATCTTGTTCTTCTTGACGGTGGCGAGGATCTTCTCCCTCGTCATGCTGGTGCTCCTTCCGCGTCCTGGCCCGCTTCTCAGGCGGCGCCCGCCTCGTCGAGTCGCTCCCGATACTGTCGCTCGTAGTACTCCCTGAACTCCCCGGACTTCAGAGGCTTCCACCACGCCTCGTTGGCAACGTACCAGCGGACGGTGTCGAGAATGGCCGCCTTGGTGCCGAACTCCGGTTCCCATCCGAGTCTTCTCAGTTTCGTTGCGTCGATGGCGTATCGCACGTCGTGACCGGCGCGGTCGCGCACGTGCTTGATCAGTGTCTCGGGTTTGCCGAGCTCCTCGAGGATGAGATGGGTCATCTCGATGTTCTTCATGTGGTTGCCGGCGCCGACGTTGTAGACCTCGCCGGGCACGCCGCGCGCGAGCAGGAGCTCGATCCCGCTGCAGTGGTCGAGGACGTGCGTGTAGTCGCGCTCCTGGAGCCCGTCGCCGTAGAGCGGGAGCGGCAGATCCTCGATGGCGTTGGTCGTGAAGAGCGGGATGACCTTCTCGGGGTACTGATTCGGTCCGACGTTGTTGGCGCCGCGCGAGACGATGACGGGGAAGTCGTAGGTCTCGAAGTAGGAGCGGGCGAGGAGCTCACCGCCGGCCTTGCTTGCCGAGTACGGATTGCGCGGATTGAGACGGTCCTCCTCGGTGAACGCGCAGTCGAGCGTCGGTCCGTAGACCTCGTCCGTGCTGATCTGGATGAACCGCGAGACGTCCGCGGCGCGCGCGGCCTCGAGCAGGACGTGGACGCCGAAGACGTCCGTCTTCAGGAATCCGGCCGGGTCGCCGATCGAGCGGTCGACGTGCGTCTCCGCCGCGAAGTTCACGACCGCGTCGCAGCCGCGCATCGCGGTGGCCACCACAGCTTCGTCGCAGATGTCGCCGTGGACGAAGCGGTAGCGCTCATCGCTCTCGACGTCGTGGAGGTTCTCGAGATTGCCCGCATAGGTGAGCTTGTCGAGGTTGACGATCTCGCAGTCCGGATGTCTGGCGAGGTAGAGCTTGATGAAGTTGCTGCCGATGAAGCCGGCGCCGCCGGTCACGAGAATGCGCATCGTTCCTCCCGATGTCTCCAGGCGAGGTCATTGCTTCAGCTGTAGGGAGCAGTTGCGCGTGATTCTAGCCCCATGCGCGGTGCGGGTCAAGGGTCCCGGAGCGCCCTTGAAACGGGCCACCGGACGGGGTATCATATTCGGTCGTACCGCAGATGAAATCCGGAGTCACAGAGGGCTTCCAGACGCAAGGAGTGGATCGTGAGACCACCGTTTGAGAACTGCGACGTCTACACGTTCGAGGATGAGAAGCTTAGGAATGAGATGAAGGACGCCATCGCGATGGTCGCCGCTCAGGCAGGCAAGGAGTACGACCTCATCATCGGCGGAGAGTACGTCAAGGGCGACGGCACCTTCAACACGATCAACCCGTCCGAGCAGACGCAGGTGCTCGGGGTGTTCCAGAAGGCAACGCCCGACCTCGCCACGAAGGCTATCGAAGTGGCCGACACCGCGTTCGAGCAGTGGAGCCGCAAGCTTCCCTCCGAGCGCGCCGAGTACGTCTTCCGCGCGGCCGAGGTGATGAAGCGTCGCCGTCTGGAGCTGGGTGCGACGATGGTGCTCGAGGAAGGGAAGAACTGGGTCGAGGCCGATGCCGATGTCTGCGAGGCCATCGACTTCCTCGAGTTCTACGCGCGCGAGGCGCTCCGCTACGCCGAGCCTCAGCCGCTCACACCGATCCCTGGCGAGCAGAACTCGTACTCGTACATCCCGCTCGGCGTGGGTGTCGTCATCCCGCCGTGGAACTTCCCGCTCGCGATCCTCGTCGGCATGACCACCGCGGCGTTCGTCGCCGGCAACACGGTCGTCCTCAAGCCCTCGAGCGACTCGCCGCTGATCGGTCAGAAGTTCATGGAGATCCTCGAAGAGGTGAAGCTGCCGGCCGGCGTCGTCAACTTCGTCACCGGAAGCGGCGGTTCGATCGGCGATACGATCGTCGGACACCCGCGGACGCGGTTCATCTCCTTCACCGGTTCGCGCGAGGTCGGGCTCGGTATCGTCGAGCTCGCCGCGAAGACGCAGCCGGGTCAGATCTGGATCAAGCGCGTGGTCGCGGAGATGGGCGGCAAGGACGCCATCGTCGTCGACTCCGAGGCGGACATCGACGCCGCGGCGTGGGGCACCGCTGTCGCCGCGTTCGGGTTCCAGGGCCAGAAGTGCTCGGCCTGCTCGCGCGCCATCGTTGACGCCTCCGTCTATGATGAGTTCCTCGAGAAGCTGGTCGCCGAGACCAAGAAGATCGTGGTCGGTCCGGTCACCGAGCAGAAGAACTGGATGGGTCCGGTCATCAACAAGCGCGCGATGGATTCGATCCTCAAGTACGCGGAGATCGGTGTGAAGGAAGGCGGACGCCTGATGTGTGGTGGCAAGGCCGCCGAGGGCGTGGGCGACGGGTTCTTCATCGAGCCGACCATCATCGCTGACGTGAAGTCGCGCGACACCATCGGGCAGGAGGAGATCTTCGGCCCGGTCTGCGCGGTGATCAAGGCGCAGGACTTCGACGACGCGCTCCGCATCGCCAACGACACCGAGTACGGCCTCACGGGCGCTCTCTACTCGGCCAACCGCGAGAAGCTCGACCGCGCGAGGCAGGAGTTCCACGTCGGCAACCTCTATCTGAACCGCAAGTGCACGGGCGCGCTGGTCGACGTGCACCCGTTCGGCGGGTTCAACATGTCGGGCACCGACTCGAAGGCCGGCAGCCGCGACTACCTGCTGCTCTTCATGCAGGGCAAGTCGATCACCGAGAAGGTGTAGAGCGCTCGTTGGAGGCGGCGGGCCGATCACCCAGATAGTGTGTGGTCCGACGCATGGCAGCAAGGCAAACGAAAGGGGCGGCCCTCGGGCCGCCCCTTCTTGTGTTCGGCACTCGTTTGCGGGAGCTCCCTGCCGCGCCCTACGGCGTCGCGACCGACGTCGTCAGTGGCATGCCGCGTTTGAGGAACTCCGCAATGAAGAGCTCGCTGTCGACGACGAGCTCCTGTGGATACGCGCCGGGCTTCGTCTGACCGCGCGCCATCATGAGGGTGATGATCGAGGCGGGGAAGGATGTCCCGCGCATCATCGCGGTCAGGCCCGTCTCGGTGTCCATCCGGTCGATCATCTCGTAGACCACGACCGTGTCGTGCCCGTCCTTCGTGCCTTCGACCGTCACGCGCAGGAGGACCAGGTCCTCGTCCGGCTCGGAGAGGCTCGCCAGCAGACACGACTCGAGCACGTCGCGCGGGGCGACGGACACATCGCCGATCTCGACAGGCGAGCTGCTCGCCAGCCCGATGTCGACCATCGCCTTGATCTTCGCGACGTGGCCCGGGTAGCGGATGGTCTTGTAGTCGAGCTCCTCGACCTTGCCGAGGAGCGACGCGGGGAGGGTTGACGAACCGCCCGAGGTGTTGAACGCCTCGAGCGTCCCGAACGGTTCGGGGAACTCGATGTCCTCGACGTCGATGAGCGAGTCGACCGTGACGATCTTGCCCTCGCGGATGACGACGCATGGCTCGATGTACTCGTTGATGAGGCCGTGGACGGAGAAGACGATCATGTAGTCGAGCGGCGGCTTCGGATGCACCGGGAGCCCTCCCACACGCATGCGGATGCGCTTCGTGACATCGAGCTCCTTCATTCCCGCCATCGCGAGCAGGCTCACCATACCCGGCGCAAGACCACAGTCAGGAATGATCGTGACGCCCTTCGCCTCCGCCTCGACGTGGAGCGCGAGTTCCCCGTCGACGACCGTGTTGTTCCCGCCGAGGTCACAGAAGTGCGTCTCCGCCTGCACCGCGAGCCGCGCGAGCTCCAGGTTGAACCGGTAGCTCACGGCGCTCAGAACCCCGTCCGCCATCTCCATGGCGCCGAGGACGTCCTCTTCGTTCGTGACGTCGACCTCGTGCGGGACCGCCTTGTCCGACCCCGCGAACTCGGCGGCGCTCTCCGCGACGCTCCGGTCGACATCGGCCACGATGACCTTCTCGACGTCGTCCTGACGGACCATGTCGTAGACGGCCGCCCTGCCCATCATCCCGCCACCAAGCACCAGCATGCGCATTTGCGAGCCCCCTATTCGTCCGTGATCCGAACGTCGGCCGGAGGCTCCGTGAGGAGACTCACGACGACGACGGCGATGAGTGCGAGGAAGAAGGCCGGGACCAGCTCGTAGACCATGGCCTTGAGCGCCGGCACGTTGTGCCACACGACGGCGGTGACGGAGCCGATGATCATGCCCGCCAGAACGCCCCACTTCGTCGTCCGCTTCCACCAGAGCGAGAGCACCATGCCCGGTCCGAACGCCGCGCCCAGACCGGCCCAGGCGTAGAGCACGAACCAGTAGACCCTCTGCTCGGCGCGGAGCGCGAGGATGAAGGCGACGACGCCGATGACGACTGTCCCGATCCGGCTGATGGCCACGAGGCGTCGCTGCGAGGCCTCCTTGTTCATCAGCTGATGGTAGATGTCCTCGGAGAGCGCCGATGTCGCGACAAGCAGCTGCGAGTCGGCGGTCGACATCATCGCCGCGATGGCGGCTGAGATGATGATGCCGGCGAGCGCCGTCGGGAGAGCCCAGAGCGCGACCTCGGGCATGACATGCTCGACATCGGCGAGGATGCCCTGACCGAAATGCGCCAGCCCCGCGATGCCGACGAGCACCGCGCCCCAGAATGCGATGATGACCCAGACCATGGCGATGACCGTGCTCTTGCGGAGCTCCCTCGGGTCGCGGATGGCCATGAACCGCGTCAGCAGGTGCGGCTGGCCGACGTATCCGAGCCCGATACCGAGGCTGCCGATGATGAGCCCCATGATCAGCGGGCGTCCCGTCTGGCCGCCCGACGCCAGGAGGAGATTCGGGTCGATCGCGGCGAGTCGCTCCGCGACGCCGCTGATCCCTCCCAGCTTGACGAAGGCCGCCAGCGGCAGGATGATCATCGCGGCGGCCATGAGGAGTCCCTGGATGAGGTCGGTCCACGCCACCGCGAAGAACCCGCCCATGATCGTGTAGAAGAGGATGATGACGGCGCCGATGATCATGCCGTGGATCGGGGCGATGCCGAACGTCGTGTGGAGCACCTTGCCCGCGGCGAGGAACTGCGCCGACACGTAGAACGTGAAGAAGAAGACGATGACCGACATCGAGACGATCCGGAGGGCGTGGCTCGTGTCATTGAAGCGCGCCTCGAAGTAGTCGGGGAGGGTCAGCGCACCGAGCTTCTCGGTCTGGACTCTCAGGCGTCTGGCGACGAGCGTCCACGAGACGAAGATGCCGCACGCGCACCCGATGGCCGACCAGATCGCGGAGAACCCGCTTGCAAGCGCGAGACCGGGGAGCCCGATGAGAAGCCACGCGCTCTCGCCGCTCGCGCGTTCGCTCAGCGCGACGACCCACGGTCCGAGCCTCCGGCCGGCGAGAAGGAAGTCCGCGAGCGTCTTCGTGAACCGGACGGTGACGAAGCCGACGACGACCACGACGAGAAGATAGCCGATGAAGCCTGCGAGGACCGGGTCCATCACTCACTCCTTCCGCTGGTTCGAATGAAGAACACGATCGTCAGCAAGAGGAGCAGGGCAGGAGGGAAGACAACCCAGAAGACGGTTGAGGGCGGCATGCATCTCTCCTTTCGGCGGTGGTCCTGTGTCGGGGCGTCGCGACGCTACCTGATGACGGCGAGCTTCTGGTGCGCCGTGTCCCCTCCGGCCTCGAGGCGGAAGAAGTAGATACCGGAGGCGACCGGGCTGCCCGTCGCATCACGAAGGTCCCAGTCAACGGCATGCTCGCCGCCGTCGTAGACGTCCTCGGCGAGCACCGTGACCCGGCGCCCGGCGACATCGTAGACGGTCAGCGCGACATTCGCGCGGGATGGTAGCACAAAGGAGAGGGACGTGCCAGACCGGGCGGGACTCGGATGACACGGCATCAGCGCGAGCGCGGTGATGTCTGTCTCCGGGACGTCGGTGGCCGGTCCGATCGTGACGTACTCGGTGGTGTTGGGTGAGAGCGGGAGCGCGACCGTGACGGTTGCGACGTCTCCATCGATGAGCGTCTGAGTGATCTCGCCGTTGTCGGCCGCGTAGGGTGCCGCGTACGCGGGGACGTGGAACTTCACGACCGCGTGTTCGAAGCCCTCGGGGTAGTTGTTCTCGACGATCGCCTCGACGGCCGCGGACGTGCCGTCGTTGGCGGGGGAGTAGGTGACTCGGAGCTCCTCACCGTACTCTCCGGCGTAGAGCGTCTCGACCGGTGTGATGGTGTTGCCCGAGACGCGGATGAGTCGGAAGGCGCGGTTGTCATCGCAGCAGCTGTCCGTGCCGAGATCGTACGGATGCTGCGTGATCGAACCCCAGTTGCTGTGGATGTGTCCCCAGACCGCGCAGTCGACGCCGAGGTTCCCGAGGTCGAGCTGCCACTGGAAGTCGAGATGGTAGAAGAGGATCTGCGCCATGTCGGGGGGTGTCATCGCGAGGTCGTCGACAAGCCATTCGAGCTGGAGCGCCGTGAAGCTGTCCGAACCGTAGATGTCGTATCGCCACGAGTCGTAGTTGTTGTACGCCTCGAGCCCGACGAAGTGCGCGTCGGCGTAGTCGAACGTGTAGTTCTGCGTGTAGATGCCGTCGCCGGCCGACGGGTCAGCCAGATACCGCCATCCGAAGATGCTCCACCAGTCGCGCCTGGCGGTCCCGTCCGGTGGGAGCGTGCTGTTCCAGCCGCCGACGTCGTGGTTTCCGGCCTGGACGAAGACCGGGACGTCGAACTCGCGCATGATGCGATGCGCCTTCGAGAAGACGTGCCAGCCGAGGTAGTCCTCGAGTTCTCCCTCGTTGACGAGGTCGCCGGTGTGGAGGACGAACGCCGGGTTGATGATGTTGGCGTCGTCGATGACCGCGCGGAAGTCGACCATCTCGCTCGTGTCACTCGCCGCACCCTGCTGCCCGTGGAACCTGTGGGTCGGGAGGTGCGTGTCGGTGACGTGGATGAAGTAGAAGTCGCTGTCGATCGAGGCCTGGACGGACACGGCGTGCGCCACCGTATCGGCGGGCACACCGTTCGCCTCGACGACCAGATCGAACACGGCCTCCGGCGCGTCGAACGGCACGTACGCCGACATGAACCAGCGTTCGTGCGGGTAGTCGTAGTTCGTGTTCCAGACGGTCGTCTCATACGTCAGACCACCGAACCGGAGTTCAGCCGTCCACCCCGTCGTTGCGGGAGGCGCGATGGCCTCGATCGCGAAGCTCTGCCCCGGCTCCACGATCGCGGGGACCGAGAGGATCGGGCGCATCACGGTCGTGAGCGTGTCGCCGCGTCCCTCGGACGTGGCGAGCGGCATGAGTTCAAGCTCGACCTCGTTGGTCATCCCCGCGATGACGAAGACATTGGTCTCACCGGGGTAGTAGCCGTCGGGCTCGGCCGTCAGCCCGTAGTTGAACTGCGGGAGCGTGAGCGAGAACGCGCCCGCGGAGTCCGCGACCGCCTCGGTGTACGGCGATATCTCATTCACACTGCAGCCCACGGCGGCGCCCGGGATCCCCGTCCCATCCGTCTCGTCGACGACTGTCCCATCGAGGGCGCCCGTCGACATCCCGCGGATGATGTGGACCGCGTCACTCACCGACGCCAGGTCCGGCTCGCCCGCCGCGAACGTGCGGACGATGGCGAGCGCGCCGCCCGCCGGGAGTTCGGCCGTTGTGACGACGGGACGCGACCAGTCCTCTCCGTGCGTGACGTTGAACGCTCCGGTGAGCGTCGCGTATGCGTAGCAGGTCGCACCACCTCGCGCGGCCGTCCACTCCGTGATGGTCGCCAGTCCCGTCACGTCCGTTCCGTAGCCGGGAACGAAGTGGACACCATCCGCCCAGTCGAGCGCGTCGCCGACAGCGTAGTCCGCGACCGCGTCTCCGCTGTTCTGGATCTCGGTCTTGACGGTCAGGTAGCTGTTGCCGACCTCGAGCGTGTAGCGCGTGCTCACCGTGATGTCCGGGTCGGTCGAGTCGACACCGGTCACGAGGATGATTCCCGGGCCGGTTGAGCCGTCGGCCACGACGCTGATGGTGTCGTAAAGGGGCTGCCTCGTCAGGTCACCGAGGATCACGTGCTGACCTCCCAGTTCGTCGACGCGTCCGGGTGCCGCCGCGGCATCGAGGATGTTTCCGCCGGACTGCGCCGGTGCATGCGCGTGCGAGGGGGAGGAGATGATGAACGCCGCGAAGTCGTTCGCCAGCAGATAGTCTCCGAGCGCACCATCTGCCCGCGGACCATTGAGGAGGTCCGACGGGTCGGTGATCTGGCGCGCGACGACCACGGCTCCGGCCGAAACGGCGAGCATCATGGTCAGGAGAACGGCGAGGAGCGCCATCGGGAGTGCGGTGGAGAGAGTGAGTGCGGTGGTGCCTCGTGCGACCCTGTGATACCAGCTCATGGCGTCGTGTCCTCTGTGGGATGTCCGAGCGCCCGGGGTCGCGCCCTCGTCCAAGGGGTCCATGAAACGAGTATCTCCTATTATACCCCCGTTGCGGTACACATCAAAGCGGTGGTAGACTGACGGCGAATCATCAGAGAGTGCCCTGTCTGCCCGACCTCCGTTGCCGGAGCGCCAGGCGGCGCCGAAGGGCGCGCCACGCGAGACGCGAAAGGAGACGAACAGTATGGACGAGAACACCACGCCGACCCAGCAGCCGGTGGAGGAGATGAAGAACGGCGTTTCGAAGGACGCAAGAACGTGGGGAATGGCCTGTCACCTGATGGCTCTCGCGGGGTTCGTTCTGCCGGTAGTGGGCATCGTCGTCGGTCCTCTGGTCGTCTGGATGCTCAAGCGCGACGAGGACCCGTTCATCGATGACCAGGGCAAGGAGGCCGTCAACTTCCAGATCACGATGCTCATCGCGTTCGTCGTCTGCTTCTTCCTCATGTTCGTTGTCATCGGCGCGTTCCTGATGCCGCTCGTCGGGCTCGCCGATCTCATCTTCACCATCGTCGGCGGGGTGAAGGCGAACGAGGGCGTGAAGTACCGCTACCCGTTCGCGATCCGGTTCCTGAAGTAGCGGGTCGGGAGGACGCGTGGCCTTCACGATCGAGTTGAGCCGGCTGCAGCCGAGCCAGCTCTACATCAACCGCGAGAAGCTGAGCGTGGTGACCGACGCGGCCTCAAGGGGTGAGCTGTTCGATCCCGTCCCCGTCAAGGAGCTGGATGAGAGGCTTATCCTGACGGACGGACACACACGCGCGGTCGCGGCGCACCTCGCCGGCCAGGTTGAGATCGAGGCCGAGTGGGACGAGGACGAACTCGACTGGGACGCGTATCGAGAGTGCGTACACTGGTGTCTCGAGGAGGGAGTGTCAGGAGTCGCCGCGCTGGCACTCCGCGTTGTTCCCGGGGAGGAGTTCGAGACGCTCTGGATTGCGCGCTGTCACGCTATGCAGGCGGAGCTCGACAGGAAGAGGAGGGTACGAGAATGAGTCGTCGGACCATCATGCTGGTGCTCCTGATCATCGGCGCCGCGTTCGTGCTGTCCGGATGCGCCGCGGGCACCGCGAGGTTCTCGGTCGATGAGCCGGCCGGGTTCTGGGCCGGGCTCTGGCACGGTATCATCATCGTCATTACCTTCGTTATAGGGCTGTTCAGCGACACGGTCCGCATGTACGAGGTCAACAACGTCGGCAACCTCTACGACCTCGGGTTCGTTCTCGGCGCCATGATCAGCCTTGGCGGCATGTGCGGCACGCACCGCCGGAAGAAGAGCCCGTGCGTCTCGGTTTCAAGCGAGATCGCCGACGAGGACTGGGGTGAGATCGAGACCCGGGTCAAGCGCGGTATCCGGAGCTGGCTCGACGAGACCGAGGGCACCGAGGGCGATTGGGGCAAGGTCGCGGCCGAGGTCGAAGAGCGCATCAAGCGTGAGCTCAGGGAGTGGAGCAAGAAGTAGTGGGTGAACCGGAACACGACTTCAGTGATCATGTGATCCCGTTCTACGGTGGCGTCGACCGGCGGATGTTCGCCATCGAGCGCCGCGCGATGGACCGCGACGGGCGCGTCGTCGAGTTTCTCGACGGCGCGCTCCCGCGTGCGCGCGTGCTGGATGTGGGAGCGGGGGACGGGCACACGGCCGAGCTGCTCAGTCGAGGCGGTCGTACCGTCGTCGCGATGGAACCGGACGGCCGGATGATCGATCGATCGAAGGACCTCACCTGGGTCCGCGGGGTTGCGCAGGACATCCCGTTCCGCGACGACGCCTTCGCAGGCGCGTACGCGACGTGGGCGTTCTTCTTGAGCGGGACACCCGATGCAGACATCGAAGTTGGGGTCCGCGAGATGGACCGAGTTGTTGTATCAGGTGGCCCGCTCATCATCATCGACAACGCCGGAGGCGATGAGTTCACGGCGCTCGCCGACCATCCGATCGCGGGTGACGGTGCACGGTGGGAGCGGCTCGGGTTCGAGAGCCACATCATCGACACGTCATTCCGGTTCGACACGCTCGAGGAGGCGCGGGAGTTGATCGCGTTCTACTTCGGAGAGGCGACGGCCGCCGGTCTCGACTCGCGCGAGATCGGGTTCCGGGTGTTCGCGCACGTCGGACGTTCGGGCCGACCGGGAACGGAGGGCTGATGCACACGCAGACGAGGGCCATGCTTCTCGGCGTCATGGCCGTGCTGCTCTGGTCCACCGTCGCGTCCGCCTTCAAGCTCTCGCTCGGCGTCATGGATGTCCCGCAGCTGCTCCTCTACGCGGGGCTCTCGGCGTTCGTCGTTCTCGGAGCGACGCTCGCGTTCACCCGGAGGTTCGCGCTCGTGCTCACGGCGACCCGACGGGACTGGGGGGTCTCGCTCGGACTCGGGCTGATGAACCCGCTGGCCTACTACGTCATCCTCTTCCACGCGTACGACCTTCTCCCGGCGCAGGTGGCGCAGCCGCTCAACT
>JAPEKQ010000070.1 GCA_029990205.1 bacterium
AACTCATGCGGATGCGCGCGAAGGTCTGGGCGGGGTTCGCGCTGGCCGGGACCATGAAGGTGAACGGGGTGATCGTGCCTGCAGGCGCCCAGCCGCTCGCGACGATCTGGTCTCCCGCCTCGGCCCAGCTGCCGTCCGCGCCGAAGTCGATCCACGCGTCGATGTAGCCGCCGGCCGACGAGGTCACCATGTCGACGTACATCGTCGCCTGCTGTCCGGTCATCAGCGGCATCGAGAACGTCACGCCATCCTCGTCCGGCATGTTGTTCGTATCGTCGCCGTCCGCCATCGGTGTCGGCTGACCGTCGAGCTCGCCGTCGATGAACTGACCCATCTGGTAACCACCGTAGAACGGATGCATCGCGCCGTTGCTTCCGATGACCGTCGGGTAGGTCGGGTCGGGCGCATCGCCGAAATCCTCACCGATCGGCGTGTCACCCTCGATCTCGAACGCAAGATCGATGGAGTCGAGAGCCCACGGGTGATCGACCGGGTAGACCAGCTCCTGCCAGACGCCCTCATACGGCTCGCCGCC
>JAPEKQ010000071.1 GCA_029990205.1 bacterium
GGGGAAACCCTGATAGTGCGACGCCGTGTGTGCGATTAATTCCTTCGGGATGTAAAGCACTTTTCTATGAGATAAAAGCTCTTTAGATTAATAGTTTATTGAGACGGATATTATTATAGGAAGAAGCTCCGGCTAACTCCGTGGCAGCAGCCGCGGTAATACGGAAGGAGCGAGGGTTGTCCGGATTTACTAGGCGTAAAGGGCTAGTAGGCGACTAATTAAGTTATATGTTAAATCCCACGGCTCAACTGTGGTCCTGCATGTAATACTGGTTAGATAGAGTACTGTAGAGGAAGGCAGAATTCCTGGAGTAGCGGTGGAATGCGCAGATATCAGGAAGAATACCAAAAGCGAAGGCAGCCTTCTGGGCAGTTACTGACGCTGAATAGCGAAGGTGTGGGTAGCGAACAGGATTAGATACCCTGGTAGTCCACACAGTAAACGATGATCACTAGATGTTGGTGAGTAAAAAAAATAATCAGTGTCGAAGTTAACGCATTAAGTGATCCGCCTGGGGGGTACGGT
>JAPEKQ010000072.1 GCA_029990205.1 bacterium
GAACGGGAGGTAGCCCTCGGGCGGATCGAGCCAGCCCTCCTCCCACGCATCCTCCCAGACCCGCACCTGGAACTGGCCGGGATCCACGGCGACCATCCAGAGCAGCTCGCCCGGCATGCTGTAGCCGGTCGGGCTCTGGCTTGCCGGGATGTCGGCGTGGATGGAGAGCGTGAACGACAGCGCCGACGGGTCACCGCCGAACGGGAAGTAGTCGTTCCGCCACGAGCCCCAGATGTGGATGTTCTCGATCGGCCCGGTCTCGGTGCAGAGGAAGTCGTCGGCCAGGATGTACGGGTAGGTGGCGTTGACGTCGAACCCGGTCGGGTTGAGGTCCGGGAACTGGACCCACTTGGCGGGGTCCTCCGGGTCCCAGTCGGCTCCCGCCGCCATCGGGAGCACAAGCACCAGGACCACAGCGAACGCGAGCGCTCTGCGCAGCATGGTTCTCCTCCTCAGTGGGGGTGCTGTTCCTCGGGTATGGACACTGCGGGGGGGAGGGGAAGGCGGAT
>JAPEKQ010000073.1 GCA_029990205.1 bacterium
AACATGAAGTGCAGCGGCTGTACGTCGTGTGCCCAGGCGTGCCCCTTCGGAGCCATCGACCTCCTGAAGACGCGCCACACTCTCGACAAGTGCGACCTGTGCAACTGGCGCACGCTCGAGGGGAAGGATTCCATGTGCGCGGGGACCTGTGTTTCCGGCGCCAGGACCTTCGAAGAGATCGGCGACACCGAAGAGGCCGGCGCCCCGATGCGCGGAGCGCGGACCGTAGCGAAGACGGTGCGGCGGAAGAGGTAGCGACGTTCAGGGGAACTCGCAAGACACGTAAGTCAAAGAGAGAGGTAACAGGATGGCTTCGACACTCGGGTTGATTCTGAGCTTCCTCATCTTCCCCGGTCTGCTCTTCACTGCCGTCGGCGGTCTCGCTACGCAGTGGGTGGACCGGAAGGTGAGCGCCCTGGTGCAGTGGAGAGTGGGGCCGCCATGGTTCCAGCCGTTCGCGGACATTCTCAAGCTGCTGGGGAAAGAGATCGTCATTCCGGCCGGAG
>JAPEKQ010000007.1:0-4466 GCA_029990205.1 bacterium
TGGCCCGGATTTCTCTGTGTGCGCGCCGTGAAGCGCGGCGCCTGAACAAGGGGGGAGTATGAAGGTTCGTGTCCTGCTGCTGATGGTGTTCGCCCTTGCGCTCGCCCTCGCGGGCTGCTCGGGTGGCGAGACGGAGACGGCGACCGAGACCGGAACCGAGACCACGACAACCACCGGAACGAGCGCTCCGGCTGCGACCGGCGCCACCGGCGATATCCTCGCGGCGTTCTCCGCGGATTCGTTCGACGGTGTCGTCGACCGCGAGATGCTCTCGCTGGACGCAGATGGACTCGACGGGACACCGGCGCTGCTCGTGGAGGCCGAGGAACCGGGCGGGTACCGGCTCTTCAGCACCGGCGACATCGACGTCGAGGGGTCTCTGATCGTCTACACCGCCATGGTCAGGTCGCATGATCTGGAAGGCGAGGCGATGCTCGAGATGTGGTGCGCCATCCCTGAGCTCGGAGAGTTCTTCTCACGCGGCATGGACAGCGTCATCACCGGCACGAGCGATTGGACGGAGCTTCGCACCGTGTTCCGCCTTGAGCCCGGTCAGAACCCGAGTGACGTGATGCTCAATCTCGTCGTCAACGGGACCGGCCGTGTCTGGGTGGACGACGCCAGGCTGACGCGCGCTCCGCTGGAGTAGACCCGCGGGCGTGACTGGCCGCGATGCGCATCATCGCGAGTCACGCAGGTTCGAAGCTGGTCTTGTACAGCAGGCGGTCCGGCTGAATGATTCGGCCGGGCCGTCGTCTGTACTGGAGGCACCGACCGGCGCCACCCCATCACCCCTCGTCCCCCTCGAGGACCCCACAAGCACAACAGCTATCACCGAGAGCCCCCCGACACTCCATGAGCGGCGACGTTGCCTGCGCCCATGTGTCTGCGCATGCCCGCCGCGGGGGAAGGGGTCCGGTGATGGAGCACGTCCTGTCAGTGAGCGAACAGCTCGCCGTCGGCGAGTGCGCGGTCTGTGGAACCGATCATCACGCCAGCATCATGTTCGATCTCGGCGACTACGCGGTCAGCCGCTGCGCCGCGTGTGGGCTCGTCTATCTCAGCGGGGGGCGGAGCGCGGCAGCCGAGCGCATCCGGTATCAGAAGGATCACTTCGACACGGGCTACATGCGCGGGTTCGATGTCGACGAGATCGCGGGCGAACAGCTGGAGAGCACACGGGCGGCGCTCGCCTGCGCTGGCGCGTCGCTGGCGGGGCTTCCGCGCTGGTCGCCCGTGCTCGACATTGGATGCGCGCGCGGTCATTTTCTGAACGTGCTCCGCTGCGAGATGTCGGAGCGGCAGTTCATCGGGGTCGACGCCTCGCGGAGAATGGCTGAGAAGGGGAGGGCGGAGTTTGGTCTCGACCTTCGGGGGCGGACATTCGAGACGGCCGGTCTTCCACCGGGATGTTTCGGGCTGGTTACAGCGTTCGATGTTCTGGAGCACGTCGTGTCACCGGCGGTCGCGCTCGCAAAGATGCTTCGCCTTCTCCATCCGCGCGGCTGGGCCGTGCTCGAGGTCCCGTCCGAGACGACGGTGTTCCGTGCGCTCGCTCGCACCGCCTTCCTCGCGTCCGGGGGGCGCATCAGCGAGCCGCTCCGCGCGCTCTATCACCCGTCGCATCTGACCTACTTCACGCCGCGAAGCCTCACGCGCTTGCTTGAGCGTCTTGGCGCCGCCGACATCGTCGTGCGGTGCAAGGAAGCGCACATCACCCGGTTCGGCGCCGACCGCTACCGACCGCTCGCGCGCTCCGTCATCCGTGCGGCCGTCGGGCTGGACCGCGTTCTCGGCACCGAGGCGAAGCTGCTCGTCGTGTTCCGTCGACACTCGGGCGCCTGATCACCATAGAAATCGGGGCGTCTCGAACGAGACGCCCCGGTTTCCTGTTACTGGCCGCCGGAGTCTGTGGCCTGGAGACCCCGGATCGGCTGGGAGTGTGGCTGCGTCAGCTTGGGCGCAGCCCTGGTGCTCCTTACGACTTCGGATCGAAGAAGAAGTCGAACCGAAGTGAGTACTCGAGATTCCAACCCTTGAGGTAGGAATCAGGGCATTCATACTCTTCGCCCCAGTAGACTTCGCACTCGGTCATCGTGTAGCTGCCGTACTTCAGCGCGATCTCCGGCCCGAAGCCGATGCGATCGTTGCAGCATCGCCACTGACCGCGCGCGACAGGACCAATGCTCCATCCGCTGACGCCGTACTCGTTCTCGAAGTCAGCGCGGTAGTAATCGTCGCTCTCGTACTTCGCCTTCGCATTGAGGTACGCGAAGCGGAGACCGACATCCACGCGGTCCTCGCCGGCTCCACCCATGACGGGATAGAAGCCCGCCAGCGAGAACGTCATGCAGCTGTACGTCGCCTTGTCCTCGCTGATGAACCGCTCCGGGTACTCCTCATCCTCGTCGGTGCATTCGCCCGACATGCTGCTGAAGCCAAAGCCGAACTCGCCCTGGATCTCCTCGCCGAAGCCGACGACGAGCTCTCGGGTCGTGTAGAAGCCCAGATCCTCCATGAGCTCGAGATCGCCATTGTAGCTGCCGTTGCCCACGAGCCTGAGACCCGTGTACGTCTCCGCTGATGCCGCGGGAGCAATCAGCAGAGCTGCAGCGATGAGCGTTACGAACAGAACGCGATGCATCTCTGTCTCCTTTCACCGCCTCCCGAAGCCTGGGAGGCGCGATTGCTCCGCCCTAGTCGAAGTGGAAGTCCAGCCGGAACGAATAGTCGATATTGAACCCCGAGATATCGAACTCATCCTCGTAGTAGACGTCGCCGTTCTGAGCGCGCTCATCTAGGTACGTCAGACTCGAGTACTTCAGACAGGCCTCAGGGCCGAACGTGACCGGAAGGTCGCCGAGCTGCCAGGCGCCGCGGACGAGCGGTCCGATAGTCCATCCCTTGAGCGACTCGGTGTTCTCCTGGTCGGTCGGGTTCCAGACCCACGTCTGTGAGCCGGATACATACTGGAAGCGCGCACCGACGTCGACGCGGTAGCTGCTTCCTTCCATGATCGGGTAGAAGCCGGCGATGCCGAACAGGAGGGCACCCCACGTCTCTTCTTCGTCGCTGTCGCGGGAACCTTCTATCTCCTCGTCCTCGTCCCATGTCTGAGTGAGCGAGTTCCATCCCAGGGACACCTCGCCCTGGAACTCGTCGCCAAAGCCGACCGCGAGTTCGCGGTACGTCAAGAGCCCGGCATCCCAGAAGGGGCCGCTGGAGTGGACGAAGGTCCCGTTTCCAGCAAACCGAAGGCCAACGTATGTCTCCGCCGATGCGACGCCTGCCGACACCATGAGCAGGGCCACGAGGCAGAGAACAAGACCGCGATGCATGGTTCCTCCTTATGCTGAGCCCGGTGGGGCGCTGCCACCATGCGGCAGGACGCCCGTGTGCGCATCGGTCCGACCACGCCCATTGCGGCGCGGACCGCCCGTTTCACCGAGCAGCCAACACTCGACACCTCATGTCATGGGTCAAGCGGCGCCCACGACCACTTTCAGGGTGACCATACAACAGGCTGGCTGGCAGTCAAGAGAGAAAAACAGGAAACGAACGCTAAAGAGGAATCGCACGGCCGCGGCAGGCCTAGGGCGTTCGCGGCCCCCATCCCACAATGAAAGACGGGGGACATCGCTGCCCCCCGTCCTCCTTGCATTGTACCCGCGCAGCTGGCCTGGATCCGCGCGAGCGTCGACCGGTCACAACGGCGTACCGAGAGCCCACTCGGCTGCGCCGACCGGCCGCTTGTTCTAGAAGTAGAACTCCATCCGCAACGAGTACTCAAGGTCGATGATGTTCATGCCCGGGCCGTCCGAGCTGTCGCCGCCCATCTCAGCCTCGGTCGACCACATCTGGAACCTCGGGTAGATCTCCGGGCCGATCGCCATAGCGCCATCGGCAAGGTACCAGCGACCGCGGAGCACCGGACCGAAGGTCAGTGCGCTGGCCGTCAGGCTCATCTCGTCGTCACTGCTGAGCTCGATCTCCGGAAGCTCTGCGTCAATGCTCATGCTCAGGTACTGAGCCCGAGCGCCGATGTCGAACGCGTACTGCGAGTTCTCGGTCATCGTGAAGAAGACGGCGGCACCGAGCGACATGAGCGTGATGCCAGGGTCCGACAGGTCCTCGAACTCATCCATGCCGATGTTCTCGAGATCCGTCAGGGTTGCCTTCGTGTAACCGACTGCGACCTCGAGCCCGAGGCTCTCGGACTGGGTCCCGAGGGCGAACTCCTTCATGTTGAGGACGTTGGCGAGACGCAGGCTACCGTACATGTCCGCCGACGCCGTTGAGGCCGCGACCACGACGTGAGCAGAGCGATCAGGGCAACACGCTTCATTCCATCCTCCATCGTTCGGCCGGAGCAGTTGCACCGGCAACCTCGCGGAGAGCATCCCGGACCCTCCGCCCAAGTTCTTGCGCGCAGAATGCTTCATATACCGCATTGCGTCAAGAGTAAA
>JAPEKQ010000007.1:4563-116954 GCA_029990205.1 bacterium
AATGCGGTCGGCGCCGATCGGCGGCCGACCGCGACGTGACGTCAGCTCTCCGCGACCTCTTCGTCCTCCTCTCGCCATGCCGGATCGACGATGCAGAGGAACGCCAGTGGCGCCCGCCCGACGTTCTCGATCCACTGAACCTTGCCCGGCGGAATGTAGACGGTCTGGCCTGGATGGACCGGTTCGATCTCGTCTCCGACGTGCATCGTCCCGGTGCCCGAGAGGATGTAGTAGACCTCGGTCGTCGCAAGCTTGTGCGGGAGCGATTGCTCGCCGGGCGCCACGACCGCGAGCGCGAGGCTGTAGCGGAGCGCGACGTCGTCCCGCTCCGGGTGCAGGATCTCCCTGAGCTCCGTGTAATCGGCCGCCTGCACGTCCGGCAGCACGGCCACATCCTTGATGAGCATGTTTCCTCCGGAAGAGTGGGCGCCGTGGTCGCGTCTCACGAATCGGTTGACACTGGCACGGAGAAGGTGCTATACGCAAGGGCGAAGGGGGGTATACGCCCTCTTTGTCCATTGTGTCATGCTAGAGGGGAGCAGCGGCCCGGGCGCGTGCCGGCGCAGGAGGAGGGGCTGCTGTCCAACGGAGGAGGGAACAGATGGTGCGAGTACTGGGGCTGGCTCTGGCGGTCCTTATGGTCTTCGCCGCGGTCGCGACGGCAGACATTGCCTGCGACGACCTTGGTGTCGGCGTGAACTTCGGTATGCTGCAGCCGTCCGGTGGCGAGGAAGAGTACGAGGACTCGGGTATGGTCCTCGGTATCACCGTGAAGAGGCCGCTGGCCGGTAGTGTCTGGGGCGCGTTCGAGTACACGCACGGCGTGTCCTCCAACGGTGAACTGCTCCCGACCGGGACAGGGAATCGGATGCAGGGCTTCGGCTCCGCTGACGAGTTCAAGACGGTCTGGAACAAGGCGCAGTTCGCGGCGATGTACATGTTCATGGACGAGGGGAAGGTTCTCCCGTACGTGAGCGCCGGACTCGGTCTGACGTTCTGGGAGGTCCAGGACTGGATCGACGACATCGACGAAGGCGACGTTCCCGACGGTTACAATGAGGACGGCAAGACGAAGACGCTCAACGGCACGAACATCACGGCCAGCATCGGTCTCGGCGCCGACTTCTTCCTGACTGAGGAACTCGCGGTGACGGTCGGCGGGCGCTACAACATGCTCATCGGCAACGACATCGACAACGTCGGTCTGAGCTCGGTCGAGGGCGCGGACTGGGTCGACGCCAACAACACGGTTCTCGAGGCGTTCGCGGGTCTGACATACTACTTCGGCCCGGGCGACTGCGACGGCGACGGCATCATCGGCAAGGATGACGAGTGCTGGAACAAGCCTGAGGACTTCGACGGTTTCGAGGACGAGGACGGCTGCCCGGACTTCGACAATGACCAGGACGGCATCCTCGACGTCGACGACATGTGTCCGGATGATGCTGAGGACTTCGACGGCGACGCTGACGAAGATGGTTGCCCCGACGTCGACATCGACGGCGACGGCATCATGGACATGGACGACGAGTGCCCCGAGGAGCCTGAGGATCCGGACGGCTTCGAGGACGAGGACGGTTGCCCCGAGTTCGATAACGACGGCGACGGCGTCCTCGACAACCTCGACATGTGCCCGAACACGCCGAAGGGCGTCGAGGTGGACGAGCATGGCTGTGAGATCAAGGTCATCCCGCCGGCGACCGCCGCTGAGGATATCTACCCGATCGGCGTGCTCTTCCCGCTGAACAGCTCGAGACTGACTGCCGAGGCGCAGGGCAAGCTCGACGAGATGGTCGTCATCATGACCACCTACCCCGAGCTCCTGGGCGAGGTGACCGGTCACGCCTGTGACCTGGGCGACGACGAGTACAACATGGGTCTCTCGGAGCGCCGCGCGCAGGCCGTCATCGCCTACCTTGGTGAGCACGGCGTCGATGCGGAGCGCTTCGTGATGGAGGCGTACGGCGAGACTCGTCCCGCGTTCGAGAATGTTGACGAGGAGAACCGGAAGAAGAACCGTCGCGTTGTCGTGACGCCGGTCAATCCTCCGATGGAGTAAGAGGCAGGCACACGCAGCATGCAGTGACCAGCAGCATGCGTGTTCTGAGGGGTGAGGCTTCGTGCCTCACCCCTCTGTCGTTCTTCGCTACCCCCGGCTCGACGCGCCCGTAGAATGGCGCTTTTCGCCCGCTCCGTGGCACATTCCTTGCTTTTCCATATGGCAGAGAAGAACACCTCCGGCCGACGCGCAGAAAGCTCCGTAAAGGTGCTCTTTCGGGCGTGTTGGGGCATAGCTGGGGACGCGCGGGGGCAGAACGCGCGTGTCTCCGTGCAAACTGCCTGTCCGGATACCGCCTATCGCGGGCTTGATCGCCCGCAGATCCGCCGCCCTCGACGCGGCCAGGGGGAGATAGGATGCCACGGCGCATCGAGAACACACACAGGAACATCTTCGTCGGGTCGTTTGAGAGCCGCGACTGGCGGCTGCTCTCCGACCGGCTGCGTGCAGCAGGGTACGACATCACGCAGGCGACGACGATCGAGAGCTTCGTCGGTGAGGCCGCGACGTCGGAGGCCGATCTGATCATCGTCGATCGGTCGACTGCCGCGGTGGCGGAGGCGCATCTTGAGGAGCGCCTCGACCAGAACCCGGTAACGAAGAAACTCCCGATCCTCGTCCTCTCCGCGACCGGCGAGTGGCCGACCACGACCGTCGATTCGCCGTTCGGCCTTGTCGACTATCTCCCGAGGCCGTTCAGCGCGAGCGAGTTCGTCTCTCGCGTGAAGGCCGTGCTCCGCGTCAACTACTGCGAGAATGGCGGCTCGCCGAAGCAGACGCGCGATCCGGTGACCAAGCTCTACAACAGACTCTACTTCGATGAGGCGCTCGAGACGGAGCTCGACCGCGCGAGGCGGTACGGTCGTGAGCTGTCAGTCGCGCTGATGGACGTTGACAGTCTTGAAGAGATCAATACGCAGTTCGATCACAGAACCGGCGACGCCGTGCTTCGGTCGCTCGCCGACATTCTGCTCTCAGGCACCAGGCTCTCTGATGTGATGGCGAGGTTCGGCGGTGATGAGTTCGCGCTGATCCTCCCCGAGACGACATCGACCGGTGCCGGCATTCTCGTCGAGCGTCTCAGGTCGACGTTCGCAGATCGGACGCTTGCGCGGAGCGGCGGCGACGTGCGGGCGACCGTGACGTGTGGCATCGCATCGTATCCGGACCACGCGGGAGACGCGGAGACGCTTCTGAGGATGGCGGACTCGGCGCTCTGCCGCGGTCGCAAGGAGGGGCGGAACCGAAGCGTGATCGCGTTCTCCGACACCTGCGAGGCGGCGTGGGGTGGTCTCAACGCCGGCCCGACGATCCTCCTTGTCGAAGGCAACGACTACAGCCGGAGTGTCGCGTCGGTGGTGCTGCGCGCGAACGGCTACGAGGTTATCGAGGCATCTGACGCGGCGTCGGCTCTATCGCTCGCCAAGGCGTCGCATCCTGATCTCGTTCTCATGGACGTCTACCTCAACGGTCTGGACGGACTCGAGGTGACGCGCCGTCTGGTCTCGATGACGGAGACGCACGACATCCCGATCCTTGCGCTGACGTCGAGCGACATTCCGAGCGAGCTTGAGAAGCTTGTCGCCGCCGGATGTCGCGGGTACATCACGAAGCCGATCGACACCAACAGTCTCGCAGCGCAGATCGAACCGTTCCTGGCCTAGCCGGCAGGAGCGCTGCGCGGACCACATCCGAAGACCACAGGCCGTCGGCTCGATGCCGGCGGCCTTTCTGTGGTATGGTGGGTTGTTCGCCTCCCGCTTCTCCGACCGGAGGTCATCACGATGACACGATTCGCACGACGCCCGCTCGCTCACACAACACCATGGCTGCTCGGCGTGACGGTTCTTGCCGCGCTGCTCACGCTCGCCGGATGCGCCGGACGCGCGCCGGTCGGCGATGAGCCGGATACGGGTGAGAAGAAGGACGATCTTCTGATGGACGAGTCCGTCTGCCTCGTGATCGAGGGGGACCCCGAGGCCCTTCGCGGCGCTGAGGACTCGGTGTGGTGGCGTGACGGCGGGAGTATGCGTTGTGTTGCGGCGACTGTTCCTCAGGTTCAGTCCGAGGAGGCCGAGCTTGCACCGACGCGCGATGAGGCGGTCGAAGTGGCGGCCGGGCGGCTGCTTCCCGGCGCCTTCGAGATGCTCGAGCGACGCGGGGTGGCACTGACCGCCGTGCGCCGGGAGGAGGCTGCTGAAGCGTTCACTCGGGCAGTGGCGCGCGGTGAGCAAGCGGAGTTCCCGAGGATCTCCATTGAAGAAACGGTCGTTGAACGATGCGACGGCGCGGACGGCGCGACACACTGGCGCGCCTGGCTGCTGGCGGAGTATCCCATCGGTGTCATGAGGGGCGACGCGACCCATGCGCAGTGGGCGGAGCGACGGCTCGCGCGCGAACTCGAGGTGCGCGTGCGGTCGGCGGACGATCTGCTCGCCGAGGGGCGCTGGTTGGATGGTGTGCTCGAGATGCGGCACGCCTATGACCTGCTCCCCAGGCTCGGTTCTGACGCGGCACCGGACGGTCTCGGTGTGAGACTCGTCCGGGAGCTCAGGGGGCGGGAAGGCGCTCTCGCTCCACGCTTCGAGCGGATCGACGGAGCGGGGCAGTTCGTCATCGGCGCCGGGAGCCGCGAGTCGGTCCGGTTCCGGTTGACGTATCCCGTAGATGGGGAGTGGGTGCCCGCCGCCGGTGTGCCGGTGACGACCGTGGGAGGGGTTCTCGTTCGAGCGCTGTCTGGCGCGACCGAGACCGATGAGTCCGGCGAGATCACGCTCGAGGTGGTGGCCGGAACCAAGACGGGCGAGGACACGTTCGATGTCGTGGCCAGGCTCTTCCCCGAGCAGGAGGTCTTCCTTGGAGCGGGCGGGACCGGCGCGGACCAGTTCGTCGTAGCGGCCGCGACGCAGGACGTCTTCGTATTGCCGATCTCCGACGCGACCGTCTGCGTCGAGATCGATGCCGCAACAACGGTCGACGCGGAGAGAGTGCGGGAGGGGCTCCTTGCGGGTCTGACCGTCCTGGGTTCCCGACTCGTCGAGTGCGGGCCCGACGCATCACTCGTCGTTGCCGCGGACATCTCGCTGTCGACGCAGGAGATACACGGGACGTGGCTCGCGCACGCCGCGTGCGACGTCCGCGTGTTCGATCAGCGGCTCGCTGAGGATGTCGGTGAGATTTCGTTCGAGGTGAAGGAGAGCCTGGAGAGCGCCGCGCGAGACGCGGAGGTGCTCGTGCTCAGGGAGGTCGGACGGCTCATGGCCGTCTACCTCGAGCCGAGGTTGGCCGAGAGATAGAGGTGGATGTCCGCGCAGAGTCTAGTGAGGCGACGCCGGCGCCGTGTCGGCGACCGAGAACTCGAAGAGGCAGAGCGAGTCGTAGTACGAGACAGTGAGGAATCCCCAGCCGTCGCCTGTAACGTTCCCGTCCGTTCCTCCATCAGGGAGCGGGCCGGCGGTCGCTCGCACCCATCCTGAGGCAGATCCCGCCATCGTGATGTCATCCGGGTCGAACGAAACGGTCGTGTCGGCGACCGACCGCTCGAGCACGAGCGAGTCGTCGCGCGCGCCGTGGATGACGCAACGGACCGTGTAGTAGTCGGCGCTATCGGCGGGTGTCCACGAGAAGCTGAGCGTGTCGGTGACCGCGATATCGGCGGGCGGCTCAACCGTGAAGGCGCCCGGGACCGGCTCGGTGGCGGTCGCAACACCGACGTCGGTGATAACTCGCAGTGAGCAATCGAACCCGTGTTGCCAGACGATGTCGTCGTCCTCGAGGGACGCGTGGAGGGCGAGCGGCAGCACGAGCCCGATATCATCGATCTGGCGTCCGCTGACGAACACCGCGAAGTCGCTCGGAAGCGGATCGGCCACGCAGAGCACATCGACGGACGTGTTGTCGCCGCCGGCGAGGCGCGATTCGACGACCGACGCGGTGATCGACGGTGCCACGATGATCGTGTCGTCGGGACAGACGATGTCATCGCTGCAAGAGACGAGGCTCATGGCGATGAGCATCGCCATGACTCCCGCGGCACGCGAGACGCGTGGGGCGCGATGTGCGCGCGTGCGGTGCGGTTCTGTCGCCATCGTGCGTGAGGTCATCTTCGGATCCCGTCCTTGGATTCGAGTCTCATCCCGGGGCTCGGCGATCTACCCCAGACCCGGGAATCGCTTCTGGTTGAGCAGCAGGTCCTCGTGACGCCCGCGCTCCCGGATGAGGTGCATCTTCCCGCCCATGACGAGCACCTCCGAGGGTGTCGGGTGCGAGAGAAAGATCTCGGGACTCATCGAGTATCCGTACGCGCCGGCGTTGAAGACGCCGATGAGATCGTCGATCGCGATGTCGCCGGGGACGCTGAGCGCGTCGCACGTGATGTCGATCGGTGTGCAGAGCGGGCCGGTCGCCTTCGCGGTCGCCACGCCCTCGGAGTCCAGCCGGTTGATGACTGCCGCCTGGTGCTTCACCTTCATGAGGACCGGTCGGATGAACTGGTTCACTCCGCCGTCGGTGATGACGTATCGCTCGCCGCGCGACTCCTTCAGTTCGAGCACTCGCGACATGTAGACGCCGCACTCCGAGACGAGGAACCGCCCGAGCTCGAGGATGAGTCGGAACCCCTCGCGTTCGCGGAACGGCTTGAACACCTCTTCGACCCTGGGGCCGAGCGATGAGAGATCGAGCGGCTTCTCCTCTTCATAGTGAGGCACGCCGAGCCCGCCTCCGAAGTCGATCGACTGAACGGGCACGCCCATCAGCTCCTCGACGCGGAGCGCCATCGCCGCGGTGCGCTCGGCGTTCGCAACGATCTCGTCCTCGTGGAGGATCTGGCTGGCCGTGTAGACGTGGAGCCCGACGATCTCTATGCGCCGCTTGTCCCATGCGTCGGCGAGACCCTGAAGCTTCTCCTCATCGATGCCGAACTTGCTGGGGCCGCCGGCCATCTGTTCGTGGAGCGGGCCGGCCGAACCGCCGCCGACCTTTCCGAGGCCGACGGTCGTGTTGATGCGGAGCGCCGCGCGCGCCGGCACTCCGAGAAGCTTCGAGATGCGCGACATGCGCTCGAGTTCGCGGAGCGACTCGACGTTGACGGCGAAGACGCCGTTGATGATGGCGTCCTCGAGCTCGCGGTCGGTCTTGCCGGGTCCTGCGAACACGATGTCGAGCGGGTCGTATCCGAGTTCGCGCGCGAGAAACAGCTCGCCGCCCGACGCGATCTCGGCGCCCGCCCCGAGCTCCTGGAGAAGACCGACGATCGCCATCGACGGGTTGGCCTTCATCGAGTAGAAGATCTCGAACGACGGGAAGGCGGCGCGGAGCGCCCGGAACCGGTCGCGGATCATATCGCCATCATAGACGTAGGTCGGTGTGCCGAACTCGCCGGCGATCCTCGTGGCGGAGATGCCGCCGATGTCGAGGACTCCGTTGGTGTGTGAGAAGTTCCTGAGCAGGGTATCCCTCCGGTCGCTATTTCTTTCGATAGATGTCGATGCGGGTCGAGCCGCCGAAGATGTAGAACGGGAAAGGCTCCGCGATGGCGCTGTCGATGCCGAACTTGACGTACTCCTCGCACAGATTGGCGCCCGTCTCGCAGAACATGATGAGCTTCGTGCCGCCGCGCTTCGCCGCGGCGAGGATGTCGCCCATGGTCTGGGTCGAGATGATCATCCCGGTCATCACGGCGACGTCGCACTCCTCGACGAGTTCGACCGTGCGGTCTTCGCTGTAGACCGGAGCGCCGTCGATCTTTGTGCCAACGATGGCGGGGTCCTCGTCGGTTCCGACGACGTCGACGCCGCGGTCGCTGAGCATCTTGACGATGTTGCCGATCACGCCGACGTTGACGACGCGACCGGGCGAGGCGTCCATTGTCTCGAGATGTCGCATGACCTCCGTGACCACGAGCCCGCTCCGCCAGAGCGCCTTCTTTCGCGCCGGGCCGGTCATCGAATGGGACTCGTCGGGGTGCTTCTCGAACGCCGAGTACATCGCGTCGGTCGTCGCGACCTCGAAACACCGGTAGTCGTGCTCGACTTCGCGGCAGTCTTTTCCGAGAAGCCGCTCGCCCTCGGCGAGCGCGGGGATCGTGGAGCAGTAGCACGCGCCCTCGCCGAACGTCTGGACGAGGAGGAACGTGTAGTCGAACGTCCGCTCGGCCGGGTTCGGCTTGAACATGAGGTCGGTGCGCCAGAGGCCTCGAATCTGGAATGACTCGTCGGGGTAGTCCCTGCTGCGCTCGATACCCTTTCGGGCCAGCTCCTTGAGGTAGTCCACGCGGTGTCCTTTCATGTGAACAAGGGTGTGCGAGCAATATAGCACGGTGGGCGCTGAAGGGCAATCAGGCCGGCTGGCGAGGGCTCAGGGATGGGCGAGGCCGAGTCCCCGGGGCGTCAGCGGAGCAGGACGAGCTTCCGCTCGAGGGCGTGCCGCCCGAAGTCGGCCCGAACGAAGTAGACGCCGCTCGCGACCTCGTGACCGGCCTCGTCGAGGCCGTCCCATGTCGTCTCGTGCCGCCCGCGGACGGCCGGCCCGTCGTGGAGCCGCCTGACCAGCCGTCCGCCGACCGAGTAGACCCCGACGCGGACCCACCGGTGTTCGTCGGCGACCGTGTACGAGATGGTCGTTCCGCCCGCCGCCGGGTTGGGGTGCGGCGGGTGGAGCCGGTCGATCGACAGGTCGGTCGGGACCTGGATCGTCCACGGGCCGTGCGTCGTCTGCCCGCCCCAGATCTCGGTGACGACCAGGCGATAGTCGTACGTGGCTCCGGGCGCGACATCCGTGTCGATGAACCGGTACCGTCCGTCCTCGTCCTGTGTGATGAGCGATTCCCCGAGCGGCTCGTACTCGCCATCCCCGGACGCGCGCCGCTCGAGCCGTGCGCCCTGCGGGTTGTCCTCCGGTGTGAGGTACCAGACGAAGAGGACGTAGTCCCGCTGCTCGTCCCACGCGAAGGAGGACAGCTCCGAGGGCTGCTGCCACTCAGCGATGTCCTCGAGCAGTGCTGCCAGAAGCGCGCGAGCCGGTTCCTGCTGGATGTAGCACAGGGGATAGCCGAGCACGGCGACGGACCCGCACCCGAAGTCCGTCCGCTTGAGTGACGCGCACGGCTTCTCGTCGAGATCCTCATTCAGATAGGCGTCGAACCAGTGGATGCGCCACGCACCGGCCGTTCGATAGACCTCACACGAGGGAAGACCGCCGTACTCCGCGAAGCCGCCGGCCCACGTTCCAAGCGTGTCGACCGGCGCATGAGGGTACGTCGCAGGGCTGATCGACGTGCCGCCGAGAAACGCGTACCCGTATGTCTCAGGCACCTGTGGATTCGCCAGCGACCCGGTGTTGTGCATGCTGTCGATGCCGGCGTAGTCGTAGAGGAACTCACCGGGATCGAACGATGCGCTCTGCGTGAACGCGTCGAGCGCCGCGAACGCCTCGACCGTCGAGTGGCCCTCGAGGATGAGATTCCCGCCCGCGCGGACGAACCCCTCGATCGCATGGTAGCCCGACTCGGCCTGAGCCGGTCGCAGGAGTGTCGCGCCATCCCCAAGCGTCCAGACGACCGTGCGGTACTGGCCGAGGTCCTCCATCGTTGGCAGCTGCGGCTCCCACCCCTGGATGTGCTGATACGGGTCCCAGGTGTCGTGCGCCAGCCCCGCGAACAGCGAGTCGTAGATCGCGTCGTGCTCGAGTTCAGGCATCACCTGAGCGAACCAGTCATCGACATGGAGGACGGGGGACGACATCGGCGCCGCGACGACATCGAACGTGACCGTCGCCGTTGCGATCGAGCCATCATCGTCACGCGCCCGGAACACAATGACCGTGTCGTCCAGCGTGGGACGGATGACGACCTCGAGTTCGCCGTCCGGTCCGAGTCCTCCGTCGGGTTCGGGGTCGGTCCATTCCGACCAGTCCCCGTCGCCGATCGCCCACGACACGCCGTCGAGCACCGCGCAGTAGGTCTCCGCGGACGCCCGCACCTCGAACACGAGTCGCTCGTTCTCAAAGACGGCAGTCGTTGTTCCGAAGACCTGCGTGACCGCAATCCTCGGGGCGAGCATGCTGGCGACCCAGAACTCGTGCATCGCGGGTGTCGCGTCCGCGAGCGCGTCATCGTCGATCGCGCGGACCTCGAACGTGTGAGGCCCGTCTTCGGTCAGCGCGAGTGAGATCGCCGTCGAGTCCGGCGGGAGGGAGTGCCAGATGCCCGACTCGGGGCCGTCGTGCGGCGGGACCACGCGGTACTCGTACTCGGCGATGTCCCCGTCGAAGTCGACGCTATGCCATGCGAACCGGGGCGCCGTCCCGAGCGTGTCGTGCAGCGCCGCGCAGTTCTCGAGGAGAATCGTCTCGGGCGGAAGATTCGCGTCCTCGCCGACCACCAGCGCGAGCGCCGCGGTCGCGGCGACATTGACGGCGGCGAGCGAGCGGCAGAGCTCGAGGTCAACGTAGTCGATGATGTCGTTCGCCGTGTGATGATACGGAGACCAGCCGGCGCCGCTCGATGTGTCGAGAACGTTGATCCCCTGCTCCCAGAAGCTGTTCTGGTCGCTCGCGCCGATGGGCTGCACCGTCGTGACGCAGCCGTAGGGAGTGTTGTCGATGATGAGGTCCTGCATCAGTCCGGCCACGGCGAGCGAGGTCGAATCGGAGTAGACGATTGCGACCGGCGGGTCCTCATCGGTGTACCCGATGACATCCATGTTGAGATAGACGACGATGTCCATCCCTGCCGCCACCGCGTCGGCGACCCACGCACGGCTTCCACGAAGCCCCGTCTCCTCGCCGGACCAGAGCGCGAAGATCACGCTCCGCTCGAGCTCGATCTGGGAGAGGATGCGAGCGGCCTCGAGCACGCCGGCGACGCCGGTGGCGTTGTCATCCGCGCCGGGAGCGTACGCGTGTGGGTTGTGGAAGTTCTCCGTGGAGATGGAGTCGTAGTGACCGCCGATGACGATGTACTCGTCGGGCCGTGTTGTCCCCGTCTTGACCGCGATCACGTTCGCGGCGTCGACCGTATCCTGGTACGACCAGCAGCGGAACGTGTCGTAGACGACGTTGGTGTACCCGGAGTCTTCGAGCTGGTCGACAAGCCACGCCGCCGATGACCAGCACGAATCGCTGACGACGTACCGCGTGTAGAAGTCCTGGAGCCGCTGGATGGTGCCGGTGACGTTGTCGAGTTTCACCGAGTCCATGAGTGATGCGAGGAACTCGTCGGGCGGAACGCGGGGGAGGAGTGCGTTCCCGGAGCGGAGTGTCTGGTCCGGGTCGGGGATGCCACCGTCCGCGCCGGTCGGCCGGGTCTGCGCCGGCCACGGCACGTCGCCGGCGAGCATCGCCAGCGGCGCGCGCGATGTCGCTCGGATCTCGTCGTCGGTCGCCGCGGCTGCCGGGGTGTCCTGCAGGATCATGGCAAGGGCGAAAACGATGAGGACGATGATGAATGAGCGATGAGCCATTGCAACTCCAAGGTGTTGCCCTGCGGTCGGTTCAGTATACACCCGGGGAGCGTGCCCGGCACCGCCCATCCCGCGGCGAGAGGCGGGGCATTCGGTGGTCGCGGGAAAAGTGGTATAATAAAGGCGTGGCCCGACGCGGCCATCCGTCCAGGCGCACTCCGGCAAAGGAGGCAGCTCATGCGCTCTGCTATCGCTGTTCTGGTGCTCGTGCTCCTCGCATCCATGGCGGTGGCCAACCCCCTTCCGACATGGCCCGCCGTCTCGCTGACCTTCACTGACAACGGAACGTACGAACCTGAGGTCTATCCGCCGCCGTACACGCCGACCTCGGTGTATCTGATGGTCACCTGCGGTCTCGGGGACATCGATACGAGCGTCTCCGCGATCTCGTTCGCGTTCGACTACACACCAGGCTCGATCATCGCCACCGGATACACGAGTCTCCTGGCGGACGTGATCATCACCGGCGACTGGGAGACCGGCATCACGCTCGCCGCCACCGAGCCGGTCCTGACCTCACAGGTGCCTGTCGCTCGTATGGACTTCATGTATCTCGGCGTGCCCGGGTACATCATGGTCGCGGACCACCCGCTATATCCGCGGCAGGTCATCGCCGGCAACGGCTATGACTTCCCGTACTGCCTCGTGAACTACGCGGGCGTCGACCAGCCGCACATGATGATCGATGAGTACTGCTGGTTCTGCGAGCCGATGAACCCGGTCGACGAGGTCAATTGGGGGACCATCAAGTCGTTGTACAGGTAGGAGGATGTCGGCATGCGCTTCATGACGCTTATCGCTGCGCTTGCCATCGCGCTCCTCGCCCCGGGGCTCGTCCAGGCCCAGTGCGATGAGCAGGTCGCTTTCGAGACACTCCCCGGCACCATCGTGTGCAGCCACACGCAGACCGAGTTCAACTGCTGCGCTTCGCTCGACATCTCCGTGAGCATCGACGAGTTCGACATCCTCATCATCGAGGAAGTGTGGTTTGAGATCGCTCCGTGCTACTGCCTCTGCTGCTTCGATGCGGAGGTGACCATCGGCGGCCTTCCGCCGGGGCTGTACTCGGTGAGTCTCTGGAAGTTCCGGCTCGAGGGCGGTGAGTTCGTCGGCTCGTGGGAGGTCGAGGTCGACGGCGAGTCGCTCGCGTTCGTCGAGACGATCTACACTCCGTGTGTCGAGACGCTCGTCGATCCGGAGCTCCCGAGCAGTTGGGGAACCATCAAGGCGCTGTACCGGTAACCAGCCTCGTTGGCAGTCTGGTCCTGTTGCGGCGGTCTCCTGTTGTGGGAGGCCGCCGCATTGTATCTGTGCTACGCTTGCCGCGAGTCTCTGCCGTACGACTCGCTCGACTCCCAAGTATCCATTCGCCGATCGCACGGAGTGAGCCATGCCCCACATCTATGTCGACGGCGACGCATGTCCGGTCAAGGACGAGGTCTACCGCGTCGCGAAGCGTTTCAAGGTCTCGGTCACCGTGGTGGCCGAGGCGTGGATGCGTACGCCCGAGAGCGACATGGTGGAGCTCGTTGTTGTGAAGGGCGACTTCGATGCGGCCGACGACTGGATCGTCGAGCACGTCACGGACGATGACCTGGTCATCACCGCCGACATTCCGCTTGCCGACCGCTGTCTCAAGACCGGCGCCCGCGTTCTCGGACACCGTGGCCGTGAGTTCACACCGGAGTCGATCGGGGAGGCGATGGCGCGCCGTGAGCTCTCGGCCGAGCTCCGGGAGATGGGGATCCAGACCGGGGGACCTGCGCCGTTCGACAGGCGCGACCGCTCGCAGTTTCTCCAGGCGCTCGACGTCATCCTCACCGCGATGACCTAGTCGCCCCTGCCGACCGGTCTGGCCGGTCACGCCTGCCTACCACCCTTGCACCACCCGCCACACACTGCTAAACTGACCACACTTCGTTGTTGTCGAACTCATCGTGTTTCACGAGCTTGGCAGCGACGCAGCCAGAGACCGACGACGAACCGCGGCGCGGGCCCACGAACGGGCCGGCGCGGCGGCTATGTGCGTTCATACACCATCGAGAGGAGTCACATGACAAACGAGACCAGAGCGGGCGGCGACCTCGCCGCCGTTGAGGCGCTCGCCGGAGCGCGCGACCGGATCCTCGCTGAGATCCGGAAGGTTATCGTTGGACAGGACGCGGTGATCGAGGAGCTGCTGATCTCCATTCTGGCCAACGGCCACTGCCTGCTGATAGGCGTGCCGGGGCTCGCGAAGACACTGATGGTCAGCACACTCGCGGGCGTGCTCGATCTCAGCTTCAAACGCATACAGTTCACGCCCGATCTGATGCCGTCCGACATCACCGGCACCGACATCATCGAGGAGGACCCCGGGACGCACGCGCGGAACTTCAAGTTCATCCGCGGCCCGGTGTTCGCCAACGTCGTGCTCGCGGATGAGATCAACCGGACGCCTCCGAAGACACAGGCGGCGCTCCTCCAGGCGATGCAGGAGAAGCAGGTGACGACCGGCGGGAACACGTATCCGCTCGAGCTCCCGTTCTTCGTGCTCGCGACACAGAACCCGATCGAACTCGAGGGAACCTACCCGCTCCCCGAGGCGCAGCTCGACCGGTTCATGTTCTCCATTCACGTCGGCTATCCGAGCGCGGCGGAGGAGAAGGAGATCGTCGAGTCGACCACGAGCGCGTACGTGCCCGACCTCGAGAAGGTTCTCTCCGGCTCGGACATCATCGAACTCCAGACGCTCATCCGCCGGGTGCCGGTCCCGGACCACGTGCTCGACTACGCCGTGAAGCTCGCGCGGAGCACGCGCCCGACCGACGACTCGCCGGAGTTCATCCGCGACTGGGTCAGCTGGGGCGCAGGACCACGCGCGTCGCAGTATCTGGTGCTCGGTGCGAAGACGCGCGCCATTCTCCGCGGGAAGCTCGCCCCGGAGACCGAGGACGTACGCGCGGTCGCGGGTCCCGTTCTCAGGCACCGCATCGTCACGAACTTCAACGCCGAGGCCGATGGTGTCTCATCGCAGCAGATCGTTGACCGCCTCGTCGAGAACACGGGTTCGTAGCGCTGGAGCAGCGCGCTGCGCCTTTGGATGCGCATCGCGTCGAGGTCATGCCGTCCCGTACGCATGGAGAACCGATGCCCGAAGAGTCCTACAGACGATTCCTTGACCCGACCGTCGTGTCGAAGCTCGCGTCGATGGAGATTCGCGCGCGCCTCGTCGTCGAGGGGTTCGTGACGGGTCTGCACCGGAGTCCGTACAAGGGGTTCAGCGTCGAGTTCGCCGAGCACCGGCAGTACATGCCGGGCGACCCGCTCAAGCACATCGACTGGAAGGTCTTCGGCAAGACCGACCGCTTCTATATCAAGGAGTACGAGGAGGAGACCAATCTCCGCGGGTACGTGCTTCTCGACGCGAGCGCGTCGATGGGATACGGCACGACGGGCATCACGAAGATCGAGTACTCGCGGCACCTCGCCGCGGCGCTGATCTACCTGATGCTCAAGCAGCAGGACTCGGCGGGTCTACTCGTCTTCGACGAGGTCATCCGGGAGTTCGTGCCGCCGCGGTCGACCCCGCGCCAGCTCCACCTGTTGCTCTCGGAACTCGAACGCGCGACACCGACCGCGGAGACGAGCGTCGGCGGAGTGCTCCACGAACTCGCGCGTCGGATGAGGCGTCGCGGACTGGTGATGGTCATCTCTGACCTGCTCGAGAACCCCGACACGGTCATATCGGGTCTCAAGCACTTCCGGCATCTCAAGCACGAGGTCATTGTCTTCCACGTCCTCGATCCGAAGGAGGCCGCGTTTCGCTTCGATGCCGACGCGACCTTCCGCGACATGGAGACGGGCGAGACGATGACGACGGAGCCGCTCTCTATTCGGAGCGACTACGTCGGAGCCGTCGAAGAGTGGATGGCGCGTCTCCGGCGCGAGTGCGCCGAGAGCCGCATCGACTACGTGCCGATCCAGACGTCGACGCCATATGACCGCGCGCTCTTCTCGTATCTGGAGAAGAGAAAGCGACTGGGATAGAGCGCGTTCGCGCGCTCTTCTCGTATCTGGAGAAGAGGAAGCGACTGGGATAGAGCGCGTTCGCGCTCGAGCGGAGCACAGCCGCACAAGAGGAGCCGATGGGCCTTACATTCCTGAACTCCACATTCCTCTTCGCCGCGCTCGCGGCGCTGCTGCCGCTCATCATTCACATGCTGAGCAGGCGGCAGGTGAAGACCGTGGACTTCAGCTCGCTCCTCTTCCTCAAGGAGCTCGAACGCCGGAAGGTGCGGCGGGTCCGCATCCGCCAGATCCTCCTGCTCATTATTCGCAGCCTCATCATTCTCTGCGCCGTGCTGGCGCTGGCTCGCCCGACGCTCTCAGGTCTTGGTTCGGGGACCGCGTCGCACGCGAAGACGTCGGTCGCGATCGTGCTGGACACGAGCGCGAGCATGGACCGTCGGAGCGACGACGAACCGCTGTTCGACCGGGCAAGGGGCCGGGCGGAGGATATCGCGCAGCTCCTGGGCGACGGGGACGAGGCGTTTCTCGTCAGCGCCGGTCGCCCCGCGCGCGAGCTTCTGCCGGCCGGTACGTTCAGCGTGGACGTGCTTCGGGACGCGCTCGGAACCGCGGCGCCTACAGGCGCGGGAACCGACTACGCGGCCGCCATTACCCGGTCGCTTGCGTTGCTCGCGGAATCGAGGAATCTCAACCGCGAGCTCTACGTCGTCGGCGACATGCAGCGCACGGGATGGGAACCGCTGTCACATGCTCGCGTCTCCCCGAGCAACGAGGTCGGCACCGACCCGGGAGCCGAGCCGCCCCGCATCTTCCTGCTCCCGGTCGAGAGCGTGCTCGGAAATCGCGCGGCGGGTGCCGTGCGGGTCGAGCGGAAGTACGGCGGCGCTGCCGGAGCCGTGTCGATCACGGCGGCCATCGTCAATCACGCCACGGTCGCGGCGGACATCCCGGTGCGACTCGTCATCGATGGCGTTCACGTCGGGCAGTCCGGCGTGAGCCTCGGGCCCGGCGCGGCCGGGACGGCGAGCTTCTCGACGGTGGTCGACGACAGCGGCTGGCACGAGGGGAGGATCGAGCTTCCGGACGATGCTCTCGATGCGGACAACACCCGGCACTTCGTCATTCCACCATCGCATCGGATGGACGTGCTGCTCGTCAGCGCGCCGGGGGCTCCAGCCGACCGCGACGCCTACTACATCAAGCGTGCGCTTGATCCGAGCGGGGCTCGCGACCCGTATGCGTGTGCCGAGGTGCCGACGACGGCGCTCGCCTACCAGGAACACGGACGGTTCGAAGTCGTCGTCCTCGCCAATGTGGGGCGGTTGGACTCCGGGGCCGAGCAGTGGCTGTTCGAGCATCTGAAGCGAGGCGGTGGCGTCGCCGCGGTGCTCGGCGGACTGACCGACGTCAGGTACTGGAACGAACTGCTCCCCGCCGAACTCGGGGCCGGAGCCATCATCGAACCGGTTGAGCGACGAAGCGGTCTTCGGATCGCTCCCGCCGGCGTCGGGCACCCGCTCCTCTCCGGGCTGGTGTTCGGCGAGCGGTTGATCGATGACGCGACCGTGACACGAGCGTTCCGCGCGGAGCCGGCAGGGGCAGAGATCGTGCTCGAGCTGCCCGGGGTCGGACCGCTGTTGACGGTGACGCGTCCGGACCGCGGTGGGCGCGCCGCCGTGCTCTACACGGGTCTCGACGGAACGTGGAACGATCTGCCGAAGAGCGGTCTCCTCGTTCCCATCCTGCATCGCACGGTCGCCGGACTCGCCGACGCAGGGCGTGCGTCGGCGTATGCCGAGGTTGGCGAGGACCTCATCGTGCCGTACGACGCCGCGAGTGTGACGCCGCCCGAGGTCGAGCTGCCCGACGGGCGCGTCGTCGTCGCCGAGCGCCTGCCGGGAACGGCGGGAGGAGCGGTGCTGCGTGGCGCAGAGCAGATCGGCATTCATCGATTCCGCGGCGCGGGCGCCGGGAGTGCGGGAGCCGCCGGCGGGGCGGGTGCTGACGCGCGCGTGTACGCGCTCGCCGCCGTGAATGCACCGGTGGATGAATCGGACCTGACACCGGCCGCGGACAGCGACATCGAAGCCGTCCTGGGCGAACGCGACTGGACGATTCTTGCGGCCGACATACCGCTCGAGGACGCCATTCTCGTTGCGAGGCACGGTCGGGAGCTCTGGCGCGTGTTCGTCTACGCGGCGCTCGCGCTGGTGGCCCTGGAGATGTGGATCGCGCGGCCGAGATACTGAGCCACCGGGATACTGATTCGCTGAGAAGCAGACTCACGGAGGAACCGAGTGCCGGGACGGAAGATAGTCGAACTCGCACAGGGGGCCGAGCCATTCGCCGGAATCAGCGCGCGCGTCGAGCGCGGTGACAACAGGCTCTGGATCGGCGGTCTCATTGGTTCGTCGAAGACGCTTCTGGCGGCGGTCCTCCGGAAGCGGCTTCCGCACACGTGGGTCATCATCGCGCCGAACCTCTCCGACGCGGAACACATCCAGGACGACCTTCTCACGTATCTCCCCGACGACCAGATCCTCCTGTTCAGCGAATGGGAGACGCTCCCGTACGAGCGCCGTTCGCCGCTGACCTCGATCACCGAGTCACGCCTCGTCGCGCTCGACCGCCTGATGGCCGGCGAGTCGCTCATCATCGTGACCACACCGAAGGCGATCATGCAGCGGACGTTGCCGCGGCGACTCCTCAAGGACGTCACGATCCGCGTGGAGCGGGGCCAGCGACTCGAGCTTGAGACATTCACATCGAGCCTCGCCGACCTCGGCTATCGCCGCATCCGGATGGTCGAGGACTCCGGAGAGTTCAGCGTCCGCGGCGGCATCGTCGACATCCTCCCGTTCGGATACGACGAACCGATCCGTGTCGAGCTCGCGGGCGACGAGGTCGAGTCGATCCGGCAATTCGAAGTCTACACGCAGAGGTCGACGGGCGAGTTGGACGAGGTCGTCATCCTGCCGCGCCGGGAGGTGGTGCTCGCGGGCGAGGGGGCCGGAGAACTCGGGCAGCGGTTGAGCAAGGCGCATCGCGTCGATTCGAAGGACCGCGACCATCTTCTCAATGGCCTCGAGACGGGATTCTACTTCGAAGGCGTCGAGCAGTATCTGCCGGCCGTCCATCCGGACGCCGAGACGCTCGTCGACTACCTTCCGGACACCGCGGGCCTCATCCTCGTGCGCGAGGACGAGGTCTGGGACCGCGCCGAGCTGATCTCGCTCGAGGCCGCCAAGATCTACAGCGCCTCCTCCGAGAACGTGCCGCTCTGCGAACCGGAGTCGCTGCTCCTGCCGTTCGACAGGATCATCGAGCGATTCGGAACGCGGCCGCTCATCGCCACGGGGCTCGTGCGGAGTCGCGCTCTCGAATCGCTCAAGCGGATCGACGCCGTTTCGAAGCGGCAGGAGTCGTTCGGTTCGAACCTCGAGAGCCTCCGCGCGCACATCGCGCTGCTGGCGCGCGACAACCGCGTCTGGATCATGTGTGACAACCGCGGCCAGGTCGCGCGGCTCGGCGAACTGCTGGGCGACGCCGTGACCGACGTCGCGCTCGAAGTGGGCAGTCTCGAGATGGGGTTCTCGGTGCCGGGCGCCGGTCTCGCCGTCTACACCGATCACGACATCTTCGACCGCTACCGTCGGAGACGGCGGCCGAAGTTCCGAGGCGGCGCTCCGATCTCGAGCTTCGAGGCGCTGACCGAGGGCGACTACGTCGTCCACGTCAATCACGGCATCGGGCAGTACGTGGGGATGGCGCGGGTCGAGGCCGACGACCGGCTCATCGACTGCATCATCGTCGAGTACGCGGACAGCGGGAAGCTCTACGTTCCCGCCGATGAGATCGACCGGCTCCAGAAGTACGTCGGCAAGGAGGAGCACAAGCCGAGGCTCAGCAAGCTCGGCGGGATCGCGTGGACGAAGACGAAGGCGCGCGCGAAGAAGGCGGTCGAAGAGCTGGCGCGCGACCTGCTGAACCTCTACGCGGCGCGGCGCGCTCAGCCCGGGATCGCGTTCCCATCCGACAATGTCTGGCAGCGAGAGCTCGAGGCGTCGTTCATCTACGAGGACACCGACGATCAGGTGCGCGCGACCGAGGAGATCAAGACCGACATGGAGGCTGCGAAGCCGATGGACCGCCTGATCTGTGGCGACGTCGGGTTCGGGAAGACAGAGGTTGCCATACGCGCGGCCTTCAAGGCCGTCATGGCGGGGAAGCAGGTGGCGGTGCTTGTGCCGACGACCATCCTGGCGCAGCAGCACATGACGACGTTCCACGACCGCTTCGCCGAGTATCCCGTCGAGGTCGACGTGCTCTCGCGCTTCCGCACGGCAAAGGAACAGAAGGAGATCGTCGAGCGGCTCGGACAGGGGAAGGTCGACGTCATCATCGGTACGCATCGTCTCATTTCGAAAGATGTGAAGTTCAAGGACCTCGGGCTTTTGATCATCGACGAGGAGCAGCAGTTCGGCGTTCTCCACAAGGAGACCATCCAGCAGATCAGGAAGACCGTCGATGTTCTGACGATGACGGCGACACCGATCCCGCGGACGCTCCACATGGCGATCATGGGCGCGCGCGACATGTCGCTCATCGTCACTCCGCCGCGAGACCGGCTCCCGGTCCGCACAGAGATCGCGGCGTTCGATGACGATCTCATCGTCGAAGCCGTGATGCGCGAGATCGACCGCGGCGGGCAGGTCTACTTCGTGCACAACCGCGTCCAGACCATCGAGGCGATGGCGAGCTACCTCCGGCAGCTGCTTCCGGAGATCATCGTCGATGTCGGTCACGGTCAGATGCCGGAGCGGCAGCTCGAGACGGTCATGCTCCGATTCCTCGAGGGGAAGGTCGACGTCCTCGTCTGCAGCATGATCATCGAGTCCGGCCTCGACATCCCGAACGTCAACACGATCATCATCAACCGGGCCGACCGCTTCGGTCTCGCCCAGCTCTACCAGCTGCGCGGTCGCGTCGGCCGGTCGAACCACCGGGCGTACGCATACCTGCTTATCCCGCGCGACAAGAGCCTCTCTGCGATCGCCCGGAAGCGGCTCGGCGCGATCCAGGAGTTCACCGACCTGAGCTCCGGGTACAAGCTGGCCATGCGCGACCTCGAGATACGCGGCGCCGGCAACATCCTCGGAGCGGAGCAGCACGGACACATGATGGCGGTGGGGTTCAACCTGTACGCTCGCCTTCTCCGGGAGGCGGTCCGGCGGCAGAAGGGTGAGGCTGTGGTGGAGGAGCTGGAGACGACAATACACATAAAGGTGGATGCATATATCCCCGACGGCTACATGCCGGACAACGACATGAAGATCGACGTCTACAAGCGCATCCGCGACGCCGGGACGGAGAAGGCGGTCGAGTCGCTCCGAAGCGAGCTCGACGACCGCTTCGGGCGCCCCCCTGAGGAGGTTGCCTCGCTACTGGATGTTCAGGCTCTACGGGTAGTTTGCCGGGACGCGGGGGTGCAAGAGATTCGACGTGAGGGAAGCTTCATTATTGCTCGTTTCGCTCCCGACCGCTCACCGAAACCCTCGCGCGTCAAGCACGCGCTGGAGGCGACCGACATCGCGATGGAGTTCGACGCCACGGATGGGCTGGCGGTCCGTTTCGAGGGGGCGCGGGACCGCCGTGAGTCGATCCGGATCGGGAGAAAGGTATTGAAGGGGTTTGCGGAATCTGCTAGCGTTTGAGGCGGTGCCTGGGCCGAAGCGCGGGCGCTTTGTATATTGCTAACATGTGAACAGACAGGAGAATAGCTACCCTGGCCGGGAGGCAGGGGGCCCCGAAAGGAGTGCTGCAATGCGGAGAATTTTCGCCGGACTGGCTCTCATCTGCTTCATGGCGATCGCGCTGGCCGGATGCGCTCAGCCCGATGAGAAGCCCATCGTTACGCTGACCGACCAGGACGGGGTCGCGGAGACGCGAACCGTCACCGTGGGATACGTCAACGACCGCCTCGAGCACATGCCGCCGTCGATGCTTCCCGGCGGCGAGGGTGACGAGGCCAAGCTCGCATTCCTCAACGAGATCGTCCGCAAGGAGCTGCTGGTCATCGCCGGGTACCGTCTGGGTATCAGCGAGGATCCGCGGATCGGCGACGCCCTCGAGCACTTCCGCGGGACGAAGGCCGAGAACATGCTCCGCGATGAGGTCATCGTGGAGCCGAGCCAGGTGACGCCCGAGGAGGTCGAGGAGTACTACTCATACCGTGACGCGGTATTTCAGATGCGCGAGATCACACTCCCCGATGAGGAGAGCGCCGACGAGGCGTACCGGCGTGTGACCGAGGGCGGCGAGGACTTCGCCGCGGTCGCCATGGAGATGTCGACCGCCGGGTCCGCGACGGACGGCGGACGCCGCTCGATGCAGTCGTGGACCGACCTGCACCCGCTGATGCGCGATGCGGTCCGCCTGACCGACTCGGGCGACATCGTCGGTCCGCTCGATATCTCCGGGACGTTCTACGTTCTCGAGATCACCTCGAAGAAGAGCCCGGCCGAGCGGATGCCCCTTGAGGGACAGCACCTCGCCGGTATCACCACTGAATGCCGCGCATTCAAGCGTGACCTTCTCGAGCACAGCGTCATCGCCGGGTGGATGGAGGAGGCGGACATCACCTTCGACCCGGACGGAATGGACCTCGCCGGCACGAGGATCGACGAGAGAGTCGCGGAGCTCATTCCGCCGTACGACGGTGAAATGACCTCTGAGATAGCTATCCAGCGGGCCAAGACCCACATCGTTCCTCAGTTCAGCGAGGAAGAGGCCGCGATGGACTTCGTCACCTACAATATCGGTGGCGAGGCGACCACGTGGACGCTCGGCGACTACGCGCAGATCCTGACCGATTCCCCGGGTATCGAGACCCCGAAGCAGGGTTCAGCGCTCTACATCACGGACTCGGTCCAGAAGCGCGTGTTCGCGATGATCAAGGAGTACGAGATCGAGAAGCGCGGCTACCACACGAGCCGTGAGATGGAAGACTACCTTGCCGCGCGTCACGAAGAGGCGATCGTCGACCTGACATACGACGCCGAGATCCAGCAGAAGATGGTCGAGCCGAGCGGGCAGGAGGTCCGCGAGTTCTTCCGCGCGAATCGCGACCGGTTCGTGCGCGCGCCGCGCGCCACCGTGCGTCAGCTGATCGTCGGTGACGAGGCGCAGGCCAACCTGATCCGCCAGCAGATCATCGAGGGCGAGGCGGACTTCATCGATATGATCCGCACGCACTCGATCGACAGCTGGAGCCAGAGCCGCGACGGCATCATCGAGAACGTCATGCAGGGTGAAGGCCGGCTGTCGTATCTGCAGGAGCCGGCATTCGCGCTCCCGATCGGTGAGCTCAGCGAGCCGGTCCGCGCACCGGGCGGCTACGCGCTCGTCACCGTGCTCGAGAGGTTCGAAGAGGAGCAGCTGACCTTCGATGAGGTCGGCGCGAACGTGGTGGAGCATCTGACGGCCGAGCGCCGCGAGGCGCGGCTTGTCGAGTTCCTCGATGAGATCAGGGCGAGCGTGGACGTGACCATCCACGAGGAGAACCTCGGGCTGATCACCGACCCCGCCGACGTTGGAGAGCTGCAGCAGATGCGGATGGAGTCGGAGCGGTAGCGCTCGCACGAACGACTGATGACGACGGAACATGACGGCCGCGCCCGCCTGCGGGAAACCGCTCGGGGGCGGCCGTCTGCTGATTGGCGCTCCGGCGCCGCCATGGAGGGAACGTGAAGGCACTGGTCGTGGTCGCCACCGTCCTTGCCGCCGTGTTCGTCGGGCTCGTCGGGTGCGGCGGGGGAAGTGACGGAAGCACGGTTGCGCGCGTCGGAAGTTCGCAGCTCTCCGTCGCCGACTTCTACGCGTCGATCCCCGAACAGCACCTCGCCGTGATGACGCTCGAGGACCAGCAGGAGGCCATCAACAACTGGGTGAAGACCGAGCTCTTCTATCAGGAAGGCCGGCGGCTTGGGTACGGGAGCGGCGACGACATCGAACGGCGCGTTCTGGAGATCGAGCGTGAGCTCGTGGCCGAAGCGTGCATCCGGCACCGCCTTGACGAGATCGCGGCGGTGACCGAGGAGGATGCGCAGGCGTACTTCGAGGATCATCGGAACGAGTATGCGATCCAGGTCCGGTTGGCGCACATCCTTGTTCGCAACCCCGAGGAGGCCGCGCGCGCGCTGGCGCAGCTCGAGACCGGGAGTCCCTTCGAGTCCGTGGCACAGAGCTATTCCATCGACCAGACCGCCTCTCTCGGCGGTGATCTCGGCTATGTGCGACGCGGCGAGATGATCCACGAACTCGAGGAGGCCGCGTTCGCATTGAAGGTCGGCGAGGTGAGCACCGTCATAGCGAGCGGCTACGGATACCACATCATCAAGGTGCTCGACCGCCACCCTGGCGCCGGGCAGCCGTCGTTCGAATCGAAGAGCGCGGCGGTGATGAACTTCCTGACGTCCAAGCAGCGTCGCGAGGCGTTCGACAGCTGGCTCGTCGAACTCGAGGATCGCGCCGTCGTCGTCATCGACACGGCGGCGCTCAGACAGGCTTCGAGAGAACGCGTCGACGAGGACACCGGTGTCTCCGAAGGAGATGCCGCGGAAGGTGACACGACGGAGTTCATCGCTCCGTAATGAGGAGAACACCATGAAGAGATTGACCGCACGGTACGCGCTCGCGTTGTCGATCGCGCTCCTGCTGATGGCGGCGCCCGCGCTTGCCCAGACCGATGAGTTCGATCCTGATGACGCCGGCCTCGACGCGGCCCCGCGGATCTCCGAGCAGCCGCAGCCCGAGCCCGAGCCCGAGTCGCTGACCGAGCGACAGAAGGTCGATGGGATCGCGGCCATCGTCGGTGACGAGATCATCCTCGAAAGCGACATCGACGAAGAGCTCTACCTGTTCAATATGCGCACCGGCGGCCAGGCGCTCACCGAGGGCAATGTGCTCGAGTACCGGACGAGCGTTGTCCATGAGATGATCGACGAGATGCTGCTTGTGGCCAAGGCGAACCGCGACAGCATCCTTCTCTCGCCGGGCGCTCTTGATGAGGAACTCGACCGCCGCGTGGCCGAACTCGAGGAGCGGCACGGCTCGCCCGAGGCTCTTGACGCCGCGCTCGATTCCGAGGGGATCACGCGTCAGGAACTCAGAGAGATCTATCGCGACGACATCGAGAAGCGTCTGCTCGCAGAGCAGGTGATCCGCCGGGAGGTGCACGGCAGGATCGATGTCACGTGGCGCGATGTCGATGAGTACTACGAAGAGAACGGCGCCGACGTCGGAGTCGTGCCCGAGGCGTTCCACGTCGCCGGCATCGTGTCGGCCCCCAAGGTGAGTGAGGATCTCAAGCGGGCCGCATACGACCGGTTGGACGCGGCCAGGGCTGAACTCGACGCCGGATCATCGTTCGAAGACGTCGCGGCGCAATACTCTGACGACGCGTCGGCGGCGCGCGGGGGCGACCTTGGCTGGTTCGGCCGCGGGATGATGGTGCCGGAGTTCGAGGAGGCCGTGTTCGCGCTCGCAGTGGGCGAGATCAGCGGTGTTGTTCCCAGCCGGTTCGGCTTCCACATCATCAGACTCGATGAGCGGAACGAAGAGCAGGTGCGCGCCCGACACATCCTCGCGCGGGTAACACCCGGTCCGGATGATGTTCTCCGCGCGCGAGCGCGGGCGGACAGCCTCCGGACGATGATCGTCGACGGCGCCGATTTCTCGGCGGTCGCCGGCGGCTACTCCGACGACGAGGCGTCCAGCGCGCGAGGCGGCGACCTCGGCTGGTTCGCCCCCGGCGATCTCGATGCGGAGTTCGAGACGGCGCTGCGGGCGCTCGAGGTCGGTGGCGTCACCGAGATCCTCGAAGGCGACGGCGGTTACTACATCCTCAAGCTGGTCGAGTACGAGGAGCCGAGGACGGCTGAACTCGACGAGATCCGCGACCAGCTCAAGGAGTACATCTTCGGGCTGAGAGCCGAGGAGCGGTTCCAGGAGCTGATGGAGGAACTCCGACAGGAGATCTTCATCGACGTTCGGACCGAGCTTCTCGAAGCGTCGTAGCCCCGTGCGGAACGCATCATGAGACTCGACCTGTTCCTGAAGCTGTCACGGCTCATCAAGCAGCGGACCATGGCGAAGCAGGCCTGCGACGGCGGCCGCGTCTCGCTCCTGGGCCGGAAGGCCCGCGCCGGAGGCGAGGTGCACGTCGGAGACGAGATCATCCTCAATCTCCGTGACCGTTTCATTCGCGTCCGTGTCCTCGAGGTTCCGACGGGCAACGTCAGCAAGGCCCGCGCCCGGACGCTCTACGAGGTGTTGGAGGAGAGAGATGTCAACCCGTTCTGACAGCGGCCGCAGCCATGATCTCAGACCGCGCATCGCGTTGACGATGGGCGACCCGGCGGGCGTCGGCCCGGAGGTCGTCCTTAAGGCCGGCGCGATCCGGAAACTCAGAGAGCGATGCGACCTTGTCGCCGTGACGGCGCCCGGCGTGCTCGAAGAGTGGAGCGAACGGCTGGGGATACCGCTCGAGATCGAGTGCTTCGACGTCGGCGAGAGCATCGGGAAGATCACTCCCGGAAAGCCGTCGGTCGAGGGCGCGAAGGCTTCGCTCGACGTCATCAGGACGTCGGCGGAGATGTGTCTCGAGGGGAGCTTCGATGCGATGGTGACCGCGCCGGTGTCGAAGTCGGCGATCATGGCCACTGGTGAGGAGTTCCCGGGTCACACCGAGTTTCTGGCGAGAACGAGCGGGACCGGCAAGTATCTCATGATGTTCGTCGCGGGCGAGAAGCGCGTGGCGCTCGTCACGACGCACCTGTCGCTTACCGACGTCCCGCGCGCTATCACACGAGACCGCGTACTCGAGAAGCTCGTCATCCTCGATGCGGGTCTCGAGCTCTGGTTCGGAGTCAAGCGGCCGCGGATCGCGGTGACCGGCCTCAACCCGCACGCGGGGGAGGGCGGCATGTTCGGCGCCGAGGAGGCCGACGAGATCATCCCGGCCATCCGCGCGGCGCGCGATCGCGGGATGGCGGTCGAGGGGCCGTTCCCCGCCGACACCATCTTCACGGGACTCGGCGGCGGCGAGGGCCCGGGGAGCGGATTCGACGCCGTTCTGGCGATGTACCACGACCAGGGCACCATCCCCATCAAGATCCTCGGATTCTCCGACGGCGTGAACATCACGCTCGGGCTCCCGATCGTGAGGACGTCGGTCGATCACGGGACGGCGTTCGATCTCGCGGGGCAGGGGCTGGCCGACGCCGGGAGCATGATCTCGGCCGTCACGCTCGCCCGCGATATAGCCCAGCGCCTGCGCCGGCTCGCCAATGCGGAACGCGAGATGGACGGCCAGTAACCGGGTGTCGGCGCCTTCCACCAGGCCCGCCGGCGGGCCGAATCGGCTTGATTCCCCCCATGGCGGACGATAGAATGATAAGCTAAGTCAGGATGCGAAGTTCCGCCGATTTTCGGCAGGGCTGTTCGCCGGGAGCGTCGATGGGGCTCGAGAGGATCAAGGGGCAGGACTCCGCGGTCAGTCTTCTCACGTCGGCATACGCCTCCGGCAGGCTGTCGCACGCCTATCTCTTTCACGGCCCGGACGGGGTCGGGAAGGAGGCGGTCGCGCTCGAGTTCGCGCGGGCGCTCCATTGCGAGACGGACGGGCTCGAAAGCTGCGGTTCGTGCAGCGCGTGCCGGATGGCGGACGGTCTGAGCCACCCGGACACGCATCTGATCTTCCCCGTCCCGACGACGATCAAACCCGCGGAGCTTGCCGAACTCAAGGCCTCCGGCCTGAAGGCAGGATTCCGCGATCAGGACTTCGGCCGCAAGACGGCCGTCATCTCTGTCGACACGGTGCTCTCCGAGGTTGTGGTCAAGGCGAACAAGCGGCCCTACATCGGTCCGTGGAAGGTGTTCATCATCGCCGACGCCGACCGGATGACGACGGAGGCGGCGAACACGCTCCTTAAGACGCTCGAGGAGCCGCCGGAGCAGACCGTCATCGTGTTGACGACGTCGCGGCCGACCGCGCTGCCGGCGACCGTCATCTCGCGCTGTCAGCGTGTCGCGTTCGGGAGGCTCTCCCGGAAGGATGTGGAGGCCGTGCTTCTGGCCGACCCGCGTCTGGGGTTCGAGCCCAAGGAGGCGAAGGCGGCCGCGGCGATGGCGCAGGGATGTCCCGGTGTCGCCGTCCGCTCCGGCAGGGCCGGACTCGCGGGCGAACTGCGAAGCGTTGCGCTCATCATGGGTGGCTCGCGACTGACCAACGCGTCGTCGCTCCTGGATGAGGCGAACAGATTGGCGTACCGCCTCGGGCGGGACGAGCAGCAGAAGTTTCTCAATCTGATGCTCCTGTGGCTGCGCGATGTGCTGCAGCTTTCGCAGCTGCGGGGGAGTGGTGGGAGCAGCGCCGGGACCGGCGGCGGGAACGCGTCGGGAACCGGGGAACCTGAGATCCTTTACGCCGGCCACCGCGCGGAGATCGAGCGGATGGCCGATTCGATGAACGTCGACGACCTCGAACAGCTCATTCACAAGGTCGACGACGCCCGGCGGGCCATCGAGCGATACTCGAACCCGTCGATCGTCTTCACCTCGGTGCTTCTCGACCTGGCGGTCGTGAGGAAGCGGGCGTCGACAAGGAGAGGTGCGGCTCATGGAGTCCGGTAGCGTAGAGTCCGGAAGCGAAAGCGGCGGCGTGCTTCGCGGCACACCCGAGTCCTTCGAACTGGAGTTCAAGGGCGGTCGCAAGGCAATCTTCGGGAACCCGCGGAACATCCCGTTCCGCGCGGGCGATCAGGCGATCGTCGAGGTCGACCGCGGCCAGGACATCGGCGTGATCATCCGCGAGGGCGACGAGGCGAGCAAGAAGCTCCGCGACAAGGGAATCCTCGGTCCGATACTCCGCCGCGCGACATCCGGCGATATCGAGCGTCGCGAGGAGCTGGCCGAGAAGGAGGCGGAGGCGCATCGCATCTGTCAGCAGTGCATTGCGCGCCAGAGCCTTCCGATGAAGCTCGTCGACGTTGAGTGGCAGTTCGACGGCAACAAGATCCGTTTCTACTTCACGTCGGACCGGCGTGTGGACTTCCGCAAACTTGTCCGCGACCTCGCCAGCATCTTCAAGACGCGCATCGAAATGCGACAGATCGGCGTCCGGGACGAAGCGCGCCGCCTCGGCGGCTTCGGGCGTTGTGGGCGCTACTACTGCTGTCGCGGCGTCATCAGCGACTTCGACCCTGTGACGCTCAAGATGGTCAAGGAGCAGCACCTCGCTCCCGGTTCGCCGAAGATCTCCGGCGGTTGCGGGAGGCTGATGTGCTGTCTGCGGTACGAGCGCGACCTGTACACCCAGGCGAAGAAGGAGTTCCCGAAGGTCGGGACGAAGGGCACGATCGAAGGCGAGATGTTCAAGGTGATAGGGACCGACATCTTCCATAGGACCGTGACGCTCGGCCGCAAGGACGACGACCCGATCACGGTGACGCTCGATGACTTCAAGAAGGGCAAGATCGTGGAGGCCGGCTCCAGGGAGAAGGACGAGGCCCTGGAGGCGTACTGGAGCGAGGCCGAGCGGATCGCTCGCGAGGAGAAGTAGCGACGGACCAGACGCAGCGAGAGGACATGATGGCAGGCAAGTACTACATCACCACGGCGATCGACTACGTCAACAGCGCGCCGCATATCGGCACGGCCTACGAGAAGATTTCGGCCGATGTCTTCGCGCGCTACCACCGGCTTCTCGGTGACGACGTCTACTTCCAGATGGGCAACGACGAGCACAGCCTCAACGTCGAACGCGCGGCGCGCGAGAAGGGCATGGACCCGCACGCGTACTGCGACGAGATGGAAGGCGTGTTCCGCGACATTTGGGAGAAGCTCGAAGTGTCGTTCGACCGGTTCGTCCGGACGACGAGCGACGAACACGAGCGCCGTCTGAGCCTGCTGTTCGAGGCGCTGTCCGACGATGTCTACAAGGGACACTACGAGGGGTACTACTGCGAGTCGTGCGAGGCGTTCCTCCAGGAGAAGGATCTCGAGGACGGGAAGTGCCCGACGCACGGCACGGAACCGGTCTGGATCCGCGAGGAGAACTACTTCTTCCGTCTCTCGAAGTACGAGGCGCCTCTGCTCAAGCACATCGAGGAGCATCCGGAGTTCATCCAGCCCGATTCGCGCCGCAACGAGATCATCCAGCTCATCAAGGGCGGGCTCGAGGATATCAGCGTGACCCGCGCTGGGTCGGAGTGGGGCGTCCCGCTCCCGAAGGACCCGTCGCACGTCATCTACGTCTGGGTCGACGCGCTCACCAACTACATCACGGGCGTCGGGTACGGCGAGGACGAGGAGATGTTCAACCGCTGGTGGCCGGCCGACGTGCATCTCATCGGCAAGGACATCACGCGGTTCCACTGCGTTATCTGGCCGGCGATGCTCATGAGCGCAGGCGTCGCGCTGCCGAAGACCATCTACGGCCACGGCTTTGTATACTTCAAGGGACAGAAGCTCTCGAAGAGCCGCGGCGTCATCGTCAATCCGCTCGAAGCGTCCGACATCTTCGGTCCGTGCGCGCTCAGGTACTTCCTGATGCGCGAGGGGACGTACGGCAAGGACCTCGACTTCACGTGGGAGCAGTTCCGCTCGCGGTACGATTCCGAGCTTGCCAACGATCTCGGCAACCTCGTCTCGCGCGCGACCGCGATGGTCGAGAAGTTCCTCGGTGGTCAGGTCGCCGAGCTGGCCGCGGGAACGGCGGGCGGTGGAGCGGGGCAGGAGCTCATCGATCTTGCGAAGTCGGTCGCGGCGGACGCCGCGAAGGCGGGAACGGACTATGCCCCGCAGATCGCGCTCGGTCGCATCTGGGAGCTGGTCCGCCGCGCCAACGCGTACATCGAAGAGGAGAAGCCCTGGGTTCTCGCGAAGAGCGACACGGACCGGCTCGCGCAGGTCCTCTTTGACGTGCTCGAGGTCGTCCGGCAGGTCGCCATCATGACGTGGCCGTTCATGCCCGAGAAGTCCGAGCTCATTCTCTCGCGGATAGGGCACACGCTCACACCGGGAGCCGTCGCGTACGACGAGCTTCTTACATGGGGACACGGCTGGAAGGCCGGCACCACTGTGACCAAGGGTGACCCGGTGTTCCCGAAGTACTCCGACGACGATCTCAAGGCGAGGTTCGACGTCCTGTCCGGCGCGGGCGCGCCGCAGGACGACGGCGCCGCGAAGGACGCCGGCTCGGCGAAGAAGACCGCGGGCGGCGACGCGAAGGCGTCGGGCGACACTCCAAGGAAGGACGGAAAGCCGATGATCAGCTTCGACCAGTTCCAGTCTCTCGAGTTCAAGCTGGCCAGCGTCCTGGAGGCCGAGAAGGTCGAGGGGGCGGACAAGCTCCTCAAGCTCAGGGTCGACCTCGGGGACGGCGACGTCCGTCAGATGGTCGCGGGTATCGCGAAGAGCTACGCGCCGGACGAACTCGTCGGGAAGACGATCCTCGTGCTCGCGAACCTCGAACCGGCGACGATCCGTGGCGTCGAGTCGCAGGCGATGCTGCTTGCGGCCTCGACCAGCGACGGTCTCACCGTGCTCGTGCCCGACCGCGAATTCCCGGCCGGAACAAAGGTGAGCTAGGTGCTCGTCGACACCCACCTGCATCTCGACCTCAAAGACTACAACCAGGACCGCGAGGCCGTCATCGAGCGCGCGCGTGCGGCAGCCGTGCGCTACATGGTCAACATCGGTTTCGACCTCAAGACGACCCGCGGCTCGATCGCGCTCGCCGAGAAGTATGACTTCATCTATGCGAGCGCCGGTCTCCACCCGCACGAGGCGAAGCTCTGGAATCACAGCTTCGAGGCCGAACTCGAGGAGCTGGCGCAGCACCCGCGTATCGTCGCCATCGGCGAGACGGGACTCGACTACTACCGAAACCTCTCACCGAAGGGCGACCAGATCCGCTCCTTCCGCGGCCAGATCAGGATGGCGAAGCGGCTGGGTCTTCCTCTCGTCATACACAACCGTGACGCGCTCGACGACGTGCTCAGCATCATCGATGAGGAGGGCGCGGGCGAGGTCGGCGGCGTGATGCACTGCTTCCCGGGCGACGCCGACTACGCGCGTGAGGTCGTCGACCGCGGATTCCACGTCGGCATCGGTGGTCCCATCACGTTAGAGAAGAACGGACGGCTCGCCGAGGTCGCGCGGACGATCCCGCGCCGGCGTCTCGTGCTGGAGACCGACTCCCCGTGGCTCACCCCGCAGCCCCAGAAGGGGAAGGGGCGCAGACGGAACGAACCCGCCTTCATCGTCAGCGTCGCCGCGGCGGTCGCGGAGGCGACCGGGATGTCCTACGCGGACGTGGCGAGACAGACCACGGGCAACGCGATGCGTCTCTACGGCATCAAGACGCCGCGGCCCTCGATCGCATATGAGATGTGGGGCAATCTCTATCTCAACATCACGAACCGGTGCACGAACGAGTGCGAGTTCTGCATCCGCTATCAGACCGACGTTCTGTGGGGATACAACCTGAGGCTCGAACGCGAGCCGAGCGCGAAGGAGCTCCTCGAGGCCATCGGCGATCCGACGCGGTACGGCGAGGTCGTCTTCTGCGGGTACGGTGAGCCGACCGTGCGTCTCGATGTGCTTCTCGAGGTGGGGCGGGCGGTTCGGGAGGCTGGCGGACGGGTTCGCGTGGACACCAACGGACACGCGAATCTCATCTGGAACAGGAACGTCGCTCCGGAGCTTGCCGAGGCGGCCGACGCCGTTTCGGTGAGCCTCAATGCGGAGAGCGCCGAGGTCTACGAGCGGATCTGCAAGCCGTCCTTCGGACCGGACACGTACGATCACGTCAAGGCGTTCATCCGCGAGAGCCTCAAGGCGGGGCTCGAGGTCACGGCCAGCGTCGTCAGCATCCCCGAGGTCGATATCGAGGCGTCCCGCAGGGTTGCGACCGAGCTCGGCGCGGAGTTCCGCGTCCGGGGAGGTTGAGCCGTGGACGTGCTCACACCCTCGGCGATGCTCTCGAAGTATCAGCTTGCGCCATCGAAGGACCGCGGGCAGAATTTTCTCGATGATCCGAACGTCATACGTAAGGTCGTCGAATCGGCCGCCATCAATCCCGACGATCTCGTCGTGGAGGTCGGGTCGGGGTTCGGGGCGCTGACATTCGGGCTCGCCGAGCAGGCGGAGCACGTCATCGCCGTTGAGCTGGACTCAGGCATCGTGCGCGCCTTCACCGAGGAGTACGGCGAACCCGCCGGGTTGACGCTCATTGCCGGTGATATTCTCGATTTCGATTTTGCCGCGGCATGCGAGCAGTTCGGGAGAGAGAAGCTCGTCGTCGCGGGGAACATCCCGTACAGTGTCACGAGTCCGCTCATCGCGCGCCTGGTCGACGCCAGCGAGCATGTGTCGCGGGCCGTGCTGATGGTGCAGGCGGAGGTCGGCGACCGGCTCACGGCTGGGCCCGGCACAGCGGAGTACGGAAGACTCTCGGTCGTCGTGCAGTTCCACGCGGTCGTGCGGCAGCTCTTCACGATCCGCCGGACCTGCTTCACGCCGAAGCCCAAGGTCGACTCACGCGTCATCGAGATCGACTTTGGGTCGGCCCCCGCTCGCGACGCAGATAGAACCGTATTCGAGAGCGTCGTGGCGGCCGCGTTCGGCAAGCGGCGCAAGATGCTCCGCGGGGCGCTGGCGAACCTGCTCAGCGAGAGCGGGGCGACGGTCCAAGAAATCGAGGAAGCATCGGGTGTCGACCTCTCCCGCCGCGGAGAGACGCTCTCGGTCGAGGAGTTCGAGCGCCTGGCGCTCGCCATCGTTACCACGGAGATCCAGTGAACACATCTTCTCGCGTCGCGCTGCTGCTGATCGTGCTCTCCATCGTCGTTCTGACGGTGTGCGGAGCGGCGTACGGCCAGGTGCCGGAGCCGCCGGCGGCCGCGGACGGGGATGAGTACGACGCGGAGGGTTCCGCGGCGGTCAGTGACAGCCTCGACCTTGCGGGGGTGGACGGAGACACGACCGGAGTCGCCGTCGCCGACAGCATCGCGGGTGGAGGCGCGCCGGTCGTCAGGAACGAGAACATGGAGCAGTTCCAGAACCAGGGTCCCGGGACACGCCCGCGTGTTGCGGCGCTCGAGCCGGAGTTCCATCCGGTCTACAAGCTGACCTACAACCGCGCCGAGGGCGTCGGCACGTGGGGTCATGATTTCACGACGAACTACCCCATCTCGAACGCGCTCAAGTTCAACTCATCGGCCAGCATCACGATCAAGGAGGATGAGGTCCTCAACCGGGAGAACCGGCAGGAGTCCTGGAGGGCGGGTCTCAACTACAACGTCACGGACGCCGTTGGCATGGGTGTGAGGTTCAACCGTTCCTATCAGGTCGAGACGCGCAATCCCGGGGAGTCGACCGAGGTCAGAACGTCCCGTGAGAAGGAGACGATGGACTTCTCGACGAGCTACAACAAGAAACACTTCACAGGACTCTCAACCATTATCAGCGCGTCTGCCGGCATCGAGCGCAACGACTACGCGGACATCACGAGCAACGGAACCACGCAGGACGTCTCGGCGACGTTGGGCTATGACATCATTGAGGATCTCGAGTCGAAGCTCACCTACACGGGTCGACACTCTGTCCTGGATTCGAAGCAGGGAGACTTCGAGAGCACTGACGAATCGGTGAGCCACTCCTTGAACGCGACCTTCGACTACGAGTGGGCCGGACACATGTTCTCGGCGGACGCCCGCCGGTCCTACTCCGAGACCCAGTATCCGAAAGAGGGTCAGACCGAACAGCGCGATCAGGAGAACGAAGGTCTGGATTTCTCCACCGAGTTCCAGCCGTTCGAGAACCTCGGGATGGACTTCGGATACGACTACTCACGGAGTCAGCAGTACTATGCCGTGGAGACGACAAGAGACAGCGATGTCCGTTCTCGTTCCATCAACGGCAAGCTCGATTACAAGCTCGGGGAGACGTCGTTCTCGGCCCAGCTCTCGTCAAAGAAGGACCGGAGCGACCAGTTCAGCATCCAGACCGGCGATACCTACAGCGACAGTTTCGGAACCACGATCACTCACACGTTCGGTCCGAGGCTCAACGGCACGTTCCGCGGCAGCGCTTCGCTGGTCTCATTTCACTTCGACGATCCCGAGGCGAACGACCAGGACCGAGATCTTCTCAATCAGGAGGGCGTGCTCACGCTCACCTACAAGCCGCGCAACGACATCACGGCGGACCTTCTTCTCAGGGTGAAAGAGAGCCAGCTCATCTACATTCGGACCTCGAGAACCGGAGACAACAAGACGACGAACACCTACAGCATCCAGCCGTCCATCAGGAAGGTCATCAGCCCGGCGGTGAGCATCATCCAGAAGTACGAACTCTCGGCCGACTACTTCTTCTACACATACGACACGAGTTCGAACTCGCTCATCAGGAACTTCAACGTCACGACGGATCTCAGCTGGCGCGTGATGGACCGCGTCAACACGACGTTCACGCACAAGTATCGCGGACAGGACGAGGGTGCCTACACCGAGGGGGATGATGGGATCGAGCGCTACGGGAAGAACAGCGAGCGCGACACGCACACGCTGACGGTCCTCGTTCGGTACAATCTCTTCGGTCTGATCGACCTTGAAGTCCAGCAGGACTACAGCGTCTCAATGAAGTGGCTGTTCGAGGGTGACTCGAGGCGGCTCTCCTGGGAGAAGCACGACACCAGTATCCAGGGCAAGGCAAGCATGAACCACGACCTCGAGGACGGCACGACCGTCCGCGCGTCGGTCTCGCGGACGCTGCGGGACGCGCCGAACATCAGCGAGCGGCAGGAGGATGTCTGGAACGCCTCCGTCTCGCTCGAAAGGACCTTCTAGTGAAGAGGCGAACACATCGGACCGGACCCGCTTCCAGCGTTCGTACCAGCATCACGACCGCAGCGCTGGTCGGGCTTCTCGTTCTACTGCTGACCTGTGCCGGGTGTCTGTTCAGCCCGCGGGATCCCGACGGACCTCCCGACAATGTCGCGGATAACTGGGAGACGCCGGTGACGACGACGATCCTGCGCGCGAACCTGAAGGCCGCGCTCGAGGACGAGAACATCGGGAACATCTCCGACTGTTTCACCGACGACTACGTGTTCGAAGTTGACCCGTCCGACTACATCGACGCCGGAGCCGAGGGCGACGTTCGATACGCGGACTGGGGCAAGGACGACGAGACCCAGGCCACGCAGGCGATATTCGCGGGCGCTTCCGAGATCAACGTCACATTCGCGACCTACGAGCAGTCGGATGAGGCGGGCGACGACGCCTACCGGGTCGAGGACTATGTGCTGACGGTATTCTGGCAGTCCGGTCAACATGTGAATGAGGAGGTCACCTACAAGGGGCGGGCAACGATCCACATGCGCCGGGAGCAGTCGAGCTGGGCCATCTATCGCTGGATCGACGCCCGGACGGTCGAGCCGTCCGAGAACTCCACCTGGGGCGTCCTCCGCGGAGACTATCGCCAGTAGCGGTCAACGGAGGTCCGGCCGGCCGAATACCGACCGCCGTCGCGCGTCCAATGCCCTGTCACCGGGCTCTCTGGGCACGATGATTGCACTCTTGTTGTCGGTTTGCTACAAAGTGGAACTCATTGTATCATGGGGAGTTGCAGCTCGTCCCGGCGTCCTGACACGGTGCGGACGTTGACAGCGGGCCCGATTCTTGATATGCTGTTCTAGTGTGAGTGAGAACACTAGGAGGGATCGTACAATGCACAGAGTATCCGCGCGGTACAGGCTGGCCGTCGTCCTCCTTGTCGCCCTTGCGCTGGGTCTGTCCGGGTGTTCGCTGTTTGCACCTGAGGAGACCGACCCGCCGGGTGGAGGCGACAACGACTACAAGGAACGCACGACGCGTCCGAACGTCATCCATAACCTCATCAGGGCGTACGAGGAGATGGAGGCCGACGAGTACGTGGATCTTCTCGCGGACGACTTCGAGTTCTGGCTGAACCCGGGTGATCTCAACGATCCGCAGAATCCGCTGCCCACATCGTGGGGGAAGGCGGAGGAGTCCGCGATCGCGCACAACATGTTCGATGAAGGCACCGACGTTCTCACGATCACTCTCACACTGACGCAGCTTGGGAGCGAGGTTGAGATCCCCGGTCCGAACCCGGAGGATCCGGTCACGTGGCAGTCCCAGTACGACGTCGACCTCTACGTGTTCCTGCCGAACGATTTGACCCTCTGGGCCAATGCCGCCGCGCAGTACACGTTCGCCGAGGATCCCAACGAGACCGGACCGAACGGAGAGACGCTCTGGGAGATCCTCGAGTGGAAGGACATCGATGATCCTGCGCGTCCGGCCGTTCCGGGCGACTTCGAGCAGGTCTCCTTCACCGAGCTCAAGGCGATGTTCCAGTAGCCTCATCATCTCCGAGGCCTGCGGAGTGCGATTCACACAGACTATGCGCGGGGGACGGGAGACCGTCCCCCGTTTCTGTTGTCCCCCTTCGCTGGCCGGCCGCCGGGCTTCCGGCGGCGCCGGACATTCACCTGCTGTTGACTCGCACCTGCGCCGCGCCTAGAATCCAGACGATTGACGGAGTTCCACACCGCGCGACCGGCGAGGTTCGTTACCGCGCGACCAATGGGATACGCCGGGGCGTTCGGTCGAGGATGCGACTCGCAGAGATCGAGGACCATCGTGGCCCGAACCAGGAAGCAGAAGAAGCGCGACGAGAGGATCAGGCGGGCGCTCTCCATCATCCGCCTCTGGCTCATCGTCATCGCGCTTGCGTTGATCGTGATCGTCGGCGTCGCCGAGCTGTTCTCGAGCGGCAGGGCCGGATCGGTCCGCGAACGCATCTTCGGAAAGCGTGATATCACCGAGCGCGCCGAGCGGGTTGATGCCGCGCTCGACGACGCGCTGGCCCGTCTTCACATCACGAACGTCGACGCCGAACGGACGGAGCTCGACACGCTTGGCTATCTGCTTCCGCACTGGGAGAAGACGGGGCGGATCCCGGCGGGGACGAGTCTCTACGAGTGCAATCTCGTGTTGACCGAAGCCGCCCGCAGCTCCGGTGGGAAGCTCGTTGTGGTTCGCGAGACCGACGCCGACTGGAGAGGCCTCAAGTCACTCGATCTCCGGTTCGGACTCGGGAAGATCGAGACACACCACATCGTGCTCAAGCAGACCGAGCGAAGCGACGCCCCGATCGTCACGCGGCGCGAGGACGCCGCTCCGCGTGTGGCCATCGTGATCGACGACTTCGGGTACAACAGATCGAAGACGACGCTCGGGTTCCTGGAACTCGACGATCCCATCACCGTAGCCGTACTCCCGCAGTGCCCGCACACCAGACGGATAGCGAACGATGCGCACGCCGCGGGCAAACAGGTCATCGCGCACATCCCAATGCAGCCGGAGAGCTACCCTGACGCCAATCCGGGCGACGGCGCACTGCTCGAGCGGCACACGGCGGACGAGCTGCGCTCGCTCACGCGCGCCGTGCTCGATGAGATCCCGCACGTGGAGGGAGCCAACAATCACATGGGCTCGCGGTTGACGACCAGGCACCCGCACATGCGCGCGGTGATGGGGACGCTCAAGGAACGAGGGCTCTTCTTCGTCGACAGCGTGACGACCGCCAGCTCGGTGGCGTACGCCGAGGCGCAGCGCGCGGGAATCCCGGCGGGTCGCAACACGCTCTTCCTGGACAGCTATCTTGACGAGTCAGGACGGCTCGATGTTCCGGGCCGGCTTCGCGCGCTCGAGGAGGCGGCGCGCAGGAAGGGATTCGCCATCGGTATCGGCCATCCGAAGCCGGAGACGCTGGATGCGCTCGAGCGAGGTCTTCCGGCGATGCGGGCACGCGGTATCGAGATCGTCTTCGTGTCCGAGCTCGTAGAGTAGCTCCGACATGCGCGGATCGGAGCTCGCAGCGTGGTCCCAAGACAAGAGCAGCGCCAACACAAGAGAGCGGCGCCAATGCATATGACTAAGGGAGGCATCACATGAGACTGTCGGTCAACGTCGACCACATCGCCACGGTCCGCCAGGCTCGGATGGCGAGCGAGCCGGACCCGGTATGGGGAGCCGTCCTCGCGGAGCTCACCGGCGCGTGCGGCATCACGGTTCACCTGCGCGGCGACCGGCGCCACATCCAGGACCGCGACGTCCGGGTCCTGCGCGACACGGTGGCGGGGGTCCTCAACCTCGAGATGAGCACGTCCGATGAGATGCTCGATGTCGCGTGCGAACTCGTCCCCGATATGGTCACGCTCGTGCCGGAGGGGGAGGGGGAGCTCACCACGCAGGGCGGCCTCGACATCATCACGAACGAGGACGCCGTGCGGTGCGCCGTGGAGCGTCTCCAGGCGCACGGGATCGCCGTGAGCATCTTCATCGATCCGGACGTTGTCCAGGTCGGCCGCGCGAAGGCGGTCGGGGCCGACATCGTCGAGCTTCACACGGGCATCTACGCGGAGGCCGAGGAGGCCGATGAGGTCGAGCGCGAGTTCGAGAAGGTCCGCGTCGCGGCCATTGCGGCGAACGAGATGGGTCTGGCGGCGCACGGCGGTCACGGCCTGACCTATCTCAACATCGGTCCGATCGCGTCGATCACCGAGATCGAGGAAGTGAGCATCGGTCACAGCCTCATCGCGCGGGCCGTTATCGTCGGGATGGAGGCGGCCGTGGCGGAGATGCTGGCGCTTCTCGATGCTGGGGAATAGGCGCGGGGCCTCATCCGGGGCCATTTGCCGTTGACCCGACCTCGCAGAACCCGGTAGAATCATAAGTTAACTTGCCAAACGGGAACCTCGTTGAACACTCCGGGGGAGTCGTCCCGGCGTGTCGTGGAGGAAGTGCATGACACCGAAAATGCGATGGAAGGTACTCCTGGTCCTTGTGGTCGTCATTCTGGCGGCCTGGAGGGCGTCGTACACGTTCCGGTTCCTCTCGATGAGCGAAGAGGATCTCGCGGCGCTGTCGACCGACCAGGTTGAGCAGCTCGAGGCGAACGCGATCCGGCTTGGTCTCGACCTGCAGGGCGGCATGCATATGGTGCTCGAGGTCGACAAGGAGGGGCTGTCGGCGGACGAGGCGAAGGATGTGATGGCTCGGGCGCAGGAGGTCATCACGAACCGTATCGACCAGTTCGGCGTGGCCGAACCGTCGATCCAGGTCGAGGGCGAGGACAGGATCATCGTCCAGCTCCCGGGTCTCCAGGACGAGCAGCGCGCCAAGCGTCTCATCGGCCGGACCGCTCTCCTTGAGTTCATGCCGGTCGCGGTCATGGAAGAGACCGATATCGTTCTGCGGGCCATCGACCGTGCCATCTCCGAGCAGATGCTCGCCAGCGGCGAGATCTCGATGGAGTCGGACACGGGTCTCCCGCTCTCCGAGACCGAGCGGCTCGAGCGTGAGCGTCCGTTCTCGGTGAGGCTCCGGTTCCCCGGCGAGCTCCCGTTCATGGCGGAGAGCGATGTCGCCTGGGCGAAGACGAAGCTCGCGGGTCTCGACCTCGCGGAGGTTCTTCCCACCTATCCGGACGATCCCGGCAAGCCGCGGTACCGCCTCGCCTGGCACGCCGACACGCGTGTGCTCTCGGACGATGGCGAAGACTACCGCGGGTTCTACGTTCTCGAGGACGAGCCCGTCATGCTCGGTTCGTCCGTCATCTCGGCCGACGTCAGGCCGGGACTTGACCAGGACTACCCGAACGCGCCGGGCATCTCGCTGAGGCTCTCGCGCCAGGGCGGCCGCACATTCGCGGACTACACGGGCAGGAACATCGGCAACTACGTCACGCTGGTTCTCGACGACGTCGTCCAGTCGGCCGCCGTCATCAAGTCGAGGATCCCGGCCGGGACCCCGGCGTCGCTGACGGGCAACTTCACGGACGAGGAGGCGAGCGACATCGCGATCGTGCTCCGCGCCGGTCGTCTGCCCGCCCCGATGACGGTCATCGAAGAGCGGACGGTCGGTCCGTCGCTCGGCCGCGACTCGATCAACCTCGGTGTGCGCGCGATGCTCATCGGATTCCTTCTGGTCGTGCTGTTCATGCTCATCTACTACAAGGCCGCGGGCGCCATCGCCGTGGCGGCGCTCGTCGTCAACGTGCTTTTGATCATCGCGCTGATGTCGTCGCTCCCGGTCGACCCGAGACCGGCGCTGACGCTGCCTGGTCTGGCGGGGATCATCCTCACGATCGGTATGGCGGTCGACGCGAACGTGCTCATCTTCGAGCGCATCCGCGAGGAGCTGCGCAACCAGAAGACCATCCGCGCGGCGATCCGCGACGGATACGAGAGGGCGTTCCTGACGATCATGGACGCGAACGTGACGACCCTCATCGCCGCCGGCGTTCTGCTCTACTTCGGAACGGGGACGATCAAGGGGTTCGGGGTCACACTCTCGCTCGGCATCATCGCCAGTATGTTCACGGCGATCGTGGCGACGCGAGTCGTGTTCGATCTCATTACATCACACTGGAACGTCAAGCATCTGAGCATCTAGCGAAGTCGGCCGGGCGCTCGTGACGCCCCGGCACAGGAGGTCACGAAGATGGAGTTTCTGGTCGGCACGCACATCAACTTCCTCGGACACCGGAGGGCGGCGTTCATCCTCTCCGCGGTCGTCATCCTGATCGGTCTCATCTCGCTGGCCGTTCAGGGAGGGCCGAAGCCGGGTATCGATTTCGCCGGCGGCGTTCTGCTGCAGGTGAAGTTCGAGCAGGCCGTCACGGCTGAGAGTATCCGCGAATCGCTGGAGGCGGCAGGGGTAGAGGAAGCGGAGATCCAGCACTTCGGCGGCGACCGCGAGGCGATCATCAGGCTGATGGCGGAGGACGCCGAAGAAGATGATCTCGCGGGGATGATCCTGGATCAGCTCAACAGCGACAATCCCGGGAACACCGCGACGTTCATGCGCGAGGAGCTCGTCGGACCGAAGATCGGTGAGGAGCTCAGAGCCAAGGCGACGATGGCGATCATCTACGCGCTCATCGGGATCCTTATCTACATCTCGCTCCGCTTTGAGTTCAAGTTCGCCGCGGGAGCCGTCGCAGCGCTCGTGCACGACGTGCTCATTACGCTCGGGCTGTTCTCGATCACAGGTCGCGCGATCACGCTTCCGGTCATCGCCGCGTTCCTTACCATCGTTGGATACTCGCTGAACGATACGATCGTCATCTACGACCGTATCCGCGAGGACCGGCGGAAGCTCTACGGCAAGAGCTTCGTTGACATCGTCAACACCAGTCTCAACGAGTCGCTGTCGCGGACGCTCGTGACCTCGTTGACCACGTTGTTCGTGGTCGTCTGCCTGTTCATCTTCGGTGGTGAGGTCATCAAGGACTTCGCGTTCGCGCTGATGGTCGGCGTGATCGTCGGTACCTACTCGTCGGTCTACGTCGCCAGCCCGCTCGTTGTCGAGTGGCAGATCAGGCAGGAGGCGCGCAGGCGCCGCAAGCACGGATAGTATTCCGGGCGGAGCGCCGTGCTGCGGGACGACAGGATGTCCGGCCGGCGCGGCGGACGCCGGCAGGAAGAATCGAGGCGGCGCTCCCCGTGGGCGCCGCCTTTGCTTTGCCCGCGGGATGAACTTGGACGGTCCCGGCTGCGTCTAAGAAGGAGCACCCGGGAGTACCGGGAGTACCGGGGACTACCGGGGACTACCGAGAGTACCAGGGAGTCACCAGGAAGCGCTGGAGGGTTGCTGATGACGCGATGGATGACAGGTGTGCTGGCGCTCGTGGTGACGATCGCGGTCGTCCTGCCCGCGTTCGGCGACCGGGTCTCGGAGGACGGTCGCGGCGTCACGATCGCGCAGCTGAAGTACCGGGGCGGCGGCGACTGGTACGCGAATCCGACGGCGCTCCCGAATCTGCTCGATGCGGTCGCCGAGCGGACGGAGGTCGCGGTCGCGCGACGGCCGGCGTCGGTGGCGCCCGACCAGGAAGAGCTCTTCACCTATCCCATCATTCATATGACCGGGCACGGACGTGTGCAGCTCGCGCCCGAGGACATCGCGAATCTCCGCGAGTACTTCGAGCGGGGTGGCTTCCTGTGGGCCGATGACAACTACGGGATGGACGCGTCGTTCCGCGCGGAGCTCTCGAAGGTCCTGCCGGAGAGCCCGCTCGTCGAGCTGCCGTTCGACCACGAGATCTACTCGTCGTTCTACGAGTTCCGCGACGGGCTGCCGAAGATCCACGAGCACGACGGCGGGCCGCCGCACGGCTACGGCGCCTTTCTCAATGGGGAACTCGTCGTGTTCTACAGCTTCAACACGGACATCGGTGACGGACTCGAGGACGCCGAGGTCCATGACGACCCGCCCGAGAAGCACGAGGCGGCCCTCAGGATGGGCGTCAATATCGTGGTCTACGCGCTGACGCACTAGCGCGCCGCGGACGCGAACTCTGCTGACGCGCGGTACCAGAGAGGCACTGCATGACTCGCGCACCCGAACAGGGACACTCCGAGCTCCTTCGGCGCATCGCGGCCGTCGGTCGACAGTGGAAGACGCGGGCGGTCATCGCCGGCGTGCTCCATATGCTCGTGCTCGTGCTTGCCGGGTCACTCCTGCTGCTTCTCCTTGAGAGCTTCCTGACTGTCCCGCCGCTCGTTCGCATGATCCTCATGCTCACGTTGCTGGGGGTCGTGGTGCACGCGCTGATCACTCGCGTCGTCACCCCGCTCGCTCGCCGCATCGACCCGGTGGCCATCGCCGCGCGCATCGAGCGCGGCTACCCCGAACTCGGTGAGAGTCTCGAATCGGCGACCGAGCTGTGGGAGAAGCGCGGCGCAGGGCGACACGGCTATTCGGTCGATCTCATCAACGGACTCATCGTTCGGACCGTTGAGGAAGTTGCGGGGCTCGATCTCGGTTCCGCCGAGCGGCCGCGCGGACTCAGACGCGCGGGGATCGCGCTTGTTGTTATCGCTGCTCTGATCGCCCTCGGTGTGTTCGCGATGGGCTCCCGGTTCGGGCCGGCGTTCGAGCGGCTGCGCCGTCCGCTCGACAGGGAGGCGCGACCGGGCGTCGTGCTCATCGTCTATCCCGGCGATGTGACGCTGGTCGCCGGAGACGATCTGGACGTCGAGGCGCAGCTCGTCCTGATGCCGGGCGCCGAGTACACCGCTCCGGCGCTGACCGTGGATCGGAGCGGCGAGGTTCCCGTGACACGTCCCATGCAGGAGGCGGAACGGACGCGTGTGGAGGACGAGGGCAACGGCGCCGAGGTGGCCAGTCACCTCGCGACCATCCACGACATTCGCGCGCCGCTGACGTACTCTGTGGCGCTTGCCGGTGGCTCGAGTCTCTCGTTCGACGTGGCCGTCATCGACCCTCCGTTCATCACGGGGCTCGATGTCGAGCTCGCGTTCCCGTCCTACAGCGGGCTGGTCCCGAGACGGAGCGCCGAGAATGGAGGCGATGTCACGGCGCTTCCCGGAACGTCCGTGACCGTGACGCTGAGCGCGAGCAAGCCGCTCGGGTCGGCCCGCCTCGAGCTCGTCTCCGGGGCGGACATCGAGATGGAGCGGCTGGGCCCGGACAGCTTCAGGGGGCGTTTCGTCGTCTCCGGCGACGACGCGTACTCCATCCACGTGACCGACACCGACGGGCTCGCCAACGCGACGCCGCCGACGTACACGATAGCCGCGATCCGCGACGAGCGGCCGCTGGTCCGCATCGTCGAGCCGGGCGAGGATCGCGACGTTCCGCGCGAGATGATGCTCCCGCTCGCGATCTCCGGTATCGACGACTACGGCGTGACCCGCATCGACCTCCACTACTCGCTCGAGGGTTCCGCCGAGGAGACCGTCTCGACGCTTGAACGCTACGGCTCGCGCGGAGAGCGCGAGGTCGTCCTCGAGACCGTCTGGGATCTCTCCGAGACCGGTCTCCTTCCCGGAGTGATGCTCGTCTACTATGCCGAGGTGTTCGACAGCGACCGCGTCAACGGTCCGAAGAGTTCGCGGAGCGAGAGCTACCTGCTGCGTTTCCCCTCGATGGCCGAGCTCTACAGCGATGCCGTCGGTGAACAGGATGAGATCCTCGACGACCTCGACGAGCTGATCGAGGAGCAGGAGGATGTGCGCGAGGAGTTCGACGAGATCGAGGAGGAGGTCAGGGGCGATCCCGAGCTTGACTGGCAGGACGAGGAGCGGGTCGAGCAGGCGCTCGAGCGGCAGGAGGAGGTCGCCGACCAGGTGGCGGATATGGCCGAGCGGATGGCCGACCTCGGCGACCAGATGAGCGAGACCGACCGCGTCACACTGGAGACGCTCGAGAAGGTGGACCAGATCACGGAACTCCTCGACGAGGTGGCGACCGACGAGATGCGCCGGCTCCTCGAGCAGATTCGCGAAGCGATGCGCGAGGTCAGTCCGGAGCAGATGAGCTCCGCGATGGAGCAGATGACGTTCACGCAGGACGATTATCTGAGGCGGCTCGAGCAGACGCTGAATCTTCTCCAGCGTGCAAAGGCCGAGCAGAGTCTGGCTGACGTCGCGGACCGCGCCGAGGATCTCGCGGAGCGGCAGGAGCAGATGGCGCGCGAGAGCTCGGAGTCGCCGGACCCGCAGCAGTGTGAACAGATGGCGGGAGAACAGCAGCAGATGGCGGCTGAGCTGGAGCAGCTCAAGCGGGATCTCGAGAAGGCCATCTCGGAGATGCAGGACGTCGACCCCGAGGCGGCCGCGGAGATGCAGCAGGCGCTCGACCAGCTCGAGCAGGCGGACACCTCGGAGAAGATGCAGGACGCGGCGCAGAAACTGGGCGAGATGAAGCCGCAGGAAGCATCCGCGCAGTGCGAGTCCGCATCGAGCGACCTCAAGTCGCTCTTCACGAAGCTCTCCAGCTGCCAGGGTTCGATGGCGTGCAGCCTCCAGGCTCGTGACCGCGAGGCGACGCTCCGCGCCATCGACGAACTCCTTGCGATCTCCACCGAGCAGGAGGAGATTCTCGATGTCGTCATCGAGCGCCCGGGGCTCGCGCGGGCCGAAGTCGTGGTGCTTGTCGCCAAGCAGACCGATCTCGCCGAGTCGCTCGCTCACGTCGCGGAGCGTCTGTTCCGCGTCGGGAACGATTCGTTCGAGATCGACGCGTCCACGTATCGCAAGATCGCGATGGTGCGAGGGGAGATGATCCGCGCGGCGCAGCACTTGGCGGCTGAGAGCGCCCGGGCCGCCGAGGTGACCGTGAGCAGCGCGCTCGGACGCGTCAACGGGCTGATCGTCGAGCTTCTCACTTCCAACCAGTCGAGCTCTTCGAGCGGCGGGGCCGGTGCGCTCCAGCAGCTGATGCAGCAGCTCACCCAGATGGCGGAGCAGCAGGCGCAGCTCAATCAGATGACCGAGTCGCTCAGACAGCAGATGGGTGAGCAGGGGGACATGTCGCATCAGGAGCAGCTCGCCAGAATGCGCGCGGAGCAGGAGCGACTCATGGAACAGGCGCAGCGTCTGGCCGAGGAGTTCGGGAACCGCTCGGAGGTCCTGGGCCGGCTGGACGACACGGTGGACGAGATGGAGGGGACGTTGGCCGAGATGGAGGAACACGGCGCGTCGCAGGAAGCCGTCGATCGCCAGAAGCGCATTCTCTCGCGGCTTCTCGATGCGCAGCGCTCGCTTCGGAGACGCGACTACACGCGGGAGCGCCGGTCGAGCGTCGGTGAGGCATACCGGCGGACATCGCCCGACGCGCTCGCCGACGAGATCACACAGGCGCGACGCGAACTCCGCGAAGACCTGCTCCGCGCGATGCAGCGGGAGTATCCGGCCGAGTACCGGGAGCTCATCCGCGCGTACTTCGAGAGCCTCGCGCGCGACGTGGAAGGAGAGGCGTCCGGTGATGGTGCGACCGAGGGCAATGGTGTGGGCGAAGGGGGTGGCGAATGAGACGGGACCATCGAGTCATCCTGTCGCGGCCGAGTGCCCCGAGCTCCGCCGTGGTCAGGAGTGCCGCGCTTCTCGCCGTCGTGATGACGCTCGCGGTAACGCTTGCGCTCCCACTCGTAACGTCACCTGCCGCGGCGCGGGAGCTTCACGAGGATGAGACCATTGCGACCCGGATCTCCGATGTCCGCCGCGCGCTCGGGCTCGAGGAGTACGAACGCGCGATCGGTCTTGCCGAGGATCTCTTCGCCGAGTACCCCGAGGACCTGGCGGTGTTCTGGGCGCTGGCGCGGGCGTACGCAACGGCCGGCCGGGACCGCGACGATCTGATACCGCTGCTGACGGACTACCTCGCGCGAAACCCCGGGGACCGGCGCGCGACGATGGAACTCGGCTCCGCGCTGGCTCGCGAGGGACGAAGCGACGAGGCTCACGCGATGTGGATCGAACCGATGCGCGAGCGGGACGTGGATCTCGGCGGCTACTCCGAGGTCGGATCGCTCGAGGTGCGTCACCGGATGTTCGAGCACGCCATCGAGACCTATCTTGAGGGACGCGCGCGCGCGGAGCAGCCGCACCTGTTCAGTCAGGACCTCGCTCGGGCGTACGTCGTGACCGGACAGAACGATGAGGCGATCGCCGAATGCCTCAATGCGGTGAACGAGAACCCCGGGATGGTCCAGTGGGGGATGAACATCGTCGAGGGCATCCTCGACACGAGCGGCGACAGCGATCTCGTTGAGAGATGGGCCACGACCATCGCCGAGGGCGAGAACGTACAACCGCAGGAACTGAGCTTCGCCGGCAGTCTCTACGCGCTCGTCGGCAGGATGGATGAGGCGCTCGAGGCCCACACGCTCTCCGACCGGCTGGGCGGCAGGCGGGGTATGGAGCTGCTGGAGTACGCGAGGCTGGTTCGGCACCGGGGGATGCTGGATGAGGCCGAGCGGGCGCTTGGCGTGCTCTTCGAACTCTATCCTGCCGGCGCGGCGGCCGCGGCCGCTGGAAGCGAGCGCGCCGGAATCCTCGTGGAGCTGGGTGACCCGGAGGGCGCGGTGGCCGAGCTCAAGCGGCTGGCCGGCGTGTTCACGGGGCGACCCGATGGCTACGCGGCCCTCATTGAGGCCGCCGGGATCGAACTCCACGAGCTTGGCGACCCCGCGGCCTCTCTTGCAACACTCGAGGCGTTCCGGGTCAATACCGGCGGGATCGCGCGCCCCACGCTCCACCGGGCCGGGCTTGTCGAGGTCGACGCGCGGTTGGCGCGCGGCGAGTTCGATCTCGCCTCCCAGAAGGCGGGAGGCATCATCGCGGGCGGCGCAGAGGATGAGACCGCCGAGCGCGCGCGTTACACGCAGGGGCTCGTGTCGTATCTTCGTGGAGAGAACGCGACGGCGATCACGGAGCTTCGCGAGATGGTCGAGGATCACGTCGGCGGCCGGCTCGCGAACGACGCCATCCGCCTGATGCTGGTCATCTCGGATGCGCAGGAGGCGGGCGACGAGGAGCAGGCGAACCTCTACGCGTCTGCGCTCAGGGCGGAAATCACCGGCGATACCCGGAGCGCTCTGGAGATCCTCGATACCGTGGCAACGCGGTACGCGGGGATGACGGTCGCCTCGGAGGCGCTTCTGCGTCTCGGGTCGGTGACGGAGGCGACCGGGGAACGGCGCGACGCGCTGGAGGTCTACGAACGCGCGCTGACGGCGAGCGAGTCGATCGTGATTCAGGCCGAAGCGCGGCTCCGGCGCGGTATGATCCTGAAGGCGATGCGCGGCCGCGAGGACGAGGCTATCCGGGAGTTCGAGGCGCTGCTCGACGAACTCCCGCCGAACCATCTCTCTGGAGAGGCGCGGCGCGAACTCGAGATGCTCAGACGGAAGGGGGCGGGGGAGTGAAGATGACTCAGACGGGGGACAACACTCAGAGAGTCGCGCGCGGCCGGGTCCGCCCGACACCGCCGGGCGTTACACTGCCGCTCATCACGCTCCTGCTCGCCGCGGCGATGGTCGCGGGAGCGGCGGCGTCCACGCTCATCCCGATGGACCTGACGCAGACCGACCACCTCAAGGCCTACGGCGTTGCGTACTGGGCGATCGAGAAGGGCTATCGGGTCGAGTGGCTTCTTAATTACCGCGGAGGTTCGTTCCACATCCTCGACGGCGGGACCGATGTCGAGAGCGAGTGTCACTACCGCGGCGTGCTCTTCGAGACGACAGGGGGCGCGGCGCTCCAGGCGGTCTACACCACGATCGAAGCTGAGAACATGGAGGTCGTGCTGCTCGAGAAGGCGCCGGCGGTCGCGCTCTACGCGCCCGACATCAGTATCCAGCAGTGGGATGACGCGGTGATGCTGGCGCTCGACTACGCCGAGATCCCCTACACCGTCATCTGGGATCGCGAAGTCCAGGCGGGCGACCTCGCCGAATACGATTGGGTGCATCTCCACCACGAGGACTTCACCGGGCAGTACGGGAAGTTCTACGGGAGCTACCGGAACGCCGAGTGGTACAAGCAGCGGAAGGCCGACTTCGAGCGGCTGGCGGCCGAGGCGGGGTTCGCGTCGGTTGCGGGTCACAAGAGCGCGACGGCGCAGGCCATTCGCGAGTACGTCGGCCGCGGCGGCTTTCTCTTCGCCATGTGCTCGGCGACCGACAGCTACGACATCGCCATCAGCGCGACCGGTGTCGACATCGTCGCCGAACCGTTCGACGGAGATCCTCCCGAGCCGGGATGTCAGGAGCGGCTCGACTACACGCGCGCGCTCGCCTTTACGGACTTCGAGCTCTTCACGAGCCCGATGATCTACGAGTTCTCCGACATCGACATGACCGAGGACGTCAAGTCGAGATCGGAGGAGACGGACTACTTCACCCTGTTCGACTTCGCCGCGAAGTACGACCCGGTGCCCACGATGCTCACGCAGTGTCACGTCGATATCGTCAAGGGGTTCATGGGGCAGACGACGAGCTTCCGCCGGAGCCTTGTGAAGCGAAATGTCCGGATTCTCGGAGACTACCCGGGGCGCGACGAAGTGAAGTACATCCACGGCAACTTCGGGCGCGGTACGTTCACATTCCTCGGCGGTCACGACCCCGAGGACTACCGCCACATCGTTGGTGACCCGCCGACCATCCTCTCGCTGCACAAGAACTCGCCCGGGTTCCGACTCATCCTGAACAATGTGCTGTTCCCGGCCGCGAAGAAGAAGGAGCGGAAGACGTGATACCGACCATCCAGCGGAGGAAGGCCACGAGCGTTGCAGCGTCCGTTCTGCCGGCGATCGTCGTTGCGGCGTTCGGACTCGTCCTGACATCGTGTGGCGAACTCATCGACACCGCCCACTTCCGCGCCGACGAGGCGCGCACTGGGTTCTACCCGCGCGGCGGGACGCCGACGCTGTCCGAGCCGCTCTTCGTGTACGATGCCGGAGCTCCGATCTACTCATCACCCGTGGTCGCGAGCGGCCGGGTCGTGTTCGGCACAGTCTCCGGCGAGGTCCTGTCCCTCGATGCGCGAACGGGTGAGCGCATGTGGTCGTTCCGGGCGCGGGGGCCGGTCAACTCCTCGGCCGCCATCGGAGATGAGACGGTCTTCTTCGGCTCCGCCGACGGAAACGTGTATGCGCTCGACGAGATGAGCGGGCGGACGAACTGGCGGAGGCGTCTCGGAGCCGGCGTCAGCTCGTCACCGCTGTTGTCCGCCGGTGTTGTCTACGTGGGCGCAACCGACGGAACGGTTCATGCTTTGCGTGCGGATTCCGGCGAGACTCTGTGGGAGCGGCACGTGGGTGACGCTGTGAGTTCGTCTCCGGCGATGGTCGACGGGGTGCTGTGTGTCGGGACGTGGGAGGGGAGGCTCGTCGCGGTGGATGCGTCGAGCGGCGAAGAGCTCTGGAGGACGGCCAGGATGGGCGACGCGCTCACCACGACGCCCGCGATCGCCGACAGCTTCGTCTACTTCGGGAGTCTGGATGAGAACCTCTACGCCGCCCATATCAGGGACGGCAGCCCGGCAGGGCAGCTATCGGCCGACGGACCTGTGAGCGCGTCGCCCGCGCTCGCCGCCGGCCGAGTCTACTTCGCCAGCTGGGACCACGCCGTCTACGCAACCGACCTCAGCTCGGGCGAGTCCCCGTGGGTCTTCCTGACCGGCGGCTCCGTGTACTCATCACCATGCGTCTCCGGAGAGTGTGTCTACGTCGGGAGCGGAGACGGGAATGTTTACGCGATCAGCGTGGAGACCGGTGAGGAGATCGCGCGGTTCGAGACGGGCGGCCGCGTCCAGAGCTCACCCTGCGTCTGGCGGAACACGCTGTACATCGGAGGCGAGGACGGAACGCTCTACGCGCTTCGCTAGCGCCTTCGTGATCGGCGCCACCGGTTCGAGATAGAGAAGGGGACGGCGAGGCCGTCCCCTTCGTTGTTTCAGTGCATGTATCAGAAGACGCGCAGCAGAAGTTCCCCGCCGCTAGGCCTCCGGCATCCACGTCAGCAGCAGTTCGATCTCCGCCGCGAACGCGACCTCGTCGCCGTCGCGGAACCCGACGTGACGGTACATCATCCGACCCTCGTGGTCGATGATGACCGTCGTTGGGATGCCGCGGACACCGTACGCGTCGAACGCGTCGCCGCAGCTGAAGAACGTCTCATACGTCACGCCGGAGCCAGCGAGCACCTCCCGTGCTACATCACTGACATCGCCTGATGCGATCGAGATGAACCTGACCGGCATGCCTTCGAAGGTCGTGCTGAGCTCTGCGAGGCGTGGCAACTCCACGCGGCAGGGTCCTCAGCCGGCCCCCCAGAAGTTGAGCACGAGAATCGATCCCGCGCAATCGGCGAGACCTACCGTTTCGCCGCCTTCGCCGGTGAACGTGAAGTCCGGCGCGGTCTGGATCCCGCCGTAGCGGAACTGCGTCACGATCGAATCGAGTGACGCGGTGTCCCCGGCGCGCTCGACCCACTGCATCAGAGCCTCGCCGCCGTTCTCCTCCGGGTTCGGTGAGCGCGCGACGATGGGCGCGAGAAGCTCGACCGCCGCTCCGGCATCATCGGAGGCGTCGTAGATCTCGAGCAGATGCGTGACCATGACATCATCGAGACCCGGGTTGCCGGGCGTGACGGCGATGGCCTGGAGGATATTGGACTTGGCCGCCTCGTAGTCGCCGAGCTTGTAGTGCGCCCAGCCGACGCTGTCGAGCACGTTCGCGCTGTCGTTCGCGGAGGTCGCGAAGACCAGCGACTGCTCACAGAGCGCCAGCCCGAGTTCCGGATCGAGTCCCGAGTCGGCAAGGCCGTACCCGACGGTGTTCAGGCTGGTCCCGTCGCCGTGCTCCTCCATCAGCTCCGCCATGGCGAACGCCGACGGCATGGCCGCCTCGCCGTCCTGGTCGCGGAGACGCATGAACCGGTGGTAGTGAAGCGCGTACTCGTGGTCGGGTCCGGGGGAGGTGGCGAGAAGCGAGTCGATGAACGCGACCTCCGTCCCCTCGCCGCGGAGCAGGATGATCTCACCGAGCATCGGACGATACGCGCTGATCAGCACCGGCTTGAACCACTCGGGAATATCGCCCTCGAGACCGAGCCCGATCTCGGCGAGCTCGAGCGTCATGCTCGTGTCGGGGAACGGGGTCGGCCAGCGGTCCCGCAGCGCCGGGTGGACGGCGCTCCTGATGTACGCCGAGCCGAGCAGATGCTGTGCCGTGCCGTCACCGCGCTCGATGATCTGGCGCGCAAGCGCGTCCGCTTTCTCGACCAGACCCGGGGCTTCGCCGTAGTAGAGATCGACGAGGACCATGTAGTGCTGCTCGGCCAGGAGCGGCGTAACGAGCAGATCCGGGATGTCGCCTTCGAGCATCTTGTCAATGTAGGCTGCCGCGTCCACGTTGTCGCCGAGCTGCCCGATCGACTCCGTGATGCCCTCCGCCGCCTGGTCGACGTAGGCCTGTTCGAGGTTCGGATGGTCCGCGACGAACGCGAGGATGGCGTCGATCCGCTCCGCCGGCTCCTCGATCGCGGCGAACGCCTCGATCTGCTCGGCCACGCGCCCCTCCTGGAACTTCGCGAAGCCCCAGATGACGATGGCGCCGGCGATGGCGACCAGGACAATGAAGATGCCTCTTCTCATGGACTCTCCTTGGTAGCGCGGGGCCGGCCGGGGCCGTCCGCGAGAAACAGTCTTGCGCGTCCAGCGCAGGTCGCGCGAGGGCTGGCGCGACGCGCACCGGTCCGTTGACCGGGGTCCAGTATACGGGTTGCCGGTTGACTTTCACAGAGCTTTCACGTAGGCTATCTTGCCTAGACATGAGGAGATGCGGATGATGGTGGCTGGCAGTCACCCTTGGAACGTCTCGGTTCAGGACGCCTCTGCGATTCAGAAGGGACTGAGATCCGGGCTCGTTCTGGAGGACGATTTCGGTGAGATCGGCACCGTCGCCGGGTTCGACGTGTCGTTCTCGCGGGAGCGGGATCTCCTTCACGCGGCCGTCGTCATCATCGATGCCGGAACGCTCGAGGTCCTCGAGACCGTCTCCGCCTCGGCCGAACCGACCTTTCCGTACGTACCCGGCCTGCTGAGCTTCCGCGAGGGCCCCGTCGTCGAGCTGGCCTATGGGAAGCTCGAGATCCGGCCGGACCTTCTCATGTTCGATGGTCAGGGCATCGCGCACCCGCGGGGGCTCGGTCTTGCCTCGCACATGGGGCTTCTTCTGGACCGCCCGTCGATCGGCTGCGCTAAGTCGCGCCTGATCGGCGAGTTCAAGGAGCCCAAGCAGAAGCGCGGAGCGATGCGGACGTTGTCCATCCAGCGGAAGAAGGTGGGCGTCGTCCTCAGAAGCAAGGACAACACGAAGCCTTTGTTCGTTTCGCCCGGCCACAGGATCTCGGTGGAATCCGCGGCGGAATGGGTGCTTCGGACTGGAAAAGGGTATAGACTGCCGGAGCCGACCCGGCTCGCGCACATTGCAGCCGGGCGCGCGAAGCGGTAGACTCCGATTGTCCAGCGAGGCTGGACGATGAGGATGACAAGGACGAAGTTGACACGAGAGGACTCCGTTCGGTCGCCCGCCGTGGTGAGCCGGACGCAGCCCGGGAGGTGAAGAGCACGGGTGGAGCTATCAGACGATAGAGGGATGGGAGGTGTTGAGATGCCCAGTTCGTTTCCTGCCTGCCGCATGTGTGAGAAGGGTGTTCTGATCCCCTTGTCGGACTACGGGCGCGATGGGGCGGCCATTACCTACAAGGCCTGGGTGTGCTCCAACCCCGAGTGTGGATTCCACCTCAGGATTGACAACGGCGAAATCAGTCGCGGCTCCAGAATCAACGAAGCAGCCAAGTAGAGCCGGACGCTTCAGATGTTGGGTCGGGATGTGTAACTAAGAAGTCCCGGTTTCGCCCGTGCTCGCCTGCCCGGGAACGCACACAGAGACGAAGGATGACATCATGCTCCGAGCAGTGATCTTCGATCTCGACAACACGCTGACCGACTTCATGCGAATGAAGGTGGTCTCCATCGACGCGGCCATCGAGTCGATGATCGACGCGGGGCTCTCGCTCTCCGCCGAGGAGACCAAGCGGAAGCTCTTCGAGATCTACGACCGCGAGGGTATCGAGGACCAGCGTGTCTTCGACCGCTTCCTCACCGAGGAGTTCGGTGAGATCGACCCGCGCATCCACACGGCCGCCATCCTCGGCTACCGCCGCGGCCGCCAGTACACGCTCGTACTCTATCCGCACGTCAAGCGGACGCTCCTCGCGCTCGCCAAGCGCCAGCTCAAGCTCGTGGTTCTCTCGGACGCGCCGCGCTACCAGGCGTGGTCGCGTCTCTGCTACCTCGGACTCGAGCACTTCTTCGATCACGTCATCACGTTTGACGATACGCAGGTCCGCAAGCCCGACCCGGCGCCGTTCGAGAAGGCTATCGAGCTTCTCGACATGAGCGCGGACGAGGTCATCATGATCGGTGACTGGCCCGCGCGGGACATGGTGGGCGCAAGCGGCGTCGGCATCAAGACCGTCTACGCGAAGTACGGAGACACATCCGGGGCCACACACTCGGGCGCCAACTTCGAGATCGACGACATCTCCGAGCTTGTCTGTATCGTCGACGAGCTCCGGGGGAAAGAGTGCGAGCCGGGTTCCTGACGGGAAGCGGTTCAGGGAGGTGGTGATGATCAGGGGTGTCGGCACGGACGTCGTGGATATCGAGCGGTTCGCGCGCATCATGCGTCGCTCGCGTGACGGATTCCGCGGGCACCTCTTCACCGACCGAGAGATCGCGTACTGTGAGCGCTACAAGAAGAGCGAGGCCTCCTACGCTGCTGTCTTCGCGGCCAAGGAGGCCTTTCTGAAGGCGCTCCGGACCGGGCTTGCGCCCGGGATGCGCTGGAAGGACGCGGAGGTCATACACGAACCCAGCGGCGCGCCATCGATGGTCGCGCACGGGCTCTGCCGTGAACTCCTTGGCGACGGTCGCGTGCACGTTACGCTCTCGCACTCAGATCTGGCCGCGACCGCGGTCGTGATCATCGAGGACGTATAGCCCACCGGGTCCCCCGGCGAGGACCTCGCCCCGATGTTCCGAATCCTGAAACGGAGTACCAATGAGACTCGTGACGGCTGAGACGATGCGCGCTGTCGACCGGCACGCGATCGAAGTGATGGATATCCCCGGACTGGACCTGATGGAAGAGGCCGGGATGGGAACGGTCGGTGTGCTCGTCGAGATGGCGGGGATCGACGCGGGTGACCGCGTCGCGGTCGTCTGCGGCACCGGGAACAACGGCGGCGACGGGTTCGTCATTGCGCGCGGACTCAGGGAGTTCGGCGTCGACGTCGACGTGTTCCTGCTCGGCTCGGCGGGTGACGTGAAGGGCGACGCGCGAACCAATCTCGACTTCCTCGAGCCGGGGTCGTTCCTCGAGATCGCTGATGAGAAGGGTGTCGATGTGCTCGCGGAGGCGCTCGATGAGTCGGACGCCGTGGTGGATGCCATCTTCGGCACCGGCTTCAGGGGCGCGCCGCGCGGGATCGCGGGGGATGTGATCGCGGCGATCAACGCGTCGGACCTGCCCGTGCTCGCGGTCGATGTTCCCTCGGGGCTCAACGCGTCGACAGGCGGCATCGAAGGCGAATGCATCATCGCGGACTGGACGAGCACGATGGCGCTCCCGAAGAAGGGGTTCTTCCTCTACCCCGGGCGCGAGTTCGTCGGCGACATCCACGTCATCGATATCGGCATCCCCGAAGAGGCCGTCGAGGCCGTCGGGATACACCAGCACGTCCTCACACCCGCCGAGGCGGCGCTGTTCGTTCCGGACCGTGACCCCGCGGGTCACAAGGGAACGTTCGGCCGCGTCGCCATCGTCGCGGGCTCGGTGGGGTACACGGGCGCCGCGGCGCTCGCGTCGATGTCGGCGCTCAGAAGCGGCGCGGGTCTCGTGACCGCCGGCATTCCCTCGAGCCTGAACGACGTGCTCGAGGCGAAGGTGACCGAGGTCATCACGCTGCCGCTTCCCGAGACACAGGCCCGCTCGCTCGGCACGTCGGCGCTGCCCCGACTGCGCGAACTCACCGTCGGCGCGGATGCCGTGGCCATCGGGCCGGGGCTGTCGGTCGATGCCGAGACGGTCGAGCTGGTCCGGAGTCTCGTGGGCGCGCTCGACACACCGGCCGTGATCGACGCCGATGGTCTCAACGCGCTCTCACCCGATATCATCGGCTCGCGCGCCGGTGAGGCCGCCGTCGTGCTGACGCCGCACCCCGGCGAGATGGCGCGGCTCGTGGGCTGCTCGCCCGACGAGGTGCAGGCCGACCGCGAACGACTCGCGTGCGCCGTCGCGGAGCAGGCGCGGGCGACCGTCGTGCTCAAGGGCGCGTCGACCGTTATCGCCACCATCGCGGGCGACGTGATGATCAACCCGACCGGCAATGACGGAATGGCGAGCGCCGGGAGCGGGGATGTGCTCACGGGCGTCATCGCGGCGCTGCTCGCGCGCGGGATGTCCGGGCCTGACGCGGCCGCGCTCGGCGTGTTCGTGCACGGTCTGGCGGGCGACCTGGCGGCCGAAGCGGTTGGTCCGACCGGGATGATCGCGGGCGATATCCTGGAGTTCATTCCGCTGGCGTTCTTCGAGCTCGAGGCGGAACTCACCGAGATCGAGGACTAGGGACGCGCCGGGCTGGTGGCGCGGAGAGACACGACTCAATACTGCTCAACACTGGGAGACGGGGGGACGCGTGGACAAGAGGTTGGTGGCCGACGCCGAGAAGCTTGCCGGGAAGCTGTCGAAGATCCGGCGGCGCATCCATATGTATCCGGAACTTGCGTACCAGGAGAAGCGAACCTCCGAGTTCGTCGCCGATACGCTGAGGAGTATGGGCATCGAGGTGAGGACGGGTGTGGCGAAGACGGGAGTCGTCGGCGTGCTGCGCGGCGGATCGAAGGGCAAGACCGTCGCGTTCCGCGGCGACATGGACGCGCTTCCCATCACCGAACAGAACCAGAAGCCGTACCGCTCGCGTGTGCCGGGTGTGATGCACGCGTGCGGGCACGACGCGAATACGACCACGGTGCTCGGAACCGCGATGCTCCTCTCGCAGCGGCAGAGTCAGCTCAAGGGGAATGCGAAGTTCATCTTCCAGCCCTCCGAGGAGGCGCCGCCCGGCGGTGCGCTGTCGATGATCAAGGACGGCGCGCTCAAGAGTCCGAAGGTCGACTGGATCATCGGCGTCCACGTCGACTCGACCGTCCCGGTCGGGAAGATCGGGCTCCGCGACGGGCACATGATGGCGGCGGCCGACGACTTCAGTCTGTCGATAACCGGTGAGGCTGCGCACGGCGCGAAGCCGCACCTTGGCGTCGACGCCATCCAGCTCCAGGCGCAGGTCGTTCAGGCGCTCCAGCCGGTCGTGAGTCGCGGGATGGATCCGACGCACCCGGTCGTTCTGACGCTCGGCACCATTCACGGCGGCTACCGGCAGAACGTCATCGCCGACCGCGTGGACATCGAGGGAACGCTCCGAACGCTCTACCCGGGCGACCGCAAGAAGGCGCCGAAGATGATCGAGCGCATCGTCAAGAAGGTGACCGAGGCGTACGGCGGCGGGTACGAGTTCGAGTACCGTCTTGGCTACCCGTCGCTCTCGTGCGACCCGAAGCTCAACGCCGTCGTCGGCAGGACGATGAAGCAGTTGTTCGGGAGGCGAAGCGTGGTCGAACTCGACACGCCGTCGATGGGCGGCGAGGACTTCGCGTACTTCGCCAACGAGGTACCGGGGATGATGCTCAGACTCGGGACGAAGAACAAGAAGCTCGGATTCGACTACCCGTGGCATCATCCGAAGTTCGACATCGATGAGAAGGGGCTTTGGGTCGGCGCCGCCGTCATGGCCGGCACCGGGATGAGGCTGCTGAACGGAGAGTAGCCGCGCGCAGTCGGCGTGGCCTGCAGGGAGATACGATCGTGGACGTCGGAGAACGCGAACTCATCAGAAGGATCCGGAGCGCCATCGGCGCGCCGGGTCGCGCGACCATCGTGGGCATCGGCGACGATGCCGCCGTCTACGAGCCGCCGGGCGAGTACGAGCTCATTACCTGTGATGCGTTCGTCGACGGGGTCCACTTCCGGCGGGACTTCGCCAACTACCGTGAGATCGGCGCCAAGTGCATGGTCGCCAACGTGAGCGACATCGCCGCGATGGGCGGGTTCCCGACGCGCGCCGTGCTCTCGCTCGCCATCCCCGAACGGATGTCGACCAGGGACATCGAGGATCTCTATCTCGGCTTCCTCGATGTCTCCAAGCACTTCTCCTTCGAGATCGTCGGAGGCGACACCGTCTCATCGCGGTACGAGCTCTCCATCTCCATCGCGCTGCTCGGCGCTGTGGGACGCGACCGGGTTGTCACGCGGGCGGGTGCGGTCGTGGGCGACGCGGTCCTCGTGACCGGCCGGCTCGGCGGGTCCGAGGTCGGCCTTCAGATACTCAGCCGAGGGATGCCGAGAAACGAGAAGGCGAATGAGGCGATCCGGCGGCATCTCCGGCCGATCCCGCGTATCGCGGAGGCACAGGCGATCCTGGACGTGGCCACGCCCCATGCGATGATCGATATCAGCGACGGGCTCGGCAGCGAGCTCTGGCACATCGCGACCGAGAGCGAGGTCGGGATCCGGTTGATGCAGAGCGCCATCCCGGTCGACTCCGCGGCGACCGAGTTCGCAGGCACCCTCTCGTCGACTCCGGAGGAGCTGGCCATCGGGAGCGGCGAGGAATTCGAACTGGTTGTGTGTATTCCCCTGTCGGAAGCTGAACGGACGATCGAACACGTGGCAGCAGTGACCGGAACGGAAATGGTCGTCGTCGGAGAGGTTGTCGCGGCATCCGATGGATGCACGCTCGTCCTCAGCGACGGTGGTGAGGTGGAGCTTCCCCGCGCGGGGTACCAGCACATGGAACCGCCGGGGGACAGATGGGGGAGGAGCGACTGATGAGAGGTTGGGGATGGGACTGCGGTCGCGCGGTGAGCGTGTCAGTTATGATCGGCGCCTTGCTGGTGCTCGCACCGGTGGCGCGAGCGGATCTGGTGGTCGGGAACATCTCGATCGACACGACGTGGGACCGCGCCGGCAATCCGTGGACCGTGGCGACCGATGTGACCGTGAGGCAGGGCGCGACGCTCGAGATCGAGGCGGGCGCCATCGTCGAGTTCACGGGAAACTGGCAGCTTCAGGCCGAGGGCTTGACCGGCGGCGCCATCGTCGTTCAGGGCGCGCCGTATGACAGTGTCTACTTCCGACCGCAGAGTGGCGTGAGCGAGTGGAAGGGGATCTATGTTAGCGGTAGCAGCGGGTCATCGTTTGACTACGCCGTTGTCCTCGCTGCGAAGAGAGGTGTCGATCTCAACGCATCGGATGCTCCCATCACGCACTGTGCGTTCCGAAGATGCGAGACGGGCGTGTGGTGTGCGAAGTCTTCCCCTGCCATCACAAGCTGTTGGGTGAGCGAATCGTCGCTCGCGGGAATCCTGTGTTACGCGGGGAGCATCACGGTTGATGTGAGTCAGCCGGTCATCCTCGACTGTAACCTGTTCGACAACACCGGTCCCGATGTCTACAACGTGTATCTGCTTGGCTACCCTGGGCCTGGTGTCGTGAACATCAACGCACAGAACAACTGGTGGGGGACCTTCGTTGACTCGGAGATCCAGGCGAGCATCTTCGACGGGCATGACTCCGGTGGTACGGGCTTCGTCGACTACGCCAATCCGCTCGAGCAGACCGCCGTCGAACACCGGACCTGGGGTGGAATCAAGGCTCTGTTCAGGGATTGAGCAGGATCCGCACACCCCGCGCTGCCCGGGAAGCCCCCTATAACCTACGCTTGCAGCTCCCCTCGAGAAAAAGAGAGCAGAAGCTCAGATTGATTGTTGACAGCTTGCACAAGCTGTGATAGTATGAAGTTGTGATGGGGATCACATGAAGCCTGCGACCGGCATCGGTCGCAGGCTTCTATGGTTCGAGGACCAGCGACCGCCGGACACGAAACAACCGGAAGGTGGAAGCTGGATGCCGAACACAGCATGGACAAGGCGCGGTGGTAGTGAAGAGAGAAGGACCAGCACTCTCTTCCAGATCGTCTGTGTGCTGCTCGTCACCCTTCCTGCTCTGACAAGCGTCGGCGCCGCTGCCACGAACAGCGACGCTACCGCCGAGGCGGCCACTACCGGATCCGTGGCTGCCTCCCTGTCGTTCGAGTTGGACGACCTGTCGTTCGAGCAGCACGAGGGGTACGATCTGATCAGCCTGGACGGTGCGCACTACACCACGACACCCGCCGACCCCATGCTTCCCCTCCTCAGCATCCAGCTCTTGCTTCCGCCTGATACCGAGCCGTCGGACATCAGCTGTGTCTACGGCGGCACCATCTACATCCCTGGTGACTACTCCATACTGCCCGCTCCCCGGCCGACTCGGTTCTCGTCTGACGCGGCAGCGAACATACCCCATCCGAACTCAGAGACTTACAGCTCTGTGCTGCCCTACCCACGATCGGTTGCCCGGTTGGCCGGGGGCGGCTCTACTGGTGGGTACCGGATGGCTTCGATCGCCGTGACTCCTCTGCAGTACATCCCGGCGACCGGCGAACTCCTTCTTCACACCAACGTCGAGATCACCGTTGAAACCAGAATGGCTGAGCGCGCGCCGGCGGCGCTGACTCTCTCCTCCTCCGCTGGCGCAGCGCTCGCCTCGAGTGCCATCAATCCCGAGGCCGCGACCGCGTACATGTCCATGGGCAGCCGCGACCGCGGCAGCGCCGAATACCTCATCATCTGTCCGGAGAGCATGGCCGCCGCATTCGAGCCGCTCGCCGAGTGGAAGACCCGCAAGGGCGTCCCGGCAGAGATCATCACGCTCGAAGAGATCTACTCGACACCGCTCTACAACGGACGCGACGAGGCCGAAGAGATCCGCAAGTGCATCGCCGACCGCTACGCCGGCGGGACCGAGTGGGTCCTGCTTGGTGGCGACACCGACATCCTCCCGGCCCGTGACGCGTACGACTTCTTCTATGACCAGGGCATCCCCTGCGACCTCTACTACGCCGACCTCGACCTCAGCTGGAACGAGGACGCAGACTCGCGGTGGGGCGAAGAGGACTCCGACAACATCGACATGTACACCGACGTGTTCGTCGGCCGCGCGCCGGTCAAGAGCTCGGCCGAGGCCAGCATCTTCGTCGACAAGGTTCTCGAGTACGAGGGCGCGTCGTTCACCGTCGCCGGCGACTACGAGACCGACATCCTCTTCCTCGGCGAGATCCTCTGGGACGACCCCGACCCGTACTCCGACGGCGGCGTCGCTCTCGACATGATCGATGACAATCACATTCCGAGCGACCACGACCCGATCACCAAGCTGTACGAGCGCGACGGTACCCTCTCGCACACCGCGGCGATGTCGGCGCTCGAGACCGGCTACGGGATCATCGTTCACGAGGGTCACGCGAACATCAGCAACGCGAGCATCGGTTCCAGCTCACTGACCATGTCCGACCTCGACGGTCTCACCAACGGTGAGCGGGGCGGGCTCTGGTACTCGGTCGGGTGCTGGTCCGCTGCGATCGACTACGACACCTTTGGCGAGCACTGGCTGACCAACGGCAACGGTGGTGGAGTTGCCTACGTCGGTAACTCGCGGTACGGCTGGGGCTGCCCCGGCTACCCCGGCGAGTGTGTCTCCGACCTGTTCAGCCAGCGCTTCTTCGAGTCGCTGTTCGAGAAGGACCTGGTCCACGCTGGGATAGTCCACGCGGACGCGAAGCACAACTTCGTCGGTATCGCGCGGACGGACGATTACACCAGGTACGCGATGTACGAGCTCAACCTCCTCGGGGACCCGGAGCTTCCCATCTGGACCGAGTCCCCGGAGCTCGTCACCGTGACTCACGACGACGCCGTCAGCTTCGACGGGTCGCGCGCTGAGTTCGCGATTGAGGTGACGGTCGCCGGATCTCCCGTTGAAGCCGCGACCGTCTGCCTCATGACCGAGGGCGAGAACGACGCCATCTACACGGTCGTCGAGACCGACGCCGCCGGCCGCGCCGTCATCACCATCGCCGAGAGCGAGCCGAGCGAAGCGCTTCTGACCGTCACCGCTCACAACTGCATCCCGTACGGAGCGACCATCACTCTCGGCGGCGCCACCGACGTCGATAATGACGCCTTCGCCGCCGGTCGCACCGAGCTTCAGCAGAACTACCCGAACCCGTTCAACCCGCGCACCCGGATCGCGTTCTCCCTCGGGACGAGCGAGCGGGCGCGTGTCGAGGTCTACGACGTGGCCGGTCGCCTGGTGAGCGTTCTTGTCGATGAGGAGCTCGAGGCCGGTGAGCACAGTGTGGAATGGAATGGCACCGACTCGACCGGTAGCGACGTCGCATCCGGAACCTACTTCGTCCGGATGCTTACCGGCGGGTCGGTCGCCGAAAGAAAGATGGTGCTGATGCGATAGAGAGCTAATGCCTCTTGGGAAAGATCCTGCTGGCCGGTCTCCTGGACGAAGTCATCGGAGAGCCTCCTGGTGCAATGACCATCGCAGGGGCCGGCCGGCGGATTAGTTCAACCTCTCTTTCCCGCTCTCCCTATCAGACAGGAGTCTCTCATGCGACTTGCTATCGTAGTTATGGTTCTGTTTCTCGCCATCTGGTTCATGTTCATCGACGGGATTCTGTCGAACGCCTACGGACGCGACCTGGCGTGGGAGGCCTGGGAAGAGAACGCGCCGATCGGGAGCGCCTCGGAAGGCGCGCACGCATGGGTGACGCGCGGTCTCTACGAGCGTTCGAGCGAACTCGGGATGAGCAAGTGGGAGGCGGCGGGGACGGCGATGGGCACGATGCTGGTCTGGGAGGTCTTCGAGGTGCAGGGGATGGATGCGGAGGGCGTCTCGGTACAGGACATCGCCGCGAACAGCGTCGGCATCGCCTCGGGGCTGCTGGGACTCGATCTGCACTTCTCGTACGCCTCGTACTCGGACCCGCCCGAGCGCGACGACAAGGTGTGGCTGAACGTGCCGGGCATCCCGATGAACGACATGACCTACGCGCTCGAGATCGCGCACGACGGGTGGGCGCTCGGGTACAAGTACATGGCCGAGCCCGGTGACCTCGTCATCGGCTCGACGACGATGCCGGTCCACGGTGGGGAAGAGGGTGGCTTCACAGCCGTCCCGTACGTGGGCTACGAGTGGAGGACCGGTTGGCACGCGGCCGGCGGTCTCGACCACGCGAACGGTGAGATCATGGCGGGCGGCGGGTACCGGTGGAACCCGTGGGGTGCGGCATCGACCTCACCGGGTTGCTCCACGGTGATGACATGACATTCGGCGCGAGCCTGTTCGCGGAGTTCGGTTCAGTGTTCTAGAAGTCGATCTGGCTAGAGGGATCAGCGATGTACAGGGGGGTCCACAAGGACCTGGCCTGAAGCACGCCGTCGGCGGGGTCGAGCCATGCCGACGGCGTCGCTTATCTTGGTCCGCTACTTCGCGGCGGCCGCCGCGAGCTTCTTCTCGAGGATCGCGATGTGCTTGTCGATGATCTCCGGACCGGCGATGTCGCCGTGGCCCGGGACGACCTTCTCGATCTCGAGCTTCTGGAGCTTCTCGAGACCCGCGATCCACTGCTGCCAGTCCTTCGGTTGTCCGAACATCGTCACCGGACCGGCCTTCGTGTTGATGGCGTCGCCCGCGAAGAGCACCTTCGACCGCGGGTGGTACACCACCAGCTCCGATCGTGTGTGGCCGGGGAGGTGCATGATGGCGATCTCCTCGCCGTTGATGGCGAGCGAGAGTTCTTCAGCCACATGACGGTGCGGCGCGACCGGGTGGACGTTGCCGACCGTCGTCCGGAAGGTCTCGGGCGTCATCTTGAGCATCTCCATGAGCATGCCCTGGTAGTCATGCTGCCCGAGGTGTTTCCGCATCTCCGCCATGCAGCTTGAGAACGAGCGGTGTCCGTAGATGAGCGCATGCCGGTCGTCGAAGTAGCTCGCCGCGAAGCAGTGATCGAGGTGGTGATGCGTCAGAACAAGGTAGGTCATCTCGCGTCTGGGGGCCGCCATCTGCGCGTAGTCCCAGATCGCGCGTGCCTGCGCCTCGGTCTGCCCCGAATTGATGAAGACGAGCGCCTTCCGCGTCGTAACGATGCCGACGTTCGCGGCGTGGTGATCGCCGATCGTCGTCAGTTCGAGTATCGCGTGAACGCCATTGGCCAGATCGACCGTGCGCGGCGAACCCATCCCTATCTTGTTCATGTCTCACCCCTGCTTGTCCTGCGACATCGTCCGCTAGCCAACGAAGATCGGTCGCTCCGAGAGCCTCGCGGACACGTTCAGCGGCTTGTATGGCTTGCCGGCGATCTTCTCTTCGATGATCGCGTTGAGCGCCTCAATTGACATCTCTTCCTGCTCGCCGCCGCGGACGCGGACGGTGAGCTTCCCGCTCTCCATCTCGTTGTCGCCGACGACGCACGTGAACGGGATCCAGTGGCGTCCGGCGTCCCGGATCTTCTTGCCGACGCTCATCTCGCGATCGTCGAAGTCGGTCCTGAACGGGATCTTCTTGACGAGCGCCTCGCAGAACTCGTTGTGGCGCTCGGCCACGGGGATGACTCTCACCTGCGTCGGCGCGAGCCAGACCGGCAGCATCGGGACTTCCTTCTTCTCGATCTTCATCGCCTGCTGTTCGAGGATGGCGCAGATGACACGGTCGATGGCGCCCGAGACGGAGGTGTGCATCAGAACCGGACGCTTCTTCTGTCCGTCCTCATCGACGTAGTCGATGTCGAACCGTTCGGTGTTCTCGACGTCGATCTGGACGGTCGAGAGACAGAACGCCTTCCCCTGCGCGTCGACGAAATTGAACTCGAGCTTCGCGACGAAGTAGAAGAACCGCTGGTCCCAGATCTCGACGAGCATCGGTTTGTCGGCCTGCTTCGCGATCGAGCGTCCGAACTCCGGGTCCTCATCGAGGAAGTCGCGGACGAACCTGACGGCGACCTCGTAGTTGAGACCGAAGTCGTCGAGACACCTGGTCGAGAGCTCCATCTGCCGGAGGAACTCCTCGCGCGCCTGCACCAGGTCCTTGGTGAGCGTGTGGAGGTCGGGCATCGTGAAGGTGCGAAGGCGTCTCAGACCGGCGAGCTCGCCCGACTGCTCGCGCCGGAACGAGTAGTGGCTGACCTCGAAGAGCCGGCATGGGAGCATCCGGTGCGACAGCTGCATGTCGTGCTGCATCATGTACTGGCCGAAGCACGCGGCGAACCGGAGGAAGAACTCCTTCTGGTCCGAGATGACGACGTACTGCCGCGCCGGGAATCTGTTGAGATAGCTCTTCAGATTCGGGTGCTGGTAGTCGTACATGATCGGCGTTTCGACGCGCATCGCGCCGTACTCGTTCGTGAGCGCGCTGACGTGCTCCTCGCAGAGCCACTTGACCAGCTGGCCCTGCGGATACCACCGCATGTTGCCGCTGTCGGAGGCGGGCTCGTAGTCGACGAGCTCGAGACGCTTCATCAGCTCGATGTGGGCCGGCGGTTCGGTGACCGCGCGCGAGCCCTCGAACTCATACTCGCACATGCACTTGAGTGCGTGGCTCGCGGACAGGTCGAAGTCACACGCCTCGACGTCGCCGCCGTCCGGCGTGTAGATGCGCCAGTCGGACTTGAGCTCGGCCTCGGCCTTGATCGCCTCGGACGCGTGTTCGTCCTCGGGCGCTCCCTTCTCGTCGGTCGGCGCGATGGTCTTCGCCAGCTCGGAGAGCGGGTGCCCCTTACAGGCGATGTCGAATCCCTTGTAGAACCCGAACGGCGCCTCGAGGACCTCGTAGTCGCCGGACGCGCTCATGAGCTCGCGGACCTTCGCGAGGACCTTGGTCGCCACGCGAGGGGAGGAGAGCTCACTTGAGAGGTGCGCGTACGGGTAGAGCATGACCGTCTTGACCGAGAGCTGCTTGGCCTGGTCGGTGATGGTGGCCGCCGCCTGTGACGCGACCGACTCGATGCCCTTCTCGTCGGTCTTCTCGGAGGCCATGAACGCGACGAGTGACTCGCCGCACTCGCCCTGCATCTGGCTCTCGTCGAGTTCGGCGAGCTTCGAGACGGCCGAGGTCTTCTCGGTGACGTGATAGCTGAACTTGTCAGCGTGGATCAGGAGGATACGCATAGCAGACCGTCTTCCTGCACCCGTCCGGATGGCTCGGGCGCCTCAGATCCTGGCAGTACCAATATCGGGAGATTTCGTCACATCGTATCACGGAATACTGGGTCCGGCAAGCGGGGGCAAGTCGCCTCCGGGGCCCTACTCCGCGTATGGCTCGTCGAAGCGGCTGTTCGGCTCGAGGTAGAGAAGCTCGCGGAAGTAGTCGAATACGACCGTGAAGCGCATGAAGGCCGGGAGCCCGATGAGCATGTCCGTATTGCCTCCACCTTCAGGCGATTCGGTGAACACTGCCGGAGCGTCGGTGAGCGTGTAGCCGCCTACCGTGACACTCGCGACCGTCCCTCTGTATCCGTGAATCGGGCCCGAGGCGCCATATCCGAGCAGTTCACGCTCCGCATCCGGTCGCGTGATGCCCGCCTCCTCATCGATGACCAGGTGGGCGACGTGGATGCCGCCGAGGTCGATGAAGAGCTCTGTGTCGATCGGTCGGCCGGGTTCGACCTCAAGGGTGACGGGGATGCTGTACGCGCCGACCGCGTCCCGCGTCATCGGGAGGGCGACACCGGTGCCGTCGTACTCGTAGGTCACCGGGTCGTGGAGTCGCACGACCATCTCGTCGAAGTCGAACTCCGTGACGAAGTGCTTGAAGAAGCAGCCGCAGAGCTGGCCGGCCATCCCCGGGAACATCGCGGCGATGCCCTGCTCCTCCGGCGTGATGATGGCGGGTTGATCGGTGAACTCGATGTCGCCGAACCGGATGGTGATGTCCGATGCCGACATGGAGTCCAGGCCGTCGCCTTCGCCGGAGCCTGTGACCATGAGGTCCTGCTCGTACTCGACGCCGAGCGCATCGGTGAGGTCGCTGGTGTAGAACCAGAGCTCGTCCCACATCACCCCGTTATCGATGAGCATCTTGATGGGCTGCCCGCCCATCTCCGCGTCGACCATGAGGTTCATCCCGAAGAAGTCGAACGGGATGACGACCGGCAACTCGTCACTCTGAATCGTGTAGCTGCCTGGGGGTGGGCCGAGATGCTCCGGAACGACCAGAGCGGCCGTCTGTGTGGAGCCGTCAGGGTCGGCGGAGTCAGGAGTACAGCCGTGAACTGCCAGTACGACGAGGACGACCGCGGCGAGCGCCGCCACGGTGGCATGAGGACGCAGACGCAAGGACTCTCCTCCGGAGATGTGTGGGCGTTATCGGTAGAGGCTCTTCAGCTGCCCCCAGCTGACCGGTGTCGTTCCCGGCGTCTCTTCGACCGACGTCGCCTGTCCGCCGCACGACGCGTCATCGCACCAGCCGGAATAATCGACACACCAGGCGAGCCCACCGTTGTCCTCGCAATCGTAGATCTTGCCTGCGATCTCGAGCGGATCCTCCGTATCCCACCAGTTGCCGGTGAAGTCGATCGTCAGGCGCTCCGGTGAAGTGACGACGAGAACCTCGTAGGTTGAGTCATCCGCGAAGTAGTTGCCGTTGAACTGCGGGGGTTCCCCGCCGTCGTGGACGCGGATGGCGGCGTCACACCCGTAGGAGAGGTTCCCGAAGAACGTGTTTCCGGTGAACACCGGAGGGTCGAGGCGGGAAGGAGTCTCCGCGAGATCGATGTCCACCGCGCCTCCGCCTGTGGTGATGGCGTAGTTGCCCGTGATGACGTTGTCCGAGACAACGCAGTCGCTCTCGAAGATGTAGATACCTCCCGCCCTGTCGGTCGCCGAGTTGTTGATGATGCGGTTTCCGGTGATCGAGATGTTGCTGCTCCCGTCCACCGCGATCCCGCCGCCGTCCAGAGCGTTGTTCCCTTCGATCTGACAGTTGACGATCTCCGCGAGATCGCAGGAGATATAGATGCCGCCGCCGATGCGGTCGAGCGCAGCCCAGTCGGCGCTGTTGCCGAGCAGGAAGCAGTCCTCCACGCGGAGCGTCCCGCCGTCGACTGAGATCCCGCCGCCGATGCCCGCGCGGTTGTTCTGGACCACGCTGTCGACAATGATCAGGTCGCTGCCGACGCCGGCGATGCCTCCGCCGTGAGACTCCAGCGCGCTGCAGCTCGTCACCGAGACATCGCTGATCAGGACGTGCGCGCGGTCGCAGCGGATGCCGCCGCCGTGAACGTTGGAGTAGCCGCCGTCGAAGCTCAGCCCCTCAACTCTCGTGTCTGCGCCGACGTCCTCGCAGAACAGCACGGAGAATGGGTACGTGGATTCGTTGTGAACGATCGTCTGCTCGGGGCCGAGGTCGCCGCGGAGCGTCACACCGTCCGCGGCCGGTCCCATGTAGAGGTGCTCGTAGTATGTACCCGGAGCCACGAGAACCGTGTCTCCGTACACCGCCGCATTGATCCCGTCCTGGATCAGTTCGTAGTCACCGCCGCCGGCCTGGTCGACGTGGATGATACCTGCCTGTGAGATCGGGGCCGAGACGAAGAGGAGAGCTGCAAGGGAAAGCGGAAGGGCGAACTGCATCACTCTGGAAGCCATGGCGTCCCCCTTGGTGTGAGATGCTGTCGTTGAGCTCATTATACCACGTTGTTCGCTCCCCGTCGCGATCGTTCGATGACCCGCACGAGCGCGGGGAGCAGCGCGATATGGATGGCCATGCCGATCCAGCCGGCGCCGAGCGCGCCGAGCGCGAGTGCCGTCGTGCGCGCGTTGATCCCGAGAAGCGGGGCCAGCCAGACGACCACCACGAACCAGACGGCGCGGCCGATGATCATCGCGCCGATGAGCGCGAGGAGCGTCGGGGCGTAGCCGATCTCCTTCGTTCCGACGGGCTGCATCATCCGGGCGAACCACGGCCGCAGGAGTCCGGCGATGAGTCCGTACGTTCCGAGTTCGAAGAGCATCGGTATCATATAGAAGAACGTGGGGCGGCCGGTCAGCAGTCCCGAGAGCACGGGCGAGCCGATACCGACGATGAGACCGCTGACGGGTCCGAGCAGCAGTCCGGCGAGGAACGTCGGGATGTGCATCGGCGAGAAGATCCTCCCGCCGAGCGGTATCATGTGAAAGACGATCGGCAGAACGACGCCGAGCGCGAGCAGAAGCGCGGTCCCCGTGATCATCCCCGTCGTCATCCGGCGCCCACTCATCGGTTCTCTCCCGTCTCGGAGTTCACATCGTCCCCGGCACCGCTCGACATCGAGATCTCGAACAGCTTCTCCTCCGGCATTCCCCATATCTCAAGCGAGAAGACGTGCTGGTCGTCCTCACTGCACTCGTTCTCGATCCAGTCAAAGATGTCGCGTCTCAGCGCGACGGACAGCGTTCGATCGTCCTGGCGCGCGTCGATGCGCATCGCGCGCTCGTCGGTCACGGTCATGCCGCCGTTGCCCGTCGTGCATGGCGTCGACATCTGGATGCCGTCCGACAGACACGAGTAGGGAGGGACGCGTCCGGTGTGGACGTCGATCTTCGTCCGGAACGGTTCGTCGCCGAACTCGCGGACGACGACGCGGCCCATTCTCAGGCCGACGACAAGGAACGGGCCGAGGTGCGTGTGGAACTCTGCGGCTCGTGTGAGTTCTTCGGGGAACTGCAAGCGGCTTCTCCTGTTGGCGTACTCTGTGCCTCAGGCAGGCATTATACACGCGTCCGGGGGGCTCCGCCACCTGCGCCCCGGGGGGCCGGTTCACCCGTCGGGTTGCCCGGCCGTCCGGCGGGGGGTAGTATGGTAGTTCTACCGATATCACTCCTGCAGGGGGCACGTGTGGCGGAGTCCTCATCAGAGAAGAACGTTCCGGTCTCCAGTCCCGGGCGGCACGCGGCGCGCTTCACCGTGCGCGGTGTGGTCCAGGGCGTGGGGTTCCGGCCGTTCGTCTACCGGATCGCGCACGAGACCAAGCTGGACGGGTGGGTCGTCAATTCGAGCCGCGGAGTCATCGTCGAGTGCGAGGGCACCGTCGACCAGCTTCGCGCCTTCGAGCGGGCGCTCGATCGTGAAGCGCCGCCGCTCGCCCGCATCGACTCCATCGAGCGCGACGAACTCGAGGTTCAGGGGTTCGAGGGCTTCGAGATCCGCAAGAGCGAGGCGGATGCGAACGAGATGACGCTCATCTGCCCGGACGTCGCCGTCTGTCCGGACTGTCTCCGCGAGTTCCTCGACGAGACCGACCGCCGGCACCACTACCCGTTCATCAACTGCACCAACTGCGGGCCGCGCTTCTCTATCATAGAGGAGACGCCGTACGACCGCCCGAAGACCTCGATGAAGTCGTTCCCGATGTGCCCCGACTGCCTGCGCGAGTACGAGGATCCGCTCGACCGCCGATTTCACGCGCAGCCGAATGCGTGCCCGGTCTGCGGCCCGTCGCTCGAGCTCGTCGCGCCGCGCGATGCCGCGAGCGAGGCGAGCGAGCTGCTGCTCGGCCGGAGCTATCTGCGGATGCCGGATGACGTGGCCGCGTCGGACGAGGCGGCACGAACGCGGTGGCTTCTCAGGCACGGCGCCATCGTCGGTGTCCGTGGGCTCGGCGGGTTCCACATCGCGGCGAGTGCCTCCATCGGCACGACGGTCCGTGCGCTCCGCGAGAAGAAGAACCGCCCGGCGAAGCCGTTCGCCATCATGTGCCGCTCGCTTGATGTGGCGCGCCAGCTCGTGCATCTCGACCCGATCGAGGAGCAGGCGCTCACCAGTCCGTGGAGCCCGATCGTGCTCCTCAGGCGGAGGAAGGACGCGACGCGCGCGCTGGCCTCGAACGTGGCGCCGAACAACAGCTACCTCGGTGTGATGCTTCCGTACGCTCCGCTTCATCACCTGCTCTTCGATGACGAACTCGAGGTGCTCGTGATGACGAGCGCCAACGTCTCGGGCGAACCGATCATCGCCGACGTCGAGACCGCGCTCGACCGGCTGGCCGGCATCACGCGCACGTTCCTGACGCACGACCGCGACATCGTCAACAGGAACGACGACTCGATCGTCTACGTCGAGGTCGGGCGGCCGCTGATGAGCAGGCGGTCGCGCGGCTACGCGCCGTATCCCATCGACCTGCGTGAGCCGGAGCTGGCCGGTGATGCGGCCGGCGACGATGGCGACGGGCGCGACGGTGCCGGTGACGGTGCGGCCGGTGGTGGTAGGGCCGGCGATGATGGCGATGGGCGCGCGACGAGTGTGCCAACCGTTCTCGCGGCGGGCACCGAGCTCAAGAATTCGTTCACGCTTCTCGACGGGAGCCGCGCGTACGTCAGCCAGCACATCGGCGACATGGAGAACCAGGCGACGCTCGAGTTCTACGAGGAGATGCTCGAGCGGTTCCTCCGCTGGTTCCGGCTGACGCCGGGCGTGGTCGCGCACGATCTGCACCCTGACTATCTCGCGACGCGGTTCGCGCGCCGCTACGCCGACGAGCACGACGTTCCGCTCGTCGGTGTCCAGCACCATCACGCGCACATCGCGTCGGTCATGGGCGAGAACGGCGTTACCGCGCCGGTCATCGGTCTCGCGCTCGACGGGACCGGGTACGGGACCGACGGCACCATCTGGGGCTGCGAGTTCATGCTCGCCGACCGGGGCGATTTCGAACGCGCTGGTCATCTCGCATACGTTCCGCTTCCGGGAGGAGATGCGGCGGTCCGTCATCCATACCGCGTCGCGCTTTCGCATCTTCACGCGGCGGGCGAGGCGGATTCCGCTGAGTGGGGGAGACGGCTCTTCCCGCTTGTGGACGCCGGCGAGATCGACCTGGTCGCGCAGCAGATAGCGAAGCGCGTCAACTGCATCGACACATCGAGCGCGGGTCGGCTCTTTGACGCGGTCTCGGCGCTCCTCGGCGTCTGCACCGAGATCAGCTACGAGGCGCAGGCGGCCATCGAGCTCGAGTCGCTCATCGACCGGTCAAGCGCCAGCGTCAACGGCGGTCCATACTACCCGTTCTCACTCGACCCGGGTCGCGACGAGCAGGGACGCGAACGCGGGTTCGTCGTCGATGCCGGTCCCGCCATCCTGGCGGTGCTGGCCGACGTCGCGGCAGGGACCGACCGCGCCGTCATTGCCGAGGCGTTCCACAACACGGTCGCCCGGTTCTCGTTCGAGGCGGCCCGGTGGATCTCGCAGGTCTCCGGGATCACGACCGTCGCCCTCGCAGGCGGGGTCTTCCAGAACCGCTACCTGCTGGTCTCGCTGGTTGAGCTTCTCGAGCGGGGCGGGTTCCGCGTGCTCCTCAATCGGGAGGTTCCCACTAATGACGGGGGCGTCTCGCTGGGGCAGGCGGTCGTGGGTGGCGAGCGGGCGCGGCGCGGGCTAGAATAGAAGTCGGGAGAGGTTCCCTTTTCGGCACCCCTTGGAGAGAAGCACATGATTCACATCATCCGAGAGAAAGCCGCTGCAGCACAGCTGGCCGAGATGCTTGAGGAACTTGAGAACTACATCAAGCTGGCGGTTGATGTTGAGAGAGGTGTGCTCGCCGGAGGTGGTGCCATGCACGCTGACTGCGAGACCGCACTGCTCGAGGACGGGAGCAGGCAGAGAGACATCTGGGGAGCGGACTGGATTCCGTCTTCTCAAGAGGTGACGTACGAGTCTCTCATCAACCTGCGACCAGGACAGGGCAATCTCTCGATGGAACTGATGGATGAGGATCTGCGTGTGAAGGTGCGTCAGGTCGCGAGCGCACTTCTGGGAGAGTGATGGGCAGTTGGGCCGACATTCGAGCGCGCTATATGCGCGACGATGTGGGGACCAGGCTCGGTGGATTGGCCGCGAACCTGCTCCGCATCCGGTCGTTTGCAAGTCATCCCGATCGCTGTGATGTCGTCTCTCGTCTTGTTCGCGAGAGCGCGTTGTTCATCGAATGGACGGCGCGCGACGTTGACGCATCCAAGCTCCCGACGCTCGCAGAGCTGCAGAGGCTGCTGGTCCAGTGGCATGACGACTGGCAGAGCATCTGGGAAGATGTCGAGAGTAGAACTTCCATGGCCGTTGAGGCCGGCGAATGGTCTCAGCGCCTACTAGCAATGTCTGGACTGCTCCGAGAGCGAGACGAGTAGTCTGTCGCTCTATCCAGGAGGAAGAACTCATGTGTCTCGCGGTACCGGGCAGGATACTCGAGGTGGAGGGGACGAAGGGACGGGTCGACTTCAACGGCATCAGCCGCGAGGCCGATCTGACGCTTCTGCCCGACGCCGAGGCCGGCGACTACGTGCTCGTCCACGCCGGGTTCGCCATCCAGAGGCTCGACGAGGCCGAGGCACGGGAGACGCTCAAGCTCTTCGGCGAGCTTGCCGAAGCGCTCGAGCAAGAGGACGCGGATCGCAGCGATCGGGAGTCTTCATGACCGGCGGCATCGATTTCGCGGCCTTCCGCTCCGAGCCGGCGGCGAACGCGCTGGTCGGCCGCATCAACAGGCTGACCGAGCGCGCGGGCGGCACGTCCGAACGGCCGATCGCCCTCATGGAGGTCTGCGGCACCCACACCGTCGCCATCTCGCGGTTCGGTCTGCGCGCGATGCTTCCACCCGGCCTCCGGCTTCTCTCCGGACCCGGGTGTCCGGTGTGTGTGACCCCGCTCATCGAGATCGACCGCTCCATCGCTGCGGCGACGATGCCTGATGTGATCGTCGCGACCTTCGGCGACATGATGCGCGTTCCCGGCTCGCACCGTTCGCTCGAATCGGTCCGCGCCGACGGCGCCGACGTGCGCATCGTCTACAGTCCGATGGACGCACTCGAAGTGGCGCGCAAGAACCCCGCGAAGCTCGTCGTGTTCCTCGGCGTGGGATTCGAGACCACCTCGCCGATCATCGCCGCGACCATCGTTGCGGCCGCGCGCGAGGGTATCTCGAACTTCACGGTGCTCCCGTTCTTCAAGACGGTTCCCGCCGCGCTCGATATGCTGGCGGCCGTGCCCGGCCGACCGCTCGACGGGTTCATCTGTCCGGGTCATGTGAGCGTGATCATCGGGTCCGACGCATACCTGCCGGTCGCCCGCGACCGGAACATCCCGTGCGTCGTCACAGGGTTCGAGCCTCTCGACATTCTCGCGGGTGTCGTGATGCTGCTTGAACAGGTCGTTGCGATCCGCGAAGCGACCGGGAGCGCGGGTGTTGCGGTTCAGTACTCGCGCGCCGTGACGCCCGAGGGCAACACGACCGCGCAGGGGCTCATGGACGACGTGTTCGCGGTCTACGATGCGGAGTGGCGCGGGATCGGCGTCGTCCCGGCGACGGGACAGACGCTGTCGAAGAAGTACGAGATGTTCGACGCGACGAAGCGACTCGAGATCGATGTGCCGACGCCCGTGGGCGAGAGCGGGTGTATCTGCGGGGAGATCATGCTGGGCCGGAACCTCCCGCCCGACTGTCCGCACTTCGGCGCTGCGTGCACACCGCGGTCGCCGGTCGGACCGTGCATGGTCTCGACCGAGGGCTCGTGCGCCGCGTTCTACAAGTACGAGCAGGGCTGGCGGTCCGGGGATCCCGACGGTACGGAGGAGAAGTGAGCGAGAAGAAGATACGTCTGGCGCACGGCAGCGGTGGCACGTTGATGCACGAACTCATCGAGGATCTGATCGTCGGCAGGCTCGGCAATCCGGCGCTCGATGCGCTCGATGACGCGGCTGAGATCGCCGACCTTGGCGGACACGCTATCGAGGGCGGACTCCTTGCGTTCACGACCGACTCGTTCGTCGTTCAGCCGCTCTTCTTCCCGGGCGGCGACATCGGAACGCTCGCCGTTGCGGGGACGGTCAACGACCTCGCGATGAAGGGGGCGACGCCGCTCTATCTCACGCTCGGGCTCGTACTCGAGGAGGGGATGGCGATGCCCGACCTGGAACGCGTGCTCGATTCCATCGCGATGACCGCCCGTGGCGCGGGCGTGGCGATAGCGGCCGGCGATACGAAGGTCGTCGAGCGGGGCGCGGTCGGCGGGATGATCGTGAACACCGCGGGCATTGGGTTCATCCCTGATGGTGTGAACATCTCGGGCGCGCGAGCGGCCGATGGAGACGTCGTCATCATCTCGGGGACGATCGGTGATCACGAGACGTCCATTCTCGTCGCGCGCGAGGAACTCATGCTCGACACGCCGATCCAGAGCGACTGCGCGTGTCTCGGCGGACTCGTCCGCGACGCGCTCGACGCCTGCGACGATGTTCACGTGCTCCGCGACCCGACACGCGGGGGCCTGGGTACGACGCTCAACGAGATCGCGGCGCGCGCCGGTGTCGGTATCACCATCCGGGAGGACGATATCCCGATGCGCCAGGATGTTCGCGCGGTCTGCGACATTCTCGGATTCGACCCGCTCTACATGGCCAACGAGGGCAAGGCCATCATCGTTGCGCCGGCGGAATCGGCGGACGCCATCCTGGCCGCGCTGAGAGCGAACCCGCTCGGACGTGACGCGGCCGTCATCGGCGAGGTGGGCGGTGAACCGGGCGTTCGGTTGAGAACCTCGGTCGGCGGCCTGCGACCATTGCTCATGCTCGAGGGCGTCCAGCTCCCGAGGATCTGCTAGACCGAAACCGGCGCGGCCGACCGCGCCTCGAAGGATACGCATGCACGAACTCTCCATCTGCCAGAGCATGCTCGATATCGTCGAGCGGACGATGAATCAGCACCCCGGGGCGAAGCTCAAGACCATCCGGCTCGACATCGGCAAGGGTTCGACCATCGAGCCGATCCTCTTGACGGACGCGTTCGCCATCATCACCGAGGGCGGACCGTTCGCGGGCGTGGAGCTCGAGATCAACAGTATCCCGATCGGCGGCAGCTGTCGCGCGTGCGGGAAGTCATTCACGTATCAGGAACTGGCGCTCGGGTGTCCCGAGTGCGGCTCGACCGATATTGTCATCGAATCCGGCATGGAGCTCGACATCCGTGAGCTGGAGATCGATGAGCCAGAGGGCGATACCGAGAAGGGACGGGAAGAGGAATGACCAAGATCAACGTCGAGAAGAAGATCCAGAGTGACAACGAGACGATCGCCGAGAAGAACCGCCGCGTCTTCACCGACGGGGACGTGTTCGTGCTCAACATCATCAGCTCGCCGGGCTCGGGGAAGACGACGCTGCTCGAGGCGACCCTCGACCGGCTCGCAAGCGAGTTCAACATCCTCGTCATCGAGGGTGATGTGACGACCGAACGCGACATGGACCGCGTCCGCGCGCACGGGGCCGGGGGGATCCAGATCAACACGGGCGGTGGCTGTCATCTCAGCGCGAACATGGTGTCCGAGGTGCTGCCTGACCTGGACCTCGAGTCGGCCGACCTCGTCTTTATCGAGAACGTCGGCAATCTCATCTGCCCGGCAACGTATGATCTCGGCGAGGACGTCCGGATGGTGCTGCTCTCGACGACCGAGGGCGACGACAAGCCGATGAAGTACCCGGCCATCTTCCACGAGTCACAGATGGCGGTCGTCAACAAGATCGACCTTCTCCCGTATCTGCCCTACGACATCGAGCGGGCCGAGAAGGAGGTTCGCGTTCTCAATCCCCAGTGCGAGATCATGCGCGTCTCGGCGCTCAAGGGCGACGGGATGGATGAGTGGTGCGACTGGCTCCGAGGGAAGCTCGCCGCGAAGCGGGCGGGGTAGGCTCACGTGATACGCTGGCTGACATCCATGCGGACGGCGGTCGGGCTGCTCATCGCGATGACGGCGCTCGCCGTTCTCGGGGTTCTCATCGGCCAGCAGCTTCCTCCCGAGGTGTACGTCGAACGGTTCGGTCACGTGCTGGGCACGTTCATCTTCCGCGCCGGACTCGCCAACATCTTCCGGACCTGGTACTTCGTTGCGCTCGCCGGACTTCTCACGCTCTCGACGGTCGTCTGTTCGCTCAGGCGGATCGCGAAGCTGGGCGCGTCACCGAAACACCGGCTCCGCTCGCTCGGTTCGCTCATCACACATCTCTCGATCGCGCTCATCGCCGCCGGCGGTATCTGGACTGCGGCAGGCGGGCTCCGCTACGCCGCGCCCCGCTACATGGAGGCGGGCGACATCATGGATGTGCCCGAGGGCGGATTCTCCATCCGCGTCGACGCCGCGCGCACCGAGTTCTCCGACGAAGGCCAGCTCTCGGAGTATCTCTCCGAGGTGACCGTTCTCGAGGACGGCGTCGAGGTCAGACAGCACCGCATCGAGGTCAACGAACCGCTGGTTCACAACGGGATCGGCGTCTACCAATTTCAGATGCTTCCCGCGGCGAAGTCGGTGCGTGAGGCGCTGCTCGGCGTCGTCATCCCTGCGGATGACGCCGCGCCGCTCCATCTCGAGGTGCCCGCGGCGCTTTACGAGCGCGTCCCGGTGCTCGATACGGGCATCTCGGTCGAAGTTCTGGAGTTCCTCTCGGACTTCACATATGATATCGAGACGAGAACTGCCGGGCTGGCGTCGCCGAGGCACGACAACCCGGCGGTTTTCGTACAGGTCTGGGAGGACGGTCAGCTCGCCGGCGAGCAGTGGGTCTTCATCGGTGCGGCCGGTCATGAAACGGAGGGGATGCCCTGCCGGCTCTTCTTCCTGGACTACATTCCCGACTTCGACCGCGGGCTCACGCGGTTCGAGTTCACGCGCCAGCCGGGAACCCCGCTTCTCTTCTTCGGGTTCGCAGCGCTCTCTCTCGGGCTCTGCCTCGTGTTCTGGACGCGGAAGGCGCCGCCCGACCCAGCGTGAGGTGAATGATGGGACCGAATCCTGACATGATGTACTTCTGGCTCGCGCTCTGGTGCTATCTCGGCGCCACGGTGGCGGCGTGCATCTACGCCGGCGTGCGCCGACCCGCGGTCCGGGGCGTCGTGTTCGCGCTGACGCTCGTGGGGTTCCTCGCCAACACGGTCGCGCTCGTTATCCGGTCGATCGCCTCCGGACACCCGCCGGTGACCGGGCTCTTCGAGTACATGACGCTGTTCGCATGGGCCATCGTCCTCGGGTTCCTGCTGCTCTGGCGGCGGAAGGGGCTCGACCTCATCGCCGTGTTCGGCGCGACGGCCGGCGCGTTCGCGCTCGCGATGGCGTCGCTCTTCCCCTCGGAGATCAACCAGCAGCTCATCCCGGCGCTTCAGAGCTACTGGCTCTGGATCCACGTCTCGCTGGCCGTGCTCGCGGAGGCGGCGTTCACGGTGGCGTTCGTCGCGTCGGTGATGTACCTCATCGGGCAGGGTCGTGACTTCCGAGGGATGCCCGACGGCCGGAAGCTCGATACGGTGACCTACCGTGCCATCGGCGTCGGGTTCCCGCTCTTCACCATTGGCGCGCTCTTCGCCGGCGCCATCTGGGCGCAGAAGGCGTGGGGTTCGCCGTGGTCGTGGGATCCGAAGGAGACCACGTCGCTCATCGTCTGGTTCATCTACGCGATCTATCTGCACGCGCGGTTCGTCCGAGGGTGGAGTGGGAGCGGAGTCGCGTGGCTCTCGGTGCTCGGATACGCGATGACCATCTTCACGATCCTTGGCAGCAAGATCCTCGGCGGTCTGCACTCGTACGGGGTGTAGCGGAGGCAGTGTGACGGAAGACCGAAGACGCATGCTTCGCTCGTGGGTGCCCGCCATTCTGTGGACGGGCGTCATCTTCAGCCTTTCATCGATGACGGTCTTCGCGAGCAGCATCATCAAGTTCAATATGATCGACAAGCTCGCCCACTCGATCGAGTACGGCGGGTTGGGCGTCTTCCTGACGGTCGGCTATCGCGGCACGTTCACCGATGACAGGCGGAGATGGGTCACGCCTCTGGTCATCGTGACGGGTCTGATGATCGGCGTCTGTGACGAACTCTACCAGTTCACGGTTCCCGGCCGTTCGGTCGAGTTCTACGACTGGTGCGCCGACACGGTCGGTGTCATACTTGGAAACCGGCTCGCGACGGAGTTCTTCCGATGGCGCGCCGGCGAGGCGAAACAGCAGGCACACATCGAGTAAGGACGAACAAGATGAAGTACAAGGCGCCGAGAGGAACGCAGGACGTTCTGCCGGTCGAGAGCTGGAAGTGGCAGCGCGTCGAATCGGTCTTCCGCGAGACCGCAGCGCGGTTCGGCTATGAGGAGATCCGCACACCCGTCTTCGAGGAGACCGAGCTCTTCGCGCGCGGTATCGGCGACACGACCGACATTGTGAGCAAGGAGATGTACACGTTCGAGGACCGGAAGGGTCGGAGCCTGACGCTCAGGCCCGAGGGCACGGCGAGCGTCGTGCGCGCATTCGTGCAGCACGGGATGGGACGCGGCGCGCGCGTGACGAAGCTCCGGTACTTCTGCCCGATGTTCCGGTACGAACGTCCTCAGGCCGGTCGCTACCGCCAGTTCTGGCAGTGGGGACTCGAGGCGCTCGGCTCATCGAACCCCGCGATCGACGCGGAGATCATCCATTTCTCAGTGAGCTTCTTCGCGGGTCTCGGCATCCGCAACACCGGCGCGAAACTCAACAGCGCCGGGTGTCCGACGTGCACGCCCGACTACAACGAGCTGCTCCGCAGAGAGCTGGCCCCGAAGCTGGGCGAGTTCTGCCAGGACTGCCAGACGCGCTACGAGCGCAACCCTCGGAGGATGTTCGACTGCAAGAACCCGCACTGCCAGGAGCTCCTGGACGGTGCGCCGTCGATACTCGATGCGCTCTGCGACGAGTGCCGCGACCACTTCGCCGCGGTGCGGGCGCATCTTGACGCCATCGGTGTCCCATACACGCTCGACCCGAAGATGGCACGCGGTCTCGACTACTACACGAAGACGATCTTTGAGATCCACTACGAGAAGCTTGGCGCGCAGAACGCGCTCTGCGGCGGCGGCCGGTACGACGGTCTCGTCGAGGAGCTCGGTGGCGCGTCGACGCCGGCATGCGGCGTCTCCTCCGGTGTCGAGCGTCTGGTGATGGCGCTCGAAGAGGAAGGCGCGTTTGGAGAGAACGCCCCCGCGCCCGATGTCTATCTCGTCGCGGGGGAGGGCGATTGCGCCTCGTCGAACGTCGAGTTGGCGGCGAGACTGCGCGAGCGGTTCGCCGTCGAGATGGATTATCAGGGCCGAAGCCTCAACAAGCAGATGCAGGAGGCCGGCAAGCTCGGCGCGCGGTTCGTGGTCGTCAACAACGGACCGGGCGGACCGCTTCGCGTCCGCGAGAGCGGCGCTGGCTGGGAGGTCGAGGCGACGCTCGAGAGCGTTGCCGATGTGATCGCCGCGCGCATGGCCGAGTAGAGGCGCCGGACACACCGACACGACACAACACAACACGAGGAGCACACAACCAATGAAGCTCGAAACGCTCGGAACGAGCAAGAGAACTCACACCTGCGGCGAACTCCGGGCCGGCAACGCCGGCGAAACCGTCTCGCTGATGGGTTGGGTACACAGGAGGCGCGACCTCGGAGGCCTGCTGTTCATCGACCTCCGTGACCGCTACGGAACGACGCAGATCGTCTTCCATCCGGAGACCGACAGCGCGCTCTTTGACGCGGCGGGGGAGCTGGGGGCGGAGTACGTGATCGCGATCGAGGGCGAGGCCGGCGTGCGGCCGGACGGCACCATCAACAGGGATATGCCGACGGGCGAGGTCGAGGTCACCGTCAAGACCATGCGGGTTCTCAACGACTGCCAGACGCCGCCGTTCGTGCTCGAGGAGCCGATCAAGGCGAGCGACGAGCTCCGGCTCGAGTACCGGTATCTCGATCTTCGCAGACCGCACATGCAGGAACGACTCCTCGCGCGGCACACCGCGGCGATCGCCGCTCGGAACTACCTTGCGAATCTCGACTTCCTCGAGATCGAGACGCCGATGCTCGCCAAGAAGACGCCCGAGGGCGCGCGCGACTTCATCGTGCCGTCGCGCGTTCATCCGGGCAAGGTCTACGCGCTCCCGCAGTCGCCACAGCTCTACAAGCAGATCCTCATGGTCAGCGGGTGTGACAAGTACTTCCAGATCGCGCGCTGTCTGCGCGACGAGGACCTCCGGGCAGACCGGCAGTACGAGCACACGCAGATCGATATCGAGATGAGTTTCGCGACACAGGACGACGTCTTCACAATGGCCGAGGGGCTCATGGCGGCGATGTGGAAGGCCGTCAACGACGTCGATCTCCCGACGCCGTTCCCGCGGCTTCCCTACGCCGAGGCGATGGCGAGGTTCGGTTCGGACAAGCCTGATACGCGGTTCGGCATGGAGATCGCCGATGTCTCGGGCATCGTCGCCGAGAGCGAGTTCAAGGTCTTCAGCGGTGCGGTGGCCGCGGGCGGCTCGGTGAAGTGCATCTGCGCGCCGGGCTGCGCAAGCTGGTCGCGGAAGGACATCGACAACCACGAGGAGCTCGTGAAGAAGTGGGGCGCGAAGGGTCTCGCGTGGGCGAAGGTCGAACGCGATTCGCTCACCGGCGGCATCAGCAAATTCCTCTCGCCGAACGAGGCGACCGCCATCATGGACGCCGCGAAGGCCGGCGACGGTGACATCCTGCTCTTCTGCGCCGACCGGACAAAGCTCGTCCACGACGTGCTCGGCAGGCTCCGGCTGGCCGTTGGAGCCGAACTCGAACTCATCCCCGCGGACAAGCTGAACTTCCTCTGGGTGACCGACTTCCCGATGTTCGCATGGAATGATGACACGGACTCGTGGGAGACCGAGCATCACATGTTCACGATGCCGCGCGACGAGGACATGGAGTACCTCGAGAGCGACCCTGGACGCGTGCTCGGCCAGCTCTACGACCTGGTCCTCAACGGTGTCGAGATGGCGTCGGGCTCCATCAGGATCCATCGCCGCGACATCCAGGAGCGCGTGATGGCCGTCGTCGGGATGTCTCGCGAGGATGCGGAGACCCGGTTCGGGTTCCTCCTCAAGGCGTTCGACTACGGCGCGCCGCCGCACGGCGGGATCGCGCCCGGGCTCGACCGCATCGTCATGATGCTTGTCGGCGAGGACTCCATCCGCGACGTTATCGCGTTCCCGAAGACCTACAAGGGCATATCACTCATGGACGGCTCGCCGTCCGAGCCCGAGCCCGAGGTGATGAAGGAGATCGGGATCAGCTTTGTCGAGGAGAAGAAGTAGCGCCACATCACCGACTCGCCGAGGCGCCGCGCGCCGCGGTACAGGAGCCACCACGCCGTCGACGGCCAGGACCGCCGCGGCCGTCTGGTTCGCCTTCGGCGCCGTGACCGGCGCGGTCGAGAGTCTGCTTGTTGCGCTGAGACACGGGTACTACTTCAGCACCATCGGTTCACTGTTCTCGTTCTTGCTCGCGCCGGCGGCCGCATATGCGGTCGCCGGTGTTCTCGTTGGCGGGGCGCTCGCGCTCGTGCTCGTGATCTTCACTCGGTCCCTGCAGCGTGCGGCGCTGCTGTCGTTGGCGCTCTGCGTCCCGTTCTTCATCTTCCTGTTCTGGGGCGCCACGCTCGACGGACGGTTCTTCGGGACCGTCGGGAACGCGGTCGGTCACATCGCGATGGTGGCGGCGGCCGTCTCCGCATTCGTTCTCATCCGGCGTTTCTTCTCCGCAGAGCGCAGGATGTCGGCGAGGCCCGCCGTCCTCGCATCGATCGTCCTGCTTGCGGTGTGCCTGGTTGTCGCTGTCGCGTCGCTCCCGCACGGGAGCAGCGCGAGCGTGGCAGCAGCCGCAGCCACCGGTTCTCCGGAAGAGGATGGGGTGCGCCCGAACATCCTCCTCGTGACGCTCGACACGGTGCGGGCCGACCGGACCGGCTACTCGGGGTACTCCTCGCGCTTGGGTCCGCGCGCCGACGGGCTTGGGATCACGCCTCGGTTGGACGGGCTTGCCGCGCGAGGCGCGGTCTTCACGAACGCTATCGTTCCCGAGGTCGTAACGGACCCAAGTCACGCTTCTCTCCTGACCGCGGTACCGCCGTGGGAGCACGGCGTGGTCCGCAACGCGATGCCGCTCGGCGAGGAGGTGCCGGTGCTGGCCGAGGCTCTCGCCGGCGTCGGCTACAGTACCGCGGCGTTCGTCAGCGTCGAGCATCTCGACGGTCACATCTCACACTTGAGTAGAGGCTTCCGGCTGTACGCCGATCGCGGATGGGCGGACCGGTACCGGCATCACGTCGGCGGTCGGGTGCTCGAGGGTCATGCGCCGACGCTGTTCGAGCACGAGAGAGGCGCGGCGGAGACGGCGGCCCTCGCGGCGCGCTGGCTTGAGACGCGCGACGAACCGTTCTTCGCCTGGGTGCATATCTTTGATCCGCACATGCCGTACGTGAATCACGAGACCGGCCGTGTCTTCAGTTTCGAGGAGCGGGAGAACCTCATCGCGAGCGTGACGGATGGTGAGGAAGGGGCGTTCGCCGGGGCGGCGGTGGATGCGTACGACTCCGAGGTGCGGTTCGCTGACGACGGTCTCGGCGTGCTGCTCGATGCGCTGGAGCGCGCGGGGAGCCTGGGCAGTACCGTCGTGGTCGTGACCTCGGACCACGGGGAGCACATGCAGGAGCCGCGCGCGCGGCCGGAGAACTGGTTCGCCCACGTGGAGCCGTACGACGAGGTCTGCCGCGTCCCGCTCGTCATGGCGGGGCCGGGCATCACCCGAGACCTGTGGATCGAACGCCAGGTGTCGTCGATGGACATCGCGCCGACGGTTCTGGAACTGGCCGGTGTGGCAGCGCGACTCGGAGGGCGTCCAGGGCTTGCGGCCCTGATTGCGGCCGGAGCCGATGGCGATGCCGGGGCGATAGCAGGCGGATCGTCGGCGGGCGGCGTGGACGAGGCGTCACCTCCTGCCGAGCCGCTCGTGGTCCTTGCGAATCCGCACCGTGGGATCGATCACCGGGCTGTTCGCGACGGGCGATGGAAGGTCATCGAGCGGGGCGGGCTTCCGGTCGAGGTCTACGATCTGGCGAACGACCCGGACGAACGGGTGAATCTTATTCATTCTACATCCGACGTTCTCACCAGGCTTGGTCCCGTGCTCTCGCGGACGCCCAAGCCGGAGGGGTTCTCATCAGCTGAAGACGCGGACGCGGAGCTCGATCCGGCGCTTCGCGAGATGCTGGAAGCGCTCGGATACGTCCAGTAGGGGCTTCTACGACCCATCCACGAGCCCGGTGGCCCCTCTGGGGGGCTCGGACAGCCCTTGATGGATGGCCCGGGGGCTTGAACGGATGGACCACCTCTGTAACTCGCCACAACATGGTAAGTTGCGCACCCCCTGGCGGCTCGTCGAGGCCTCCCTGACGCCCAAATCAGGCTTGACAGCCCTGCGGGCCTCTGTTAGCTTAAGTCGTGCGAACGTAGGTATTTCGAGAGCTTTGCGGGCGACAGCGCGCAAGGCGTGTGTCGTTGTATGTTGGAAGGGGGTGCCACGCGATGGCAAGGAAGACCGGGGGGGTTCTCACTCTGGCCACGCTGCTCCTCGTCCTCGGCGCGATGCTTCTGGGCTGCGGCCCGAAGCCTCCATGCGAGGGCGTGTACGTGACTGAGGTGCAGGCGGCCCAGGATGAGTTCGACGCCGCCACCGCCGAGCTGGAGGACGTCCGCGCTGCGCGTGCCGACCTCGAGGCGGAAGTCGCGGCAGCAAGAAGCGAGATCTCGGAGTTGGAGTCACAGCCTGCCGCGCTGGAGGCAAGGCTCAACGAACTGAAGAAGGGTAGCGGACGCTAGTCGCCGCGAGCGAACGGAAGGGATTCGACCAATGCTGCGAAGGATAACAGTGGTACTGGTTCTCCTGGTCGCTCTCGCGCTCGTGACAGGGTGTGGTTCCGGCATTCAGCGGACCGCCGATCCGAGCAGTGGCGACTTCTATACAGAAGAGGAGTACCAGAAGCTTTCGAGCGATCAGCGCGAGGCGTACTGCGCCGAGCTGCTGGGTGAGTACGAGAACATGCAGGACAGCGCCGCCGCGGCCCTTGATGATGTCACGGCCGAGGAGCGCGCGATCGGTGACCTCGAGACCGAGATGGCCCGTCTGCAGCCCGAGCTCATGGGGCTCCGCGGCGAGGTCGAGGCGCTCGAGGGCGAGATCGCCTGGTACGAGGGACTGCCGCGCGTGTACGTCGTTCAGAAGGGCGACTTCCTCTACAAGATCGCCGAGATGGACGAGATGTACGCCGATCCGCTCAAGTGGAAGCGCATCTACCGCGCGAACCGCGAGCTGATCCAGGACCCGAACCTGATCTACCCGGACTGGGAACTCACCATTCCGCGTGACTGGCCGCACAACTACACGGTCGGCACGGGCGAGAGCCTCTGGCGTATCGCCGGCTATTGGGAGATCTATGGCGACTCCACAATGTGGAACGTCATCTTCGAGGCGAACACGGACCAGATCAGCAACCCCGACATGATCCAGCCGGGGATGGTCCTGATGATCCCGCGCTAGGCGCGGGGTCAGGCCGGTTGGCTCCGCCTCCGCTAGTCGATCGGGTGTCAGTGTGTGGTGTGGCGACCTCGGATGGAGGACCGCCCGGCTGCCAGGCTATAGAGACAGAAACTGGCTCCTGGTTCCCGGCATGCCGGGACCGGGAGCCTGTTTTCATTCCGTGAGGGAAATGTGAAGCGCAAGGTATCGGTTGCGGACATCGACACGCTGCATCTCTATGGTCGGCACGACACGAATCTGCGTCTGCTCCAGGACTCGTTCGACGCGAGGGTGACGGCGCGCGGCGGCGAGATCCTCATCGAGGGCGAGCAGGCCGAAGTCGAGCAGATCGAGACGATCATCACTGAGATGGCGAAGCTCGTGCGCCGCGGACGGACGGTTCGTCGCGCGGACGTCGAGTACGCGATGGGGATGGTCGGGGCCGACCGAGCCGAGGAGCTTTCGCGGTTCTACGACGCGGAGAAGCCGCTGACGGGTTTGAAGAAGCCGGTGCAGCCGCGGACGGTTGGTCAGAAGAACTACGTGGACGCGATGCTCAAGAACGACATCGTCGCGGCCATCGGTCCCGCGGGAACCGGCAAGACCTACCTCGCGGTGGCGATGGCGGTGTCGGCGCTTCGCCAGAAGGAGGTCGAGCGGATCGCGCTGGTGCGTCCGGCTGTCGAGGCGGGCGAGAGTCTCGGGTATCTTCCCGGCGACTATCAGGACAAGATCGCGCCGTATCTGCGACCGCTCTACGACGCGCTCCGCGACATGATGGATCCCGAGCGAGTGAAGTACCTGATCGACAACGGAACGATCGAGGTCATCCCGCTCGCGTACATGCGCGGGAGGACGTTGAATGACGCGTTCGTGATTCTCGATGAGGCGCAGAACAGCACGATGCCGCAGATGAAGATGTTCCTGACGAGGCTGGGCTTCAACTCGCGCGCGGTCATCACGGGCGACATCACGCAGATCGACCTGGCGAACCGTGAGATGTCGGGTCTCGTTCGCATCCAGGACATCCTCTCGGGAATCGACGGCATCGCGTTCTCGTATCTGACCGAGAGCGACGTCGTCCGCCACAGACTTGTGCGTGAGATCGTCAAGGCGTTCGACCGATATGTTCAGGCGAAGGAGGCGGCTTCGCGGAACGGCAACGGTTCGACAGCGCCGTACGTGGGGACGCCGGGCGAAGGCGCCGCGAACGACTCCGGAAGCGAGTCCGGGAACGATGCGGGCGAGGGAGGTGACCAGTGATGCGACGCCTGTTCGGCAAGCGGCCGGAGACGCACCGGCGAGCCGGCCGCGTGAAGCACGTGGCCGAGGCCGGCGGTACCGGACCCGCGCGTCCGTGGAGGCGCCGGGGAGTCCTCTATGGGATTCTGCTGTCGCTCGCCTTCATCATCGTGCTCGAGCTTCTCTTCCCGCGCGCTCTGCCCGAGACCGGAGTGGAACTCCAGGCCGGTCAGGTCGCACGCGAGGAGATCGTCGCCCCGTACGATTTCGACGTGCTCAAGTCCGAGGACGCGCTCGAGCAGGAGCGCACGGCGGCGGCGGAACAGGTCGTCCCGGTCTTCCGTCTCAATGAGGGCGTGCAGACCGTCAGCCGGACGACCTTCGGGGATTTCCTGACACGCGTCTACGAGATTCGCGGCGGCACCGAGCCGCGCCAGCAGAAGCTCGACATGCTGGGGCAGCTCGGTATCGTCCTGAGCGAATCGACGCGAGAGATCCTCCTCAGCGAGGAACGCGCCGCGGCCGTAGAGGAACGAGCGAGGGAAATCCTGTTCGTTCTCTACGAAACCGGCATCCTTCGTGAACGGGGGACTCCCGAGATGCCGACCGACGCGACGGTGACGCTGCTCCAGGGCGAGGAGGAGAGCATCGTCCGGATCGCAGCGTTCCTTCCCGAGCGCCTTCTCGTCGAGACGGTTCAGTTCGAAGCGGGCCAGACGTTCGATGACCCGGAACGCACGATCGCCGTCAAGGAGATCCTCTCGCAGTTCCTTGAGGGGAATGTCGTCTATGACTCCGACGAGACGGAGCGTCGGCGGCGCGTGGCGCGCGAGAACGTCTCGGAGTTTGAGGAATCGGAATTCGAGCGGCGCGATTTCAAGCAGGACGAGATCATCATCGAGCGCGGAGAGCGAGTGACCGCGGACCACGTGACGATTCTCCGGTCCATGGAGCGCAGGCGGCAGGACATGCTCAGGGACACCGCGGGTATCACGCGGTTCTTCCCTCAGCTCGGCCGGATGCTCCAGACGGCGCTGTTGCTGTTCGTCTTCACGTTGTACGTCTCGGTGCGCAAGCCGCGGCTCATCACGGAGCTCCGCTACACTGTTCTCTTCTCCGTGCTGCTGACCATGGTGATGGTCGCGGCCGCGATCATCACCCGGGTCCCTGATGCGTCGCCGTATCTGGTCCCGGTTGCGCTGCTTGCGATGCTCGGTTCCCTGCTGTTCGACTTTGAAACGTCCGTGTTCTCGACACTCATCGTCGTGCTGATCGCGTCGATCTACACGGGCTTCGGAATGCCGTTCACCTTCGTTTCGGTGGCCGCGGCCATCGTCGCGGCGCACTCGGTGCGACGCGTGCGACATCGCGAGGACTTCTACTGGGCCGGTATCCGCGTCGTCGGGGTGTATGCCATCGCTATCGCCATCGCCGACATCGTGATGGTCGAGGTCAATTCGGGAACGCTCTCGCGGATGGGGTGGGGCGGCCTCAACGCGGTCATCAGTATGGGCATCGTCATCGTCACGCTTCCGCTGTTCGAGCGCGGCTTCCGTGTCACGACCGACGTCACGCTGCTCGAACTCGGCGACATGAACAAACCGCTGCTCCGCAAGATGGCGATGACCGCGCCCGGCACATATCACCACAGCATCGTCGTCGGCAACCTCGGAGAGGCGGCGGCCGAGGCCATCGGCGCCAACGGACTCCTGACCCGTGTCGGCGCGTACTACCACGACATCGGCAAGCTCGTGAATCCCGGCTACTTCATCGAGAACCAGCAGGGACTCGACGCGGAATCCAGCAAGCACACGGGTCTCAAGCCGAAGGTCTCGAGTCTCGTCATTCAGGCGCACGTCAAGGACGGCATCGAGCTTGCGCACAAGGAGAACGTGCCCGAGCCGCTCATCGACTTCATCCGGGAGCACCACGGAACGAGCCTGATGGAGTACTTCTACAATCAGGCGAGGAAGGAAGCCGAGGATCCGGATGAGGTGACCGAGTCCGACTACTGCTATCCCGGTCCGCGCCCGAGGAGCAAGGAGTCGGCGATCCTGATGCTCGCCGACGTCCTCGAGGCGCGCACCCGGTCGATCGGCGACTCGGCGTCGCCGAAGCGCATTGAGAGCGAGATCGAGGAAGCCATCGAGAAGCGGTGGAAGGCGCACCAGCTCGATGACGCGGAACTGACGCTCTCCGACCTCCGGAAGATTCGCGAGGCCTTCTTCCGTGTCCTCGTCGGGATGTATCACCAGCGGGTGAAGTATCCCGACCAGGCCGAAGGTGAGGAGGGTGAGAGCGGTGCGGGTGAGGGCGACGAGGCGTCCGCCGGGACCACCGAGGTCGACACCACTTCCGGCGCGCCCGACGAGGGGACAGGCGCCGGACCGACGGAGTAGCCCGATGCCGCTTACGATCATCAGCAAGCAGAAGACGGTCGAACTCGACCGCAAGACCATCCGGTCGCTCGTAAAGGCGTTGCTCTCGGAGCACGACGCGAGAGGGGCGGATCTGACCGTCACGTTCGCCGACGATGAGTACGTGCACGGGCTCAACCGTGAGTACCGCGGGATCGACAAGCCGACCGATGTGCTGTCGTTCGTGATGAGCGACGGTGGCGATGCGCGCGATGAGGGCGAGGAACTCGTCCTCGGCGACGTCGTCATATCGGTCGACCGCGCGGCGGTGCAGTCGCGGAGGTTCCGCCGCACGATAGATCGGGAGATCCTGAAGCTTGTGGCACACGGTGTGCTCCATCTTCTGGGATACGATCATCCGAACGAGAAGCGGATCGCCGAGATGCGACGGATCGAGAACCGTCACGTCCGGGCGGCCGTCGACGGGCGATAGCGGCGAAGCGCAGCGCGCTTTGCAGCCCTGAGGGACGACGATGACCTATCTGATCACAGCAGCCGTGGGATTCTCGGCGCTGCTCTATCTCTCCGGTGTCTTCTCCGGGGCGGAGACCGCGCTCTTCTCGCTCTCTCGACTCGAGCTGAACGAGATGGAAGACCGGTGTCGCATCCGGCGTCTGATGGCGTCCCCGGACCGACTGCTCATCACGATTCTCCTCGGCAACACGCTCGTGAACGTCGCGGCGAGTTCACTCGGCGCGGTCGTCGCGCTGTCGGTCTGCCGCGCGCTCGGCATGTCAGAGGCGGCCAGTATCGCCATCGAGGTCGGCGTCATCACCTTTGTCATCCTCGTCGTCGGCGAGGTGGCGCCGAAGATGTACGCGATGCAGCATAACCGCTCGTTCGCGAACCGGTCGGCGCCCGTCCTCTTCGTGGTCGAGAAGCTGCTCGGCCCCGTCATCAGCGTCGCCCACTCGCTCGTCTCACGGTTGGGCCGTCTCGACGAGGGCGAGGCTCCCTTCGTCACGGCCGACGAGCTTCGGACGATCGTGGCCATCTCGGAGCACGAAGGAACGCTTGAGGAAGACGAGCGGGACATGATCGACAGCGTCATGGATTTCGGGGACACCGTCGTCCGCGAGCTCATGGTGCCGAGGGTCGACATGGAGTGCTTCGATGAGACCGTGACCGTTTCGGAGGCCATCACCGGATTCCGCGAGCACGGCTTCTCCCGCATGCCTGTCTACAGCGACGACATCGATCACATCGTCGGCGTTCTCTACGCGAAGGACCTTCTCAAGCTCGATTTCGAGAAGGCCGGCGGCGAGTCGATCCGCGGGCTGGTGCGCGAGGCGACGTACACACCGGAAAGCAAGAGCGCCGGTGAGCTCCTGCGTGAGCTCCAGCATCGTCGGATCCACATCGCCATCGTTGTCGATGAGTACGGCGGCACGGCCGGCGTGGTCACGATGGAAGACCTCATTGAAGAGATTGTCGGCGAGATTCGCGACGAGCACGACGATGAGGAACGTCCCATGTTCCGCATCCTCGACAGCAAGACACTGGTCGCCGACGGAGCGATCAGATTGGACCTGCTCGCCGAGGAGCTGGATGTCCCGGAGTTCGACAGCGAAGGGATCGAGACGCTTGGCGGGTTCCTTATGGAAGCCTTCGGCCGCATCCCGTCTGTCGGAGAGAAACTCGAGCGCGGCGGATTCGAGTTCACCGTTGAGGAGCTCGACGAGCAGCGCATCATCAGCGTCACCGTCGTGAAGTCCGACGATGCCGACCGGTCCGGCGACGGAGAGGAGGGCGAACGATGATGACCATCGGCCTCCTGATCGCGCTGGGATTCGTGCTCGCCGCGTTCTTCTCCGGTTCGGAGACGGCGCTCGTCTCGATGAACTGGATCCGCCTCGAGCACTGGCTGGAAAAGGGGCGGCGAGGGGCGAAGACGCTCGAGAAGTTCGTGTCCGACCCGGAGCGTCTGCTTGGGACAACGCTGGTCGGCACGAACCTCGCGATCGTGATGACCTCATCGCTCGTCTCTTGGGTGCTCACGCGGTGGCTGGGCGGAACGCACGGGGGGGGCGGGTGGTCGCCGGCCGCGGTGGCTGCGCTGACGACTGCCATCGTGACCCCGGCGCTTCTCATCGTCGGCGAGGTCCTGCCGAAGATCGTGGGTCGCAGGCACAGCGACGAGATCGTCCTCCGCGTCGTGCATCCGCTGCGGATATGCTACTGGCTGCTCTCGCCGGTCATCTGGCTGGCGACGGGACTGGCGCGGGCTGTGCTTCTGCTCTTCGGCGTACACGTCGTGGAGTGGCGGAAGCGGTTGACGAAGGACCAGCTGCAGCAACTTCTCACGAGCGAGGGCGAGATCGCGGGCGCCGTCGACAAGGAGGAGACGAAGCTTATCACGCGGGTCTTCGAGTTCGGCGAGAAGATGGTCGGCGAGGTGATGGTCCCCCGCACCGACGTCGTCGGGCTTGGAGAGGACGCTACCGTTGGCGAGGCGGTCGAGATAGTCCGCCGATACGGGTTCTCCAGGCTCCCGGTTCTCTCCGACGACCGCGAGCACATCGAGAGCATGGTCCACTCACGCGATCTTCTCGGTGTTCCGCGCGAGCAACCGATCGCGGATCTCATACGGCCCGTGCCGCACGTGCCGGAGACGAAGACCTGCGACGATCTCTTCCGCGAGCTTCAGGCGCGACGTCAGCACCTGGCGGTCGTGATCGACGAGCACGGGAGCCTCTCGGGCATCGTGACGCTCGAGGACCTGCTCGAGGAACTCGTCGGTGAGATCGAGGACGAGTACGACGTTCACGAGACGTTGATTCGCGCGATCGACAGCGACCTGTTCATGGTGGACGGGCGTGCCGAGATCGACGCGGTCGAAGAGACGCTGGGCGTGGCGCTGCCCGAGGGCGACTACAATACCGTTGCCGGGCTGCTTCTCAAGGTACTCGGGCGAATCCCGGAACCGGGCGAGGAGATCGTCGTCTCCGGACTCGACCTTCGCGTGGTGTCCGCCAGCCCGACGCGCATCGGCAAGGTGAGGATCAGAATACGATGACCGACGAGACACGGACACCGAACACGGCCAATGAGACCGGGGGCGCGGCGCCGGAGCAGCAGGCCGCACCGGCCGAGCCGATCTTCGCGCCGCCGGAGCGCCAGAGCGTGGTGCGCGTCCTGAGGCGTTACTTCTTCACGGGGCTTCTCGTTATCCTCCCGGCCTCGATAAGCGTGTTCATTCTCTGGAAGCTCTTCTTCGGGCTCGACGCGATCCTTGGTCCCTTCGTCACGAGGTACTACGGTCGGGACATCCCGGGTCTCGGACTGGTCGTTCTTGTTTCGCTGATCATCATCATCGGTTCCGTGGCGAGCAACTTCCTCGGTCGCCGGCTGATCGCCGCCGTCGAGCGCATGGTCAATCACATCCCGATCATCCGGTGGATCTACCGGACGACGAAGCAGATGTTCTCGACCATTCTCCAGGAGCGTTCCACGAGCTTCCGACGGGTCGTCCTCGTGCAGTATCCGCACAAGGGGACGTGGAGCATGGCCTTCGTGACATCGGAGTCGGGCGGCAGGCTGGCCGACGACCTCGGCCGTGACGTCATCACCGTGTTTCTCCCGACGACTCCGAACCCGACATCCGGGTTCTTCCTGATCGTCCCCGCAGAAGACGTTATCGCGCTCGACATGCCCGTCGACGAAGGGCTCAAGCTCGTCGTCTCGGCCGGCGTCCTGTCACGCGACCGCCCGGACGGACCGCATGCCTGACCGCGCGAGAGAAGAGAACCTCGTCCTGGACCCGCAGGGCAGCGCGAGCTCTATTGCCGAGCAGCTTCAGGGCCTCCACCCGGCGGACATCGCCGCGGCTCTCGAGCGGCTCGACGGCGACCTGCTCCGCGCCGTGCTCGCCGAACTCGACACCGAGACGAGCGCGGATGTTCTCATCCACCTCGACGAGCACGCGCTCGAAGAGGTCCTCGCCGAACTCGAGACACCCGAGATCGCGGACATCGCCACCGAGCTCGAATCGGACGATGCCGCCGACGTCGTGGGTATGCTCGAGGACGACCGCCGCGACGAGGTGCTCTCGCAGCTCGAGGATGAGGACCGCCGGCAGGTCGAGCACCTCCTTCAGTACGAAGATGAATCGGCCGGCGGCATCATGGCCTCCGAGCTCGTCTATCTCAATAGAGACAAGACGGTCGCCGACGCCATCGAGCTCATCAGACAGGCGGCCGAGCAGGTCGACGACATCCACAACGTGTACGTAACCGACGGCACGCGCCGTCTCGTTGGCGTCTTCCCGCTTCGAAGTCTCGTGCTCGCGCATTCCAACACGCGCATCGGCGACATCATGGAACCGGACGTCGTGTCGGTCTCGACCGAGACAGACCAGGAGGACGTCGCGCACGCCTTCAGCAAGTACGACCTCGTTGCCATGCCCGTGGTCGATCCCAGCGGTGTGCTCGTTGGGCGGATTACCGTCGACGACATCATCGACGTCATCCACGAAGAGGCCGACGAGGACATCAGCCTCATGGTAGGTACGCGCGAGGACGAGCTTCACGAGGAATCCTCGATGCGCATCTCGCGCATCCGTCTCCCGTGGCTTGTCATCGGCGCGGCCGGGGGCCTGTGTTCCGCGCTCGTGATGCGGCACTTCAGCCTCTCGCTCGAGCGCGTGCTGGCGCTGGCGTTCTTCGTCCCCGTCATCACGGCGATGGGTGGCAATGTGGGGCTTCAGACGTCGACGATCATCGTCAGGAGCATGCACTCCGAGCGCGGGCTGAACGACGCGGTCGGGGAGCGGCTCTTCAAGGAGTGGCGGGTCGCGTTGATGAACGCGGTCGTGCTCGGAGCGGCCATATGGGCCATCGTCGGGTTCTGGCTCGGGTCGTGGCAGCTTGCGGCCGTCGTCGGCGGCTCGCTCTCGATGGTCATTCTCGTCGCCGCGACGCTCGGCGCGGTCATCCCGTATGCGCTCCGCGGCGTCGGCATCGATCCGGCCGTGGCACAGGGTCCGTTCGTCACGACGCTCAACGATATTCTGGGGATTCTGGTCTACCTCGGGATGGCGTCGGTGTTCCTGACCGCGATCAGCTGACCCGGGAATGGACGGCAGAGATGGCGCTCGTCACATCCAGGGCGATCGTGTTGAGGAACCACCGGCTCGGTGAGACCAGCAAGGTCGCGGTGTGTTATACTCGTGACTATGGGAAAGTTCGGCTCGTGGCGAAGGGTGTGCGGAAGGGTGGGAGCCGTTTCGGGGCTGCCCTGGAGCCTCTCATGGTGTCCGGGGTCGTTTTCTACCTGAGGGAGGGGCGCGACCTTTCCCTCGTGTCGCAGGCGTCGATCGAGCGCGAGCTTCCGGAGCTTCGACGCGACGTCGTCCGGATGGCGATGGGCGGCGCGGTCGTCGAGCTTCTCGAGCGGTTGCTCCCGGACCATGAGCCCGACTGCGAGCTCTACGAGTTCACCGAGAGCACGCTCGAGGTGATGTCCGAGGCGCCGGTCGCGACGCTCGATGCGGTGCTGTGGCGGTTCATGCTCGATGTGGCGTGCAGACTCGGCTACCGACCGGAGCTGTCGCGCTGCGTTCACTGTGGCGAGGATGACTGCGGCGGCGGTAGCGCTCGCGACGGCGAAGCCGGGTCGACCGCCGGGTGGGCCGGCTTCAGTCCGGAACTGGGCGGCTTGGTCTGTGACCGCTGCGCCTCCGGGGGAGAACTCGAAGTCCCGCTGGCGGTCGGACCGGAAGCGGCCGTGCTGGCTGCGCTCGCCGGCGACGATGGCGCGGTTGCGCTGACCGTCGCGGGGCACGAGATGACCCCGGCGACGCGCGACGATATCACTCGCGCGCTCGGGTCCTTTCTCGAGCAGCACGCGGGACGCTCCATGAGACTCAAGTCGCTCGACTTCCTGGCTCAGGTCCGGAGACTCGAGGAATCGGATTCCTAGCGGGCGACAGCGCCCGCACGAAGGCATCGAACAGAGATAGTGACTGATAGATCGATAACACGCGACAAGGGGACCGAACGAATCATGGCTGAAGCGAAGACGCTCACATTCCAGGACATCATCCTGCGATTGCAGGGGTTCTGGGCGGACTACGGTTGTGTGATCGTGCAGCCGTACAACTCGGAGGTCGGCGCCGGGACGTTCAATCCCGCGACGTTCCTCAGGTGTCTCGGGCCGGAGCCGTGGCGTGCGGCCTACGTCGAGCCGTCGCGCCGCCCGAAGGACGGACGGTACGGCGAGAACCCGATCCGGATGCAGCAGTTTCTCCAGTACCAGGTGCTTCTCAAGCCGGCGCCCGCCGACGTGCTCGATCTCTACTTCCGGAGCCTCGAGGCGCTCGGCATCGACCGGAAGAAGCACGACTTCCGTCTCGTTGAGGACGACTGGGAGTCACCGACGCTGGGCGCTGCCGGTCTCGGTTGGGAGGTGTGGATCGACGGGATGGAGATCACGCAATTCACGTACTTCCAGCAGGCCGGTGGTCTCGAGCTCGATCCCATCTCGGCAGAGATTACCTACGGTCTTGGACGCATCGCGACGTTCCTTCAGGGCGTCGACAGCTTCTTCGATATGAAGTGGGCGCCGGACGTGATGTTCGGCGAGCTGACGAAGCAGTACGAGATCGAGTTCTCGAAGTTCAACTTCGAAGAGGCCGACATCCCGCTCCACCGCGAGCTCTTCGACAAGTTCGAGACCGAGGCCGAGCGGCTTCTCTCCGCCGGACTTCTGGCGCCCGGGTACGATTACGTGCTCAAGTGCTCACATACCTTCAACGTGCTCGACGCGCGCGGCGCCATCAGCGTGTCGGAGCGGACCGGATACATCGCGCGCGTGCGGAAGCTCGCGCGGAAGGCGGCGATACTCTGCGTCAATCAGCGCAAGGAGCTCGGGTACCCGCTGCTCCCGGAGGACGAACGGGCCCGCCTGCTGGCTGAGGACGGGGACGACAAGAGCAGAGGGGGTGCGTGATGGGTAAGGAACTGCTCTTCGAGATCGGGGCCGAGGAGATCCCGGCGTCATACGTCCCGCCGGCGATCCAGCAGCTGCGCGCGGCCGTGGAGGAGGGGCTGAGCGCCGCACGGCTCCAGCACGGTGATGTGAGAACGTTCATGACCCCGCGGCGGATGGTCGTCGCCGTGGCGGACATAGCAGACATGCAGGAAGACCTCGAGCGCGAGGTGACGGGTCCGCCTGCAAAGGTCGCGTTCGACGACGAGGGCGTCCCGACCAAGGCGGGGCTCGGCTTCGCGAAGTCGCAGGGCGTCGCCGTCGAGGACCTCGAGGTTCGCGACACGGGCAAGGGCGAGTACGTGCATGTGCGCGTCACCGACAAGGGACGCGCGTCGTCAGAGGTGCTGCCCGAGATCCTCAGGGCGGCCGCGGCGTCGCTGAGCTTCCCGAAGACGATGCGCTGGGGACCGGACCAGCGGTTCGCCCGTCCGGTGCGCTGGCTCGTCGCGCTCCTGGGCGGAGAGGTGCTCGATATGGAGTTCGCCGGTGTGAAGGCGGGGGACGAGACGCGGGGGCACCGCAACTGGTCGCCCGGACCGCACCGGGTCAAGGACGTCGACGACTACCTTGCCGTGCTCGAGAGGAACTACGTGCTCGCCGATCCGGCGGCGCGCCGCGTGCGCATCCTCGAGGAGACTCAGCGCGTTGCGGGCGAGTGCGGCGGACGGCTCGTTGTGAACGAGTCTCTCCTGGACGAGGTTACGTACCTCGTTGAGTTCCCGACCGTGTTCGCCGGTCGTTTCGCCGACCGCTTTCTCGAACTCCCGCGCGACGTCATCGTCGTCGCGATGAAGAGCCACCAGAGGTACTTCGCCGTCGAGGACAACGACGGGAAGCTGCTTCCGAACTTCCTCTGTGTTGCCAACGTCCCGGCGGAGAGCCACGACGCCGTGCGCGAGGGGAACGAGCGCGTGCTCGTCTCGCGACTCGACGATGCCGCGTTCTACTGGCACGAGGACACGCGCGCGAACTTCGAGGACAAGGTCGACAGCCTCAGGAACGTCACCTGGCTCGAGGGTCTGGGTTCGCTCTACGAGAAGACCGAACGGCTCGAGAGACTCTCGCGGACGATCGGCGAGTGGGTCTCCTCACCGGAGACGGACACGGCCGTTCGGGCGGCGAAGCTCGCGAAGGCCGATCTCGTCACCGAGATGGTGAAGGACGGGAAGGAGTTCACCGAGCTCCAGGGCGTCATGGGTCGCGAATACGCGCTCGCCTCCGGCGAGAAAGCCCCTGTGGCGGCGGCCATTCACGAACACTACATGCCGCGGTTCGCCGGCGACGCCTTGCCATCATCGGAGGCCGGCGTCATCTTGAGTATTGCGGACCGGCTCGATTCCATCGTGGGGTGCTTCTCCGCGGGGCTCATCCCGTCGGGGTCGCAGGATCCGTACGCGCTCCGGCGTCAGGCCATAGGCCTCATTCGCATCCTGCTGGACCGGGACCTGAACGTTCCGGTCAGGGGACTGGCCGAGGCGGCCGCCGATGCGTTCGGACTCAGCGATGAAGCGCGGACGACCACGCTCGACGGCGTGCTCGACTTCGTGCGTCAGCGCGCCCGCAACGTCTTCATCGATGAGGGCTACGCCTACGACCTGGTCGACGCTGTCCTCGGCGCGTCATCGGATGACCTGCCCGGGGCGCGGAAGCGCATCGTCGCGCTGTCGCACTTCCGCGAGGCTGATGACTTCACCGGTCTCGTGGTCGGTTCGCGACGCGTCATGAACATCCTCAAGGGTGACCCGTCCGTGACGGTCGACGCGCCGGCTCTGGTCGAACCTGCTTCGATCGCGCTCGAGAAGGCGCGCGCGGACACGGAGGGGAATGTCGACGCCGCCATTCGGTCTGACGATCTTGATGAGGCCGTCCGGAGCCTGCTCGGTCTGCGGCGTCCGATCGACGATTTCTTCGACGGCGTGATGGTGATGGTCGAGGATGAGAAGCTGCGCGCGGTCAGGCTCGGCCTGCTCTCGGAGGTGCGCTCGCTGTTCATGCGCATCGCCGATTTTTCGCGGGTCGTGCTCGAGGGCGAGGCTCAGGAGTAGCACGGTGCGGAGCCGCGACACGCGAACACGAGAACGCGGTCGATGACAAAGAGGATGAGCAAGCGAATGGGACATCGAACGAGTAGATGGATCATAGCCCGGACGGCGCTGGTCGCCTCACTCCTGACGCTCACGTTGCTCGCCGGTCTCGGCGGGTGTGGAGGCGGTGCCGCCGACCACAAGGTCGTCCTTATCGGTATCGACGGTATGGACTGGCAGATCGTTGACCCGCTTCTCGAAGAAGGGAAGCTGCCGAACATCCGGTCGCTCATCGATCGCGGCGTCAGGGTCAACCTGAGGTCGATCGGTCCCGAGATGAAGTCACCGATCATCTGGACCTGTATCGCCACCGGCAAGACCCAGCACAAGCACGGCATCAGTGACTTTCTCAAGGAGAAGACGGGGGAGCAGGCGCTCTACAACTCGCGCGGGTGGAAGGCGCTGGCAATATGGCAGATGCTCGGCGACGCCGGACGCTCCGTAGGCGTCATCAACTGGTGGCTCACGTGGCCCGCCTACCCGGTCAACGGCTTCCTCATCACAGAGCGCATCACGTTCACGGCTGAGGACGGATATCCGGATATCCCGGAGGTGACGACGCCGCCCGAGCTCGCGGAGGAGCTTGCGCCGCTCTGCCAGCCCGTGACCACGCTGTCCGACGACGAGCTCGCGCCGTTCCTCATCGGCGATTCGTGGAGAACGACCGACGACCACACCGTCGTCGACGGCAGGGAGTCGATTCGCGGCATCCACGCGATGGACAAGACCATTCTCCAGGTCACGAACCACATGCTCGAAACGCGGGAGCAGCCCGACTTCTTCGCGACCTACTTCCAGGGACTGGACATCACGTGTCACCGGTACTGGGGGCAGTGGGACACCACGTCGGTGGACATGTACATGACTCCCGAGATGGTCAAGACGTACGGTCAGCTCATCCCGCGGTACTACGAGTACATCGACACGGCCGTCGGTCAGATCCTCGATCGCATGGAGGAGGACTCGACCGTCATCATCTGTTCCGACCACGGGTTCCGCGGACCGTACCGGTCGCCGCGGGGTCTCCTGCTCGGCATCTGGATGCACCGGCAGACCGGCGTGCTCATCGCCGCCGGTCCCGGGATTGATCCTTCGAACGAGACGCTCGACGCGAGCGTGTTCGATATCACGCCGACCGTCCTCGCGCTGCTCGGGGAGCCGGTCGCGCGCGACTTGGACGGGTTCGTGTTGACCGAGATCCTCGATGATGATTTCGAGGCGGCGAACCCTGTTACCTACGTGGATACCTACGAGCGTGAGCCCGCCGCCTCCGGTGAGGCGCCCGAGACCGAAGAGGTCGACGACGCGATCCGTGAGAGGCTCCGTTCCCTCGGATATATCCAATAGAGGGGAAGGACCTCCAATGAGACCAGGAAGACTGATCGCGCTCGTCGCGCTTGCCGCGGTACTCCTTGCGGCCGGATGCGGTTCCGGCGATGGAACCGTTGACAGGCGGTTTCTGCTCATCGGCCTCGACGGCGCGGAGTGGTCGGTCGTCGAGCCGCTCATCGAGCAGGGCAGGCTGCCGAATATCGCCGCGCTGATGGAGTCCGGTGTCTCGTGCAAGCTCCGCTCGCTCGAGCCGAAGCAGAAGTCGCCCGTGATCTGGACGACCATCGGCACGGGCAAGATGCCCGCGAAGCACAGTATCTCGGACTACGTCGACCCGACCTCGAAGCAGCTTCTCACGAGCAACGTGAGAACGGCCCGGATGTTCTGGGATATCCTCGGCGAGCACGGCTTCACCGTCACCGTCATCGGCTGGCTCGTCAGCTGGCCCGCGGAACCGGTTAACGGCACGATGGTCACCGACTACTTCCGCTACCGTCCGCGCGAGGACCGGCGCACCGATGGTCTGACTTATCCTGATGAGCTCGTCGAGGAGGTGTCCCCGCTTCGCGTTCTGAGCGAGAACATTCCGGATGAGGAGATCGAGGGCTTCTACGATCTCAGCAACGCGATGACGGGAGAGGAGGCGCAGCGTCTCGATGTTGACCGGATGTTCGTCGAGATGCGCGCGATCAACGAACTCGAGGGGCACATCTCTCAGCTCAGGGACCACTACGCCGGCGACGCGACGTTCATGGCGGTGGCCAGGCATCTGATGCAGCGTCGCCCGACCGACGTCAGCGTCGTCTACCTTCGCGGGACCGACTCGATGAGCCACCGCTTCTGGCCGGCGAGCTTCCCCGAGGAGGTGCAGGTCGACGTGCCGGAGACCGAGACCCGCGTCTTCGGCGAGACGATGGAACGCTACTACGAACACGCCGACGTGATGGTCGGCGAGCTCATCGAGGAGTTCGGCGATGACGCGACGGTCATGCTCTGCTCGGACCACGGGTTCGAGGGGCCGCGTCCCGGCCGTCGCCGCGGAGGTATCAACGACCATGGACCGATCGGCGTCTTCGTTCTCAAGGGCGATGGCGTTCGGAGCGGCGTGACGATCGCGGAGCACAGTGTTCGCGATATCACACCGACGATCCTCGCGCTGTTCGGCCTGCCCGTCGGTGATGATATGGACGGAGAAGTCATGCGCGACGCATTCGCGGACGATTTCCTTCGCGCGCACCCCGTGCAGGTGATCGCGACCTACGAGCCGGCTGAAGAGCCTGGAGTGATCCGATGATGATGACCGACACAGCCCGATCCGGAGCGCGTCGCGCGTCGGCGCTGATCCTTGTGGCCGTGCTCGTCACGGCGGCGGCACTGCTGGCCTCGTGCGGCGATGGTGAGATGAAGCCGTCGGAGCGGAAGGTGATGATCATTGGCGTCGACGGTCTTGAGTGGGACATCATGGGTCCGATGCTCGAGGCGGGAAGGCTTCCGAACTTCGCGCGCGTCCTCAGCGAGGGCGCGTGGGGCGAGATACGGTCGCTCGACGTTCTGGAGTCACCAGTTATCTGGACGTCGATCGCGACGGGCAAGACCCCGGACAAGCACGGCATCACCGGATTCGCGAAGCACCGCAACGGCGCCGAGCCGGTTCCGATGACGTCCAACGTCCGGCGCGTCAAGGCGCTGTGGAATATCCTGGGTGAGCGCGGCATCTCCGTCGGCGTCATCGGATGGCTCGCCACATGGCCGGCCGAGGAGGTCAACGGATACCTTGTCTCTTCGTACTTCAACTACGGATGGAGACCAGGCGCGGACAACGAGAGAAGCCGCTACACGTGGCCCGAAGAGCTGGCGGAGGAGCTCTCCGACGCGCGCCTGACCGCCGATGACATCTCCGATGAGAGAGTTCTCGAGTTTCTGACCGGTGAGCCCGGAGACACGGACGCCGAGCGCGCGAGACTGCGCTCGCTCGAGACGGCGATCGCGACGGATGAGACCGTGCGCCGCGCTGCGCTTCGTCTGTTCGAGGAACGCCCGACGAACTTCTTCGCGGTCTACCTGCGCGGTGTCGACGGACCGAGCCATCAGTTCTGGGTGGATGCGTTCCCGGAGTCGTGGCCCGAAGGCACGGAGCCCGGAACCGAGTATCTCGCAGAGGTTGTCGAGAGGTACTACGTGTACATGGATAGGGTCGTCGGTGAGCTTGTCGCGCTCGCGGATGATCGTACGACCGTCGTTCTGACATCCGATCACGGGCACTCCGGTCCGAAGAACCGCGGCGGCGTCTATCACTGGGGCATCGCGATGCACGACCCGACCGGCGTGGTCGCTCTGTGGGGCCGGGACATCGTTCCGGGAACGCAGCTGGACTCGCCGGGCGTCCTCGACGTCACACCGACGCTGCTGGCGCTCCTGGGCCTCCCGGTCGCCGACGACATGGACGGTCGCGTTCTCGCCGAGGCGATCGAGCCCGCTTTCCTCGAGCGGTACCCGGTCACGACGATCCCGTCGTACGAGGAAGGCGTTACAGATGACGGAGCGGAGCCGATCGAGTCACCGGTCGATGACGAGGTGCGCGAGCGCCTTCGCTCGCTTGGATATATCGAATAGCGGGGTAATGTGCGCCGCGAGACGCGGCCCAACACGGAGAACCCATGACGTCTCGAACGATCATTGCTCTCGCGCTGCTCGCCGTCGTTCTCGGCGCGTGCGCGGAGCCGGCCCCGCCGACCGGCGTGGACGGTCCCGTCGTCGTCATCGGGATCGACGGTGCGGAGTGGAGCATCATCGAGCCGCTGCTCGAAGCCGGCGACCTTCCGAATCTGTCCGGTCTGATCGAGCGTGGCGCGGCAGGCAGGCTTGGCTCGCTCGACCCGCGGCGGAAGTCGCCCGTCATCTGGACGACGATCGCCACAGGTCTCGATCCCGATGAGCACGGCGTCGGCGGGTTCGTCGTTGAGGGCGAATCGCACGGACGCGATTCGTATTCGCACTACTCGAGCAACATGTGGAAGGCTCCTGCGTTCTGGGACATCCTCGGGAACCGCGGCAAGACCGTCGGCGTCATCGGCTGGCTCGTAACCTGGCCGCCGTGGCCGGTCAACGGCTACATGGTCTCCCAGCACGTGCAGTACCACGACCGGTTCCGCCGGTCCGAGGGCGGCCAGCGAGTCTCATGGCCGGACGGCATGGACGAGGTGATCGCTCCGTACGCGATCGACGAGCTGGAGCTGACACCGGAACAGATGAGCCGGTTCGCCAGCAGCGGCGTGGACGGTCTCTCGGTGCTGACCGACCACTACGAGGATGCTCTGCGTCGCGCGTTCGCGGGAGACATGAGCACCTATGCCGTGGCACAATCCCTGTTCTCTGATGACGTTCCGGACGTCGCCTGTGTCTATACGAGAGGTGTGGACGAGGTCTGTCACCGCTTCTGGATCCACGCGTACGAGGAGACGCGTCCGCCGGTCGATCCCGCGAAACCCGGGACCGCAATGCTGGCCGGTCAGGTCGACGAGCTCGTCGGGCTCATCGACGAGTACTACCGCTACACCGACGAGGAGGTCGGGAAGCTGCTCGAGCTGCTGCCGGGGAACGCGACCGTCGTCGTATGCTCAGACCACGGGTTCCGCGGACCGGGGACGTGGGGCGAGCATGCTCCGTGGTACGGCGAGGAGCAGCACGGTCTCAACGGTGTGCTCATCGTCAGCGGTCCCGCCGTGAAGCCGGGAGTCACGATCGAGGACGCATCCGTCTTTGATGTCGCACCGACGATTCTTGCGCTGACCGCGGCTCCGGTCGCCGAAGATATGCCGGGGAGAGTGCTCTCCGAGATCTTCACCGACGAGTTCGCAGGCGCCAATCCGATCGCCACGATCGAGAGCCACGGGCGCACCGAGCGCGCCGACGCGGCGCCGATCGAGTCACCTGTCGATGACGAAGTGCTCGAGCGGCTCCGTTCACTCGGATACATCGAGTAGGGAAGAACATCGAGTAGGGGAGAACGATGAAGCGAGATCGAATACTCATTCTGCTGATCACTATTGTCGTGGTGGCCGCGCTGGCCGTGTTCATGTCGAAGCGAGGCGGCGAGACGACGCAGGACGACGTCGTGGCGGGCGAGGGTACGCTCTCGCTCATTGTCATCGGTATCGAGGGGCTCGAGCCGGAGTTGGTGGAGCGGTTCTCCGCGGACGGCGGACTTCCACATCTCAGTTCGTTGATGGAGGAGGGCGCGGTCGGTCGGTTCGCCAGTCTGGAGCGCGGCATCGACGTGGAGATTCCGTGGACCAGCCTCGTGACCGGCATGCGGCCTGAGAACCAGGGCATCGGCGGGACGCGTATCTCGCGTCGCGGTGAGGTCGTTCCGTCGCCGCTCGTGCCGGCGCACCGGACGGTCGATACGATCTGGACGCTGCTCTCGAGCGCCGGGCGCACAGTCGGTGTCATCGGATGGCCAGGCGCCTGGCCCGTCGAAGAGGTCAACGGGGTCATGGCCGGTCCCCACAGCCGTGTCATCCTCGACCAGTACCACAACGGTGACGTCTCCGGGAGAATCTATCCGGAGAGTCAGCAGGCGGTTCTCGACGCGATGTATCCGGATCCGTCCACCGCGCGGCGGGTCGATCTCGGCCGCTTCATCAACCTCGATACGATGAATCCGTATGAGGCGCTGATCGGTCAGAACTACGTCACACTCGCCAACTCGTACGTTGGTGATGCGGCGCACGCGGCCATTGCGCAGCGGATCACCGGCGACCCGGGCGTCGAGGCGCTGATGGTTCACTTCCTCGGGTTGGACGGCGTGTCGCAGCGCTTCTGGCACTACATGGAGCCCGAGCGTGTGCTGGGAGGCGTCACACTGACGACCGAGGCTCGCGAGGAGATGCTCGTGCAGGCCGAAACGCTGGGCGTCGTCATCGAGCGGTACTATCAGTATCTCGATGAGACTCTCGGCGAGATTCTCGAACTCGCTGCCGATGACGCGACGATCGCCGTCGTCACGGAGCACGGCTACAAGGGTGTGGAGCTGGACTGGGTCGGCAACCCGAGGCTTGGACACGATATGCACAGCGACCGCGGTGTGTGGATCATGAAGGGGCCGTCGATCCGTCCGGGCGCGCGCGTCGACGACTGCGAGATGTTCGACTTCGCGCCGACACTCATGAGGGTGGCCGGGATCGCGCCGGCCATCGAACTCGACGGTCGCGTGCTCGATGAGGTGCTTCGATGAGACGAACCTCCAGCCGGTGGATCACGGGCGCCGCTCTGCTCGCCGTCGCAGTCACGGTGTGCGTCGGGCTGTCTCTGTCCGGCTGTCAGCCTGCCGTCGAGGAGTCGGACGCTCCGCGTGTGCTGTTCATCGGCGTTGACGGGCTCGACTGGGGCCGGGTTCAGCGGCTTGCGGAGGAGGGACGGCTTCCGAACATCGCCGCGCTGATGGAGGAGGGCAGTTCCGGCGTCCTTCACTCGCTCTACCCGTATCTGTCGCCCAGCATCTGGACGACCATCGCGACCGGGAAGCGCGAGGACAAGCACGGGATCGTAGGGTTCCTGGTCGACCGGGGGCGGACGACGAATCCGACGCCCACGAGCAGCAACATGCGAACCGCGCGAGCCGTGTGGCAGATCCTCAATGATGCCGGTCACTCCACCGGTGTCATCGGCTGGCTCGTGACCTGGCCCGCCGAACCGGTGAGCGGCTACATGATCTCGTCCCGCTTCCACACACTTCTCCGCGACAAGCTGCTCGACGTCGGTGACGAGGAGATGCTCGCCCGCAAGCGGCAGGGAGTTCACCCGCCGGGGATCTGGGACGACGCAGTCGCACTTCGTGTCGACGGAGCCGATGTGAGCGACGATGTCATCTCGTCGTTTCTTGGCGGAGATGTTCCGTACAGCGACGAGGCGACATCCGCTGTCACGGAGCTCCGGAGGATCTACTCGTCGGACCAGACGACGCTTGCGATGGCGCACCAGTTCTTCCGAAGCGTCCCGACGGACCTTGCGGCCGTCTACTTCCGCGGACTCGATACGAGCTGCCACATGTACTGGCGATACATGGAGCCGGAGTCGTGGCCGGAGGAGCTGTCACCGGAGATGGTCACCACATTCGGGCCACTCATCGAACGCTACTACGAGCGCATCGACGCGATCGTTGGCGAGCTGCTCACGCATCGAGGTCCGCAGACGATGGTCGTGCTCTGCTCCGACCACGGGTTCGCCGGGCACAGCGGCTACCCGGGATTCGAAGGCGAACTCGCGGTCGGCGTCAGCATGCATCGCGAGGACGGCATCGTCGTCATCGCGGGGCCCGGCGTGGAGCCCGGCGCGCGGATCGACGGAGCATCCATTCTCGATGTGACGCCAACCGTGCTTGCGTCGCTCGACATCCCGCTTGGCGAGGATATGGACGGAGAGCTGCTCAGCACGGCTTTCGAGCCTGGCTGGCTCGAGGACCATCCGGTCTCATACATCGAGACGCACGAGACCGGCGAACAGCTCGGTGACGCGGAACCAATCCCGTCGCCCGTTGATGAAGAGGTCATCGAGCGACTGAAGACACTCGGCTACATCAACTGACACGTTGCGGGTTCTCCAACCACTCTGAGGACGGACCATGACCAGACGCGGGGGAAAGCGGAAGCGCGGCGACAGGAGCAAGGCATCGGGGACACCGGCGCCGGCGGCGGCTCGAGGGACGTCCGCTCGCGGAGCGTCTCCTCAAGGGGCGTCCGCGACGACGACTCTGACGCGCTCTCCCTGGTTCTGGCCATCGGTCATCTTCGCTGTAGCGCTCGCTATCAGACTCATCTATGTCTTCCAGGTCCGACAGACGCCGTTCTTCGAGACGCTGGGGCTCGACGCCAAGTTCTATGATGCGTGGGCGCGGCGCATCGCGTCCGGCACGGCTGAACGCGAAGCGTTCTTCATGTCCCCGCTCTATCCGTACTTCCTCGCCGCCGTCTATCGAACCCTCGGTCGTGACCTGCTGCTGGTCCGGATCATTCAGGCCGGCATCGGCTCGGCGACCGCGGCCATGGCCTACCTTATCGGCCACCGCGTGTTCGGAAGCCGCGTCGGACTCATTGCGGGACTCGTCACCGCGCTCTACGGCGCGCTTGTGTTCTACGACGGCTCCATTCTCATCACGCCGCTTCTGGTCTTCCTCAATGCGCTCTGTCTGTATCTTCTCATCCGCGCGGATGACCGCGGGACGCAGTGGCTCTATGCGCTCGCCGGCATCTCGCTCGGGCTCGCGGGCATCGGCAAGGCTACTGCGCTCGCATTCGCACCGGTGGCCGCGCTGTGGATCTGGTTCTCGTGGCGGAGAAAGCGGACAGGACGAGCGCGGGCCGTTGCTCTGTTCGCGCTCGGGGTTGTCCTGGTGGTCGTTCCGGTCACCGTGCGAAACCTCGTGGTCGCGGACGACTTCGTGATGGTGACCTCGAACGGCGGGCTCAACTTCTACATCGGCAACAGCGAGATCTCGACGGGCGGCTACGTCAAGCCGACCGGTCTGGACATCGTGAGCGACCCGGACGGTGAGCTCATCGCCGAGGAGGCACTTGGTCGCGAACTCAAGCCGTCGCAAGTCTCCGCGTTCTGGTATGAGAGATCCCGCGACTACATCGGGAGTCACCCGGGTGGATGGATGAAGCTGCTTGTGAGGAAGCTCTCCTTTGCGATGAGCTCGTACGAACTGCCGCAGCTCGAGAACTACTACTTCCAGAAGCGTTATTCCGGGTTGCTTGCGCTGCCGCTACCGGGATTCGCGTTGATCGCCCCGCTGGGGCTTGTCGGCATCGCGCTGGCGTGGCGTCGCAGGCAGGCGCGTCTCCTTGCGCTGTTCTTCGTCAGCTACATGGCGACCGTCGTCGCCTTCTTCGTCGTCGCCAGGTACCGACTGCCTGTGGTCCCCGTACTCGCGGTCGGCTCGGGCTTCGCGGTGCTCGAACTGATTCGTCTCATCCGCGAGCGCGCTTGGAAGCCGCTCTCATGGGTCGTCGCAGGCGTCGTCGTCCTGCTGCTCGCGGTGAATGTGAACTTCTACAATGTCGACCGCGCTCGGGGGTTCGCGCAGTCGCACTTCCGCCTGGGCATCATCTACGGCGAACGCGGCGACACTGCTCGAGCAATCGAAGAGTGCCGCCGAGCCATCGCGCTCGACCCGGAGTACCCGAAGAGCTACCTCAACCTCGGTTCGATGCTGGTCGAGGCCGGCCGGCCTGAGGAGGCCATCGAGGCTTTCCGTGCGTCGGTGCGACTCGACCCCGGCTACGTGACCGGTCGTGTGAACCTCGCGATGGCGCTCGAGGCCGTCGGTGACTTCGAGAGTGCGGTCGCCGAACTCGATACCATTCTCGTGAGCGAGCCGGGCAGCGCGCTGGCGCTCAAGGAGAAGGGCGTGGCGCTCTACCGGTGGGGGAGATTCGACGCGGCGAGGGAGGCCCTCAATGCGGCGCTTGCGGCGGACAGAGACGGGAGACAGCGTGCTGAGGCCTCGTTCTACCTGAACATGATCGATAGCCCCCAGCGGGCCGAGATCCCGGAGGTGTCCGTCGCGGCGATGGCGGCCGCCGACACACTGCTCAGGGCGGGTCGGGTTCTTGACGCCCTGGCGGAGCTGGAGATGGCCGCGCGGATGGCGCCGGAGTCGGGTGAGCCGCTCAGGCGGATCGCGCTGGTGAAGCGCGACATGGGGCTGATCGGCGAGGCGCGCGAACTCATGACGCAGGCTCTCGCGCTCGACCCGTTCGTCAAGCACGGCCACTTCTCCATGGGCGTCATCCTGAGCGAGATGGAGGAGCATGCGAGTGCGATACATGAGTATGAATCAGAAATACGCATCAATCCGGACTTCCCCCCAGCGCATCTCAACCTGGCGCTGACCTACTACTTCAATGAGGGCAACCCGAACCTGGCAGCCAACCACTATCTGACCTACCGGGAGCTGGGGGGAGAGCCGGTCCCGGCTCTCGAGCAGCTGCTCGAGCGGCTGTAGGTTCCTCGGTCACTCCTGTGACCGCCCCAGATGGCCCCGGGGTTCCGTGCAAGCTGCCCCGAGACCCGCACATATCCCTCCCTGATCGGTCCCTGATACAGTTTTTTCACGCACCTCGGCGGATTTCCGAGCACGGTCTCACGGCCGGGTTGACCGTTGACAACACCCCCCCGAAGGTGATATAATCCTACCCGAGTCGGGAAATAGGCGAAGCCGAAGTGCTGGTTCCGTCCCTACCGCCTGTGCGAGACCGGAAGGTTGTTGTGGGCGGGTAGTAGCGCGCTACCCGCAATAGACGGTCAAGAGGCCGTCCTTGCCACAAGTCTGGGATTGCGCAACTTCCATCAAGGCTACTCATTCGAACGCTCACGCTGGCCGTTTCCATGGCTGACATGCGTGGGGAACGGTCGGAGTGAGGAGCTGTCTTGAGAGAAGGATGGGCTGGATCACCTTCAGGCTAGAGGGGGGATTGAGCGAATGAAAAGCAGAACACTGGTACTGCTGGTGCTGGGGGTTGTGCTGGTCGCTGGTTTGGCCGGGGCGAAGGGCCTCGACAACGCCGGTCTGGCCACGCATGTGCCCTCGCCGAAGGCACCGGTAGCCAGCAGCGATTTCGAGGGAGCACGTCTTGAGACTCTGTGGATCTTCGAGGCCGATTTCGAGGATCTGACCGGTGACAACGCCGGTTGGACGTCTCCTGACTTCTCCGGTACCGCTGCTCAGGAGAACTTTTGGCACATCGACACCATCCGTCTGACCGAGACGTACCTCGGCGACTACACGTGGTGGTGTGGTACGTACAATGAGTGCTGGCTTCAGCCGCGCGGTTACGCGAACGACTGGCTGATGCTGATGCATCGTGACTTTGAGCTGTCCAGCTGGAGTGTCTCGGGCGACGACGTCGTCCTCGACTTCGACCAGCGGTTCGCGCTCGAGCACGACTACGATTACGGCTACGTCGACATCTCCGATGACGGTGGTTCGACGTGGACGACCATCTACACAGCGAACAACCCCGGCTTTGCCGGTAAGCCTGGTACTCCCAAGGACTGGGATTCGGACGCGGGCCATCAGTCGCTGAACATCTCGGCGTGGGCCGGTTCGGATGTCCGTCTTCGCTTCCGTGTCGAGACCGACGAGGCGTACTCAGCGCAGGACGAGTACAACAACGCCGGTATCAACTCGGTGCAGGACGGCGCCTGGCAGCTGGACAACTTCGACATCACGGTCAACACGGTCTCCGTGTGGTCCGACGATGTTGAGTCCGGCGACAATGGCTGGAATCACGATGACCTGACCGCTGCCGGTCAGACAGGTCTGACGTTCTACCGTGGTCTCTACGGCACGGAGTTCGAGACCGGTCGTGCGTTCACGTGTGAGAACCGTGTGGGCTGGATGATGGGCGCTGTCGACCCGTTCACCGGCATCATGATTGACGGGCAGTACACGTGGCTGATCTCGCCGCCGATCGACATCAGCGGCGCAGAGAAGCTCGTCGGCCTCTGGGACATGTGGGTCGACCTGCCGTACGAGTCGAACAACCGGTTCGACCTGTGGCTGGCTTCGAACGATCAGGAAGCCTGTGTCACGTCGCCCGACGGCTTCTCGGATGAGAATCCGGGTGGTTGGTACGGCGGCCCGTTCTGGGGCGTCTGGGACGACGATTGGGATGCCTTCGCGGGCAACGACTGGCTCGCGATCGCGTGGCAGCTTGAGAATGGGGAAGCCGCCGCTCCGGGTACCCACATGGGTGGTATCTTCCTGCACAGGCAGAAGGTCGGTATCCCGTCTGGTGACCCCGGCACTGCGTTCACGTACGGCAACTGGGACCGCTTCAACGACTGGTATGTCGAGCAGATGGCTGACGCCCTCCTCGACACCGCGCTGCTGGCGGTCAAGGACGACGACGATGTCGCGTCGCTGTTCCTCATGGCTTCGGATGATGATGGCGCCACGTGGGAGGCCTACTCCTGCCGCCGTCTGGATCCGCTCGGCAATGACTGGAACTGTCCGCCGCCGGTGAACCAGATGAACCCGCAGAGCGAGATTCACTACTACTTCGAGTCGGTCGACGGTGTCGGTACTGTTGCCACGTACCCGAGCACCGCTCCGGATGGTTACTTCGAGTTCTCGATTCTGCCGCTTGAGGCTACGGTGTCGAACCCCGGCCTGCTGCTTGTTGACAAGCACGGCCGTGCGACCCCGAGCGAGCAGCGCGACTACTTCCACAGCTCTGCGTACTACTACCGCGAGGCCCTGGGCATCCTGGGGTACGAGTGGGAAGAGTACGACGTGGAGGTTCCGTCCGGTACCGCGCAGTCCGAGGGCCCGGACACGATGGCGTACAAGTACTACGACACCATCGCGTGGATCACGAACCAGTTCGATTCGTTCACGTTCTGGGCTGAAGATCAGCAGAACGTCATCAACTGGCTCGCTGAAGGCGCGACGAAGGAGAGGAACTTCCTCGTCTCCGGTAACGACTGGGGCTATGACATGATGGCCTCGGCGAATGAGACGCTGGACTTCGTCACGACGTGGCTGGCCGTTGACTACGTGCAGAACGGTCTCGGCACGCCGCCGGCGGATACCCTTCCGACCCTGAAGGACAACCCCGGCGACTTCACATTCATGAGCAACGATGACGCCGCGTGCATCCTGCGCGGTGGCTGCCCGCAGATCGAGTACTTCGATGTCCTCGACGCGCAGGCTGGTGTCACCGGTGCTGAGGTTGTGGCTCTGTACGTGAAGGACGATGCGACTGAGCTGCCGGCCGGTGTTGCCTACACGCATCCGACGCTCATGTACCAGACGGTGGCTCTGGGCTTCGGCGTTGAGTTCATGATGGACAGCCTTGACCCGTCGACCGGGTACTACAACACCGGCCTCGCGGACAGGGTTGACCTGATGGGCAACATCATGACCTACCTGGCGCAGACGCCGGGTGGTCAGCCGACCGAGGTTGTGGACAGTGGTTTCAAGAACATGCTCTCGCATGCTCAGCCGAACCCGTTCAACCCGGTCACCAAGATCGCCTACAGCGTCCGCGAGTCGGGTGCTGCGACGATCGAGGTCTACAACATCGCCGGTAAGGTCGTCCGTACGCTTCTCAGCAGCGAGCTGGAAGCCGGCGCGACGGGCTTCGTGGTGTGGGACGGTACGGATGATGCCGGTGCGAAGTGCGCCAGTGGCGTGTACTTCTACCGCATGACCGCTCCGAACTTCACCCAGAACCACAAGATGGTGATGCTGAAGTAAGGCTGCTGCCGAAGGCAACAGCTTGGCGTCTTCCTTCGGAGGACGCATAGGTACCAAGGGAGGGGGTCCACATCGTGGGCCCCCTCTTCGCGTGGGGCACGGGGCGGATGGAGGCGTGCCGCGGCTCTAGCCAGAGAGGGGAACCCGTGTAACTCTGCGTAAACCGGATTCTTATAACTGAGCGTAAGTCACCTACTCCGCCGAAGTTACGGCGCGACTATCTCTTGACAAAACATTGTAATGGTAGTATACTAAAATCGGTTCAGAGAGATGCGTCGGTTCGCTGGCGCTTCTTTCGGAATGAGGGCCAAGCGGGTGCGCTTGGAATGGAGTGCAGTGGGAGAACCCTAGGGGAGGGGTGATCAAGTTCTGCAGTACGGTAGCACCGCGGCGAACGGCCGCCGGTTGCGAACCGCGAGTGTCGCTGGGCTGGCAAAGCGTGACCCCACTGCGCGCGGAGGCCACCCGTTGAAGGTTGGGAGTGTTGGCGTTGTACCTCTCGAGGGAGGAACGAATGAAGAAGCTGGTCATTGCGTTGGCAGTTCTGGCGCTCTGTGCTGGTGTCGCCTCGGCGAAGCTGAACGTCGAGAACGCCACCGAGTTCACGGGCCCGAACCGTGCTAACACGCTTTACGCGTATTGGGACATGAGTGACGCC
>JAPEKQ010000008.1 GCA_029990205.1 bacterium
GCCTGCGTCAGAATGTACGCCTTCCCCTCGAACTTCGTGTGAGGCGTCACGCTCTTCGGAGCACACACCACCATGCCCCGCTCAAGATCGTCCTTGTCGACACCGCGGAGAAGCAGACCAACGTTGTCGCCGGCCTGGCCCTCGTCCAGGATCTTCCTGAACATCTCGACACCCGTGCACACCGTGTTCTGCGTGTCCCGGATACCCACGATCTCGACCTTGTCGCCCGTGTGGACGATACCGCGCTCGATACGACCCGTACCGACCGTGCCGCGACCCGTGATCGAGAACACGTCCTCGATCGGCATCAGGAACGGCTTGTCGATCTCGCGCTGAGGCTCCGGAATGTACTCGTCCAGCGCCTTCAGGAGCTCGTGGATCGACTTGCAGTTCTCACACGTCTCCTGACCGCAGCCACACTCCATCGCCTTCAGAGCCGAGCCCTTGATCACCGGAATGTCGTCACCCGGGAACTCGTACTCGGACAGAAGCTCACGAACCTCGAGCTCGACCAGTTCCAGAAGCTCCGGATCGTCGACCTGGTCCGTCTTGTTCATGTAGACGATGATGTAAGGAACGCCAACCTGACGGGCCAGAAGGATGTGCTCACGCGTCTGAGGCATCGGGCCGTCGGCGGCGCTCACCACGACGATCGCTCCGTCCATCTGCGCCGCGCCCGTGATCATGTTCTTCACGTAGTCGGCGTGACCCGGACAGTCGACGTGCGCGTAGTGGCGCGTCTCACTCTGGTACTCCACGTGGCACGTCGCGATCGTGATACCGCGCTCGCGCTCTTCGGGAGCCTTGTCGATCTGGTCGAACGGGATGTAGTCCGCAAGTCCGACCTTCGAAAGGCACAGCGTCATCGCGGCCGTCAGCGTCGACTTGCCGTGATCGACGTGGCCGATCGTGCCCACGTTCACGTGGGGCTTTGTCCTCTCAAACTTCTCCTTGGCCATCGTTCTCCCCTCCAGAAACGGAGTGCTGCCTTATGCGTCTGTCATCCTCGGTTGAGTCCCGGTGCGAAGGTGCTCATCGTCGTCGCTCCGGCTGTCTGTCTTCTGGAGCCCACGACCGGGATTGAACCGGTGACCTCATCCTTACCAAGGATGCGCTCTACCTACTGAGCTACGTGGGCGCCCCAACAGGACACACAGACCCCCACACACCTCGTAGGCAGATGCGAAGCCGAACGAGGAGTCTACCATGGAATGCCTGCGTCCGTCAAGTCTATCTCCTGCCGCCACATATGCTCAAACGCGGCAGGGTGTCACGCCTCTCACGAGGCTCTTGAAAGCTGGAGCGGGAAACGGGACTCGAACCCGCGACCCTCAGCTTGGAAGGCTGATGCTCTAGCCAACTGAGCTATTCCCGCACATACCTTTTCCAGTCTGTCATGGACCGGCAGTGCTCAGAGTGGTGGCGGGGGGAGGATTCGAACCTCCGAAGGCGTCGCCGACAGATTTACAGTCTGTTCCCTTTGGCCACTCGGGAACCCCGCCGCACTAACGATCCTGACACCCGATGCCCGGGCGCTGGGCCTTTCAGCCACATCCCGGATACTGGAGCTGGCGAGAGGACTCGAACCCCCAACCTCCTCATTACAAGTGAGGAGCTCTACCATTGAGCTACGCCAGCACGGGTGTCTCAGACAGCCCTGGCGCGTAGGGTTCCCTCTGAACGTGCGTCCAGCTACAAACGCTATATTCTATTGGAGGAACGGCGGGGTGTCAACCGAAAAAGAGCGATTTCCACAGGTTTCGGCGCGTTTCTTGCGTTTAGCTCGGGGCTCGCCTGGCTCCCTCCCCGCGCCGGCGCCGAAACGGCCTACGCCTTGCGGACGACGGGCCCCTCCGGCGTGTCCTCGACCGCGTATCCTGCCTCCGTGATGGCGGCCCGGAGCTCGTCTGCGCGGGCCCAGTCCTTCGCGGTGCGCGCCGCTGCGCGGTCCTCGGCCATCTGCTGGATCTCCGCCGGGACCTCATCGGCCTTCCCGACGTCCTCCAGAAGCCCCAGAATCCCCGTAACTTCGCGCAGGACGGCACGATCCGCCCGCAGCTGCTCCACCGCAGCGCCCGACTCGACCGCCTGATTCAGGAAGCGGACCATCTCGAAGAGGAACCCGGTGGCGGCCGCGGTATTCAGGTCGTCGTCCATCGCCTCGATGTACTTGCCCTTCAGCTCGAGCATGGCTGAAGACGGCTCATCGACCATCCCCAGCGTTGCGGCCTCCGACTCGGGGCCGGCCACCCGCTCGAGCGTCCTGAACAGGTTCTCGAAGCGCTCGACGGCCGCCGCGGCCTCATCCAGCCGTTCGTCGGCGAAGTCGATGACCGAGCGGTAGTGCGTCGACAGCAGGAAGAACCTCACTACGTCCGGCGCATACCTCTCGGCGAGCCCGGCCATCGTGCGATAGTGGCCGGTCGACTTCGACATCTTCTCGCCCTCGAGCCGTACGTGCCCGTGATGGACCCAGTGGTTCACGTAGGACTCGCCGGTCGCCGCCTCCGACTGCGCGATCTCGTTCTCGTGGTGCGGGAAGATCAGATCGGTCCCGCCGCCGTGGATGTCGTAGTGTTCGCCAAGGTACTTCGTGGACATCGCGGAGCACTCGATGTGCCATCCCGGCCGCCCCATCCCCCATGGACTCTCCCACGCGGGCTCACCCTCCTTCGCGGCCTTCCAGAGCGCGAAATCCTCCGGATTCCGCTTCCTGTCGTCGATATCCACCCGTTCGCTCGCCCCCGCGACCAGGTCCTCGACCCGCTTCTTGGAGAGCTTCCCGTAGCCCGGCCACTTGCCGACCTCGAAGTAGACGTCGCCCTGGGACTCGTAGGCGTACCCCTTCTCCACCAGTCTCTTGACAGTTTCGATGATGTCGGTGATATGGTCCGTCGCCCGCGGGTAACGGTCGGCGGGCTCGGCCCCGAGGAAATCCACGAACTCCATGAACTTGTCGATGTTCCGCTGGGCGACCTCCTGGTAGGTCACGCCCTCCTCGGTCGCTTTGGCGATGATCTTGTCATCGATGTCGGTGAAATTGATGATGAGGGTGACATCGTAGCCGCGGTACCTGAGGTAGCGCTTGAACACGTCGGAGACGACGGCGACGCGCATGTGCCCGACATGAGGCTCGGACTGCACGGTCATCCCGCAGAAGTACATCCCGACCTTTCCCTCCCGGACCGGAATGAACTCCTTCTTTTTCGCGTCGAGCGTATCGAAGATCTTGAGCATGCAGGTACCTCCGGCCGGTGAGTCTCATGCGTGTTGTCAGATAGATTTGAGGGTAATCTGAACGGTGGGTCGAGTCAAGGCGCGCGGGTGGCGCCCGACGGCGCCACCTTGGCAGAAGGGGGCGCGCCCTGAGGCCCGCCCCCTTCTGCATCCCCCGCGAGTAGACGCGCGTGCTGCCAACCTACTTCTGCTTCGCCTTCGCACGCTTGACGATGCCTTCGACCACACGGAGACCGTCCGCGATCGCCGAGATGGCGTCCGCGACCGGATTGACCAGGTCGCCACCCGCGAAGACACCGTCGACCGCCGTGGCGCCGAACTCGTCGGTGGAGATCCACCCGCGCTTGTCGCCGACGGCGTGCGCGGTCTCATCCCCCATCCACGACAGATCCGGACCCTGCCCGATGGCGACGATGACGCGATCGACATCGAGCCGATGCTCGACGCCCTCGATGAGCTGCGGGCGCGGCCGCTTCCCGGGCTCCTCGGCGGGAAGCATCTCCGCCGGACCCCAGACATACGTCAGCCCACCGCCCTCGCGTGTCTCGACACGGAGCGGGATGCTCTGCGTGAAGATCTCCACGCCCTCGGCCCTCGCGTCCTCGATCTCCTCCTCGTCGGCCGGCATGTCGACCTCGCGGCGCCGGTACGAGATGGTCACGTCGGCGCCAAGCCTGCGGGCAAGACGCGATGCGTCGATGGCGACGTTGCCGCCTCCAACGACGACGACCTTCTCGCCGACCTCGACGGGCCTGTCGATGTGGTAGTCGCGCAGGAACTCGAGCGCGAAGATCACGCCGTCGAGTTCCTCGCCGTGGGCCCCGAGCCGGTACGGCTTCATCAGCCCCGTCCCGACGAAGACCGCAAGACACTCCTCGCGGAGACGAGCGAACTCCTCGGCCTCAACACGGTGGTCCGTAATGATGCGGACACCCGCGTCCTCGAGCAGCTGCACCTGCTTGTCGAGCGACGGGAGCGGGAACCGGTACTTCGGGATGCCGAAGAAGGTCGCGCCGCCGAGACGCGGCAGCTCATCGTAGATCGTCACTGAGAACCCGCGGAGCGCGAGGTAGTACGCGGCCGTGAACCCCGACGGACCGCCGCCGACGATGGCCACCGTGTGACCCTTGCCGACGTCGGAGCGCGTGACATCGATGACACTCTTCAGATCGTCGAACCGCTCGGTCGCGTAGCGTTTGAGCCAGCGGATCGCGATGGCCTCACCCTTCACACCGATGCTGCAGACCTTCTCACAGTTGCGCGTGCAGACCTTGCCGCACATCTCGGGCATCGGGTTGTTGTCGTAGATGATACGGACGGCCTCGGCGTCGTCCCCGTCACGGATCGCGGCGATGTAGTCCGGTATGTGCATCCGCGCCGGACAGGCCGCGATACACAGACCGCACTGCACGCACCGGGCGGCCTCGCGCCGCGCCTCTTCCTCGGCGTACCCGATCACGACCTCCGCCCACGTCTTGACGCGCTCAAGGGGATCGAGATGCGGCATCGGGACTCGATCGGGGTCGAACAGATGGAAGCCCTCGTCCTTGCGCCAGCCGAGGGCGCTCTCGTCCCACGGCTTCTCGTCCACACCGGGCGTGTAGCGGAACACATCCGCGTCGCCGTCGACCCAGACGTACTCGTTCGACATCCCGAGCGACGCCGACGGACAGACGTCCACGCAGAGGGCGCACCAGCAGCAGCGGCCGTAGTCGACTCTGGGCCTCAAGCCCGCGTCACCGTTGACCGGCTCGTCCACGCGGACCATGTCGATCGCTTCGTTCTGACAGATGTCCGCGCACGTGCCGCATCCGACGCACCGATCGGTGTCGTTGATGTGCCAGCCGCGATAGCGCGGAGCGCCCGGTCGCATGGTCTTCGCTTCCGGAACCGTGTAGGGCTTCGTGAACGCCCGGACCCAGGCAGAGAACGGCGTGATGATGTGCTTGAGGCTCATCTGCTACCTTTCGATCTCGGGCGGACAGGTCTGGAGCGACACCATGAGCGATGAAAGGTCCGAGATGTTCGTCCCCGGGAGCATCCGTTCGAGCAGGCTGACGCCGTGGACGTACGACGGTCCGCGGACATTGACGCGGCGGACCTTATCGGTTCCATCGGTCACAACGAAGTAGCCGAACTCACCACGGCTCGCTTCGGCGCGAACGTAGGTCTGACCCTTCGGGATGCGCCAGTGCATCAGACTCGGGAGCTTCAGACAGAACGGACCGTCCTTCGGCATGTCGGCGAGCATCTGTCTGATGAGGTTGATCGACTGTGCGATCTCGCGGCGCCTGACGCGCGCCCGCGCGAACATGTCCGAGCCCTCTTCGGTGATGACGTCGAAGTCCAGCTCCGGGTAGACCTCGTACGGGTAGTCCTTCCTCACATCGCGCGGGATCCCCATCGCGCGGACGATCGGACCCGAGAGCGACATCTCGTCGACCCACTCGGGCGGGACGTAGCCGATGCCGATGGCGCGCTTCCTGAAGACGTCGTTCTCGAACATCAGACGGTCGATCCAGGGGAGCCGCTCCTCGATCGTCTGAAGCGTCTTCTCGAGTCGTCCCTCGAATCCCTCCGGCAGGTCGCGTCTCACGCCGCCGTAGACGATGTACATATGATAGATGCGGTGCCCGGAGAGCTCCTCGAAGCTGTCGAGCACGTAGTCGCGGAGCGTCATCATCCACTGCGGCACGGGACCGAGCCCCATCGAACCGACCTGACCGCCGAGCACCATCAGCGTGGCGGCGAGCCTCGCCATCTCGAGCGTGAGGGTACGGATCCACCGGGCCTTCTCGGGCACGTCATCGTAGATGCCGCCGAGCTGTTCGAGCCCCTTGGCGAGCAGGTACTCGTTGGTGTCGGGTTCGGGCACGCAGATGCGGCAGACGATCGGGAACGACTGGATGAACGTGCGCCGCTCCATGAGCTTCTCGAAACCGCGGTGGAGATACCCGACGTGCGTGATCCCACGCTGGATCGTGTCGCCCTTGAGCCAGAGCTCGACGGACATGTTGCCCGTCACGCCCGGGTGCTGCGGGCCGAACCAGAGGTGAGTCTCTTTGGTGACGTCGTAGTCGTTACTCATCGGTGGTCTCTCCGCGGTCAGAGCCTGCAGCTCCACCGTCCATATCAGCGAGCTTCCGTTCGCGCCCGTCGTCCTCGCGCGGCTCCCACGCGTCGGTGAAGCTCTTCTCGTCACTCACGCGACCCACGAACCGTCTCGTGTCTATGCTCCTGCGGCCCGGACGGTCCTCGTAGTGCTCGACCGAGTACTTGAGGGTGTCGAAGTCGCGCCGCATCGGGGGGATGTCCTTCCAACCCTCGAGGATGAACGGCACGCCCTGCCTCGGGCTCCCCTCGAACCGGATACCGAACATCTCATTGATCTCCTGCTCGTAGGTCACCGCCTGGGGCCAGATATCCGAGACCGTCGGGAGCTCGGGTGTCTCGCGCGGGATCCGGACGCCGAGGATGACCGTCCTGAACAGCACGGGGTCCGTAAGAATGTAGGAGACCTCGAACTCGCCGTCCTCGAGCCAGTCGGTCACCGTCATCAGCGTCAGCTGAACGTGCCCGTCGCCTCGAAGCTCCTCGAGCCGTCTCGTGAGCCCGGAGAGAGCAACCGTCTCCTGTGTCATCCATCCGTCGGACTGCATGTCTCACCCTTTGTTGCCGCTGCCTGTCGTCGCGCTGCTGCGAGTGACTTGCTGCTGCGCGTTGCCAACTGCTACCAGTTGTAGTCCGGCATCCGCCAGTCGCCGATGACGCGCTTCTGATTGATCTTGTAGTCGTCGATGTTCTCGAGGTACTCGTTCCAGCCGTTCGCCTCGCCCTGCTTGATCTTCTTCATCAGCTCCTGGAAGCCCGCGATGAGCGCCTCGGGGCGCGGCATGCACCCGGAGATATAGACGTCGACCGGCAGGTAGAGGTCGAGCTTGTTGATCGTGTAGTAGGAGTCCCAGTACATCCCGCCGTTGATGGTACAGGAGCCCAGACCCACCACCCACTTCGGCGCGGGCATCTGCTCGTAGGCGCGGATGACGCGCTTGAGGGTCTTGAGCGAGAGATACCCGCCGATGATGAGCACGTTCGACTGTCTCGGCGTCGGCCGGGGCGCCATCCCGAACCGGGCCATGTCGAACCGGCTGGTCATCAGAGGTCTCAGCTCGATCGCCCCGCACCCCGTCCCGTACGCCATCACCCACAGCGAGTTGGCGCGGCACCAGTTCCTGATCGTCGCGAGCGCCTCACGGTAGGCCAGCGGCTGCTGGACCTCGGTCGCGCCGAGATAGCAGTACGGGTCGACCTCGCGGCGCGGTGACGCCGGGACCGGATCGTACGCGCGGTCCTTCAGGACGTCCGGCGGCGCCGGCTCGATCCGTTCTGGAACTCTTCTGATCTTCTCATCCTTCAACTGCGTCTCTCCTGCCCCGCGCTACGACGCGAGGTGCTTCATGAGCATGGCGAGCGCGATGCCCGCGAGTCCGAACCACGTCGGCCACCTCAGGAAGAACCGGACGGACTGCTCGGCCCGGAACCTCGGGAAGACCGCACCGACGAACACGGCCCACATGTACACCACGAAGATCTTGATCATGGCCTCCGGGATGCTCGTCGCGCCCCCGAGGAACAGGTTCATGAAGAGCGCCGATTTCGCAACACCGAAGATGGCCCGGCCCGACATCATCAGACCGAGGAACGTGCTGTTGTACTCGGTCGGCGGACCGATCGGGATCTCCTGCGGCGCCAGCACGATATTGAACGGCGAGTACATCTGCATTCCGAGGAACGAGAGCAGTCCCGCGATGCCCGCGAGCGGGTTCATGAAGAGGTACCAGTTCCCGATGCCGCCCGCCTGCGCCTCGATGATGCCGCCGATCGAGAACGTTCCGACCTGCGCGACCAGCGCGATGAGTGCGAGCGAGAACGGGAGCTCGTACGACGACATCTGCGAGAGGCCGCGCGAGACCGCGATGATCGCGTGCGGGTGGCCGCTCTCCCCGGCGCCGAGCGCCATCCCGAGACAGCCGAAGAACATGAAGTAGATGACGAGCAACACGTCGCCGTTGAACGAGAACCCGGCGAGCCCGGGCATCCCGGCGACGATGGGGATCAACAGGTAGATGCCGATCCCGCCGACCGTTCGGAACACCGGCGCGAGGTAGAACATCATCCCGTGCCGGATGGACGTCCTCTGGAAAAACAGCTTCGCGACGTCGAGATACGGCTGCCAGACCGGCGGACCGATCCGGCTCTGGATCCGCGCCATCACCTTGCGGATGATGCCGCCGATGAGCAGCCCGTACGCGATCGCTCCGATGACGGAGAGCGCGCAGAGCCCCAGATAGCCGATGTCGAGATTCAAGACCGCCTGCATCGTCGTTTTCCTGTCCTTCGTCGTACCGTGACCTCTCGCGCTGCTACCCGAGCCGCGAGAGTACGGCGACCGCCGCGATCCCGAGGAACACGACCGCGTAGAGCAGATACGTCTGTGCATCACCCGTGTAGAACCGTCTGCCGTACTCGGCGACCGCCGAGAGCACTGCGGCGAACCGGCTCCAGCCGCGCTCCACCGACACGCGGAGGACCGGCGCGAACGCCCGCTTGTACGGACGGTAGAAATCATATGCGTAGTGGATCTCTTCGGGCGCCGGCGGCTCCTCCGCCGCCATCACGATGTCGAGCTGACCGACCTTCGTGGTCTTCGGCCCGAGGAAGAGCACCCACGCGAAGAAGACCGCAAAGAGTCCCATCACCATCGCCATCACGCCGAAGGCGTTGAGATACCCGAGACTCACCAGGACGCTCCCGTCGGCCGCCAGCTCCACACCGGCGGCGCCGAAGAACGGAGCCGTCATCGCCGTGGTCACCCTGAGCAGCGCATCCGGGAACATCGAGAGCCCCATGATGGCGAAGACGAGCAGCGCCTGCGCGACCACGAAGACGGCCGGCGCCTCGCGCACCTCTCGGTGCCGCGGCTTGAGCTGGCCGAGGAAGATCGTGTTGATGAGACGGAAGAGGTAGAGGAATGCGATGACCGACGCGAACATCAGCACGCCCGCGATGAAGTACCACTCCTTCTCGATCAGCGCGTTGTAGATGAGCCACTTCCCCGCGAAGCCCGACAGCGGCGGCACGCCCGAGAGCGCGATGATGCCGATGAGGACCGCGATGTACTGCGCGGGCATCTTCTTGATGAGACCGCCCATCTCGTGCATGCGGCGCGTCCCGGTTCTGTTGATGACGGCAGCGATGGCGAGGAAGAGCAGCAGCTTGATGATCATGTGGTTGACCGTGTGATAGAGCGCGGCGGTCCAGCCGAGTGGTGTGAGAAGCGCGAACCCAACGACGGCGTAGCCGATCTGCCCGACCGACGAGTACGCGAGCAGCCGCTTCGCGTCCTCCTGAAGCGCCGCCAACAGCGTCATGCCGATCGCCGTGATCGCGCCCAGCCAGCCGAGAGCGTAGCCCGGTCCGTAGGTCCCGCCGATCAGAGCCGGATCGGCGCCCGCGACGAGCCGCGTCCCGAAGAGCACGATGCCGAAGAGCGGCATCTTGGAGAGCACGCCCGAGAGGAACGCGGAGAACAGGTCGGGGGACTCGGTGTACGCGTCCGGCGCCCAGACGTGAGCGCCCGCCGAGGCGGCCTTTACCGCGAACCCGGCGCCGAGCAGGATGGCCGTCCAGAGGGCCGCCGGTCCGGCGAGGTGCGCGAAGTCGCCGATGGTCGTGACACCCGCGCCCAGCGCGACGAGGATGCCGCCGAGAACGAGGAAACCGGCCGCGCCCGAGAAGAGCATGTAGCGGAACGCCGGGCGTCCGCCCCTCTGCCCCTGCGCGACGAGCAGGTACGAGGTCCACGTCATCAGCTCCCACCCCGCGAAGAACCCGAGTGGGCCTCTCGCGTCGACGAGAAGCACGAGCGACGCGACCAGCAGGAGGAACAGACCGTGGTACCGTTTCCGATCGGGCGGCGTGCCGATGCCGGCCAGAACGACCGTGAATGCTCCGAAGAGCACGATGAGCATGAAGAAGCCGGTGATCGATGTCGGAGCGAGGCTCCCGGCCTGATGGAGCATCCAGCCCGAAGCCGCGACCGCGGCCAGCGAAAGGAACTGCAGGAGACGCCCCGGAAGCTGTCCGGCGATGAGAAGCACCAGTCCCGCTCCCGCGAGCGTGAGCACGGCGTCGGTCGATGAGGTCACGAGTCTCGACGAGAGGGCCAGTCCCGCACCCAGAACGATGATGCCGAAGGCGTGCGCCGGCACGAGCGAGCCGGTCGGCTCGAGCTTCGTCTCAGCATCCTCCGCCGGAACGTGCGCCAGTCTGAGCCAGCGGAAGTAGTAGATGAACTCGAGAAGCGAGCCCGCGAGCACCGGGATGATCCACCACGCGTGGGGCCCGCGTGACAGCGCAACGAGCGCGTCCCACTTCCCCCAGAACCCGGGGAACGGCGGCATCCCGACGATGGCGAGCACGAGCGCGGCAAGCGAGAGCCTGGCCGCCGGCGAACCGGCGAGCACGCCCTTCCACTCCACGAGCGTCTGCTTCCCGACGGAGCCCGCGAACCAGAGCAGACCGGCCTTGGCCAGCGTGTGGTTGACCAGCAGCAGCCCGACGGCGGTCGCGGAGACGTCGCCCGAGTGAGCCAGCGGCATGAGCATCACGATCAGACCGAGCTGCGCCGACGTCGAGTACCCGAGCATCCGGCGAACGCGAGACTGTCTGAGCGCGAACAGGTTGGCGAGTACGAATGTCGCGCCGCCGATGACCATGAGAACGAGCGTGAGGTCGACGGCCCGGAAGATCGGCATCAGCTTCCAGAAGGCGTAGACCGACGCATTCAGCGCCGTCGCGACCGTGAGCGCCATCACCGCCGGTGACACGCCGTCGTAGAGATCGATGGCCGGACCGTTCAAGGGAAAGACCTTGAGTTCGACCAGGAAGCCGGCGAAGAGGAACAGCAGCACCACGCCGAGAGCGAACATCGGGACGGCGCCTGCGCCGCCCACCATCAGTGATTCCGCGATCCCGTCGATGGAGAGCGTCCCGGTCAGGCGATAGAGCATCGCGATCCCGATCAGGATGAAGGCCGACGCGACCGCGCCGAGGAACATGTACTTGAACCCTGCCTCGAGTCCGCGCGACTCGTCGCCGGTCGCGGCGAGCGCGTATGTGGCGATCGAGACGATCTCGAGGAAGACGAACGTATTGAAGAGATCGCGCGTCATGATCAGACCGTTGGCGCCCACGACCATGAGGAGCACGATGACGAGTCCCCGGACGCCGCCGGAGGTCGCGTCGCGTCCCGCGCGGGATGAGACCGCGCCGAACGAACCGAGCGCGGCCGCGGCCGAGAGCGCGATGAGAACTGCCTCGGCGAGACCGAACCTGAGCGCGATGCCGAACGGTGCGGGCCATCCGCCGGTCGTCACGGTGAGCATCGCGCCGTTGCCGAGCGCGGGAAGCCACGCAACGACCGCCGCAAGCACGAATGCGAACGTCAGGCCGGCGAGACCGCGCGCCGCGCGGTCGCCCATCCTCCGGACGAGAGGAAGCAGGAAGGCCGCGCCGAGCGGCACGGCTATGAAGAGGACCGGGTTCACCACTTGAGATCCCTTAGTTCGCGGACGTCGAGCGTTCCCGCGCGGTCGTGGAGACGCACGATGTACGTGAGCATGAGCGCCGTCACACCGACACCGATGACGATGGCGGTGAGGACGAGCGCCTGCGGTATCGGATCGACCACGGCGGTCGCGTCGACCGCGAGCGTCGTGGCGTCGGACAGAAGAGCAGGGTCATCGATGATCGGCGCGGTGCGGCCGGTGAGCGTTCCGATGCTCGCGATGATGAGATGCACGCCCGTGTCGACGATCGAGAAGCCGAGCACCATCCTCAGGAGATTCCGTCTGAGGAGCGCGCACGCGAGCCCCGTGAGCACGAGCGCGAAACCGGCGCCGAGGTAGAGCGTTCCCGCGTTCATCGGCGCCCTCCCTTCTTCCGGTTCTTGCCGCCCCGCGTCCTCCCCCCACGCCGGCCTCCGCCCGAACGCGCGGCGCCGTGTCCCGCCGCGACCGCCTCGCCACGCATCATCACGTCGAGGAGCGCGGCAAGCTCGGAACCGACCTTCAGACCGATGAGGGTGTAGATCACGGGAATGATGCCGGCCGAGAGAAGCCTGTTCCACTCGCCGAGGGGGAGCACGCCCCTGTTGGCGAGGAACGAACCGGCGACCCAGAGACCCGCGAGACCCGCGACGATGAACGCGAATCCGGAGAGCGACTCCAGCCAGGCCATGAGCCCGTGCGGGAGTTCGCGCTCCCGGTCCGCGAGCAGCAGCAACAGCACGCCCGACGCGACCACGGCCCCGCCCTGGAAGCCGCCGCCCGGCGTCAGATGACCGTGCACGAAGATGTAGACTCCGAAGAGCATGATCGGCGCGACGAGCAGGCGCGCGCCGGTCTGAACGATCTCACTGGCCCTCGACGCCCTCGCGTCGACGGGCTTCCTCTCGCGTCTGCGAAGCACGAACGCTGCGCCCGTGACCGACAGGAAGAGAACGGTCACCTCGCCGAGCGTATCAAGACCGCGGTAGTTCACGACGACCGACGTCACGAGGTTCGCGGCGCGGTTCTCAGCGATACCTCGCTCGACGTAGTGCCGGCTCACGGTCCCGAGTTCATTCGGTGTCCCGAGCCGGAGAAGCACGAGGAAGAGACCGGCGACTGCGACCAGCGCAATGAGGGTGACGACCTTTCGTGTCATCGGTCCTCCCCCGTTCGTCTGAGCGCGATGAGGAAGATCACGGTCGTGAGCGCGGCGCCGATGGCGGCCTCGGTCATGGCAACATCGGGCGCACCCATCCGGAGAAACAGATACGAGACCAGGAGGCTGACGACGCCGACCATGATGACGGCCGACACGAGGTTCTTCACCGCGGTGGCCGTCACGGCGACGACGATCATCAGAAGGCAGACGAGTGCGTCGAGCCAGATCATCGTGCCTCCCTGTCGTGATCAAGCGCGTCCTTGACGGAGCCCTTCGCGAGCGGGATGCCCGCCGCGTGAGCGGCACGCGCGAGCGCGTGTGATGAGATGGGGTTCGTCACGAGGACGAAGACCGCGATCAGAAGGATCTTCGGGAGCCACGAGGGCATCAGGATGCCGAGTCCGGTGAGCGTGAGGAGGTTCCCGAGCGTGGTCGCCTTCGTGCCGGCCTGCATCCGGTTGTAGAGATCGGGCATCCGCGCAACGCCGATCGCGCCGAGGAGCAGGAACACGCTTCCGGCCAGCGTTACGAGTGCGCCTATGACATCCCATGCGACCACTCGGACTCTCCCGTGCAGCGGCGCCGCCTGCTGCCTCCGGCGGCAATGCCCGACCTAGATCCCCCGGTCGAAGTACCGCGCGAGCGACATTACACCGAGGAACGACAGCACTCCGTAGACCAGCGCGACGTCGAGATAGATCTTCCTGCCGCTGAAGACGGCGAGCGCCACCATCCCCGGGACGAACACGAGCGTCATGACGTCGAGCGCCACGGCCCGGTCCGCCGCCGTCGGCCCGCGGAGGAGCCTCAGAACGGCGAGGAGGACGGCGCCGGCGGCCAACACCAGCGCGATGAGAAGGATGGTATCAGCCAAAGATCCTCTCCAGGTAACGCTCGAACCCGCGCACGATGCGCTCGGAAGCCTCTTCGATCCCGTCGGCCTCGACATCGATCCAATGGATATAGAGCTCGCGCCCGGAGGTCTCAACGGTGAGCGTTCCGGGTGTGAGCGTGATGGAACTGGTCAGGAAGAGTCGGCCCAGCGGGCTCTCGAGGTTGGTGCGGACCTTCACGATACCCGGACGGATGGGAAGCGCCGGGTTGACGACGCGGCGTGCGACGTCGATGTTGGCCGCGATGATGGCCCTGAGAAGATAGGGAATGTAGGCGAGAGACCAGGCCACCCGGCGGAGGATGGAACCCGGGCAACCGGTGACCGAGTGCACGGCGCTCCGGGCGACGGAGGCGACGACAAGCGAGACCACGAGGCCGGTGGCGACCTCCTGCGGATCGAGACTCCAGGTCAGAGTGAGCCACAGCGCGAGAAGCCCCGCGCTCAGGCAGATGAAGGGTCTCAGGGATCTCTCCTCGTCAGGCCTAACGTCCGGCTGCTCGAACGATCGCGGCCACACGTTCCGGGTCGACAGGGTGAGCGGCCTCACCGCCGACCATCGCCGCGCTTCCGATTATGATGCCTGATGCCACCCCCAGGATTCCGGGAATCGTCTCGACGGTCGCTCCGCTGCCGACGAGCACAGGAGTCTCGGGGAGTACGGCGCGCACGCGTGCAGCGTCGTCGATCGACGCCGGAGCGCCCGTCCCCTCGCCGGTCACGATCAGCGCGGTGGCTCCGCCTCTCTGGACGGCGTCCAGCGCCTCCCGCTCCAGCGTCGTGTTGCCCAGCGGCGCCGCATGTTTGACGAACACGTCGGCGAAGACGACCAGGTCGGGCGCCGACTCGCGGATGGAGCGGAGCGTCTCCCTCGCCTCGCTCTGGACGATGCCCTGGTCGGTCACGGCGGCGCCGGTGTGGACGTTCACCCGGATGAACCGGGCGCCCACGGTCGCCGCCACGGCCACGGCTGACAGCGCGTCGTTCCGGAGCACGTTGATACCCAGCGGCAGACTGACGCGGTCCGCTATGCGCGCCGCGACCGCTGCGAGCCCCGCGACGGCCCCACGGCCGGCGAAATCGCGCGCGAAGGGGATGTCACAGTAGTTCTCTATAATGAGGGCATCGAACCCGGCGCGCTCGTACGCCTCGGCATCCGCCACGGCGCGTTCAACCACCGGACCCATGTCGCCGCCCCACCCGGGACTCCCGGGCAGAGGGAGAACGTGGGTCACGCCGATGAGCGCGGGTTCGCGTCCAAGTAGCTGCTGCATGCTGGGCATGATCTCTCCCGGATTGCCTGCCGGTCTCAACCGACGCGTTTCCTGAAGCACAGTGCGAACGCGGGCAGCCTCCCGGCCGCCCGCGTCGCTCGATGCTCGTATCTCATATCCCTCGTCACGGGCGGCTCTGTCTATCGCGTCAGCGACGCGACCGTCTTCTTGTCGAGACGCTTCACCACCGCGACGAGCAGCTTCACCATCGCGTCGTAGTCCTTCCGGTGCAGCACGCCCACGTGACCGTGGATATAGCGGGTCGCAATGGCGAAGGTCAGACAGGGCACGCCCTCCCTGTTGAACTGGATCGTGCCGCTGTCCGTCCCGCCGCGCCTGAGCGCCGTCAGGACGTAGGGGATCTTGTTCTTCTCGGCGGTATCGATGACCAGGTCGCGGAGCTTGCGGCTCGGAATGGCGCTGCCGTCGTAGACCATGATCCCGACGCCGTCACCCAGGTTCTCGCCCGCACCGTCGCAGCCCGGCGTGTCTGTGGCGATGGTCACGTCGATGGCGAACGCCACGTCGGGGTCGACGCGGGCCGCGCTCGTCCGCGCGCCGCGCAGTCCGACCTCTTCCTGGACGGTGCCGACACCAAAGACCGTGTTCGGGTGCGTCTTGCCGATCTTGTGGAGGACGTCGATCACGGCCGCCACGCCGATGCGGTCGTCCCACGCTTTCGCCGCGTAGGTCTGCTTGTTGCCGAGGATGGTGAAGTCCGAGATCGGAATGATCGGGTCACCGGGACGGACGCCGAGCTTCTTCTTGACGTCGAACTTGCCGGCCGCTCCCACATCGATGTACATGTCCTTGATGTCGAGGACCTTCTTGCGCTCGTCCGGCTCGAGCACGTGCGGCGCCTTCGACCCGATGACACCGACGTGATCACCCTTGCTCGTGCGGACCAGCACGCGCTGCGAGAGCGCGACGTGCCCCCACCACCCGCCGATCGGAAGGAACTTGATGAAGCCTTCCTTCGTGACCTTCTGGACCATGAACCCGACTTCGTCCATGTGTCCGGCGATCATCACGCGCGGGCCGTCGGTCTTGCCGCGCTTCTCGGCTACGAGACTGCCCAGCTTGTCGTACGAGACGGTCGCCACGTCCTCGACGTAGCGAGCCATGAGGTCGGCAACCTCATCCTCGAAACCGGAGATGCCGTTCGCTTCGGTGAGCTCCTTGAACATCAGTTCTGTCTTGTCCACAGGTCCTCTCCTTCGGAAGTCCGTGCACGATGCGGTCGCCGGGGGCGAACCGGGCGTCGCGTGATTGAATGGCGTCCAATGAGTCTAGAGGCGGAGACCCTCATCGTCAAGGACGCGACGGGATGACGCACAGGGGCGGACATGGCAGGTGGAGGAGCCCTCACATTCATGACAGAAACTGAGAATGCGGCTGCATCCTGGTCGGCCGCTGTGGAGGGCCTTCCTCTGGAACACATATTGCATTTCTCTCAAGGGCGTTGCCTGTACGGGGAAAAGGCGTTAGAGTCTCACAATCGTGAATCGACATCACCGCGCCGTCGACACGTGAGCCGACCCGTCAGGATCACTGATACCGCAACCAGCATGAAGGACGGGGGAACACTCGTGATCAGAACTGCCATCATCGGAACGGGCGCCTGGGGAAAGAACCTCTTCCGCAACTTCCTCACTATGAGTGAGAGCGAGCTTGTCACCTGCTGTGACGCGGACGGCGACAGGTGCAGCGGACTCCTGGCGGGTGTCCCCGAGGTCAAGAGCACGGTCGATCCCGAAGACATCTTCTCGGACCCGAGCATCGACGCGGTCATCATCGCGACGCCGGCTCCCTCACACTTCGACCTGGCGAAGCGCGCGATGGAGGCAGGCAAGGACGTCTTCGTCGAGAAGCCTATGACGCTCGCGCTCGCGGACGCCGAGGAGCTCGTGAGGATCTCGGACAAGCTCGAACGCGTCCTCATGGTCGGCCATCTGCTCGAGTACCACCCCGGTGTTCTGAAGATGAAGGAACTCCTCGACTCCGGAGAGCTCGGCGACCCGTACTACCTCTACTCGGAACGCGTCAATCTCGGCAAGATCCGCAAGGACGAGAACGCGCTGTGGAGCTTCGCTCCGCACGACATTTCGATCATCCTCTATCTTCTCGACGAAGAGCCCATCGAGGTCGCGGCGCGTGGCGCCGCGTACATCCAGTCGGGGATCGAGGACGTCGTCTTCCTGTGGATGCGCTTCAGCGACGACCGCCTCGCGCAGATCCACGTGTCCTGGCTCGACCCGCACAAGGTCCGCCGGACGACACTCGTCGGCAGCAAGAAGATGGTCGTCTTCGACGACATGCAGGCCGGTGAGAAGGTCCGCGTCTACAACAAGGGCGTGAACGGAAACGGGAACGGCAACGGGAAGAACGGGAAGTTCGTCGGGTTCGACGAGGCGCTGTCGCTGAGGTTCGGCGAGGTGACCATCCCGGCCCTCCCGTCGGCGGAACCTCTCCGGCTCGAGTGCCAGCACTTCATCCAGTGCGTGGAGAACCGCACGAAGCCCCGCTCCGACGCCCGTGACGGGCTCCGTGTGGTACGGGTCCTCGACGCGGCACAGCGCTCGCTGGAGGCCGGCGGCAACGCCATCAAGCTGTCCTGACCCCCGCTGATATCCTGAAGGGATGGACCCCATGGAGAGGTTCGTGCACGAGTCCGCCTCGGTTGGCGAGGGGACGACACTCGGATACTTCACGGTCGTCGAGGCCGACGTCACCATCGGCGCCGGCTGCGAGATCGGCAGCAACGTGGTCATCCATCGGGGGACGGTCATCGGCGACCACGTCCGGATCGACGACAACACCGTCATCGGCAAGCTTCCGATGAAGGCCGCGCTCTCGGCGACGACCGATGGAAGCACCGTCCCGCCGGCCGTCATCGCGGATGAGAGTCTCATCGGCGCGTGCGTCATCATCTACGCGGGGTGCGAGCTCGGCCGCCGCGTTCTCGTCGCCGACCTCGCATCCATCCGCGAGAACGTCACCATCGGCGAGTACACGATCGTCGGCCGGGGCGTCACCGTGGAGAACTACTGCAAGGTCGGACGCCGCTGCAAGCTCGAGAGTGAGTGCTACATCACGGCGTACTCGGAGCTCGCCGACCGCGTGTTCGTGGCGCCCGGCGTCGTCACCTCGAACGACAACTACATCGGACGCACCGAGGAGCGTTTCAAGCACTTCAAGGGCGTCACTGTGGAGAGGGGCGGGAGGATCGCCGCCGGCTCCGTCATCCTGCCGGGCAAGACGATCGGGGCCGACGCCGTCGTCGGCGCGGGCTCCGTGGTCACACACGATGCGCCGGCGCGTAGAGTCGTCGTCGGCTCCCCGGCGGAAGAGCTCAGGGACGTCCCCGAGGATCAACTCCTCGAGAACCAGGGCTGGGACGACTGAGAACCGACAGCCGACCGCCCTTCGCGCGGTGGACGTGCGAGTACCAGCCAGGCGCCACGCATCAGTCAGACACACGAAACGGGGCAGGGAGAGATCCCTGCCCCGTTCTTCTGGCTCTCGAGTTGCCCCGCTGATTACTTCCTGCGACGCCTCACGACACCGGCCATACCCAGCAGACCGCTGCCGAGAAGGAGAAGCGTGCTCGGCTCCGGGACGACCGTGTCGTCATCGAAGTCGCCGTTGAGCGTGATCACGTCATTCCTGCAGCCCATCGTCCACTCGAGACCGATCTGGTCGCCGAGCGCGGGATTCGTCAGGAGACTGCGATCGATGGTGACCTCGAAGACGTACGTACCGTAGCCACGCTCCGCGAGGCCGTAGTCGTAGTGGTTGAGCGCCGCGTATCCGAGCGTCGTGCCACCGCTGAAGTTCGTCGGGCCGGTCTCGGCGATGAACGACGTGTTGCTCTGGTACCAGTCGCCCGCCGTCGTCTCCGCCAGTCTGCCGGTCGAACCGTCGATGTCGACACCGAGCGAGTGCGAGCCGAGCCCCATGTCCATGGCCAGGTCGCCCGCGGCGATGTGCTCACCGAGGAAGTTCATGCCGCCCGGTACGTTGAACGATGTCACGACGGCGATGTAGGCGTTCGTCGCGTCGTTGTCGAAGTACATGGCCTCGATGTCGAAGGCCTCCCCCCCGTGCGCCGGCCGTCCGTGATACGCGCTCCAGTTGTCGTCGACAGTATAGTCCACGGTCGATCTGCTGGGCGTCCAGTCGTGATCGAACACCCCAGCCGTCGTGCTGAGGTCGACCCCGAACCAGTCGCTCAGAAGACTCGCGCCCGCGGTGCCGGCCAGGGACAGGATAAGCACCAGACTCAGAGCAAGCATGAGTGTTCTCATGATGTCACCTCCGCTTGATGTGGCTCCAGGTTGTTTTTGCCCACAAGTCCATAGTACCATGATTCCCAGAACTAGACAAACACAATCTTCTGTGTCCCTGGGGTTTGTATAGAGTACCGGCCGGTCATTCGGACCGGCCCGTATACTGGGTGCTTTTTCTGACTGCCTGTTCACTTCATGGAAGAGCAGGCTGCTCCTGCCTGCGTCGCCCTGCTACCTCCTGCGTCGTCTCCTCAGGCCGAGGGATCCGAACGCCATCAGCCCCGTCCCCAGCAGCATCATCGTCGAGGGCTCGGGCACAGGACTCTCGGCGTCGGCGAGCAGAAGGACCTGACCACGGTACGCGACATCGTAGGACTGTCCATCCCACATCTCGAAGAACGGCGCGATCTTGTTCAGCCCGAACTCCAGCCCGTCGAGCGGCAGCCCACCAAAGAACGCCTCCGCCATCCCCGTCGCCAGCGAACCCACCGGCATCGTCGAAAGCCACGTCATCGATCGCATCTGCTCCGAGAGAACGCGGTACTCATAGTCGGGAGAGGGACTCAGTGTCACCGATGCGGCGAGGTCGTCCCCTCCTCCGTCGAGGTCCCAGGCGTAGTTCCCTACGAGGTTGTACGGATCGTCCGATCGTGCTCCCGTCAGCTGATGATACCCGAGGTACGCGCCGCGCTCCGGGTTCCACGTGTAGCCAAGATCCGTCCACTCCACGACCTGATCATCCGCCCATATCCCCGCGTCGTCCATACGGATGACGTGCGACGCGCCGAGCCCCGGCGCCTGCCCTGTAAACGTCACCTCGACATCCGTTCTGAGATACCAGTGAGAGGCTTCCTCCGGCGCGCGCACCGTCAGATCGAAGTCGGTCATCGATGCGCCGAAGGCGCCGTAGCCCATCTGGTCCTTCGGGTTGGCGTCGTGGTCGTACCACCCGTCGCCAACGAAGAGGAGCTCCGAGACGTAGCTCGCACCCGCAGCCGTCACGATCACGCTGAGGATGCAGACAGCCACGATCGCGGTCAGGTGTCTCCGCATGATGTCCCTCCTTGATGAACACGACCGGCGCAGCAGCAGCTGCGCTCGCAGTTTGTTGAGTGTGTCCGGAACGGGTCCGGTGTACGCGCGGCGGTATTGAACCACCTTCAGTCGTGCGTGTCAACGCAAAACAGGACGGTCCGGTGCGCGGAAGACCGCACCGGCTGACAAGTTGCGAGGGATGTGAAGCAGTGGCATGAACTGCAGTGAAGGACTACCGGAGAAGCGTCATCTTCCGACGGACGATCGAGTCACCAACGCGAAGCTCGCAGACGTAGACGCCGCTCGCCGCGACGTCGCCGTTCCGCTCGTACCCGTCCCAGGCCGCCGTGTGCTCACCCGGCGGGTACTCGCCGTCGGCGATCCGGCACACGACGCGTCCGTCGATCGAGAGGATCCGCAGCTCGACGTCTGCCGCGGCCGGACCCGGGACCGCGAAGGCCATCGTCGCGTTCCCGCGGCACGGATTCGGATACTGTGCGAACGCGACCGCGGCCGGGGGGGGCGCCGGGAGCGTGATCGCCGCCGAGGCGGAGTGCGCGCTCTCGTTGCCCGCGTGGTCCACGGCCGTCGTCTGGTAGGCGTAGGTCAGACCCGCCTCGACCTCATGGTCGAAGAAGAACGGGTCGGCGACGAGCGCCTGATTGAGCTTCTCGGTGCGGTCGGGTTCCGTCGGGTCGTCGCTCATGCGCACCCGGTAGACGTTATACCCGGCGAGATCCGGCTCGGTCGAAACGTCCCATGTCAGTTCGACCCAACCACCCTCGAGCCTGCAAGCGAGCGCCGATGGCGGCGCGGGCGGCCAGAGGTCCGGAGGGGCCAGCGTATGGAACGACTGGTCGTCGCTCGCGACCACGGTACCGGCCTCGTCCATCGCGCTGATGCGGAAGTGGTACTCGGTGTCGGGTTCCAGACCGACGAGGCAGGTCTCGTACCCGCATTCGCCGGTGCTCACCGCGGGAATGATGCTCCCGTACTCGGCGTTCCGACCGAACTCCACCCACGTGGAGCACGGACGGTCGGTCGACCAGCGCACGACCGCGTCGCGCTCGCCCACGATCCAGATGTCCAGCCGCACGATGAGCGGGCCCTTGTCGTCCACGGTGGAGCCCATCGACGGACCCGTCCTGAAGCAGCACGGATCGCTCGTCGCCACGCCACCGGCTGAGCTGCTCTCGACCAGATACTGGTACTCCACGCACGGCACGACCGGCGAAACAACGACCTCGTGAAGCAGCACGAGCATCGGGCTCTCGATGCAGAGCGTATCACCGCCGGCCACGCCGTATCGGATCGTCGAGGTCGCGGGTACATCCGTCGTCCACGTCACGACGACCGACATCGCGTTGACGGTTCGCGCCGACGGCGTGCCGAGTTCGGGCGGCACCATCGGGATGCCCTGCATCGTCTCGAAAGCGCCGTGCGGCGACATCGAGACGGCGCCCTGCATGTTGCGGGCGCCGATCGAGTAGTGGTACTCCGTGGATTCAGCGAGTCCCGTCAGCGTGCACGCGTGGGCCGTCGAGAGAGTGACCGGACTCGACGTCGAATCGCCGAACGACGGCGTGGTGCCGAAGACGACCCAACCGTCGGTCGGCTGGTCCGTCGTCCACTCGAGAACGGCCCAGGTCACGCCGCGCGACGTCACGTCGACGCCGGCGATAGCCGGGGCCGCCATCAATGTCTCGAACGTCTCGTCGCCCGACCACTCGATGTTCCCGAACGCGTCCTCGCTCCTGACGCGGAAGTGATACGTGCTGCCTGACGCAAGGTCGTCGAGTTCCACCGCGTGCCCCAGGACCATGCTCCCATCGAGCGGCGTCGTCTGCCCGTACGCGACCGTCGTCCCGTACTCAACGCGCGAGTCCGCGACGCGGTTCGTCACCCAGGTGACGGTGGCTGCGGTGACCTGCGCATCGGCGTTCACGTCGCCGATGACGAGCGCGCTGAGCTCGGTCTCGAACACGTCGTCGACCGAGAACGCCGGATCCCCACCTTCCGCGCTCCTCGCGCGGAAGTGGTATGTCTCTCCCGGCGCCAGACCCCTCAGGGTATCGCTGTGCTCTTCGACGAGCGCCGTCTTCAGGGGCGTCTCCAGACCGTACGCATCGGTCAGCCCGTACTCAACCCTCGTATCGGAAGGTCTGTTCGTTCTCCATGTGACGACCGCGGAGTCGACCCCCGCGGCAACAGTGACTTCGAAGATGACAAGTGGAATCACCGCCGTCGTGAACGTGGCGTCCGCAGACTGGGTCGAGTTCTGGTTGCTGTCCACGCTCACGACGGCGTAATGGTAGTCGGTATCACTCGTGAGACCGGTCAGGAAGACATCGTGCGACGTCTCAAGGGTCGGATCGACGCCGCTGTCCTCTCCGTATGCTGCGGTCTCGCCGTAGAGCACCTGCGATGAGGCAGGACGGTCGGTGCTCCAGCGGATCCGCGCTGAACTCTGCGAGATGTTCGTCACGGCCACGTTGCTGATGACCAGATCCGCGGGGTCCGTTTCGAACGTGTGCCCGCCCGACTCCGCGCTCCCGCCGCCACCGTCTTCCGAGACCACGCGGAAGTAGTAAGGCGTTCCGGCGCTGAGTCCGGTCAGGGTGACGCTGTGGTTCGTGACGAGCGCCGGATCCTCGGGACTCGATGATCCGTACGCGAGTGTCGTTCCGTAGTCCACGCGGGATGATGCGGGCTGGTTCGTGCTCCAGGTGATCACCGCGCTCGACGTGGTGGTCTGATTCGCCACGACCCCGCCGATGACGAGGTCGCCGTTCTGCGCGATGATGACGGTGTTCGAGCCGGGAGGGAGACCAGCGTCGTCGACTTCGAATGAGAGCAGACCAGCCGAGTTCGAAGTGACCGGGCTCCCCGGCAGGGCCTCCCCTGCGACGGTGACGTCGAACGAACTCATGGACTCGACGCCGACGACCACGTGGGTCCCGATGGCCCTCTCACCGCCGGCCTGTGCCCGGGCCTCAGCCCCGCAGAGCATCACGGCCAGCACAAGTGCAGCCGCGCATGCGCGGGTCCGCTGTCGTCTCGATCCGACCACGCTCAGAGCATCTCCTGTTGTTGTATCCGGGACCCGCGGAGCCGGAGGCGGGTGCATAGGGGGTAGCCAGTACGGTGAGGTACTGCGGCCGGCCCGTTGTGGGGGTCAGTAGACCGGCCAGTGCGACCGAGGCTTCTCGAGTGCCTGCTCGGCTCCCACGGATCCCATGATGCTGCTCCTTTGCGCACGGACGAGGAGAGTGAAGTTGATGCGCACACACTTGGAATGCACAACCTGTGCCACATGGTAAGTAACAGAGGGATGTATCACCGCCACCGCCGAAGTGACCGTTGCTCATCGCCGTGAACTCACATAATCTCTTGCTGGTTGCGCAGTTAGCCAGTGTGCAGGCGGGCACTCCGGGTCTTCGGTATGGGGTTCGCGGCGGGGGTCGCCCGGGTCGTGGCGCTGATACAAAGCGACCCGCCCGTCACAATGACGGGCGGGCCGTATCGCTCCGGGGGGGTCGCGACCGAGCGGCCGGACCCCACCGTCTGTCCTGGTCCGCTACGGCGCGGGTCTTGGCGAGCCCGAGACCGCGTTGGAGACCGCGCGCGCGCCGAACGAGTCAACGACCGCGACCTCGTACCAGTAGATGAACGAATCGATGAGCGATTCATGCGTATAGAACGTCTCATCGATGGTCGTGATCCGGGCGACCAGGCGCTTCTCGCCTGTCGCCGGCGGGTTCGGCGGGACCTCCTCCCACGCAAAGAGCTCGTACGCTGCGAAGTCGTCCGCGTCGGACTGCGTCCACGAAAGCATGATCGATGTCGAATCGGGCGCCCACGGCTCGAAGAGCTCGACCGCGCTCGGAGGATCGTTCGTGAGCGTCGTCCCCGCCTCTTCGTTGCTCATCGCCGTCAGTCCGATCTCGTCCACGACGTAGACCGCATAGAAATAGGTCGTCGCTTCCTCAAGACCGTAGTCGCCGTATGTCGTCTCGCTCTGACTCGAGATGTCGGCGATCAGCTCGCGGTCGCCGGCCGTATCCACGCCCGGCGTCTCGGACCGGTACAGCCGGTACCGGTCGAAGTCATAGTCGTTGCACCGCGACCACGACAGCTCGATCGCGCGCTCGCTCACGGCGACCGGCGTGCCCAGAACGACCGCGGTCGGCGGCTCCTGAATGGTGATGGTCCCCAGCGCCTGCAGCGGCTCCGCGTCGTTGCCCAGTTCGTCTGTGAAACGGCCGATCACGACCGACCCGACGATCTCAGAGCCCGCCTCGATCGCGAAGTCGCGCTCGTAGAGCCCGTCGCCGGCCGTGGCGTCGCCGCCGGTCCCGTCATCGTTGAGCTCGATGCCGAGCGCGATGGTGCCGATGTCGACCGACGCGTAGCCGTCGGTCTCGTCCGCGTCCAGCGTGAAGTGTACGATGTCGCCGACGAACATCGTCGCGCCGGCGGTGTCCTCGGTCACGGAGAGAATGACCGCCGTCTGGTCGAGTTCGATGGAGTCGCTGACGATGAGCGATTCGTTGTCCTCGTCATCGCGGAAGCGCGCGTAGACGGTCTTGTCGCCGTCTCCCCTCGCGAGCTCCCAGCTCACAGCCGACTGGAAGGGCTGCCACTGCGCGCCCGACATGCCGGCGTCGTTCGAGAGCATCATCAGTTCGGTGACGCCCGACGCGGACATCGTGAGAACGACGTCCCGGTCGGCGGTCCTGTCCTGCCCCCCGTTGATGGCAACGCTGAAGATCCGCGGCGTTGCCGACATCGCGTAGGACATCGCCCCCTCGAGGCCGTGACGGTTGACCGCGGAGACCTTGTACGAGTACTCGATGCCGTTTCTCACCTGCGCATCGTCGTACTCCATATCCTCGACGGTGGCGATCTCGTCGTACTCCTCGTCCTCCCCGCTCTGAACCTCCCAGCGGTGGACGACGTACTCGGCAATGCCCGTCGTGTCACTGACACTCCAGGTCATCGCGACGAGCCGGTCGGATACGACGGCCGACAGTCCGCTCGGTCGCGCGGGGTCGACGGAGTCCGTGTCCGGGTTGTCCGGGTCAGCAGGATTGCTGTGTGTGGGCTCGGAGATGTCTCCAAGGCATCCGAACAGAAACGCCGCGGTGACGCCAACGAGCACCGTGAGGAGTGTGATTCTGGTCTTCATCATGGCACCTCCGGTATCACCGCTCTCAGAACGGCACGTTGACGCCGAACGTCACGGCGTCCGTTTCGACACTCGCAAAGAAGCCGGGTCTCTCGGTCATCGTCGCCGCCGCGAAGTACCCGTCCCCCGACTCAGGGAACAGGAAGACGGCATCGGCGATGTTGGCGAGGTAGATGATCCCGGCGACGTAGATCAGCCTCCGGCGCAGGAGATGCTCGTCCTCGAAATCCTCGTACGCATCGAGCATCGCGGCGTAGCTGGTCTCGATCTCATCGGTCTGGGTGGCAGCGAGATACACATCGCGCGCATCCTCGTACTTGTCCTCTGCTTCGTTGCGCTCCGCGTCTGCCCAGAACACGGCGCCGATGGCGGCCGCCTCCGCGACCAGGAATGCCGCGCCCTTGAGGTTCTGTTCGGTGTGGAACTGACCCCAGCCCGGGATGACGGCCGACCGCCAGCCCGCGCCGAGGCGCGTCTTCCGGACGAGCCGAACGGCTATGGAGTCCTGGCGCGTGCTCGACAGCATCACCAACCCTTCCCAGTCGTTGTAGCCGAGCTTGTACGCGCGTACCCGGAACGGGCCCGAGAGCCCGCGGTCGAGTCGCCACGGCGTGACGCCTCTCAGAATGTGCTCGCCCTCGAGCTCCACGATCGCCCCGGAGGGCACGGAGGTGATCACCACACCCCCCGACTGTGCCCCGGCCGGAACGCTCGAGACCACGAGCGTCGCGAGAACGACGAGCAGCATGAGCATTCGTACAGATCTCATTTCTCGCTCCTTCGGAAGACGCCTCTCATTGCGTCGTGATTCTATGGGCGGTCCCCCCGGGTGTCAACAGACCCGACGGCCGCGTTACGTAACATCCTTGTATTCCGCCGGGTCGACGCCGAACTTCCGCAGAAGATCGTACATCGTGGGCCGGCTCACGCCGATGGCCCGCGCCGCCCGGCTGACGTTGCCGGCGCTGCGCCGCATCGCATCGGTCACCATGTCCCGCTCGAGCTCGCTCCTGGCCTCACCGAGCGTGCGGTCCGAGAGGGCCTCCGCCGAGAGCCCGAGGTCATCCGGCGTCACCTTGCCGCCCCGGCCGGTGGCCAGCGCGTGACGCACGCGGTTGATGAGTTCGGGAATGTTACCGGGCCAGTCGTAGGCCATGAGGGCTCGCACCGACGCGCGCGTGAACGCAGGCGCTGTCCCCTTGCGTCCGCCGGCCCGGTCGGATGCACCTCGCTCGCCCACGATCCGCCGCGCGAACTCGCTCGCCAGCAGCACCACATCGCGCTCGCGCTCACGCAGCGGCGGGAGCGGGATGACGTGACAGTCGACGGCGTCACAGAGTCGCTCAGCGCGACTGCGGCCCCGCCCGGGACGACCGCCTCCAGCCGCCGGCGCAGAGTCCGCGCACATGATGATCCGGACGTCCGGACGGATCAGAGCATCATCCGCCCCTCCCTCGATGCCGGCCACGCCTTCGGTCCCGGTGACACCTTCCTCGCCGGTCACCCCGTCGATCAGGTATCGCCGCAGGCCGTCTCCCGCATCGTCAAGCGTCGATACGTCGGAGAGCAGCAGCGTCCCGCCCGCGGCCCGAACCAGTGCCTCGTTCAACGTCCCACCAACGGCGACCTCGAACGGTCCGCCGGCGCGCGAGCTCAGGTGATGGATCACGCTTGCGAGCGTCTCCCTGCCGGTCCCCGGTTCGCCCACGATGAGCACCGGGGCGGTCGACTCGGCCGCGCGGCGCGCCTGCGCGAACACGGTCCGCATCGCCTCACACTCGCCGACCATGCCGCCCAGAACGGCGGGCTCTCCCCCGCCCCCTGGTCCTCTGTAGCGCTCGATCTCCTGCACCTTGAACGCCCTGGCGATGAGGATGCGAAGCTCATCGAGGTCGACCGGCTTCACGTAGTAGTCGAAGGCTCCGAGCGAGAGAGCCCGGGAGGCGCGACTCATGTTGTCGCTGGCCGTCACGACGACGACCTTGATGAACGGGTCCATCGCCTTGAGCGCCGGGAGGATCTCCAGACCCTCCTCTCCCTCACCGGGATTCCCGAGGAGTGAGAGGTCGAGCGTAACGAGACCGGGCCGTTCGCGTTCGGCGGTCTCGAGAGCCTCGGACGGCGTCGTCGCGAGTGACACGTCGTACTCCCCGGACAGCGCCCAGCGGAGCTGCGTGCGGATCGCGGCGTCGTCGTCAACGACGAGGATGCGCTTGACCTCGTTCGATCGCGTCTTCATCAGATCCCCTCCGCGGGAACCCAGAGTTCGAAGCTGGCGCCCGCGTCACTCGGGACGAGAGTGATCCCGCCCCCGAGTTCCTCGAGCATGACCCTGCACTGGTAGAGACCGACACCAAGGCCGGTCTCGACCCCGGTGCAGAACGGCGCGAAGAGCTCGCCGGACTCGACCATGTCGAGCGGAACACCTGGACCCGTGTCGGTCACCCGCACGACGAGACGCCCGTCGAGTGCGCTCCTCGCCCGGACCTCGATGTCCCCTGCGCCCGCCATGGCGGTGGCCGCGTTGCGAAGGAGATTCTCGAGAACGGTGCCGACCGTTCGAGCGCTCCCTGACAGCTCACCGACGCCATCGGCGTCAAGGTCGACGCGCACCTCCGAACCTGGAGCACTGAGACCGGCCCGTCGGGTTGCGGCCGCTACGACCGCAGCGAGGGTCGGACGCCGCACGCCACCGGACGCCGGGCTCGAGCCTGCAGCGTGCCCGGAGACCCGGTCGATGACACGCTGGATACCACCCGCGGTCTCGGCGACCGAATCGATCAGATCACGCTGGAATGCCGGATCCTCGATCAACCTCTCGGCGTTGCGGACCATCAGCGTGAGCCCCGCCACCGAGTTCTTGAGATCGTGCACGACGAACGACGAGACGCGGTGGAGCGATTCCATCTCGCGCGTCGCCGAGAGATCGGCGGCGAGACGGGAGGCCATCAGCGTGCTCCCCGCCTGGCGCCCGATCATCTCGAGCAGCAGCAGATCCTCGCGCGTGTACCGGCCCGGCCCCTGATCACCGCTTCGGCTGACCAGGACGACTCCGATAAGCCCGCCGTTCGCTCCGAGCGGAACCGCGACCTCGTACCCACCGGCCGAGAGCGCGCCGGCGTGCCGCTCGCCCCACTCACGAAGAGCCGGGTCAAGCGTCGCCCCGGCGATCCTCAGCGGTCCGGAGCTCGACTCGAGCGCATTGATGAGATCGGCATCCGATACGGCCTCGATGAGCGCGGGAGTGAGACCTCGCCGGGCATGGACCTGCGGCCGTTCTCCCGTGCGGTCGAGCGTCGCGCCGACGATCGGGTCCGCCTCGAACGTCTCCCGCATCAGCTCGAGCACGCGCTCGAGGATATCGGCCTCGCGCGTGACGCCGGCCAGCGCGAGCGACGTCCTGCTCCACTCGCGACGATAGTCGTAACGGCTCACATAGAAGTTCGTGTCGATGAACCGTCTGATCGCTCGCCGCGTCCGGGTTGAGAACATGAACACGACGAGAATGAGAACCGCGGCGAAGATGAGCGACACGGTGGTCGCAAGCGATGGACCCCACCCCTGCTCTCTCGCCACCCACCCGGCGGCGCCGAGCACGAGCAGGTACGCGCCCGCGAGGAACGCCGTGAGCGATGTGTAGAACACCGGCCTGCCCACCGCCACGCGGGAGTCGTCGAGCCGCCGACGCGCCACGGACCAGCTCACGAGAGCGAGCGCCGCCAGTATCGGCACGGCCCCGGCCGTCAGATGTGGAAAACGCACGCTGGAGTACAGCAGCGCCATCGAGAGCACGAACACGTGATACACGGCGGCCGCCGCGATCCCGATCAACGCGTGCTTGACCCCGGCGAGCGTCGCCGGCGCGGACGAGCGCGCCGTCACCTCGAGATTGAAGAGGCTCATGATACAGACGCCGATCATGACGAGCGCCGCGTAGCGCCCGGGCGACGCCAGCGAGATGACGTATCCGGCGGCCGACCGGTCGACGCCCTCCACGAGAAGACCCCAGGCGCCGGCACAGGCCGCGGCGGCGGAGAGGACGACCGCAGTGACGAGCAGGCCCCTGTGACGCTTCACGAGCTCCCACGCACTGTCCCGGGCGAGAAACAGCGTCACAAGAAGCCACGGGACGGGGAGCAGCGGCGCGAGCGCCGCGGCCACGTTGACCCGACCGAACGCCACGTACGCCGTCGGACTCACGCGCACGGAACCGACCGTGAAGAGCCACACGGCGGTGAGCGCGGCGCCCGCGGCGAACCAGAGCCGGTCGGCTCGTCTCCGCCCCCGGACGAGGGCGAGAACGGCCGCCGCCAGGCACGCGACGCAGGTGATGAGTATCAGGATCGAGAACCCGTCCATCTTCTCCTACTCCACCATGACTCCAGCGACTCCATCGTGATTCCGGCGACTCCACCGTGACGCCGGCTATTCCGTCAGTGACTCCAGGATCTCCCGCGCACGGGCGGCTGCGTCGTGCCCGGGATAACGCTCGACCACCGCCTGGAGCAGCTCACCGGCAAGGTCGGGCCGGTCGAGCTCCTCTCTGTAGATGTCGGCGGCCTGTATCAGCATGCTCGCGGCAGCCTGAGCGTCCGGATACTGCGCCGCCGTCTCCGACAGCAGCGAGGCGGCGTCGCTCCACGACTCCTGCCTCAGCCGTGTTTCGATCATGTAGTTCCTGGCGGCCATCTCCGCCGGAGTGCCGCCGTAGTCTCTGATGACGCGCTGGTAGACCTGAGCGGCCTCGTCGAGCGCCGTCATACCGGCCGCGGTTTCGCCGATCTCGCCGTACATGTCGACGATCCTCAGCGGCGCGGCGAGTCCGTACATCGTCGTCGGGAACTCGGCCGCCAGCGCCGAGTACTCCGCCACGGCCGAGTCCCACCGGCCCTCGAGTTCATAGCTCGCCGCCCGGTGCTGCTTCGCTGTCGCGGCGATCGCCTCCTCGTCACCGAATCGATCGATGACCGAGGTCAGCCTCGCGCGCGCCGCCTCATGACGGTCGTCCGCTATGTCCATGAGCGCGAGCGCAACATCGGCCGTCGCCCCCGAGGTCGTCTCGCCGTACAAGCCGGAGACGCGCTCGTAGTACGCGCGGGATGTCTCCTTGTCGCCGAGCCGGGAGGCGTGGATCTCCGCCAGTGAGAGCCAGATGCTCGCTCTGTTGTCGTCACTACCGTATGCCTCGTCGAGCTCTTCGTAGATGGCCACGGCCTCCAGCCAGCGTCCCTGGGCGGAGTACGTGTCCGCGTTCATGCGGAGCGCCGCCTCGCCGGTGCGAGTACCGCTCCAGGTCTCGGCCCACGTCGTATAGGTCTCGCTCGCCTCCACGAAGACGCGTGTCGCCTGCTCGCCCATGCCGCGGACCGCGTACGACGACGCTCGGCGGAGCGGGAGACGCAGGATCCGGACATCGGGCACGTTGCCGTCGGCATCCATCGCGGGTCCCCAGCGATCGAGCACGTCACCCATCTCATCGATGGCGCCGCTGAAGTCGCCCGTCAGTTCGCGAACCGACGCCAGTCTGAGCCCGGCGTCGACCGCGAGATTCCGGTCGAACGAATACCCGTCCCGGACGGACTCGAGCAGTTCGACGGACTCGCCGACCGACTCCTCGGCCGTCTCGGGTGTCGCGCGCGCCACGAGCATCGACGAGAGCGCCAGACGGCTCGCCGCCGAGATCCTCGCGACGTCGACGACCGCGGGGTCCGTCGTCTCGTCGATCACGTCGGGCGGCGGGAACCCGTCGATGATCTCGCGATGGCCGTCCATGACCCGTGCTATCATCTCGTCGGTCGCGATCTCCGCGTTCTCGGACATCGCCCGTTCCAGTGTCTTGACCTGCCACGACATCCGCTCAGCGCGATACCGTTCGGTGAGCTCGGCGTTGCCGCATCCCACGAGCCCGGCGGCGAGCGCCGCGATCAGAAGAGCGGCCGTGACCTGCCGTGCCGATATGAGTCGTCTGCTCAGCATGTCACTCACCTCCCTTCTCGAGCTGGCCCGGATGCGCCGCCCAGCTGACCGACCCCTCGTTCTGCGTCGCATACAGGAAGAACCTCGTCGCGGCTCCGAGCGTGAAGAAGGTCGCATAGAGGATCACGATGACCCAGACGACGAGGACGAGCGTCAGCCCCTCGGGCGCGAACCTGTAGGCGATCGTCGTCCCGTTCCTCGCGAGCCACGCGGGCAGGAGTTCGAGCACGGTCGGAACCGCCACGATGAGATACGTCGTGACCGGGTTCCTCAGGGCGAGCGCCATGCTGCCGCCGAGCGCGCCTCCGATCCTCCGCCGGGCAAGCATGATGTAGGGAATGACGTAGATGAACAGCCCCTGGATCGCCAGCACCGCCGCGATCGCCGCCATCCGGAGCAGCCGGAACCTCATCGGCCGCGCGTCGGCGTAGTGTCCCCAGAACGCCGTCGGGGCTCTCGAGACCAGCTGGGCCAGCACCGTCGTGACGATCACCGCGATGACGACCGGCACGTATCGACGGAATGCCTCCCGCCAGCCCTCCCCGGCCTTCGCATCCCCACCCGTGTAGTACGACGCGAACAGCCACACGGCCGCCGCCGTCGCTGCGGCGCCCAGGAGCACCGAGAGAACGACGTCGGCCTGTCCGAACGACGCTCGAAGCGCTAGGAAGCAGGTCGGGTAGTGAAGCGCGGCCTCGCCAAGACGCCAGCGGATGAGCGGCGCGACCGTCGATGCGAACGGCGGATACGCGAAGAACGCGAGCGCCGCGAGCACGACCAGCTGCGCCCCCGCATAGACGAGGAGTGGCGCGAGCGCGACGCGGCGTCTCAGCGCCGAGAGCGTCTCCGACCAGCTCCAGATGAGTGCGTTGAACTGCTGAACCAGGTCCATCTCGTCCCCTTTCGATCGATGCTAGGGCCGGCTGTCGTTGAAGAGCTCCGACAGCCTCGGCTGAGCTTCCTCTGAGAATTCCTTGATGAGCGCAAGCGCGCCCTCGATGTCGCCGTTCTCGACCGGCGTCGACACGCGCACGAACGCTCCGAAGGTCACGTTCTCCCGAATCCCCGCCAGGGCCATCCTCGCGAGGAACCGGTCCCGGTCGGCCGTCGCCAGATCCCCGGCCGTGTACCACCAGTAGGCGGCCAGGCGCTCACGCCCCGCCTCGCGCACGAGAGCCCAGTTCGCGTCGAAGCTCCCGTCCGGACGGTCGATCGTGAACACCCCCGACTCGTCGATGTCCCACCCCTGCGCGCGATAGCAGACCATCGGATCGTGCGCCCCGTAACGTTCGTTCTCGTGATAGATGATCACGAACCAGACGGGCGCTTCATCCGGGCGCCGGTACTCGCGAACGAGCGTGTCGTCCGCATCCAGCTCGTCATAGACGACCTCGGCGAACTTCAGGTCGTTGCTCCGCCACTCCCCGACCTCGGCCGGGAATGCCGCCAGTCCCACACCCTCGAGGACCATCGCGCGCTGGGGCGCGAACTGGACGTACGCCGCGGTGGCGGCGAGGAGCACGGCCGCGACCACGAGCGCAACCCGGGCGCGGGAACTGAGACCGGGAACGGCGACCGGCTCGACCTCGCCCTCCGCCGTCTCCGGCGTCGCGGCGTCGCGGCCGCACCGGAGAAGCCCGCGCAGAACGAACAGGCCCCCGAGAGCGATGAAGAACAGGAGGAACCCGGAGAAGTCGTGGAAGAAGCCGAGCGCCACGTCGATACCCCAGACGTTCGCGACCGCGCAGAGCACGGCGATGCGGACGGTGTTCGCGATAGCGGCGAGTGGAACGGCCGCCAGCAGGAGCACGACCCGCTTCCACGTCTTCGCGCGGGTGAAGTACGCGAACAGCGCGCCGAGCGCGACCAGCGCGATGAGCGACCTGAGCCCGCTGCACGGGTCGGCTATCCGGAGCGACCCGGCCGGGATGTGGATCGTCATCCCGGACCTGGCGAGTGGGATTCCCATCTTCACGGCGATGGCGCTCCCGACCCGCGCCGCGAAGAGCTTGAGCTTGAAGCTGACCACGTTCATCAGATACGGCGGCATGGGAAGCATGAACACGAGATAGCCGAGAGGGAACCAGAGCACGCGCATCGCGCGCCCGCCGAACAGCACGAGCGCCAGCCCGAAGAGCAGCAGCACGAACGAGTACCCCTGCGTCATGAAGACGCCGGAGCGTATCGAGATGAGATGCCCCGCCAGCGCGAGCGCGATCAGGACAAGCCCCCCCACCACGCCGGGCGCCCCCGCCCCACCGTTGCTTCCCTCCCCGGGTGCCATGGCGTCGACAACACTCCTCCGGACGTACCAGAGCAGGAAGATCGCGATCGGCGGGATCAGCGCGCCGTGCGAGTAGTTCGGGTTCGTCTCCCACGTCCTCCAGAGCGTGGCGAACGTGTGGCGATAGACGAGCACGATGAGGGCCGCTATCACGATCCCCACGGCGATGGCCGCGGGGCGCACGGCGCCTCCGGTCGTCGCCTTCGATACACCCTTGCCGGTCATATCGTCTCTCCTCCGGTCATGTCGTCTCTCCCGCGCCGAGGCGCCCGCTACTCCGTATCCGACAACACCGCAGCGGTGTTGATGAGGATCCGGATGTCGAGCATGAACGAGCAGTTGCGGACGTAGAACGCGTCGAGCCGCACCTTCTCGTTCATTGTGATGGAGTCGCGCCCGTTGATCTGCGCCCAGCCCGTGAGACCCGGGCGAACCTGATCCCCGAGTGTCTGTCTCCTGAGGTCGATGAGTTCGTACTGGTTGTAGAGCGCCGGCCGCGGCCCGACGAGACTCATGTCGCCGCGGACCACGTTCCAGAGGTTCGGGAGTTCGTCGATCCCGGTGCGTCTGAGGACCCGGCCTATCCTTGTGGTGTAGTCGACCTGCATGGGAGCGAGCAGATCGGTCGCGATATCCGGCGTGTCCTGACGCATCGTCCGGAACTTGTAGATCGTGAACTCGTGCGAGAGCACGCCGATGCGCTGCTGTGTGAAAACGGAGCGTCCGGGCGAATCGTAACGAATGAGCAGCGCGACGATGATGAAGATCGGGGAGCAGACGATGAGCGTGGTCAGCGCCCCGAGGAAGTCGAGCGTGTACTTCACACCGAGGTACATGCGGAACGGGAGATACGATGAACCCAGTTCCCTCTCGACCGCGTGCACCGCCGACAGCGTCTCTTCCATCCGCTCCGCCAGCACGCGGCGCGAGCAGCGCTCCCGGACGAACGCGCAGCCGCGCTCGCCCAGCGAACGACGCCGCTCCGGGTCGTCCGCGAGGCGCACGAGCGCGTCTGCGAGCGCGCCGCCGTCTCCGGGCGCGACCACGATACCGCCGCCGGAATCCTCGACGACGCCACGGCCGTCACCGTCGAGCGCCGCGACGACCGGACGGGCGCACGCCATGTAGTCGAAGATCTTCACGGGGATCGTCCCGCGACTGAAATCGGACGAGTCAGTGGTTGCGACGCAGACGTCCGCCTCGCGCATCGTCGAGGCAAGCGTCTCGGGCGGCTGGCTCGGCAGGAACTTGACGTTCCCGATGCTGCGCCGCTCGGCCTCCCTCACAAGTCGCCCCTTGTCGGAACCGTCTCCGACGAACAGGAAGCGGAAGCGGGGGTCGTCGCTCAGATGCTCCGCCGCGTCGAGGAGCACGTCCATGCCGTGGACCAGACCGTGTGTTCCGCTGTAGAGCACGGTGAAACCGGCCCGGTCCTTCCCGTCGCCGGGGTCTCCGTCCCCCCCGGCCGCTCCGCGGACACCAGCATCGGAAACGTCGGCCCCGTCCCCACCGAACACATCGGTATCGGCGCCGTTGGGGATGTAGACGATCTGGTGGTCCGGGATCCCGCGCTCACGCATGAGCTTCGCCATGCCCGGCGTCACCGCGACGATCTTCGCCGCGCGCCGGTAGAGGAGTCCCTCGAGCCGCTCAGCCAACGCGATGATCCACTTGCTCCTGAGCTGTCCGAGCGCGACCGCCGCGTGCGGCCAGTAGTCACGGACGTCCAGGACGTACGGCACGCCGCGCAGGAGTGCCGTGAGCCACCCGGAGAACCCGAGGAAGAGCGGCGGCGAGCTGACGAGAACGACATCAGGACGCCCGATCCATGGACCGCAGACCGCCGCGGACAGGGCGAACGAGAGCTGGTTGAGCATCCGCGTCACGAAGGTCTTCTTCGGACTCGCGAACAGGTAGGTGCGCAGCACGCGCACGCCGTCGACGTCCTCGCGCGCGAACAGCCGACGGGCGTACCCGGCGACCTTCACACCCGACGGGTGGTTCGGCATACCCGTGAGCACGGTGACATCGTGCCCCGCCCGCTTGAGCCCGCGCGCGAAGTGGAGCGCGCGGAGCGGGGCAGCGCCCGTCTCCGGAGGGTAGTACTGTGTGAGGAAGAGAACTCTCACGCTCAGTCCCGGGCTCCGCCCGGCCTCCTCTGCTCCGCGGGGGTCATCCCCGCCGCAAGTCCCTCGAACACCTGCTCGACGTACTCAACGACGCGATCGATGTCATGCTCCGCACGGACCACGCTCTGCGCCAGCCGTCCCATGAGTCCGGCGCGCGTCTCGTCGCTGAGGATGTCGAGCACCGCGTCCGCCAGCGCGTCGGGGTCGCCCGGTTCCACGAGCCGCCCCGTCTCGCCGTCGCGCACCATGTCAGGCACGCCTCCCACATTCGAGGCGACAACCGGAACACCGGCCGCCATCGCCTCGAGGATCACGTTCGGAGACCCCTCGGACAGCGAGGAGAGGACGAACGCATCCATCACCCCGAGCACCGCGGGGATGTCCTCGCGCACGCCCACGAACCGAACGGCGCCGGCGATTCCCAGCTCGACGGCGAGCGACTCGAGCTCAGCGCGGAGCGGTCCGTCACCGACAACGAGGAAGACCACGTCGTCCCGCCGCTCTCTGATGCGCGCGGCCGCGCGCAGGAAGTGCTCGTGTCCCTTGACGGGGCTCAGTTTCGCCACGATGCCGACGACGCGGGACGTGCCCAGCCCCATCTCCTCGCGGAGCGCGTCGGACGACTCCCGCCCGTCGGACGACTCCCGCCCGTCGAATCGCGACAGATCGACGCCAGGCGCCAGGCGCACGATCTTCCCGGGCGGTGTCCGAAACCGCGTCTCGAGCTCCGAGGCCGCCGCCCGGGAGTTCACCATGACCGCGTCGACCAGGTGGCGGTTGACGAACCGGTACGCAGCCTCTTTCGACCCACCGGCGAGCCAGTAGCTCAGGTTCCTCTGGTTGTTCACCACGACCGGCACGCCGGCCATGCGCCCCACGTACGGACCGACGAGCGTGACCAGACCGAGCATGCAGCTCAGGATGTCGATCCGCTCACGCCTGAGGAATCTCGTCGCCCCGATGACCTGTCGCACGGTCGTCGGGCTCGCGAGACTCGCGCCGGTTCCGAACTCGTGGACGTCTATCCCGAGCGCCTCGATCTCCGGGAGCAGCTCCCCCACCTTGAGCGTCGAGAGGACCACGGGTTCGAAACGCGACCGGTCGAGCCTCCGCAGGAGCTCCAGCAGGAACTGCTGTGTCCCCGCCCGCTCGAACGACCCGGCCCAGAACGCGACCTTGAGCCTCGTCGGCCCGTCCGACGGGAGTCCCGAGCTTCTCTGTGTGGTCTGCGCCATCACGCGACCTCGTTCCCTCCCGCTCCGCGCGGCGGACCGTTCCGCTCTATGTCCGCGAGCGATGGCGAGTGCGGACGAGTCAGGCGTCCGTGCTGAAGATTCGCGGCGAAGCTCCGCATATCGACTCGTCGGGCCGACACCCCGACCCTCGGGATCCCGAACGGCGAGTGTCCGGGCCCGGCGGGACCGCTGATGGATGTCGATGCGGAGATGTAGCCGCTCCTGGCGATCTCGGTGGCCACGCGCGCGTCGCAGTGCCTGTCCTTCCGCCCGTTGGGGTACGCGAAGTGCTCGACGTGGAGTCCGATCCGGTCCTCCAGGAATGACTTCGCGCCCAGCACTTCGTCCCTGAGCGCCCCGTCCTCCAGAAGCGGAAGGTTGTAGTGGTGCACCGAGTGCCCGCCGATCGCCATCCCGTTCCGCTCCATCTCTCGCAGCTCATCGGGATTCATCATCACGCGCTGAGACATCGGCCCGCACCCGGGCAGACACGCGTCCAGGATCTCGGCAATAACGTCGTCCGCTTCTGCCTGACTGCAGTGCTTCACGAGTCCGGTGAAGCACTGGACCGCGCGTTCCCGCGCGTCCGGGCTCGAGAGGTCCATGGGGCCGGGAGTGATCGACGGACACAGTATCTCGGTGCGCGTCGTCGTCATCAGGGCGAATCTGATCCGCACGGTCCAGAGGATCTCCGCGTCCGCGACGCAGCCCGTCGTCACGTAGAACGTCGCCGGCATGTTGTGTTTCCGGAGCAGGCGGTACGCGAGACGGTAGTTGTCCTCGTAGCCGTCGTCGAAGGTGATCGCCACCCAACGGGGGTCCGGCACCCGGCCTGCCACCATGGCGCTCACGATCTGCGACAGCGGCACGACGGTGTGCCGCTCTCCCAGATACGCGAGCTGCGCGTCGAACTCCTCCGGCCGGACGACGATCTTCGGCGAGACGTAGTCGCGAGCCCACACGGGATCGTCGTTCACCGAGTGGTATCGGAGCACGGCGCAACCTCCGCCGCGGACGCCGGCGACGAGACGCGAGGCGTACGCGGAGGTCCACGCGCCGCGGGCCGCGCCCCACGCGGTGGCGGTGAGCTGACTCACACGCTTGCGCTTGCCGCTCATCGTGGATCTCCTTCGGCCACGGCAGCGCCGGCGCACGAACGGACGACATCCGACTCTCCCGCTCTCATCTTCCGGATCGTCGACCACTCGACAAGGCCGGGAACCCTCTGATCGAGGAGGCGCTCGTACAGCTGCACCGTGTCGTCCACCATCCGGCCGGCCGTGAACCGGCGGTCGATCCGGGCGCGCCCCGCCCGTCCCATCTTCACGCGGAGCTCCGGGTCTTCGAGCAACTGGATGATGCGCTCGGCAACCGCTTCCGCGTCGCCCGTCGGCACGATGAACCCCTCGATCCCGTCGCGCACGAGTTCGCGATTCCCCCCGACATCCGTTGCGACGATGGGTGTCCCCAGCGCCATGGACTCCAGGAGCGCGTTCGAGCACCCCTCCCGGAGCGAGGTCAGCACCGAGACATCGGCATCCACCAGGACCCCGGGCACGTTCGATGTCTCGCCGATAAGTTCGACGTGATCCTGAAGACCGAGCTCCCGGACCCTCCGTTCCACCGTCTCCTGCAATCTCCCCCCGCCGACGATGAGGAAACGAACCCCGGGCATCCTCTGCGAGACCAGCCGGGCGGCCTCGAGGAACGTCGAGTGGTCCTTCTTCGGCGTCAGACTGGCGATCTTGACGACGGTCAGCCTTCGATCGGGCTGTTCGACCGAGTGGAGATCGTGATTCCGCACGGCGGCGTCGAGCCGCTCGTATCCGACGCCGTTGTAGACGACGTGGACACGACCGTCGTCGATCCAGTGGCGCTCCACGACGAAGCGCCGGACGGCGTCCGCATTGCCGATGACCTGGTCGACGAACACACCCATGAAGCGATCGAGCAGCGTCAGGGCAAGACCCGGGTGGAAGTCGATGTTCCTGACCGACGAGATGATCAGCGGCACGCGGAGCATCCTCCCCACGAGGAGACCTCGCCAGTTCGCGGAGAACTGATAGCTGTGAACGACCGCGGGTCTGAGCATCCGGACGAGCCGCACGAGCTGGAAGAGCGCTGCGAACCCGATGCCCGGCTGCTTGTGGAGCGACACGACCTCCACCCCGGCGCTCTTGATGGCCTCGGACAGACCCGTCGGCGGCGCCAGACAGCAGACGATCGGTTCGTAGCGCTCGCTGTCCATCCGCGAGGCAAGCTCGGACAGCTGGCGCTCGGCCCCGCCCCGCCCCAGCTCGCCGATGACGAACAGCACCCGGATCCTTCCCGACGTCGCCAGATGAACGGCGTCCGACGCGCAGAGGTCGTAGACGCGCTCCGTCTCCCGAGTCATGCACTCGGCGGAGAAGCGCTCCGCGACGGCGACCCGCGCCCGGGCGCCGAGATGTTCACGGCGTTCGGGAGATGCGGCAAGCTCCAGGATCGCGTCACCCAGCGCCCGCGAGTCCGCCGGCGGAACGACCACACCCGAGGGACCGCCGGCCGTGAGCAGCTCTGCGTTCCCGCCGACGTCGGTCGCCACCGTCGGGATGCCCGCAGCCATCGCTTCGAGGATCGAGACCGGGAGCCCCTCCCACGAACTCGAGTTCACGAGGATGTCGCTGGCCGCAAGGATCGCCGGCACATCCCCGCGCTCACCCAGGAACCGCAGCCCGTCCCCGAGGCCGAGTTCCTCGGCCCTCGCGCGGAGCTCCGGCTCGAGCACGCCGGAGCCCACGATCAGGAACACGACGCCGGTCGTGTCCCGGAGCGCGTGCGCCGCGGCATCGAGCAGGTTTCCATAGTTCTTCTGGGGGGTCAGACTCCCGACGGCGAGTGCGACGACCGTGTCGTGCGGGATGCCAAGGGCGGCCCGGGTGGCGCGCTTGTCGCCGCCGTGCTCGAGACGCGCCGGGTCGATCCCGTTCCAGACGGTCACGCAGCGCTCGCCCGTCAGGTCGGAGCACGCGATGTGCGAACGCCGCACGGCCTCCGAGACAGCGATCTGCGCGTTCTCACGGAGCGCGCTCAGACGACTCACGATGCGTCTCACAACGGAACGCCAGTGCACGACATTGTGCTCCGTCCTGACGACGCAGTGAATGTGAGCAAGAACGGCGGCGGGCAGACCGAAGACGAGCGGACCGAAATTGTGGTAGTGGACCACATCGAAGCGGCCGCGCCGCATCAGGCGGGCGAGTCGGAAGAGCGCGCCGATGTCACGACGTCCCTTCCTGCCGAGCACGTGAACGGGTATGCCGCTCTCCACGAGAGGCTCGGCGAGATGCCCGGCCTGTTCGAGACAGCAGACCTCGGCCGTGTATCTCGCCGTGTCGTGATTGAGCGCATACTCGACCACGATCCGTTCAGCGCCGCCCGCTTCGAGCGACCTGATGATATGAAGCACCCGTCTTGGCATTCGACCCCCACTGCTCGGCTTCGCGCCGGACATCATCCGCGGCTCGCGTCGCGAGCGACGCGGGAACCGGCGCTACTCCGAATGCTCCCCCTGGTAGAGATTCGCCGTGCTCGCCTGCCCCCACTGGAGAGGAACATCTGATATCACCGTGCGGTACTTCCCGCGCCCCGTCCGCGGGATCGACTCCGGAAACTCGAACGACAGGGTCACGTCCTCACCGAAGCGCTCCCTGAGCCGAGTCCGGATCGTCTGTTCTCCCCGGTCGCTGTACTCCGGGTTCGTCACAAGCCGGACCGTAAGGCGGTCCGTCGCGCGCTGCACGACCTGGAGCTGATCTATCCCAACGATCCCCTTGAACGCTCTGAGGAACGCGGTTGACGTCACCATCCGGCCGTCCGGCATGACAAGGATGTCCTCGGCCTTCGTGCTCACACCGTCGAGCAGCCTGAGCCCCCGACCGCACGGGCAGGGCTCTCCGGTGAACGCCGCCGCGTCTCCCACTTCATAGCGCAGCAGAGGCATCGCGAAGTTGTGCAGCCCTGTCGCGAGCACACGCCCCACCGAACCGGTCGGGACCGGCTCTCCGTCGGCGTCGACGAGTTCGGTGATGCCGTACTCCTCGTGCACGTGATGGCCCCGGTGCTCGGAACACTCACCCGAGAACATCACGCGCTCCGCCTGTCCGTACGCGTCGAACACACTGCATCGGAATCGTTCCTCGATGGCCTCACGCTGGAAGTCGAGCAGCGGCTCCGATGTCGTGAACACGCAGGTGAGCGGGAGGAACACATCCAGCTCCCGCATGAACTGCGCGAGCACGTACGCGGTCGATGGATACGCCTCGAGAGCCTCGACGCCGCGCTCGTTCATCGCGTCGAGATAGGCGGGGACGTTCTGCACGGACAGGTGCAGCGACGAGAGCAGGAGCTGGTTCCACGGGGCGTTCAGCCGCCAGAAGGGCGGCGACGCCTGTCGTTCGGGGACGACCGCGTACACGAGCAGACTCGCGTACGGCCGCCCGAACTCGAACCCCGCCCAGCGCCTGCACCGCCACAGACTGGCGTTGTTGATCGTCGTGACGCCCTGGTCCCAGTAGACCGACACGGGGAGTCCGGTGCTGCCCGACGTGTACGCCTTGTGAAGCCGTCTGCGGTCCGCGTCGGTCGAGATCAGCCGGTCGATGTTGTGACGGACATCGTGCTTCGTCAGCGCCGGCAGCTTCGAAAGGTCGTCCTGAGTGGTGATGTCGTCGGGCGAGAGACCCTGTGCCCGCATGAGGTCGCCATAGTACGGAACCGTATCGAACGCGTGCCTCACCAGGACGTGCAGGCGCTCATCCTGGTACGCGCGAAGCTCCTCCCGATTCCACCACTGTGAGGTCTCGTAGAAGTCCATCGCCTTCTCGTACTCCGGGCCGAAGCGCTGAGCCAGGATCCGGCTGCCGTACAGCGAGACGAGCCGATTCTGAAGCGCCACCGGAAGATTCGAGTAGACTTTGCTCTTGATATCCAAGACCCTGCGCCCCCTACGCCCCGGTCCCGCCCGGAGTGACGCGCTCGCCTGCAGCGACACGCTGGTAGACACTGAGAATGTGAGCGACGTTCTTCACGATGTCGGCTCGCTCCTCGACGATCTCCCTGTTCTGTCTCACCGCGGACGACACCAGTTCAGCGTCGCCCGCCGCGCTCAGGATCGCGTCCGCGTATGCCCGCGGTTCCGGCCGCGGGATGAGCGATCCGTTCTTCCCGTCTTCGATCCAGTGTCTGTTCGCGTCGTTCGCGGTCACGACCGGGAACGCCCCGCTCGCCATGGCCTCCATCAACGACGCCGAAACGCCGTCCGTCGGAACGGCCGACGCGTAGAACGAACTCTCCCGGAGCAGCCCGGCCAGTCTGTCAGGATCCAGCGCTCCGACGAAGCGCACGGCGTCGCCGACGCCGCGCTCGTTCGCGAGAGTCCGCAGTTCGTCCTCCGCCTCACCCAGACCGGCAACGGTCATCACCGCATCCGGGCGCTCGCCACGTACGAGCGCGAACGCCTCGATCAGCACGTCGGTGCGATAGTGACGGTTCAGCCCTCGCGTCGAGATGACACTCAGCGGTCCGCCGTTCGTTGTCACGCGCGACGAGAACCGTGTGAGATCGATCCCCCTCGGGCACGTCAGGATCCGCTCGGGCGGCGCGCCCAGTTCAACGAGCCTGGCCGACATGTGAGGAGCCCACGACGTGATCAGATCCGCCTGGCCGAGAACACGTCTCACGAGCACCTGCTTCACCGACGCGCCGGGCGGGCACACGATCCGCTGGCCCTGCGCGGCGACGACGAACGGACGGAAACCCGACCGGTACGCGAGGTAGCCGTAGCTCGCCACGCGATATCCGACGACGATGTCCGGGGCGATCTCCTTCAGAATCCGCCGGACACGACGGGGCGCGGTCAGATACGAGAACTTTCCCCGCACGCTGGTCGTTCCCCTGTCCTCTCCGATCCTGTGGAGCGTGACCCGTTCGCTGAACGTGCCCGTCCGCCGCACCGTCACGACATGCACGTCATGGCCGTGCGCGTCCGCCAGGTGATCGACCCAGTTTCGCGTGTTCACCGACCCCGCATCCGCGAGGAAACAGATCCTCATTGCATTCTCTCCGCGCCGGCATCGAGAACGCCGGCGCACTTCCCGGGCGCTCTACTCGTACATGTAGTCGAGCGACTCGATGCTCGCGCCGCTGCCGCTGAAGAGGACGACATCGTCACCGACCTGCACACCGACGACGTCATCCGTGTCGATGAGCCGCGTCTCGGGCATGCTCTGCACTCCGCTGTCGCAGATGTAGACCACGTGCAGGAACAGCGTCTCCGCCTGGGGACTGGTCGGCGAGACCTCGATGCGCCACGCGCCGGCGTCGTCCGGAATGTCGCCGGACGGAGCGTAGTTCGTGCCGTTGACGTTGAACTGGTTTCCCGAACCACCGACTCTGTCGATGGAGACGGAGAGCGGAAGCATCGTCTTGACGAACATCTTGGAGTCGCCCTGAACGACGACGGTCTCGTTCGCGGAGACCGACGGCTGGTTGATCGTGTGCAGCAGCCACTTCTTCTGGTAGCTCGACGACGTGGCGCTCACTCTGTCGAGGATCACGAACGCGTCGGGCTTGAGGTGCACGATCTCGCGAATGACGCCGTCGACCTTGTACGAGGCGTACGCGTTGGTCGCGTCGCCTCTGACGTAGACGTAGGCGTCCGAATCGTCGAACCCGGTGATCCCGCCGCGATCGTACGCGGGGGTCGACGCGTCTCCGCAGAACGTGCCGTGGTCGTACGTCGACGGAGGTTTCTGGCCGCCGTCGTTCGACCGCGACCCGAAGGTCGATTCACCCGCGTCGTACACGGTGACGCAGTTGTGCGCGATGGTCCGCTCGAAGTAGTTGAGGTGGTGGCTCGACACCGTGCTGTCGTACGCTCCGGAGTCGACCGCGAGCAGGTCGTTGCCGCGGGCGATCACGAAGTGGTTCTGATGCGCGTGGGTGTGACCCGCGGGGTACGCCTCGCAGCGGAAGACCGCGTAGGTGTCGTCACTCTGGTACGACATGTCCCAACCGGACCTGATGTACAGGGTCCCGATCTTCTCGAAGAGCCTCGCGCCCGGGAAGCCGGTCGGCGCCAGAGGCGAGATGGACGGATCCTTCGCGATGCAGAGCTTCCAACGATGGAAGTTGTTGATGTAGCCCATCCCCTGCGCGTCGATCTCGTCCGCCATCCACTGCGCGGCCCGGTCGTTGTACCTGGACGCGAGGTTGTAGAGCGCGACACGGGCGGTTGCGCCCGATGTCCCGTGAGAGTGCGAGTCGCCCTGCTTCGAACCGATCAGCGACGCGCTCCCGCTGGAGCTCTCGCGGCACCCGATCTCGTAGATGAGGTACTCCGCCATGTTCTGCAGGTTCGTGCTGTCCTCGAACGGATTCTCGTCCGTCGCGGTCGCCCACACCTCGCAGCCCTCGCGGAACTTCGTCACGAGACCGCTCATCGTGTACTCGCCCTGGAAGTACGCGCCGTCCCCGGCTATCTCGTTGAGCACGCAGAGCGTGTAGTCGGATCCGTAGGTGTGTTCCTCGAACATGTCGCAGAACTCGCGCGCGGCCGCGTCATCGACGCCGGCGCCGTAGAGCGCCAGACCGAGATACGCAAACTCCCGAAGACGAGAGATCTTCGAGTGGTAGTTGTTCATCATCTGCCAGTTCTCGGAAGCGATGCGGGCCTCTCCCCCGTCGACGAGAGCGGATCCGAAGTACTCCCGCTCCGACGAGCTGAGGTAGCTGTAGCACCAGTCGAAGAACAGCGAACCGGCACACATGAACTCGATGCCGTCCTCCTGCCCGGCGCTGATCGCCGCGCTCGCGATCGCCTTCGCCCGGTCGGCGTAGCGGCTGTCCTGCTCGATGACCCACAGGAAGCTGTACGCGGGAAGGCACCCCTCCATGTAGTACACCGACAACGGCAGCGAATCGTTGATGTGGCTGTCACACCAGTTCTTCATGTCGTTGTAGTCGCCGGAGAGGGCGCCGTTGCAGCGCGCCCTGAGCTCCGCCACGTCAGCGGCCTGGAAGTACAGCCGCGGATGGCCGGAGGCCACGGTATACGCACTCGCCGCCGTCGTCAGGAGCGCAACGGCCACTACGGCCAGCACCACTGTGTTGAGACGTCTCATGTCGAATCTGTCCTTTCTTCGCTCCCGGCGCTCTCTTCCTCGCGCGCCAGTGCGATGCTCCTGTCGACGAATCCCGCCATGAAGAAATAGGTCCCCGCAATGGAGACATGCGTTAGTCGTTGTCCGAACACGTTCGTGATCATCAGTGCAATGGTTGCGGCCAGGAACCCGATCGCCAGCTGGCGATCGAAGCTCGTGCCGGCGGTCCGCAGCAACCGGTACCCGCTCTTGAAACAGGACGAGAACAGCCATATGAGCGCCACGACCCCGAGGAGTCCCATCTCTCCCATCGTCTCAACGTACAGGCTGTGCGCGGACCACGGCTTGTCCAGCTGCCCGTACGTCAGATAGGGGATCGACGCGTATCCATGTCCGAGGATCGGCCGCCGGACGGAAGCCACGAGCACGATCCTCCAGATGTCCAGCCGCACCGCCGCCGACGGGTCCAGGCTGTCGGTCGAGTCTCCGATCATGACCGCCTCGACACTGTCCGCCCGCGTCTCTGCGATCCGGTCCATCACGGACCCGGGGAGCCAGAACGGGCTGGCCAGCAGGATGATGATGACGATCATGAAGAGACGACGGTCCATCAGTCGAGACAGATAGAGGACGGCCGCGCCGATGGCGAGATACGCACCGCGCGACTTCGGAAGGAAGGTCGCGACGGTCGACCCGAAGGCTCCCGCCAGAATGATCATGTGCCGCCACCACGAATACGCCCGCGACGTGAGCGCCACCGGGATGAGGAACGACCCGCACACCGCGAAGTAGGCTGCGAGATCGTTCACGTCACCGAGCGCGCCGCTGATCCGTTTCGCGTCGCCGATGGCCGCGTACTGCCTGAAGGCGATGGCGCAGCTCACAAGAACGCCGATCGACAGCGTCGTGATGAGCTTCCGCATCTCCCGACGATCCGTGACCGTGTTCGCGACGATGTAGTAGACCGAGAACCCGAGAGCGCTCTGCCAGACGGATTTGAGCATGGCGACCGGCTCGTAGCCGCTGCCCGGCGGCATGACGGCCGAGCGGGCGACCGCGAAGAACAACAGCGCCACGAACAACCCGATCGGAGCCGAGAGCTGGGTGCGCGACCCGATCCTGGTGCCGCTCATGATGCGCGGCACGATCCAGCTTCCGAGCAGAACCACGAACAGCAGATTGGGACCGTTCACGCCCGGGATCCCGGTCGAAGGAAGCCACTCCCCGATCGGCATGGCCAGCAGCCACGCGTGGAGCGCCACCTTCGGACGGAACGCGGCGATGAGCAGGACCGCGATCCCGATGAGGATCTTGAAGATCCTGTGCGGAGCCTGGCCGTAGCTGTAGTGCAGCTTGTAGATGGCGAACGCGAACATGAGCGCGACGAGCGCCCCGACGATGGGCAGCAGCCAGCTGTAGCTGTACTGCGGCACGTCGGCCGGTGGAGCGATCTGCCGGCCGCGGGGCTGCGGGCTCGTGTGTCTCGTAGCGCTCATGCTCAGAGTTCCTCAGCCGGCGTCGCCGCGTCGATCGCCGAGTCGTTCGCGGTATCGACCGCGGGGTTTCCCGCGCTCTCGCCCGCCGGTTCGGCGGCGCGACGAACGACGCGGTACACGTGGATCGCCGGGTTGTGGAAGCTGCGGCCGCGGCCGCGGTCTATCGCCGGCATCGCGGTCTCATCCGCGAAGATCGTCACCGGCACGCAGTACTCGCCGAGCCAGTCGAGGAACTCCTGACCCGCCGGGTTCCTCGGCGCCGCCGCTCCCATCATCGGTCGCCACGGCGCGGCCTTGCTGCTCAGGACGAGATACTCGATCCCGAGACTGTCGACGGCCGACGCCAGACGGCTCGGCTCGAGCGTGTTCGGGAGCTTGAACGCCTCGGTCCCCCAGCCGATCCGGTAGACCTCGTGCTGGGGCCGCCTCTCGGCGCCGACGCTCATTCGAATGCGATTGAGGTCCCGCTTCGGTCCCTCCCACGACCCGACGGCGGTCGACCCGAGCGCGAGCTCCGTCTCGAGCTGCCGCACGGTCGGATTGAGAACGGGACCATAGTCCTCGACGGCGACCCTCGTTCCCGGGGCGACCTCCTGCGCGATCCACTCGAGCGCGCGCGTCCTCGTGTCCGGCGTTCCGAGCGCCGAGACGAACCGGACCGACGGGTACGCCCCCGCCGCCACAACGAGCGCGGTCGCCGCCAGCGCGCGATACGGCCTGGTCGTCATTCGAGCGAAGACGGCGCGGAGCCCGACGGCCGCGAGCACCGCGATCATCGGGAGCGCCGGGGTCAGATACGTGGCTCGCTTCACGGTCAGGAGACTTGTGAAGATGAGAACCGCCACCGTGTACCAGATCGCGATCGCGCGGCCCCCGGAGGCGCCGGCGAGCGTCGGGCTGTCGTGCTTCCCCATCGAGCGTCGCCTGAGCGCGCCGCCCCAGAGCGACATCGGAAGCGCTGCACCCAGGATCGCGAGAATGGTCACCGGCCAGCCGACACCGCGCCCGAACGTCCTGAGAGCGATCTCGCCCAGTCCCGCCGCGAACGACGTCGGCTCCTGGGCGACCCCCGACGTCGAGACCATCGTGAACTGCCGGATGACGTCGCGCGTGAACTCCTCCCGGGCGAACAGCGCGTACGGGGTCCCGATGAGGAACCCGACGGGGACGGCCAGAAGAATGACGAGCGTCTGAACGACTCCGACACGACCCCGGCGCCACAGGATGACGAGTCCGACGAGCGTGCCGACCGCCGCGATGCCGGCCGGATACTTCGCCGAGGCGGCGAGTCCGGCCAGCAGGGCGGAGAGAATGAGCCTGCCCGCACGGCCCCGCGAGACGGCGGTGAGCGCGGCGAGCAGGCTCAGTGTTGCCAGAAGAGTGCTGAAGACGTCCGGCGTCGCGTAGTGCGAGTCCCGGACATGGAGATACATCACGGCGAGCACGGCGGCCGCGGTCAGACCGACGGCCTTCCCGTAGGAACGTCTCCCGAACACGTACGTCACCCAGACCGTGGCGACACCGGCGGCGGCGGAGAGCACGCGACCCATGTACCAGAACCACGAGAGGTCGGAGACGTAGTGCCGCACGAGGCCCGCCGGCGCGGAGTAGAGACCGGCCAGCTTCCCGACGACGTAGAGCGCGCCGTAGGATCCGAACATCACGTACATCATCAGCGACGGCCACCGGAACCAGTGCGGGTTGAGGTCCCCCGTCCCGAACCCGAGCGAGTGGAACAGGATCGAACCCTCGTCAGGGTGATACGGGAACGGCAGCCCCCAGTCCAGACCCCACGCGCGGATGACGGCCGCCCCCAGAAGGATGGCGACGAGCGTCAGTGTCGCGTATCGTGTCGAGTCCTGCTTCACAGCATCCGACTCCTTGCCGTACTCTGTCTCAATGTGTCCGGCGCTCCGGTGCTAGCTCCTCGAGATGACAAGCACGCCCGCCACGATGATCACCAGCCCCGCGATGCGCATGGCGGAGATCTTCTCTCCCAACAGCAGCCACGACGCGAGGAAGACGATGACGTACGCCAGGCTCACCATCGGATACGCCAGCGACAGGTCGACGTTCGAGACCACGGCGATCCAGAGCACCGCGCTGATCCCGTAGCAGATGAAGCCGATGAAGACCTGCGGGACCTTGAGGATGGGAATCAGCTGCGACCACACCGACCCGGCCGACACCTCGCCGTAGAGCATCATCCCCTTCTTCATGATGATCTGTCCTGTCGCACCGAGCAGTACGGCCAGCAGGATCAGCGGGATCCCCTTCATGCCGCCACCCCCTTCCTCTGTCTGTTGATCGCCCGCCTCCCGGCGGCGATCATCGCGATGTACCTGCGTATCGTGTCCGTGATGTTCATCTTGCTCGCTCCGCCCTTGAGATCGTAGCGAAGCACCAGCGGCACCTCTCCCACCCTCGCGGGGAGGTACGCGCACTTGATCAGGATCTCGGCCGATGAAACGAACCCGGGCTCGGTGATGAAGTCGTCACCGTACGTGGCGAACGCGCGAGCGATCGTCTCCCCGGTGTACGCGCGGTAGCCGCACGAGTAGTCGCGCGCGCCCTTGACCGGCAGGAAGATCGAGAGCATGAGGCTCGCGCCCCGGCTCGTCAGCGTCCGGAAGGCCGAGAGCCCCACCTCCTCTCCGCCCGGCGCGTAGCGCGAGGCGATGACGATGTCGTGGCCCTCCGCGAGCCGGTCGAGCATGCTCGGGATCGCGGCCGGGTCATGCGTGTTGTCCGTGTCCATCACGACGAGCACATCGTCGGCGGCGAGGTGGTCTCTCGCCCACGTGAACCCCGACTTGAGCGCCTCGCCGAGTCCGCGGTTCACACCGTGCTCGACAAGCGACAGGGAGATACCCAACCGCTCGCACTCGCGACGCGTGATCGCGATCGTGTCATCCACGCTCCCGTCGTCGACGAGCAGCACCTGGCTCTCGCCCGGAAGCGACTCGAGAACGGGCGCGATGCGCGCCAGAAGCGGCGTCACCGCCTCGGACTCGTTGTATGCGGGCAGCATCACGACCAGCATGGTCTGTCTCCCTTGTGCCGGCGGGCTCCCACCGGCGGTCGCCCGGTCAGTTCCTAGAGTCCCGGGGTGAACGGTTCGAACACCGCGGCGCTCGGAACCTCGAACCACTGTGCGATGGCGTCCGCGGTCCTCCGCGCGGCCAGTCCGTCACCGTACGGGTTCGCGGCCTCCGCCATCGTCGCGTACGCGCTCGCGTCGGTCAGCAGTCTCTCGATCTCGCGGCGAACCGTCGCGGTATCCGTCCCCACGATGCGGACGGTTCCGGCATCGACCGCCTCGGGCCGCTCGGTCTCGTTGCGAAGCACGAGAACAGGCTTGCCGAGCGACGGCGCCTCTTCCTGGATCCCGCCCGAATCGGTGACGACGACGTGCGCGTCCTTCATCAGCCGGACGAGCACGGGGTACGGCACCGGTTCCAGGAGGTGAATGCGGTCGTGCCCGCCGAGCACCTCGTGCGCGACCTGCTGTACGTTCGGGTTGAGATGCACCGGGTAGACGATGCGCACGTCCTCGTGCGCGTCGGCGACCTCGCGGAGCGCCCGACACGCGTTCGTCAGTGGCTCCCCGAAGTTCTCCCGGCGATGCGCCGTGATGAGAATCAGCTTTCCGTCCCCAGGCACCGGCGAATCCGGCAGCCGCGGGTCACCCGCTACGGCGATGAGCGCGTCGATCACGGTGTTGCCGGTGACAAACACGGACTCACGGGCAACCCCGGCGGCCAGAAGGTTCGAAAGCGACGTTCCCGTCGGAGCGAAGTGCAGCGAGGAGATGTCGTCCGCCAGCACGCGGTTCATCTCCTCCGGAAACGGGTAGTACATGTCGTTGGTTCTCAAGCCTGCCTCGACGTGACCCACCGCGATCCGGCGATAGAACGAGGCAAGCGCCGCCGCCATCGTCGTCGTCGTGTCGCCGTGGACAAGCACGAGGTCGGGCTTCATCTCTTCGAGAATGGGGTCGAGTCCACCGAGCACGTCCGACGTGATCTGCCCGAGCGTCTGGCTCTGACGCATGATGTTCAGATCGGCGTCGGGCGAGATGCCAAAGAACTCCAGCACCTGGTCGAGCATCTCACGATGCTGCGCCGTAACGCAGACCCTTGCGTCGAACACATCGGCGCGCCGACTGAGCTCGGCTACGACGGGCGCCATCTTGATGGCCTCGGGACGCGTCCCGAACACTGAGAGGACACGGATCATGCGTCGCGCTCTCCCCTCGCCTCCTCGGTGCTCGACCTGCTGTAGCCGTAGTACTTGTAGTCGTAGTAGTACGGGAGCACGTGCTCGAAGTCATTGACGACGACCCCGATGACGTTGTCCCGCTCATCCCTCTGAAGCTCCAGACCGCGGGTCACGACCTCGCGCGGCGTCACGCCCGCCTTCACGACCAGCACGACGGCGTCCGTCCGCGCGCCGACGAAGAGCGCGTCGGGCACGGCGACGTTCGGCGCGGTGTCGATGATGACGTGGTCGTACCGCGAGAGAAGCTCCGACATCAGCCTCGAATCCGGGAACGTCTCGACGAGCCGTGTCGGCTCATCGCAATCCGACCCGGCCGGTAGCACGAAGAGATTCGGGAGCGCCGTGGCCTTCACGTCGCCCTCCTCGAGATTCCCTCGAAGCAGGGCGTTGGAGAGACCGGTCGTATTGTCGACCTCCATGACACGGTGGATCCTGGGCTTCCGCAGGTCGCAGTCGACGAGCACCGTCGTCCCGGCGTGATGTCTGGCCAGCGTGATGGCGAGACTCGCGGCCGTGGTGGTCTTGCCCTCGCCGCGGTTCGTGCTCGTCACGAGGATCGACTTCGGCGCGCCGTGACCGCTTCTCGCGATCTTCCGTGTCAGACGGCGGAACTCGAACGAGATCGGCGTCTCACGGAGAAGATGCCTGAGAAGCTTTGGGTTCCCGCCGGTCGGCCGGTGGTTGTTCGCCCGGTGCTTCTTCGCCTCCTTGGTGATCTCCGCGAAGATGTCCGCGTTCGGAACGGTCGCGAGCGCAGTCAGACCGAGGGCCGCCTCGACATCCTCAACGCTCTTGAACGACGAGTCGCCCTGTTCGGTCGCGAGGATCAGTCCCATCCCGATGACCAGCCCACCCAGCAGAGACAGGCCGATGATCATGATCTTGTCGGGCGCGACCGGCGAGAGCGGACGCGTCGGTGGCTCGATGACCTCGAATCTGCCGCCGGCCCGCGCGGCCTCGAGCGCCTCGTTGATCTGACCGGCCGCCGACTGCTCGAGGAACGCCTCATAGAGCGCCCGGTTGCTCTCGACCTCCTGCGTCAGGCGGGTCAGCTCGAGCTCTTCTTCAGGCGCGCTCGCCACACCCTGCGTGTAATTCCACATGAGGCGGTTGAGCGTCGAGCGCCTGGCTTCGATCATCTCGACCTCGGCCGATGCGACGCGGACCTCCGCGAAAGCGTCGATGGCGCGCTGTGACGCGCCGGGCGCCGCGACCATCGCCGACGACCTCGCCGCCGATCGAAGCTGATCCTTCTTCTCGGCGATGCTCACCGAGAGCGAACTGATCTCCGGACCGCTCGCCGACATGACGAGCGCCGGTGCGGCCTCGCGCTCGAGCATCGCAAGCTGGTCGACCAGCGAATCGAGTTCGGGGAACTCGCGCCCCGTGAGCGTCGTGTACGCGCCGGAGTCCGCGTTGCGAAGGTCCGTGCGCCAGCCGTCCAGACGCTGCTGCGCGTCGCTGCCTTCGACCATGGCCTGGCTGATAAGCACGTCGACGCGACCGACGTTGGCCCCGTTGACCGGGTTCTCGATGCGGCGACCGGTGATACGCGACGACTGGTACTCGTGGAGTCTCTCCTCGGCCTCATCGAGCTTCTGCCGGTAGATGACGAGCTGTCGCACGCTGAAATCGTGGACGGACCGGATCTGTTCGAGCTGCTCGCGGTTCGAGGCTCCGACGAACGCGTTGGTAATGTGCTGCGCGAGCAGGACCGCCCTGTCGGGATCGAGGTCTCGCACGATGACCTGGAAGGCGTTCAGCGACGTCCTGACGACGGCGATCCTGGTCTCGAGGAACCCGACCATCCGCATCTCGGCATACTCCTCCACCGACACGGCCGGATCCTTCTCGTGCATGTCCTCGGCCCACTCCTGTACGCCGGGGTCGTCCGCCATGTTGAGCGCGCGGACGAGCTCAACAAGGAACGAAGTGCTCTTCGCCTTCTCCTGAAGACGCGAGAGCTGCTCCTCGTGCGGCGATCGCCCGACAAGACGCGCGAGCGGCTCGGACAGCTGCTCCTCGCTCCTCATCACCACCGTACTGCTCGCCTCGTAGACCGGACTGAGCGAGATCGAGATGAGATATCCCGCCACGCCCCCCACGAGCACCGGAATGAGAAGAAGCCACTTCCTTCTCAGCATGGCCCGCATGTAGGTTCTGAGGTCTACGCCTCTCACTTCCTGTTCGTGCATGTGACCCCCTGTGCTCGCCGCGGCGCATTCGCCGTGGCCCGTGCAGCTCGACTGCTGGATCTCAGGTTCTTCCTGTTACTGGTTCTGGAGTTCTTCGAGTTCCTTCTCAAGCCTCCGCTCCTCGAGCGTGCTCTCGACCGACAGGTACAGCAGATACGACTGCAGCACGTCCCGCGCCGCGCCGAGGATGGAACCCGCACCTGTGAGAATGACGTCGCTGATGCTCGAGCCCTCCGGAGGCACGACGATCCGGTCGCCGGCGGAGACGTAGAACGGCGAGGCCGTTCCGTGCCTCGTGACGGCGTCGAGATCGATGTTGGCCGCGACCTGGGACTCCCCGGCGTCCATGATCACCACGACATCGGAGAGCGCGGCCTCGCGGGTCGGTCCTCCCGCGACGGCCAGCGCCTGGAGCACGTCCATCCGCTCGCTCGACGCGTACGCGCCCGGCTGGTTGACTTCGCCGATGATATAGATCATCCCCGGACCCGCCACGCTCCCACCGTAGATCGAAGGGAACTCAATGGTGTCGCCGGGACGGAGCTCGGGCAGCGCCGCGCTCGTCTCGCCCCGCATGTACGAGCCGAGATCGACCGGAATGACCTCCGGTCCTCTGGTCGTCGGCCGTATGATGGAGACCGACGTCAGGTCAGCTGAAGGGAGCGGTCCGCCCGCCTGACTCATGACCTGGAGAATGTCCGGGATGTACTCGAAGCTGTAGCGACCGGGGAGCGCGACCTGGCCCGTGAGGAAGATGGCGCGGCTGTTGAACTGGTCCATTGTGACGGTCACCTGATTCGTCTCACGCGTGTAGTCGCGGAGACGCTGCGTCAGCTCGCGGCCGAGCGCCGTCGGCGTCAGCCCCTGCGCCATGATCTCACCCACCGGCGGGAACGTGATCAGCCCGTTCGACCGGACGGTCACCGGCCGGTCGAGCTCCGGGTGACGCCAGACAGAGATCGTCAGAAGGTCGCCGGCGCCGATGATGTACTCCGTCGACTGCGCCTCCGCCACGCCAGACCACACCAGGACACCACAGACCAGAACCATCCAGATGATTGCTCTCGCACGCATGGACCGATCCCCCTCGCCGCGGCGCTTCCGCGCCCGCTGCTCCAGTTTGTATCGTTATGCCTTCGTCGTTTCCCGGTACGACGCCCGAAATAGAGGGCTTTCTGCATGGCAGAGCGCCCCCATCAGCGCGCCGGATATGCACAAAGCTACCAGCACGGCGAATGGCGGTCAACGGAGATAGCGCGAAAGTGTAAGGATTTCCGACACCAAAGAGCATATAGATACACTCGTGACCGACCTAACCTGTTATATGCAGGCCGGTTACAGTGTTCATTGATGTCGGTGCGTGGTGTCGGGCAGGTTGACAGTCCCTACCGGATGCCGCGCTCATCGCCGTCTCGGGGGTCTGTAGATGCATCGGATGTGCCACGAACGGCGATATTGCGGTGAGAATCACTCCACGATGAGGACGCGAAGCCGGCGGCACGCGGGGGGCGAGCCGCCCCGGACCGGCCACCCGGGAGGGACCGCCCGGGACGGAGCGCCCGGGTCAGCGGAGGGCCAGAGCGATGATGCGGTCGGTCAGCTCGGGGAATGTCATCCCGGCGGCCGCGGCGGCCATCGGGACCAGACTCGTCGCCGTCATCCCCGGAACCGTGTTGACCTCGAGACACGAAGGCTCGTGCCCGTCGTCCAGCCGGAAGTCGACCCGCGCGTAGCCGGCGCATCCGAGCGCGGCGTAGGCGCGGACCGCAAGCTCGCTCAGGTCGGCCGCAACATCATCCGGGAGTTTCGCCGGACAGGTGTAGTCGCTTCGCCCTGAGGTGTACTTGCTCTCGTAGTCGTAGAGACCGCTGTGCGGCTCGATCTCAACGACCGGGAGCGGCTCGCCGTCGAGCACGGCGACGGTCAGCTCCCTCCCCGGGATGAAGGTCTCGACGAGGACGTGCCGCGAATAGCGCGCGGCCAGCGCGATGGCTTCCGGGAGGTCCGCTTCACTCTGAACCACGGTGAGTCCCACGGTCGAGCCCTGGTCGTTCGGCTTGACGATGAGAGGATATCCGCCGAGCTCTGCGGCGATCGAGGCGGCCTGCTCGGGTGACAGGTCACGCGGCAGATCCACCGGGAACGACGGCGCTCCCGGGACGATGCAGCTCCGCGCCGAGAAGCCCCCGGCGGGCTCCGAGCGCCCCGCTCCCGCGGGACTTCCGGGGCTGCCACCGGCCACGACTCTCCAGTCGGGCGTCGGAACGCCGGCCTCGCGGAACATGAGCTTCGAAGCGCGCTTGTCCATGGCGATCGCGCACGAGAGCACGCCGGACCCGGTGTACCGCTTCCCGGCCAGCTCGAGAAGCCCCTGGACCGTCCCGTCCTCGCCCGTCCCGCCGTGGAGCGCGACGAATACAACGTCGGCTCCTGAGACGGCTGCGCCCGCAACGGCCCTGAGCGCGTTCCCGGTCTCCCCGGTCGGCTCCGGCGGCTTGCCGCCGATGGCCGCGGCCGCGATGGCCTCCCGCGCACCGGTCGGACTGTCGCCGACCGCAGGGTCGACCAGCAGAACGTCGTGGCCGAGTTCGGTCAGCGCTCCCGCGACCGCGCGGCCCGTCACGAGCGAGACATCCCGCTCGGTCGAGGTGCCACCGTAGAGAACGACGATCTTCATGCTTCCCCCAAGTCTCCGTGCCGCCCAGGCCACTCTGTCACCCACTGCCCATCAGTCGTCCGGAGGTCCCGGTCACTTCGCTCCGGCCGACCGCAGTCGCGCGACGACACGCTCGAGCCCCAGAACCTCGGCGATCTTGCCGAGTGCGGGCCCGTGCGTCCTGCCCGTCAGCGCCGCGCGCACGGGCATGAAGAGCTCCTTGCCCTTCACAGCGCGCTCCTTCCCGACCGCCTTGATCGCGGCCTTGAAGGAAGCCTCGTCGAGGGCAGCGCCGGACGCTCCTCCTTCCGGCCCGCCGCCTCCGAGCGAGTCGGCCAGAGCCGTGAGAAGCCCGGCGGTCTCCGGCGTCGCGAGCCAGTCGGCCGCCTCCGCCTCGACGTCGTACTCCACGTCGTAGAGCGGTCTGAGTTCGGTCGGCAGATCCACGAGCCGCTCGACGCCTTCGCGGACCAGCTCGACCATCGACTCGAGTCGCGGATCGTCCGCATCGAGTCCGGCGGCCTCTACGAACGGACGCGCGTTCGAAAGCAGTGCGCCGATGTCGTCCTCGCGGATGTGATGCCCATTGACCCACATCAGCTTCTGCTCGTCGAACGCCGCCGGGTGCGAGCTCACACGCTTGAGCTCGAACGCCTCGGCCATCTCCTCACGCGAGAGGATCTCCTTCGCCTCGGGGTGCGACCATCCGAGCATCGCGAGGTAGTTGACGACGCCGGCAGGAAGGTAGCCGTCACGCCGCGTGTCACCGACCGAGGCGGCGCCGTGCCGCTTCGAGAGCTTGCTCCCGTCGGACGCGATGACCATCGAGACGTGCGCGAACTCCGGCGGTTGTGCGCCAAGCGCCTCGTAGAGGAGGATCTGTCGAAGCGTGTTCGAGAGGTGGTCCTCGGCGCGGATAACGTGCGTGATCTTCATCAGCACGTCATCGACGACGACGGCGAAGTTGTACGTCGGTCGACCGTCGCTCCTCAGAATGATGAAGTCTCCGAGCATGCCGCGGTCGAAGGAGACGTGGCCGCGCACGAGATCCTCGATCTCAACATCGTGCTCCGGCCCCCGGACCCGCAGGACGGGAGACCGCCCCTCGGCTTCGCGCGCCTTCCGCTCGTCGTCGGTGAGGTTCCGGCACCGACCGTCGTAGTGCGGCTCCACTCCCCTCGCGCGGGCCGCCTCACGGCGCTCATCGAGCTCTTCGTCCGAGCAGTAGCACGGATAGGCGCGCCCCTCCCGGAGGAGTCTGGCGCCTTCACGCTGGTAGAGCTCGGCTCGCTCCGACTGGCGATACGGTCCGAACTCGCCACCGACGTCCGGCCCCTCATCCCAGTCCAGCCCCAGCCATCGAAGGTCGTCGAGGATCGCGACCTCCGACTCGGCCGTCGAACGCGCGGTGTCCGTGTCCTCGATCCTGAGGACGAAATCGCCACCCGCGTGCCTGGCGAAAAGCCAGTTGAAGAGAGCCGTCCGCGCGTTTCCAAGATGGAGCTGCCCGGTCGGACTGGGTGCGAACCGGACTCTGACACGATCACCCACACGATCCTCCTTCGCCACACCCACAACCGCAGTCACCCTTGCCTCCGCCGCAGTTCCCGGACATCTCACTCTCAAGGTCGGCGGATGTCAGGGCCGACCGGAGCACCGCGACCGCCGTCGCGGACATCGCTCTGCCCTCACCCTCGGGCCCGAGCCCCTCGGTCGTCGTCGCCTTCACGGAGACGTCGTCGATCGACAACCCCATCGCCCCGGCGAGCGCCTCCCGCATCGCGCGTATGAACGGCGCGAGCTTCGGTCGCTCGGCCACGATGACCGAGTCGACCGATGTGGGAATGAATCCCTCCCTCTCGATGATCTCGGTGACCCGCGCGAGCAGGCCGATACTTGAGGCGTCCTTCCACTCCGCGTCGCCCGGCGGGAAATGCGTCCCGATGTCGCCGGCCGCGGCCGCGCCAAGAAGCGCGTCACAGACAGCGTGTGTCAGCACATCGGCGTCCGAATGCCCGAGCAACCCCTTCTCGAACGGGATCTCGACCCCGCCCAGCACGAGTCTCCGCTCCGGGACGAGTTCGTGCCAGTCGGCTCCGAACCCGACCCTTGCGTCACCGAGCGCGCTCCCCGCCCGAGCCAGGACCCGCGCCTCGTCGAAGTCCTCCGCGCACGTGATCTTCCGGTTCGAGGGGATTCCCTCGACGATGGCGACGCGACCGGCGGCCAGTTCGACAACGCCGGCATCATCGGTGACGTCACGGTCGCCCAGCGCGTCATAGGCGCCCTCAATGACCTCACGACGGAACCCCTGAGGTGTCTGGACGAGCCTGAGAACCGAGCGGTCGAGCGTCGCGACGACCTCGCCGTTCTCCTCACGCTTCACCGTGTCGTGCGCGGCAACCGCGGGAACCGCGGCGCCCGTCTCCGCGGTCGCGGCGAGCACTCGCTCTGTCAGCTCGCGCGTGGCGAAGGGACGGGCGGCATCATGGATCAGCACGAGTTCGATGTCGTGCGACAGCGCCGAGAGCCCCGCGCGGACCGAATCCTGCCGGCGCGCGCCGCCGTCGACGACATGCACGACAGGTCGTCCGTCACCGGGCAGCAGTCCCGCGACACGAAGCTGTTCCTCCGCGTGACCGTGGTACGCGGACGGGACGACGACGGCTATCTCGTCGACGAGTCCCAACAGCGGGTCCATGGCGGCGATGAAGAGCGGGCGGATGCCCAGGAGATGGAACTGCTTCGGCACTGAGCCGCCGACACGTGTCGACGACCCGGCTGCCACGAGCACGGCGCCGGTTCTGCTCACGGCAGCACCTCCCTGACGTCGGCATCGGCAAAGAGCTCGCCGCCGTCGTCGGGCTGGCGGTCGGTCTCGTCGCGGCCGGAGTCGGCTCCACCACCGCGACCGGTTCCACCATCACGCCCCGCCCCACCGCCGTGTCCTGACCCGCCGGTGCGGCGGCGCCTGCGCGGCGACAGGAGTTCGTCGATGGCCTGCCGGACGTGTCCGACCTCGAGGAGTTCGACACCCTTGGGCCGCTCCGCCTTCGAGAGCGCGGATCTCGGGAGCACGATGCGCTTGTACCCGAGTCGCGACGCCTCCTGCGCGCGTCTGCCGGCGAGCGCGACCGTCCGCACCTCGCCGCCGAGACCGATCTCGCCGAACACACACGTCGTCGGTTCGATCACGACGTCCCAGTAGCTCGAGGCGACCGCGAGCGCGATGCCGAGATCGGCCGCGGGCTCCTCGATCCGGACGCCGCCGGCGATGTTGACGAAGACGTCCCGGTTCCCGAGACTCAGACCCGCTCTGCGCTCGAGGACCGCGAGGACGAGCGGAAGCCGCTTCCTGTCGATCCCGGCGCTCGACCGCTGCGGCGTGGCGTAGCTGGTCAGCCCGGTGAGCGACTGGATCTCGAGCATCAGCGCGCGCGTCCCCTCGATGCTCGCGATGACGGCCGAACCGGAGACGGGATCTCGATCCTGCGCGACGAACAGGCTCGACGGATCGGTCACCTCGGCGAGACCGAGACCGGTCATCTCGAAGACGCCGATCTCATCAGTCGACCCGAACCGGTTCTTGACGGCGCGGAGAATGCGGTACGGCAGACGCTTGTCGCCTTCGAAGTAGAGCACCGTATCGACCATGTGCTCGAGAATGCGCGGTCCGGCGATAGCGCCCTGCTTCGTGACGTGACCGACGATGAAGACCGGCACGCCGCTCTCCTTCGCGTATCGGACGAGCGCCGCTGCCGACTCGCGAATCTGGGAGACGCTTCCCGGCGAACCGGTGATGTCGCTTGTGAACACCGTCTGGATGGAATCGAGAATGAGGACGCCGGGCGGCGTCGCCGACGCGGTCTCTATGATGCGGTGGACGTCTGTCTCGGTGAAGACCGAGACCAGCGGCGACTCGACGCCGAGCCTCCGCGCGCGCATCCGGATCTGCGCGGCCGACTCCTCGCCGCTGACGTAGAGCACGGCCTCGCCCGAACGGGCGATCGCGTCGCTCATCTGCAGGAGTATGGTCGACTTGCCGATGCCGGGGTCGCCCCCAACGAGCACGACCGCCCCCGCGACGATACCGCCGCCGAGCGTCCGGTCGAGTTCACCGATACCGGTAGGCAGCCGCTCCTCTCGCGACTCCCCGATGTCCGTGAGCCGGACGGGAGGATCGGAGACCGGCCGCTTCCTGGCCGCCGCCTGCTTCGACCGCGGACCGGTGGCGACCTCTTGCTCGACCATCGTGTTCCAGGCGCCACAGCCCGGACACCTGCCGTGCCACTTCGGCGATTCGTGACCGCAGTCGCCGCAGAAGAACACCGTTTTCTTCTTCACGCGTCACCTCCCCGCCTCACCATCCCGTCATCGTGGAACAGCCATCGCCCCGTCATCATGGAGCGGCCATTGCGGCGGCCCTGGACTAAAAGATCGAGAACGCCACGAAGCTCTTCGGGTTCTCGCTGATGCGCGCGACGAGCTCTCGGAGTTCCTTGACCGTCGCCAGGAACTCATCGTGCGCCTCGTCCTCGGTGATCAGCTTGCCGAGCGTCCCCTCGCCGCTCTCGACACGCGTGATGATCGTGTCGAGCGACGCCGAGACGGTCTCGAGCCGACCGGCCACTTCGACGAACGACTCTGACGCCTCGGCCATCGAATCGATGGCGTCCGCCGCCGGGTCGCGCTTCATCTCGACGAAGTCCCGCACGTCGGCGGTCATGGCCTTCAGGTCAACCAGCGCCTCGTTGAGACTGACGGTCGCCTGCTCAGCGTTCGACATCGTCCGGCGCACCTGCTCCTTGCCCTCGGTATCGTTGAGGATCTCGTCGGCCGCGCGGAGAACCTTGCGAATCTCGGTCAGCGCGTCGCCCATCTCACTGACGACGTCGTTCATGCTCTTCTCGTTCGTGCCCAGAATGGCGGTTCCCGGCTCGATGTAGACGGAGCTGGTTCCGGGCCGGACACCGACGTGCCTTGACCCGAGGAAGCCGTAGCTCCCGACCGCGATCCGGGAATCCACGGGTATGAGTATGTCCGGTTCGACGCTGAGCGCTGCGCGCACGTACCCGTTCTCCACGAGCGTCAGACTCTTGACCGCGCCCGCCTCCAACCCCGCCACCGTCACCTTGTCTCCCGGATTGAGTCCGCCGACCTCACGGAACATCACATCGAACGAGTAGCGGTCGTCGCCGAACGTCGCGCCGCTCAGCCAGAGGATGCCGACGACCAGCAACACGATGCAGATCGTCAGCATCATGCCGACGCGTACCTCGTTTCCTCGTTGTGCCATCTCTCGCCTCCGCGCCTAGAAACTGACGGTGAAATCGGGCTCGGGCCTGTCGCGATTCGCTTGGCCTCGGGCGATGAAGTTCCTCACAGCTTCGTGCTCGGTGCTCATCAGCTCGTCGGTCGTCCCGACGAACTCGACCCGGCCGTCAACGACGAGCGCAACGCGGTCTCCGATGAAGGTCGCGCTGTGGAGATCGTGCGTCACGACGATCGACGTCGCGCCGAGCTCCTTCTGCGTGTCGCGGATGAGCTCGTTGATCTGCTCGGCCATGATGGGGTCGAGCCCGGTCGTGGGCTCGTCGTACAGAATGACGTCCGGGTCGAGCGCGATCGCCCGGGCGAGCGCCACGCGCTTCTTCATCCCGCCGGAGATCTCCGACGGCCTCAGATGCGCGATCCCTCCGAGCCCGACGAGGGTGAGCTTCTCCTCCACGAGCTTCGAGAGCTCCTCGCCCCGCGTTCCCCAGTGCTCGAACGCCGGCAGACCGACGTTCTCTCCGACCGTCATCGAATCGAACAGCGCCGCCCCCTGGAAGACCATTCCGAAGTTCTTTCGGACCTCGTTGAGCTCGGGCGCGAGCATCTCGAAGATGTTCTCGCCCCGGTAGTCGACCCGTCCGCTGTCGGGATACATCAATGCGATGATGTGCTTGAGCAGGACGCTCTTCCCGCATCCGGACGCGCCGAGGATCACGAGCGTCTCCCCCTCGAAGACATCGAAGGTCACGCCGCGGAGCACGTGGTTGCTGCCGAACGACTTGTGAAGGTCGTCGACGTGGATGAACGAGCCGTCTTTCCAGTTGATCCCGTTGATCATGGGAATATGATCCCGTAGATGAGTGTCGTCAGGATGTAGTCGCCGATGAGAATGAGCACGCAGCTGGCCACGACCGCGCGCGTCGCCGCCCGTCCGACGCCGACCGCGCCGCCCGCCGCCTGGAGTCCCGCGGTGCAGCCCATCAGCGCGATGATCCCGCCGAACGCGCACGCCTTGATCAGACCGCCAAGAACATCGCCCGCGTAGAACATCGTCCTCATGCCGTCGATGAACACCTTCGCCGAGACATCGAGCGCCACGCCGGCCACCACGAACCCGCCTCCGATGGCGAGGATGTCCGCGATGACGGTCAGCGCAGGCAGCATGACGAGCCCGGCGACGAGCCTGGGCATCACGAGATAGCGATGCGGGTCGATCGCCATCGCTTCCATCGCGTCGATCTGCTCGGTGACACGCATCGTCCCGAGTTCGGCGGCAATGGACGCGCCCACGCGCCCACCGACGACGAGCGCCGTGAGCACGGGTCCGAGTTCGATCACGACGGACTTGAAGATGGCCGTGCCGAGATAGGCCTTCGGCAGAAATTCCTTGAGCTGATAGGAGACCTGAACCGCCGCGACCGCACCGGTGAAGACCGAAGTGATGATGACAAGCGGCAGTGAATCGATGCCGAACTGACGCATCTGCTCGAAGATGAGGCCGACCGAGCGCCCGAGACGCCTGACCGAGAGGATGGCGCGCCACAGAACGATGCCCGCGCGTCCGACGACACGGAACACGTCCAACGCCGACTTGCCCAGCTTCGCGAAGAAGTCCATCGACTAGAGGTCCTCGAACGGTTCGTCAGGACGCATCGCCAGGTTCTCGAACCTGGTGCACTCGGACCGGAACGCCAGCTTCACGGTCCCGGTCGGACCGTTTCTCTGCTTCCCGATGATGATCTCGGCCAGTCCCTGGTTCTCAGGTGTACGCTCATACTGCTCGCCGCGATAGACGAACATCACGACGTCCGCGTCCTGCTCGATCGCGCCCGACTCGCGGAGGTCCGAGAGGATCGGACGCCGGTCGCCGCCCCGCTGCTCCACCGCCCTCGAGAGCTGCGAGAGCGCGAGCACCGGAACCTGAAGCTCCTTGGCGAGCGCCTTGAGCGAACGCGAGATCTCCGAGATCTCCTGCTGGCGGTTCTCGACACGGCCCGTGCCGCGCATGAGCTGCATATAGTCCACGATCAGAACGCCGACATCAACCTCGGCCTTGAGACGTCGCGCCTTCGAGCGCATCTCGAGGACCGTCATCGCGGGCGTGTCGTCGATGTAGATGGCCGCCTCGGAGAGCTGCCCCGCCGCCGTCGTGAGACTCGACCAGTGCCGGTCGGCCAGATATCCGGTGCGGAGCTTGTGCGCGTCAACGTGAGCCTCGCTGCAGAGCATGCGCTGGACAAGCTGCTCCTTGCCCATCTCGAGGCTGAAGATGGCCACCGGCGTGTTGTGCTTGACCGCCGCGTTCGCGGTGATGTTGAGCGCGAACGCCGTCTTCCCCATCGAGGGACGACCGGCGATGATGACGAGATCGGACGGCTGGAAACCGGAGGTCAGCTTGTCGAGGTCATCAAATCCGGAGCCGATACCGGTGACGTGCTCCTTCTTGTCGTAGAGCTCCTGGATGACTTCGAAGCTGTGCTTGAGGATCTCGCGCATCGGCATGAAATCGCGACGGACCCGCGACTGCGAGATGTCGAAGATCATGTTCTCGGCGCGGTCGAGGATCTCCGCGGCGTCGCCGCCCGCGTCGTACGCCTCCTGCACGACCTCGGTCGCGGTGGTGATGAGTCTGCGGAGCACCGCCTTCTCGAGGACGATCTTCGCGTGGTAGCGGACGTTCGCAGCGGTCGGGACGCTGCCCAGGATCGTCGAGAGGTACGCGGCGCCGCCGACATCGTCGAGCTCCTTCTTCCGCTTGAGCTCCTGCGTCAGCGTCACGAGGTCGACGGCCTCGCTCTTCTGGAACAGGTCCATGATGGCCTGGAAGATCTTCCGGTGTCCCGGGCTGTAGAACGACTCGGCCGTCAGGAGCTCGGCTCCCGCTCCGATCGCTTCCATATCGAGCATCATCGCGCCGAGCACCGCGACCTCGGCCTCGTGGGCCTGCGGCGGCACACGGTCTCCGGCGACCTTCGTCCCCGTCGTTCGCGCCCTCTCACTGACTGTCGCCATGCTGCCTCCGTTAGCCCCGGTCGTACTCCCTCCGAATGCGGAGGAAGTCCTCCCACATCGGCCGCTTGTACTTCGGGTCGCGAAGCGCCGCGGCCGGGTGGTAGGTCGGTATGACTTTGATGTCGCGATGCCGGTACACCTTGCCCCGAAGACTCCCCATCGAACTCCTCATCCCGAGGAGCGTCTGCGTCGCGGGGAGACCAAGGGTGCAGATGATGCGCGGTTCGATCAGCGCGATCTGCCGCGCGAGGAACGGCACGCACGACTCGATCTCATTGGTCAGCGGCGTGCGGTTGTTCGGCGGCCGGCACTTGATGATGTTGGCGATGTAGACCTCATCCCGCTCGAACTCGGCGGCGGCGAGGATCTTGTCGAGAAGCTCTCCCGCGCGACCGACGAACGGAACGCCCTGAAGGTCCTCGTTCTTCCCGGGTCCCTCTCCGATGAACATCAGGTCGGCGGTGGGACTGCCGGCTCCGAAGACGACGTTCGTTCGCGTTGCCGCCAGCTCGCAGGCCTCGCAGGCCGAAACGAGCTTCGAGACGCAGTCGAGGTTGGTGCAGCGGTCGACGGGTGTCTTCTCGACGAACATGTCTCGCTCGCCTTCGGCAGCGCCGAGCGCGAGTTGGATGTCGATGAAGTCGACGTCCGGGAGCGCCGCCGCCTTCGCCCTGACGGAGTCCGGGTCGGCGGTCGCCGCCGCCGGCTGGCTCGCAGGTGCCGCGGTGGCGGGGTTCGGCGCCGCGTTCGCGGGTGCGGGTTTCGCCGGTGCGGGCTTCGCGGGTGCGGGCTTCGGCGCCGGCGGCCGCGCGGCTGCCGCGCTGATGACGCGCTCGCCCCGGATGAGGTCGGCGGTCTCGCTCGAGAGGATGAGCTCGTCCTCCCCAGACTCCTTGATCTGGCGAAGATACCGCGCCGCCAGCTCGCCCGGCGAGCCCTGTCCCGGATCACGCGCCATCGCTCGACTCCCACCCGAGTTCGTCGACCGTCGTCGACAGGATGATATCAGCCAGGTCGACCTTCGTCACGAGGCCGGGCGCCAGCTCCTTGCCCGAACGCGTGATGATGGTCGCCACGTTGGTCTCGACGTCGAACCCGGCGCCGACGTCGCGCGGGTTGTTGACCACGACGAGATCGAGCCCCTTCGACTCGAGCTTCTTCCGTCCCTCCGCCAGTTCGTCGCTCGTCTCGAGAGCGAACCCGACCACCCCCTGACCCTGGCGCTTCGTGCCCGCGAAGGTCGTGAGGATGTCGGGGGTTCTCTCGAGCGCGACCGTCAGCGTCTCGGCGGACTTCTTGATCTTCTCAACGGAGGCGTCCACCGGAGCGTAGTCCGCCGGGGCGGCCGCCATGACGAGCAGGTCGGCGTCCCGCGCCGCATCCATCACGGCGTCCCGCATCTCGAGCGTCGTCTCGACCCGGATGAAGGTCACGCCATCCGGAGTCTCGAGCGACGTCGGACCGGACACGAGCGTCACGGTCGCGCCGCGCGCCATCGCGCGCTCCGCCAGAGCATATCCCATCCTCCCGCTGGACCGGTTGCCGATGAAGCGCACGGGATCGAGCGCCTCGCGGGTCGGACCCGCCGTCACGACGATCGATCTCCCCTCGAGGTCCTGCGGCGGGGCCAGCATCTCAAGAGCGAGGTCGACGATGGCGTCGGTGTCGGCGAGACGCCCCTTCCCTACGGCGCCGCTTGCCAGTCGTCCCGTCTCAGCCTCGACGATGACGACACCGCGTGCTCGAAGCGTCTCAACGTTGGCCGTCACCGCGTCCGACTCCATCATGTGAACGTTCATCGCGGGAGCGACGATGACCGGGCACGTCATCGCCATAAGCTCCGTCGAGAGGAAGTCGTCGGCCACGCCGGTCGCCATCTTCCCGATGATGTTCGCGGAGGCCGGCGCGATGATCGCGAGGTCGGCCGCCTCGGCGAGGTGGATGTGACGAAGCCGCTCGCCGCCGGACACCGCTTCTTCCACGGGCCGGACGCCGCGCTTCGTCTCCGGGAACATTTCGACGATGACCTGATTGCCCGAGAGGGTCTCGAAGGTCAGCGGGGCGATGAACCTGGTGGCGTTCGCGGTCATAGCGACGACCACGTTGGCGCCGGACGCCACCAGTCTGGTGACGATGTGCGGGGCCTTGAACGCGGCGATGCTGCCGGTGACCCCGAGGACGATCGTCTTTCCGCTGAGTGGAACTCCCATGATCTCGAAGCGCTACTTCGCGCCGTCCTCCTCCTCCGTCTCAACCACCCTGTGCTCCTTGGCGATGTCGTACTCCACGTTGCCGTCGGTGACCATCTTGATCGCGAGCGACGTCACCTTGGCGTCCGGGTCCTGCCTGTCGGACGGCGTCATCGCATGGAGCCGCCGTGCGACCTTGGCCGCCAGGATGGCGGCGAGGTACTCGTTCTTCACGGTCTTGAGCATCTCTCGCTTCTTGAGAGGTTCCATCAGCTTCTCCTGTTCTCTGTCTCGCCGCTCTCCGCGGCGCCGCCACACTCTGTGGCGCGTTCGCCACGTTCTGTGGCGCGTTCGCCACGTTCCGTGGCGCGTTCGCCATCGCGCGCGGCGCGCTCGGCATCGATGATACCGCGCACCTCCTCGACGGCCTTGTCCAGATCATCGTTGGTCACACTGTGGTCGTAGCGCTCGGCCACCTCGAGCTCACCGTGCGCGTTCCTGAGTCGTGTCTCGATGACGTCCGCGCTGTCGGTCGCGCGCCCCCGGAGCCTGTCCTCGAGTTCGTCGTGAGACGGCGGGTGGATGAAGATCAGCAGCGACTCCGGGAAGGCGTCGCGCATCTGCATCCCGCCCTGCACGTCGAGGTCCATGATGACGTCCAGCCCCGCCTGCGTCGTCTCGCGAATGACGCTCTTCCTCGTACCGTAGCTGTACCCATGCACAAGAGCGTACTCCGCAAGCTCCCCCGCCGCGACCAGGTCGGCAAACTCCTCCTCAGAGACGAACTCGTAGTGTTCCCCGTCGGTCTCGCCACGGCGCGGCGGCCGCGTCGTCACCGACACGGAATACGAGAGGAGCGGGTCGCTTGCCAGGAGCTCCCGTGTAACGGTCGTCTTGCCGACACCGGAAGGACCGGAGATCACGATCGGGAATGCCTGTCGCACGTCACCTCTCCCACCTGCGAAGTCCGCGCTCGAAGGCGCTAGCTCTCATCCTGCGCATCGAGACCCTCGAGGCGCTGTGTGATCGTCTCGGCCGCGATGGCCGAAAGGATGACGTGGTCACTGTCAGTCACGATGACGGCCCGCGTCCGGCGCCCCTGCGTCGCATCGACGAGCTTGCCCGTCTCGCGCGCGTAGTCCTTCATGCGCTTGACCGGCGCCGAGCCCGGCGTAACGATGGCGACCACACGGTCGCGCGCAACGACGTTCCCGAACCCGATGTTGAGCAGTGCGCTCACGACAGCCATCTCCCATCATGCGGTCGCCGGCCCGGCGGCCGCGCTACTCCACGTTCTGGACCTGCTCCCGGAGCTTCTCGATCTCCTCCTTGAGGGAGAGATCGAGCGCCGCCACGTCGAGGTCGACGTTCTTGGAGCCGATCGTGTTCGCCTCGCGGTGCATCTCCTGGACGAGGAAGTTGAGCCGCTTCCCGGTCGCTCCGTCCCCGGCGATCGTGGTCTTCGTGTGTTCGATGTGAGCCTTGAGCCGGACGATCTCCTCGGTGAAGTCCGCCCGCTCGGCGGCCGATGCAAGCTCCTGCGCGAGCCGCGCCTGGTCGACCTCGATCCCGTCGCCCATGAAGGCGTTGACGCGCTCGGTCATCTTCTCCTTGAGCGCGGCCGCCGCGCGCGGCGACGCCTCCTCGATGCCGGCGACGAGCGTGCCGACGAGTCCGAGACGCTCCTCGAACTCCGCGACGAGCTGACGCCCTTCCTCCTCGCGCATGGCGACGAGTCCGCTCACGGCCTCCTCGAGAACCGGCTTGACGACCTCCCAGAGGCCGTCCGCCTCGGGGTCCTCATCGCTCTGTTCGAAGAGCTGCGGGAAACGCGTCAGCATCGCCAGGTCGATCGTGTCGGGAAGGCCGAGTTCGCCGGCCAGCTCTCGAAGCTCGCTGACGAGAACGGATGTCGCCGCGTGGTTGATGCCCGGCGCCGCCGACTCGCCCTCCTCGCGCCACTCCATGTAGACGGTCACACGACCGCGATGGAGCTGTGACTCGAGGTACCGCCGGATCCTGTCCTCGATCCGGAGGAAGAGACGCGGGGCCTTGACCTGGATGTCCAGGAATCGTTGGTTGACGGAACGCACTTCGGCACGGACGCGCCGTCCGTCCATCGTCCGCTCCGCGCTGCCGTAGCCAGTCATGCTCCTCAGCACGGTCGCGAACCTCCTTGTGGCTGGGGTGACCTGATATGATAACGGCTCAAGCCACCGGAGTCAACAATTCGCCCGTTTTCGGGGCTTTCCTGCGGCGGTCGCCGTTTCCCGCGGCCGAGGGTGGCGCGCCCAACGGCGCCGCGCCCGCACGCCGGGGAGCGACCGCGGCGTTGCGACCACGCGGACGCTGCGATAGACTCCGCCGTACCAACGACGGCCCGCTCGCACGGAGGAGAGCCCTGGACGCGACACTGACCACCCATCTGGTGCACGAGATCGCCCCCGAGATCACGGGGAGCAGGGTTCGACGCGTCATCGCCTCGGGACCCGGGGTCGTGGCGCTGGAGTTCGATGGCGCACGGCTCGTCATTGCGGTCGACCGCGCCCTCCCGCTCGTCGCGCTCTCACATCGCCGGAGCGACGAGTCCGGCAGCGCCGAGGCCGACCACCGGCTCAGTCGCGAACTCACCGGCGCGCGCGTCACGAGTCTCCGGGCCATCGCCGAGACCGCCATCATAGAACTGGGCTTCGAGCGGACGAATCCCGCGGGAGTTGCGACGGCGAGGACGGCCACGATCGACCTCGGCCGCCATCCGGGTCTGACGATCGGCCCGTCCACGACCGGGGACCGTGGGGACGCCCCGCTGCCGCCGGCCGACGGGTTCGTGGTGACCGAGTGGACCGATAACGCCGGCCGCCCTCACGCTCGCCTGGGGCTCGCGGGCACCGAACGGCACCCGGAGCGCGAGCACACGCGGTTCGACACGGCCAACGAGGCCGCGCTCCACGCGTTCGATGCCGTCTTCGCCGACCTCGGCCCCTCCCGCCGCCGCGACATCGTCAGAAAGGCCATCGCCAAACAGCTCCGCCGGAAGCGGCGCGCCGTCACGAAGGTCCAGAAGGAGATCGACGATGCCGCGCGCGCGGACGAGTACCGGTCGAAGGGTCAGCTCATCCTCGCCAGGAAGGACTCGATCAAGCGCGGTGACACGAGCGCGTCGCTCCTGGACTACGACGGCGTCACGTCCGTCGAGGTCGAGATCGACCCGAAGCTCACGCCACAGGACAACGCCGAGGCGTACTTCCGCCGCGCGAAGAAGGCTGAGAAACGCGCGCTCCGAGCGCCCGAACGGCTGGAATCACTTCAGTCGGAGGTCGAGAAGCTCGACCGTGACGCGGCGGAGGCGGAGTCGGCCGACGGAGCCGAGCTCGAACGTCTCGAGGAGATCTACACCCGCCCGGTGTCGGCCCGCGGGAAGAAGAACAAGCAGGAAGAGCGCGTCCACTACCGCACCTATCACATCAGCGGCGGATGGGATGTGCTCGTCGGAAAGACGAACCGCGACAACGACGTTCTCACACACAAGGTCGCCCGCCCGGGCGACCTCTGGTTCCACGCGCGTCAGGTCGCCGGGTCTCACGTGGTCCTCCGCATCCCGGACGGCGACCGTCGACCGGACCGCCAGGCGATCCTCGAGGCCGCGGCCATCGCGGCCTTCCACAGCAAGGCCGGCCGTTCCTCGAAGGTCTCGGTGAGCTACACGGAGAAGCGCCACGTACGAAAGCCGCGAGGCGCCAAAGCGGGCCTCGCGGTCATCAGCAGAGAGAAATCCGTCATGGTACGTCCTGCGATCCCCGAGTCGACAGGCTGAGGGATCGGGCCGGTCAGGCCCGCTCGCGCGCCAGCGTGTGACAGACCTCCCGCGCCAGAAGCTGCATCGGGAACAGGAACTCATCCTCGAGCGACTGCTGCGCGGCGAACATCTCGACCTCGGTGCACCCGGCCACGCAGAATCCCGCTCCGCGCCCTCGCAGATGCCCGGCCACTCGGTCGAGCAGCCCTCTCAGATGCGCCGCGTCGGGATGCGCCGTCTTCAGTCCGCGCGGCCCGTAGATGATCTCCATAGTGAGAGCCTGGTGCTCGTCGTCCGGATAGACGATCTCGCACTCGGGCGCGATCGCATCAAACACACCGGATGAGACCGACCCCGTCGTGGCGACGATCCCGAGAGGCTCGGAGTGCACGCGTCCGTTCTGACGAATGAGACAGGCGCGGAAGTCGAGAACGTCCGTCTCGAAGCGGGTGGGTTCGATCAGCGCGTGCGCTGTGATGCAGGTCACGATGGTCGGGCAGCATCCCTGACCGGACAGCTCGGCGAGCGCGGCGTTGATCCTCGTTGCCGCTTCGGTCCGGCCGGCGAGCAGCTGCTCGGTCCTGTCGGGCATGCTGCTCTCCATCAGGATCGTCATGTCCGGGTAGTCCTGGTCCCTGCGGGGATCAAGACACTCGCTCAGCTCGTGCATGAGGACGTCGAGGAAATGCTGCGTCGCCGCCGGCCCCATTCCGCCAAGAATCCCGATTCTCACACCACGCCCCTTGCTCGATGTACCACGATGCCACGGCTCGCGCCCCCCGGGGACTCCCCCGGACGACCGCCCTGGCAGACACGCTACTTCCTGTCCATGAAAGACCTGTGCCAGAGTTCAAGTGTCACGAGCGTAACCAGCAGTCCGCCAGAGGCACCGTAGTAGCGAACCCCCTGCCCATAGTACCGTTCGAGCAGCGCTCTGAGTCCGCGCGTCGAGAAGTATCCTCGCTCCAGGCTTCTTCGACTTGTGAGTGTGTCAAGAACGAACTCCTTGAGCGACCCGCCCAGCCACTCGTCACGGGGGATCGCGAACCCGCGCTTGCCGCGGTCGAGGAACCCCTCCGGGAGCGCAGGCCTCAGCGAGCGCCGTAGGATGTCCTTCTGCGACTTCCCATCGATCCGGTCGGACAACGGCAGCGCGCTCGCGAAGGCCGTCAGACCGCGGTCGAGGAACGGCAGCCTACACTCGAGACCGCGTGCGCTGCAAGCTCGTTCGACCTTCGGGATGAGACAGTCCTGAAGGTAGAAGTGAACATCGTAGTGGAGACACTGTTCGAGCGGATGTCTGTCCGACGCGCGCTCCATCACCGGGAGGATGTTCCGCCACGGCGGCAGCTGCCGGGTCGTCCGCTGGAAGCCGTCGGAGTACAGCTCCCGCTGCACCAGCAACGGCGCGATGCGCGGCTCGCTCGTGCGCTGGGCGATCGTGAGCGAATCGCGGTAGAGCTTCCGGATGATCCGCGAGGCGAGCCCGTTCGTGGCCGCCGCCACGGGAAGACGCCGGACGGCGTGTCGGAACCCGGACCGACGCAGCAGGGTGGCCAGCGGCCGTCGACTCCTCGCCTGCCTGAGGGCGACGGCGTGTCTTCGGCTGCCGCCGAGGAGCTGATCGGGACCGTCTCCCGTCAGAACGACGTCGACGTGCTTCGCGGCAAGTCGCGCGGCCGCTCCCGTCGGGATCGCCGACGTGTCCTCGAACGGCGCGTCGCACATCCGGACGAGTTCCTCAAGAAGCTGCGGCGTCACGTCGCTGGCGTGCACGCGCTCCGAGAAATGACGGAGTCCGAGATGGCGAGCTGCCTCCTCGGCGTCCGGCAGCTCGTCGAACTCCGCTTCGTCGAACCCGATGGAAATCGCCGGAGCGTCTACGCCCTCCTGCCTCGACAGCATGACGCAGACCGCCGTCGAGTCGACGCCGCCGCTCAGATAGCTTCCACGCCGGGAACCGCCGGGCGCCCGCTTCTCGACGGCGGACGCCAGGATCTCCATGAACTGCCGGCCGCGCTCGTCTCGCCCCTGCGCCGGTGTCACGGCATCGGCCGGGAGCGCCGCGGCTTCCCCGCCGAACCCGTAGCGCCAGTAGACGTGCTCCCGGATGCCATCCCCGATCTCGAGGGCGGAACCCGGGCGCACGGCAAAGACGCCGGCGAACATCGTTTCGGGATGCGGGACGTATCCGAAAGAGAGGACGTCGTTGACGGCGGCCTCGTTCACGTCGGGTGTGACTGGGAGCGCCTCGAGGATCGCCTTGACCTCCGAGGCGAAGTAGCAGACTCCGTCGTGGATCGTGTAGAAGAGCGGACGGACTCCGAAGGGATCGCGCGCGAGCACGAGTCTCCGCGAGTGCGCGTCGAAGCAGGCCACAGCGAACTCGCCGTCGAGCTCATCCGCCACTCCGATGCCGTCGCGGGAGTGGCGGTCCAGCACGAGACGCGCCTCGTCACCGCGAGCGGCGTCGAAGACGGCGCCATCGACCCCGCAGATCGTCCCGCCCCCGCTCCGACCGACCGCGCCTGACGGCGATGGCACACCGCTCCTCGGTGATCGTCTGGAGCGAGGCGCCGCGATGTACGAGCACGGACGCCATGCGCGAGAGCAGGGCGGAGAGGTCGGTCGATGACCCATGCCGAAGATCGGCGATTCCAAGGAGTGCGCTCATCAGGTGTCACCGTGTGTGCGGAGGCGGCCTGTCGGCCGGCCGGGGCGCCCGCTCAGACCTTGCGGGCCACGTACCAGATCCACGAGCTTGTCGTGTTGTCCGTGCTCGTGTCCAGGGCGTCGCCGTTGAGGTCGTACGCCTCGACCAGCTCGAACCCATGCTCACCGAGCTGAACGATCTGCCCCTGGACCGAGATGTAGTACGTCACGAGGCGGTAGTTGTGGGCGGGATCGTTGATGATCGCGTAGCCCGCCTCGTCGCGCTGGAAGCGACGGTTCCTTCTCCGGTTCCGCTGGCAGCGCCAGTAGCGGACGAAGCGCCGCAGCGTGACGCTCGGATCAAGGGAGAAGCTGAACTCCGGCGTGCGATGAGCTCCGACGAAGTCCCGGTTGTGGGTCGAGAACACGAACAGACCGCCGGGTTTGAGCACGCGGTTCATCTCACGGAGACCAAGCACCCTGTCCTCGTGAACGAGCGAGTCCAGGCCGTTGTTGGAGAAGAACACCGCATCGAACTCGTCGTCGTCGAACCGACTCATGTCGCGCACGTCACCGACCGAGCAGTCGATGCCCGGACACCGCCTCTTGCAGAGCTCGACCATACGATCCGCATAGTCGATCGCCGTGTACTCCCCCGCCCAGCGACTGAGGAACACGGCCGTTCTCCCCGCGCCACAACCTATATCGAGCACCCTGGAGCCGAGGATCTCTCCGCCGTACTTGACGTAGATCAGAACCTCGGGGACCTGCAGATTGCTGCGCAGGTACGTCGAGGCGACACGGTTGGCCGTGTAGCAGCTCTGATTGACCTGGTCTTGACGATTCATGGTTGCACCTCTCCGACACACGTGTGTCCATGAGGCGAAATGCAATATCGGTGCCGGAATCGCGTGTGCCAGACCGTCCAGATGCAGAAACCTGCCGAATGACCAAGCGTTCAGAGAAACCGTTCGAACCGGTCGCTGGATGCTCCGCAGATGGGGCACTTGCCGGGCGGCTGTTCGCGGGCGCAGAGGTACCCGCAGACGCGGCATCTGAGGACTGGAAGCGGGGGAACCGACCCGCGGGCCGGCTGTGACGCGTCCGCGGCCTCGACGGAGACCGACCGCCGCGACGCTGCCGCCGCGCGCTCCTCCTCCGTCGGACGCCGCTCTGGGATCGAGTGCGGCGCCTGCCGCCCCTCGAGCACTTCTTCACTGACGTAGAGCGAGCAGTAACAACAGCCGAACTCGGCGAGGTCGGGGTCGCGGTAATCGCACGGACACACGATGTCGATGTCGTCGTCACGCTGACCGGATGCGAGTCGACACGGGCACGACGCATATCCAAGACGCTTCGTGTTGCAGACGAGTCCCTCGATCAGGTCACGAGTGAACTCGCGATCCGGGTTGAGGTGATACCCGTGCGCCTCGGCGTCATGTTCGAGCTTCGCGTAGAGCTCGTCGATCTCCTCGGGCGTACACCGCGCTTCGTCGCTCACGTCTCCGGACTCCTTACTGTCTTAGGCTTCTCTCCGCCGACGGGGCGGCTCACGGCTGTCTCATCGAGTCTACAGTCCGAGCACCTGCTGGATGTCGTCCGGTGAGAATCCCGTGATGCTCTTCTCGCCGTCGACGACGATGGTCGGGAACGTCCCAGCCGGGTTCCACTTCTTCACGATGGCGAGCGCCTCGGCGCGCTCATCACCCTCGAGCAGATCCAGGTAGGTGAACTCGAATGCGACGCCGCACTCCTCGAGATATCGCCGCGTCTTCTTGCACCACACACACGTGGAGAGCCCGAAGAACTTCACGTCGTGTTCGACGCGGGTTCCCTCCACCTTTCCTCTTGCGTCAGACATCCGTTGCCCCTCCCGGTCGGTTGAGCGAGTCCTCGATCGCGCGCAGTCTCCTCCCGAGTTCGTTGAGCCTGAACTCGATCGAGTTGAGGATCCAGAACTGGAAGTGCTCGACCTTGGTCTGCTTGTGGATCATCCAGATGATCTTGACGGAGACGAGGAGAACACCGAGCTCGAGAGAGAACAGCGGCGGCAGCGGCACGTTGAGGTGAGCCACGTGCCTGAGAACGTCGACTACGAACAGGACGCTGATGAGCCCTATGAAGACGACGTTGAAGACCGTGTCGCGGCGATTTGACTTCGCGCCGCCGATCTGCCCGACAAGCCGCTTGATCTGCTCCTTCTCCTTGCGGAACTGCTCGAGTTCACCCTGAAGCGCCTGGGTATCGCGCGCCATCTCCATCTCAACCATCACCCCTCCTGTATCTCCCTCTTCGTTGTTTGGATGCGTTCCACGGGGCACGGGTCCGCGCGCGAACCGTATCCGGGTGGGCCGCTACGGCGACTCCTCCTCAGCTTCGTCGATAGGCGCCGGCCACATCGGAGCGTAGTCGCTCTTCGGGTCACGCCGGCGCTCGAACCGGAGGCCCGACCAGTACTGGCCGAGCGAGCAGACGCGTGAGTCGACCATCCCGAGCTTCATTCCGATCTTCTGCACGACATCGAACGAGAGATCGGTCTCGAGCTCGGACGCCCGCTTCGGCCACGCCACCCAGAGGTGACCCGCCTCTGTCAGCCGACCGGATACATGTGGCAGATCGAACCGGAGGTCCGCTGCGCTCCTCGAGAAGATGATGGCCATATCCAGATTCCGCGCGCGCTCCGGCACGACGTCCACGCCCTCCGGAAGCTCCCCGAGCGTCGACCTGAAGTCCTCGGGCTCATCGTACAGCTGGATCCGGTCACCTTCATCGATGCCGAGCTTCTTCGCGAGCGCGGTCGTTGGGTCGCTGCTCAAGCAACACCCTCCTCTGCCCCGGCCAATGACTCGGGGCGTTCACCGTGAACGGTCCGATCACGTCTCCCTGGCTGCGTTGCGGAGAGCATCCCACGGGAGTGACCGCTCGGCAAGGTTTTCCTGTGCATCTCGCGGTCGCGCGGCGGTCGCGACCCGTTCCTTGCCGTAGGGCGCGCGCTGTGGTATAATGAACTGATGACCATGTTCACGGTCTTCCCCCCCCAGTACAGAGCGCGCTGCCGTCGCAGCGCACATCATGGAATTCTATCCAGGGACAGGCCCCATCAAGGACAAGGAGCGAAGAATGGTACGCAGAGCTCTCGCACTGAGCACGCTCGCCCTCATCCTCGTGCTCGCGGCGACCGCCACCTCGAACCCTCCGGCGAGCTATGACCTCAGGGACGTCGGCGGCGTGAACTACGTCACCTCGGTGAAGAGCCAGAGCGGCGGGACCTGCTGGACGCACGGCGCGATGGCCGCAATGGAAGGCAACCTTCTGATAACGGGCGCCTGGGCGGCGGCCGGCGAGAGCGGCGAGCCCAACCTCGCGGAGTACCACCTCGACTGGTGGAACGGCTTCAACATGGACTACAATCAGGACATCTTCCCGAACTCCGGCGGGCTCGAGGTGCATCAGGGCGGCGACTACCGCGTGACGACCGCCTACCTCTCCCGCCTCGAGGGGGCCGTCCGCGACGTGGACGGGCAGTCGTACACCTCTCCTCCTCTTCGCTACGATTCGAGCTTCCACTACTACTACCCGCGCGACGTCGAGTGGCATGTCGCCGGGGAGAACCTCGAGCACATCGACGAGATCAAGCAGGCTGTGATCGACTACGGCGTCGTCGGCACGTGTCTCTGCTACGACTCCTCGTTCATCTCCAACTACATCCACTACCAGCCGCCGACCGACAGCTGGGAGCCGAACCACGCCGTCGCCATCGTGGGATGGGACGACGACAAGAGCACGCAGGCGCCGGGACCCGGAGCGTGGCTCTGCAAGAACAGCTGGGGCTCGGGCTGGGGCCTGAGCGGCTACTTCTGGATCTCCTACTACGACAAGCACTGCGCGCAGAACGAGGAGATGGGCGCCATCGTATTCCGCGGCGTGGAGCCTCTCGAGTACGAGCACGTCTACTACCACGACTACCACGGCTGGCGAGACACGCTCACCATCGCGACCGAAGCCATGAACGCGTTCGTTGCCGAGGGCGACGAGCTTCTCAAGGCGGTCAACTTCTTCACGGCCGTCGACAGCGTCGACTACACCGTCCGTGTCTACGACACGTTCTCGGGCGGCGCTCTCTCCGACATCATGGCCGAAGAGACCGGGACGTACGATCACGCCGGACTCCACACGGTCGACCTCGACCCGACCGCGAACCTGACAGCGGGGAACGACTTCTACGTCTACCTCGAACTCTCGCAGGGCGGCCATCCGTACGATCGCACGTCCGATGTCCCGGTCCTGCTCGGCGCGGACTACCGGACGATCGTCGAGTCGGCGGCGAGCGCCGGCGAGAGCTACTACAAGAGCGGTGGCTCGTGGCTCGACTTCTACGACTTCGACGACGGGCAGTGGAGCCAGACCGGCAACTTCTGCATGAAGGCGCTCACGATCGACGCGGGGCTGTCGGTCGATCCAAGCACCCACTTCAAGTCCGAAGGACCGAGCGGCGGCCCGTTCGACCCGGTGAGCCAGGACTACGTCATGGAGTATCGCGGCGACGCGGACGCCAGCTACCAGGTCGAGGTGCTTCCTCCATCCACGACGTGGATATCGCTCTCGGGCGACACGGGAGGCTGGCTGACACCCGGCGTGCCGGCGACGGTGACCGTCACGATCAACTCCAACGCGGAGACGCTCCCCGACGGCGCGCACGTCGCGCAGATATCGTTCCGCAACCTCTCCAACGGACTGGGTGACACGACACGCGACGTCGTCGTCGCCATCGGGACGAGCGAGAAGCAGTACGAGTGGACGCTCGATACCGATCCGGGCTGGACGACCGAGGACGACTGGGCGTACGGGCAGCCCACGGGCGGCGGCGGGCAGTACGGCAACCCCGACCCGACGACCGCGTACACGGGTGACAACGTCTACGGATACAACCTCAGCGGCGACTACCCGAACGACCTCGACGAGTCGCATTTGACGACGGCGGCCATCGACTGCAGCAACCTCTACAACACGAGCCTCAGGTTCTGGAGATGGCTGGGCGTCGAGACACCCGACTACGACCACGCGTACGTTCGCGCGAGCGTCGACGGCTCCTCATGGACCACGGTCTGGGAGAACACCGAGGAGATCACCGACTCGGCCTGGACCCAGATGAACATCGACATCTCGTCGGTCGCCGACGACGCGGAGACCGTCTACCTTCGCTGGACGATGGGCGTCACCGACGGCGGGTGGCAGTACTGCGGCTGGAACATCGACGACATCGAGATCTGGGGCATCAGCGGTGAGGGGTCGGACGTCGAGGAGCCTGAGCTCATCCGCGACGTACAGCTCCACCCGGTGCGGCCGAACCCGTTCAACCCGACCGCCAACATCGCGTTCTCACTCCCGAGTCCGGCCGAGGTCGAGCTCGCGGTCTACGACGTGCGCGGCAGGCTCGTGAGCGTCCTCGAGAGCGGCCCGCTCGGCGCCGGACCGCACGAGGCCATCTGGCACGGCAGGGACTCGCATGGCAACGCCGTCGGCTCCGGCGTCTACTTCGTCAGGCTCATCGCCGGCGAGACGGTCGCGACTCGGAAGATGGTGCTGGTGAAGTAGCAGGGCAAGGGGATCAGCCCGAAGCACAGAACCATGTAAGAGAGAGACGGCGGGACCCGAGGGTTCCGCCGTCTCTCTTTGCATTTCAGCACGTCAACCTCGCGCCCGCGCGCCTACCCCTTCTCGCCCTGTTTCCGCTTCCCGCTCCGTTTCCGCCTGCCGCGCGTCTGCCGCCTGCCGTTCTGCTTCCGCTCGCCGGATCGGACGTAGAGCAGCGCGTTGCCGCTCTTGCCTGAGATCTCGATCGCGCCCGTCTCCCGAAGGCAGTAGGCCATCTTCTGAGCGACCCACCGGGGACGGTCGACGGCGTGGCCCAGCGCTGCGGTATCGAACGGCTCCTCGAGATCGTCCGGGACGTACGCGAGTGCGTCGGCAACGGTCACGATCCGCTCACGTCCCACGACCTCGATCAACCGCCGCTCGTCGGTGACCCACCCCTTCTTCCTCCATCCCCGCGTCCCATCGTAGCTGCGGACCTCCTCCTCGTGCGTCAGCAGGAGTTCGAACTCGAAGTTGGGATGCTTGAGGAGTCGCGGAAGACGGACCAGCTCGACGAACGCATCGATCGGCGTGCAGTGCTTCGGTGACCGGCGGCGTGTCTCCTTGCCGCGCTTCTTCCGGGGACGCTTGACGATCCACTTCTCGACGGGGAGCGGATGGACCAGACGCACGGGATGCGTTTCGACCAGGCGTTCGAGCTTGCGGCGGATCGAGGAGAACCCACCGGTCTGGATCTCAATCAGGAGATCGCCTCTCACGATGTCGATGGCGAAGCCGTCGACCGGGACCTCAAACTCGTCCCCGGGCTCCGCGTACCACTCCTTGAGTGAAGCGTGGAGCGCCTGCTCGTTGAGCGTTCCGATATGCGGCGGCGGGGCCGGCTTGGCTCGCTTCGCAGCCCTGTTCGGCTGCGTCACCTTCGTCGCCTTCGGCTTCGCTGGCGTCCGATTCGCTTTGGCTGTCGCTTCGGCCACGCCTACTCCCCCCCGAACTCGATCTCAACGGTCGCGATCTCGTGCGCACCCAGCGCCAGCGCGACCTGGTAGCCGCCTCCGATCGCGAGCTCGCTCCCACGCTCTTCGAGAAGGTTCGTCCGCCACGCCCCTGCGGCACGCCGCCCGAGCGTCAGCGTCTCGTCAACCCGCCCGTCGGACAGGTTGCACAACCGCACAATGAGCGTGTCACGACTCTCGTGACGTTTGACCGCCGAGACCCGAACGCGCTCGCTCGAGTGTGACAGAAGACTCGCGCCGCCCTCGCGCATCCCATCCTCCACGCCCTGCCGCGTGAGCGGCGGGACCCGCCAGCGCTTCGAGAGTGCCGGGAGTCCGGAGTCGTAGACGTCGCCGGCGAGCGGCGCCACGGCGTACCGGAAGACCTGCCGTCCGGCACACTGCGCCTCGGGCGTGAACAGCGTCGGCCCCGCGTTCTGGCTGCGTCTCGTCGGGAAGTCGTCGCGCGACAGCCACCCGACCGCTCTGAGAAGCGTCAGCGAGAGGACTGCCCGTCCGGCGGCGTCGCGTGACGCCTCGATCTCGGGAAGCCCGCGATTGAGAACTGCAAGACCGGCCGCCCCGTCGCTGACCAGCGAGAACTCCTGCTGTGGCACGGTGGCCGGCGGCGGCTGGACCCAGTCATCGTGCGACCCGGTGTCGATCGGCCGTTCGTTGAGCATGAAGTGACCGTCCGACGTGATCGTATCCGCTGCGACCCCCGTCGGGAACACGGCCCGCAGCCGGTGGTCCAAGGCTTCGTTGTCGAACTCGAGAGTGACGTCGATCAGCGGCTGTCCCTCTATGAGCGCCACGGTCACACGAACGCCGCAATCGACGAGTTCATCGCTTCTCGCGGTCCGGTCGTCCGTGATGCGTGCCGGCAGCCGAAGCACGAACGTCGCCTCAAGCGCGCCACGGAGACCCGTGTCCTCAACAGCGCGGACCTCGCCCGTCGCGGCTGCCGCTGTGACCGTCATCGTGTTCGCGGCCGGCGAGTAGTCGTACTCGTCCCCGATGTCCTCGGTGTCCTCGAGCAGATTCAGACCGGGCCGAACGGTCCCCGTGGCCAGATCGGTCAGGTCGAACGTCCCGTTCGAATGGAGCCGAACCTCGACGGACTCGTTCCTCAGGACGTCGCCCTCGACGGTCACGGCCCGCTCGGGCCGCGCGGCTTCACTAGCGGCCCCGTCGTCTCCGGACGCGGACGCCCGCGCGGGAGCCGGTCCCCCGTCGGTCAGGAAGAACACAGCATGCCCAAGCGCGGGAAGGTCCTTCGCCTCGAACTCGATGGTCAGGAAGCAGTCGGCCGTCTCCCATTCGCTCTCCGGACGGATGATGCGGTGTCCGAACCGCTCACGGTAGATGTCGAACTGCGCGCGCTGCGCCTCTTCCGAGAGCAGGCTGCGGTAGTCGATCCCCCAGAACCGCTCGACGAAGACCTTCTCAACGACGGTGAACGGAACCTCCCGCCGGTCCTCGTTGAACAGTCGGAGCTGTTCCGGCCTGATGCCGAACGGCTGGAGCACGACCATTCTCCGCACGATCTCCGTGCGCCGCATCGGCAGTGGGTTCACAACGCAGAGAGCCGTCGCCCGGTCATCCGCCTCATGCCTGGCGAACGACGGCACCATCACGTCGAGCGTGTTCGACAGCAGCCGGTCACCGGTCTCGAGAACCCCCCGGAACCGCGGAACCATGTCCTGGTGAACCTCGTCGGTGCTGCACCCGCAGATCGAGTCGTGCGGATGGTTCTTGAGCAGGAGCTTCCATGCGTACCGGATCTGCCCGTCGGGGTACTCCGCCCCGAGCGCGAAGCGCGCGTACGCGCTCACCGGCTCGAGCACATCGGCGAGCACCGTCTGCGCGGCCTCGTTCATCTGCTTGAGCGGCATCCGCGCCGACCAGACTCCCGAGAGGATGTGCGAGTACCGCCCGCCGAGGAGTTCACCCGCGAACCGCTTCGTCGCGCATCCGCTCGCCTTGACGGCCTCGACGAACTCCGCGAACCCCGTGTGCGCGAACTCGGTCCCGGGAAACGCGGTCTCGAGCGCGGCAAGAACATCACCGAACCGCTGCTGCCGCGGGAAGTGGTCGCACCCGTTGGAGAGCAGGTAGACATCCCCGTTGCTGCGCTCGTCCATCCGCTCGAAGAGCTCGCTCACCTTCGCCAGCGCGCGGTCGATCCCGATCTCGCGCCGCGTGTGCGCGTGCCAGATCTCCGCAAAGCCGAGCCCGGCCGCGTTGCAGTAGCCGCCGAACTGGTTGATGGCCGTGACCTCGCTCCCGTCGGGGGCGGCCCACAGATACTCGAGCCCGAGATCCTCGAGCTCGTCACCATTGCCGCGCCAGTAGATGAACGAGTCGATCCCCGCGCCGCGGAGCAACTGCGGCATCTGAGCGATGTGCCCGAACGAATCGGGGACGTATCCGACCTTCTGGACAGGCCCGAACCGCTCGCACACGCGATGGCCGAGCTGGAGGTTCCGGACATGCGCCTCGGCGCTGACCAGAAACTCGTCGGGGAGCTGGTACCACGGACCGATCACGAGAGCGCCGCTCTGGGCGAGTCGCCGCACGCGCTCTTCATCGCCCGGCCGCGCCTCGAGGTAGTCCTCGAGAACGACGGCCTGTCCATCGAGCACGAAGCAGCGGAATGCGTCATCAGACTCGAGTGCGTCAAGAATCCCCGCGACCACGCGCACGAGGTTGACGCGGAACTCGTGGAAGGTCAGATACCACTCACGGTCCCAATGGGTGTGCGAGACGATGAAAGCCTTGCGTGGTGGCATGGAGGATCCTTTCGTGCCGGTCGCGCCGGCGAAGATGCAGTGCTGCGGTTGTGCCCGCCGGACGCCCGGGCGGCGTCTACTCCAGGCGGCAGGACTCGATCAGCCGGCCGACCGTGGTCGTCGCGCGACCGACGCAGGTGTCGGCGGCGCCGTAGTACAACGTGAGTTCCGTGTCGGGCCCGGCGAACCCGTCGGCATCGTGGTCGACGGTGAGCCCCGATGGAAAGACGACGTTCGGCACCTGACCGGTCATCTCCCAGCTCTCGCGCGGCTCGAGCACGTTGTCGCGGCCGCGCGCGATGACTCGCGTGGGATCCTCGAGATCGAGAAGCACGACGCCCGCCTGGTAGATCCACGCCGTCGCCAGATGTGTGGCGATCCCGTGATAGACGAGCAGCCATCCGTCGCGCGTCTTCACGGGCGGCGGACCGGGACCGATGAGCTCGTCCCAGGAGTGCCAGCGCCCCGACATCACGGAGCCCCGCTCGCGCCAGTTCACGAGATCGTCGGAGGTCCCGAGCACGATCTCATCGCCCGACGACGGCCCGTCGCCTATCGCCTTCCGGTTCGGCCGGAGGAGCATCGCGTAGCTCCCGCCGATGCGCTCGGGGAAGAGCACGCCGTTCCGGACGTCGTCCCACCGGGTGCGCCCACCGGCGGCGACCTTCCCGACGAGTTCGAGCCTGCGGAAGTCGTCCGTCCGAGCCACGGCCAGCCGGCAGGTCGAATCGACATCGACCGCGAGCACGACGTGCCACGCTCCGTCGAGCAGCGTGACCCTGGGATCGTAGACGTGGTGTATCTCCCGGCCCATCTCCTCGAAGCCGACGAGCTCCACGAGTTCGCGACGCACGGTGAACGCGGCGCCGGACCCGTCCGCCGGACCCGGTTCGCTCTCCGCCGTCATGAGACAGGTCCTCCGACCGCGCGTCTGAACGCGGAGCAGCAGGAGGTCGCGGCCGTCCACGCGCGCGGCGCCGGGGTTGAAGACCGACGTAGCGTCGATGACATCGGGCGGCGCGTCCGGGATGTCGTCCCGAGAGAGGATCGGATTCGATGCGCTTCGTGTGAAGACCATGGAGCCCTCCGCGGGCAGCCCCCGCTCAGCCGGTGAACCCGTGCCCGGTGCGGCCTACTCGCCGCTCCCATCATCATCGTGAACGACCATGCCGTCGTCCGCCTCGTCGCGCTTCATGACGCGGAGCCGCTTGAGCATCGCTCCGATGTCGCGGAACCCGCCGATCGAGAACCAGAAGAGCACGAAGATGGAGAACGTGACCTGGATGAAGAAGTAGATGCGCCAGAAGTTCGCCCACGCCTCATCGGGAACGTCGTGGTGCAAGTTGTAGATGGTGCCAATGATGAAGATGAGGATCCAGATGCCGGTGTGCGCGTAGGTCGCAACATAGATGATCCGGTCACCCTTCGTGAACTCCTTCCCCATCCCGAGCAAGCGCCACCCGCGCGAGGGAGCCTCGTTAACGACCTCGGTCTCGCCGGCCACCGCGTACTTCCCCTTGTGGAGCACGCGGTCGAGGTCCATCGGCGGGGTGCGCCCGAGAAGCGAGACCAGCACGTACATCAGCGCCGATGCACCCATCGCGACGGCCCAGTACTGCTGGCCGTTGATGTTGTAGAGCCAGTGCCTGAGCACCCACCAGAGCTGCCCCGCTCTGGAAGCGATCAGCGGCGCCGACTCGAACATCTCAGCCGGGAGCTGGTGCATGAGGATACCGCCGACGGCGATGCTCGAACCCGTGATCAGCGCGCCCCATGCCGCGGGAGCCGTCCCGCGGCGCCAGTAGAGCCCGCCGATGATGACGGCGCCCGAGCCGCCCGCGAAGATGGCCCCGGTAATGGCGAAGAACAGGAAGATGTACTGGCTCTGCTGGAAGAGCAGACTGAAGAGGAAGATGAAGATGGCGACGCCGAAGATCGAGAGCCGGAGCGCAAGGAGATGCTGCTCGCGCGTGAACGGCTTCTTCCGAAACGGCATCAGAACGTCCTGAATGAAGATGCTCCCCCACGAGTGCAGGTACGTGTCGTGCGTGCTGATGAACGCCGCCAGCATCACCGCCGCGAACGCCCCCATCAGCCCGACGGGCAACAGCATCGTCAACGTGACCGGCCCTCGAAGCTGGTTCTGAAGCGCCTCGCCCTCGATTCCCGAGAGAACGCCCTGGACGTTGGTCGCGATCGCGCTGAAGTCCGGATGATGCATGACGGTGTAGATGATAATCGGCACGAAGAGGATGAAGAGGTTCTGCGGGAAGCCCTTCCAGTTCCCGAGCACACCGGCCATCTTCGCTTCGTGCGCGTTCTTGGCCGAGCTGTTGTACGCCTGCGTTCCCTGCCACGACATCGCGCCGTAGACGACACCGACGATCCCGATGATGAAGTACACGAGGTTGAAGTCCTCGATGTGACTCGTCTTGAACGGGTTGATCAGCGACGCCTCTTGTGGCGCCGCCGCAAGCGCCTCGATGATCTGGCTCCAGTCGACCTGCGTGTACAGGTAGAGCACGATGACGATGAAGACGATGTTAACGAAGAGTCCCTGCGCGAAATCAGTGATGATCACGGCGATCTGCCCGCCGCTGAACACGAAGAAGAGCGCGAGGATCAGGAGAATGGCCATCACGAGCGGGTAGGTCGGGATCATCAATCCGAGCAGCGGGATCGCGGCTGGGAGGCCACAGAAGTAGATGAAGAACCTCGCACCAACCGCGGGGAAGATGCCGAAGTTGATCAGTCCGGAGAGAAACGCGATGAGTCCGGCGAAGACGCGGAAGTTTCTGCTGTAGCGGGCCTCGAAGAACTGCGCGAGCGTCAGTGCCCTCGTCTGACGGAACCGGTAGATGACCCAGCCCGACACCGTGAGAATGAGGATCACGACGCTCATCGTGAACCCCCACCACGTCATCGCGAACCCGGCGACGTAGTTCATCTCGAGCAGTCCGACGATCGTGATCGCGCCCAGCCCCGCGATCCCCGTCGCGATGCTGATCGCGTAGCGGCCGGCCGTTCGGCCCGCGGCGAGGAAGTCCGCGACGCTCTTCATGTGCTGTCGACTCAGGAAGACACCGATCATCATGACGCCCAGGACGGCGGCGACGATGGTCCAGTCAACGGGCGCCATGTTCATGGAGTTCTCCCCTTGTGGTGTGTTGCCTGCTCCAGCCTCGTGCTCGACGCGCGGCCGCACCACTCGCGTCAGCTCGCGGCAGCTCGCACCGGCTCGCGGCGGCTACCAGATGTGTCCGTCCTCCGAGACGTGAAGCACCCCACCGTCGCGGCCGGTCAGGATACCCTCGAAGGTCCACGGTGTCACATGGATCGCCGGCGGCCAGGGCGCCCCCTCGAATGGCGCGCCCTCGAGACCGAGTTCGACGAGGTCTCGGGAGTACCGGCCGTGCCGACCGTGGAACGTCCGCTGTGCGTAGTAGAGTTCCATGAGCGCCGAGCGCGTCGCCAGGTGCGTGGGCAGCACTGCCGTCTCGACCCGCGTCCCGGCGGACGTCGACGAGAACGACACGACGCCCCACATCTCCGGGTAGTGCATGTTCACGAGCCCCTGCGGCGACCAGACCCAGTTGTCCTCGGGGAGATTCTCACCGGTCTCTGGATCCACCGACTTGACGTAGTCGCCGTCGAGGACGTTGGTCCGCCACTCCACGCGCGAAAAGTTGACGCGCCACGCGTCTCCCGGCTCCGGCGGGCAGGGACCGTGCGCGCACTCCTCGAGGACCTTCCAGGGAATGGCGATCTCCATCGTCCACCCCGCGTCCTCGTCCGACGGATCGTTCAACGTCCCGTCGACGCTCACGCCCGTGAGAAGCCCCTGGATGTCCCACGAATCGATCGCGGTGCCGCCGTCCCGGTACGGCTTCGTGAGCAGGAGGTCCCACTCGGTCTCAAAGGCGTTCACCTCGAGTTCGTAGTACTCGTGCGTGTCGCCGTCGGGGTCGATGAAGACCTCGAAGTCGTTGTCGTAGAAGATGACCGCGTCGCGGTCGGTGAGCTTCGCCCAGACGTGCGGTTCCTCCATCCAGGCGGCGACATAGAAGTACTCGTCGTCCCAGAGCATCGCGGCGCGGGTCTCGAATCGCGGAGCGGGGAACCCGTCCCCCTGAATGTCGATGAAGAGCTCGGTCCGCGCGACATCCACCCACGCACCCTCATCGAGCACTCCGTCAATGACGAGCGGATCGCACGCGCGCTGGCAGACATAGGTCCGCGGCGCACAATCGATGGACGGTGCGGGGAACTCGTAATCCTGGTCGCGGTGCATGCCGTGCGCGTAGGCGCCGGCCGCTACCAGGGCGAGCGCGAGGAGCGTGAGCGCCGGCGCGAACAGACGCAGGGACATGCCTCGAGTCGTCACGTCTACATCCTCCGGCTCGTGTGTCAGCCGATGTCAAGCGTGTGAGAGATCACGGGCTCCACCCCGGCGCCCGCGGCAGACTCTGAGTATACACGATGTTCCTCCCGGCGGGGCTACGCGTGACGGAAGACGACCAGTCCGTCGGAGGCCGTGCGACATGCAGACATGGCGCCGTGTACGGCGGTCTCGCGGTCGGCCGCCACGCCGCGGCGCGCTGTGCGGCAGTCGCCCCACCGTACGGAGAACCGGAACTCGTGGAACCCGCCGAGCGAGGCGGCGAAGTTCGTCTCCCAGAAGTTGTTCATCAGCCACGCATAGAGGCGACACGGATCATCGGCAAGCCGCGGGTCCCCGGCCAGCAGGCGTTCCCCGAACGCGAGCGGTCCGACCTGGAGCAGATGACAGTCGGGCATCGCCACGGCAACCCCCATCCCACCGCCGGCGCCGGGTCCCTCACCGTCGCTCACGAGCGCGAACCCGTCGTCGACGGCGTAGTAGTCGGTGAGCGTTCCTGGGATCTGGTCGATCCGCGGCCGGACGGCCGCCCCGACCTCCACCGCGCCGGCCTTCGCGAGCCAGAGCTGTTCGTTCGCACCGGCGCAGAACGGAAGCGAGAGGTAGACGTTCTCGGGCTCCCAGACGCTGTCCTTGTGAAGTCGGACCGTGACGTCGACTCGCGGCTCATCCTCGTAGGCTGCGAGTTCGAGCAGGAAGAGGCTGGCGCCCGCGACCCCGTAGTCGAGCGTCACGCTCGAGACGACCGGCCCGACCGTTCGCGCCTCCTCGCCGATGAGACACCCGGCGCTCCGCATGACGTTCTCGCCCTTGCGGTTGAGACCCATCGCCCCGCGGACGCTGCACGCCTCGCCGCGACCGTGCATCGGCGTGACCTCGTAGACCGGTGTGAACGCCCCATGCGCGCGGTCCGCGCGCAGCAGGTCGGCGCCGGTCGACCGGTCCATCCACCGGACGACACCGTCACCGGGGACCCATTCGATGCGGACGTGCCCGGTCTCGAGGAAGCCGGTTCCCGCTCCCCTGCTCTGCCTGCCCCCCGCATCACCACCATCCCCCGGCTCGACGGCGAGCTCGCGTCGCTCACCCGGGCCAAGATCGAGCCAGACGAGGTACTCGCCCCCCATCGGAGCGTACGCGAGCTGCGAGCGCATCGTCTCCCCGCTCGATGCGTCCACCACGCGCCCCCCGCGGTCGAGTCCCAGTTCGTTGAACTCGTAGTGGCCGACCGGGAGCCGCGCCACACCGCTGACACGGTACTCGAACGGGTTGATGACGGTGTAGCGAAGCGGGACACCAACGGCCAGCCCGGCCGCGCCCAAACGCTCGAGCTCGTCGTCCTCGAGCCCGATGACCGCATCGTGCGCCGACGCCGCGTACGCCTGCTTGCGACCCGAGATTGACGAGACGAGCGGGTGCCACGGGTCGGACATCGCGTTGGAGTGACTGAAGGTGTGCTCCGAGTAGAGAAGGAGATCGTCGATGACGCGGCGCTCCAGTTCACGGTCATGCTGCGTTCCGGCGCGGTCGCGGTTGCCCGCGTCACCGACGCAGCTCAGCGCGCGCACACGCCGCAACCTCCGCTGCGCCTCGCGCGTCAGCCTCGTGCCCGTCGGGTTCCCGCCGGGGCCGTCGGACCACCAGTCGGGCCAGTCCCCGCGACAGGTCGGAAGCTCGATCTCCATCTTCCCGATCTCGGCTCGCAGCTCCGCGAAGAACCCGGAGAGCGACATCATCTCAATGCGGCAGACATCCTCGTGTTCGGCGTTCCAGCGCTCGATCATGTCCACGATGCGCGCCGACGGCGGACCGTTGTCGGTCCGAAGCCCCGACACCATGACCGGGACGATATCGAGCTCGTACCCGCGCTCCCGAAGTCCGGCGAGGTACCTCGGGATGCGCAGCTCGGCCACGCCCCAGTGGTCGTGGTGGATCATCTCCGCGTCGCACTCGTCCTTCGTCAGATAGGACGCGGCGGCGCCCGGGGCGAGACCCAGTTCATTCCCGAAGTGGTAGTGCTCGCCACTCCACACCAGCACGCGCCCGCCCGACGGAGTCTCCCACCAGAAGGGAATCTGTGTCCTGCCGAGCGGGTACATCCCGTGATGCGTGTGGACGCACGAAAAGAGGTTCGTCACGCCGCCCGCGAGCATCGCCTCCGGGTACCCCCAGCCGTACCCGTTGATATCGGCCGTCATCGCGGAGTCCACCGAAACACCCAGCTCCGTCCCGAGGTCACGGGCGCGCCGGAACGACTCGAGAAGCAGCTCGTAGCCGATGAGCTCATTGAAGTTGAGATAGCTCGCGGAGATCCCGATCGACCCGTCGCGGACGGCGCACGCGAAGCGCTCGCGTTCATCGCCACTCGCAGCGGCCAGGAACCGCTCCGTGCCCCAGAGGGACTCGCATGTCCACACGAATCCGTCAAAGACGGGCCCCCGCCTGTCGGCCGTGTTCTTGGCGATGGCGAGGGCCTGTCGAATGAAGTCCACATGGCGCCGTTCGATGCGGCTCTGCAGATCGGTGTAACCGATGTCGGTGTGCGAGTGATGGATGACGCAGAGCTTCGTCACGTCGCTCCTACTCCCGATTGCCCAGGAACCAGTTGGCGATCCAGCTGAAGACCGTGATGATGAGCGCCCCGAGGAACGCGGAGGCGAACCCGAAGATCGTCATTCCCGGCAGGATCGCGGCGACGAGCGCGAGCAGGATCGCGTTGATCACGAGCAGGAAGAGCCCCAGCGTGAGCACCGTCAGCGGCAGCGTCATGAAGACGAACACTGGCCGCACGATCGCGTTGATGACGCCGAGGATGAGCGCCGCGAGCAGCACCGTGCCGAAGCCCGAGACGCCGATGCCGGAGACCAGTGTCGCCGCCAGCCAGATTCCGACCATCGTGATGAGAAGCCTCCCGAGAAAACGCATTGTCCCCTCCTTGCTCAGGGCCGCCGCCACGCGTCGGTGCCGCGGACAGCGAGAATCTCGCCGAGATACGAACGATGGTAGTCCTTGTCAGGGTAGCTCTCGTCGATGCTCGGGTCGACGAACCGCGCAGGATCGAAGTCGTGCCAGTAGATGGTCCTGCACTCGATGATGAGCTCGGCCTCCGCGAACCCGGGCGCAGGGATCTCGTCGGAGGCGATCGGCGTCAGACCGGCCTCGGTGATCTTGTCACCGTCGCGCCCGGACTTCGTCCCGAGGAGCTGGAGCGCCTTGCGATGCTCCTCCGGGAACGCCGTCAGCGTGAACGTCCCGTGCTCCTCCATGAACCCGTAGGTGTGACGCACGGGACGAACGACGGTCTCGACCACCGGCCGGTTCCACATCGCGCCCAGCGTCCCCCACCCTACGGTCATCGTGTTGAACTCACCCTTCTCGAAATCGCCGGCCGTCAGAAGAAGCCACTTCGAGAGCCAGAGCCTGCTCGGGTTGACCACGAGCTCCGCCGGCGGGATCAGGTCACGTGTCATGCGTCTCTCTCCTCTTCTCTGGTCATCGGTCTGAGTTCTACGACCGTCGCGCCCCAGCCACCCGCGTCACGCGCGAGACGGAACGAGACGACCTCGTCCATCCGCCCCAGGATCGCGTGGGCCGTCTCGCGGAGCGCCCCGGTCCCCTTCCCGTGGATGATGCGGATGCCGAAGATGCCATGTCTGCGACACTCGGCGATGTAATCGGGCACGAGTGTCTTCACGTCGGACGGACGGAAGCTGTGGAGATCGAGGGTCCCATCGATCGGCATCTCGAACATGGGCGGCTCCCTGAGCGTCAGTCCCCGCTGCCACCGCGTCTGTCAACGAGGAGCTCGCCGCCGACCCCGACGTTCTGCGACTGGTGCTCCCGGATGAGGACGACGATGTGCGAAGCGTCGAGACCGAACACCTCAGCGGCCACGCCGGTCATCCCTCGAACCAGCGAGCGGCGCTTCTCGATATCGGCAATGGGAGGACCGTCAACGGTGATGGTGGGCATGCTCACCTCCAGAGTGTCTGATGAGGCGCGAGAGTCCGTTCCGCAACCGTGCCACACGATGCCCCTCGATTCAAGCCCGCTCCACCACTCTCCCCCGCTCCCGCAGCACCCGCCCGCTCCCGCAGCAGTACGCCGCGCTCCACCCTCGTGCCCGTCCGGCGCGGTCCCCGGCTTCACCACATGAGAACGGGCCCCCTCGCTCGAGGGAGCCCGTCCTTGAGTCTACCTGTCAGACGCGCCCCGGTGGCCCATTGGCCCCCGGCGGCGCCTGCGTATCCGCTACCAGTCGCCCTCCGGGATGCCCATGCCGCTCCGGTTCGGGAACGCCGGCTGGTCGGGATGACTGATCGGGTTCCTGGAGAGCTCATCGAGCATGTGCTCGATGGCCGCGTCGAGCTGCGGGTCACCGCCGTCGACCATCAGCGCCGGGTCGTCCACGACCTCGATGTCAGGCGCGACGCCGTAGCCCTCGATGCCCCACGTCCCGTCGAGGTCGACGAACGCGAAGGTCGGCACCGTGCAGTAGCCGCCGTCGATGAGACCCGGGTTGCCGGAGATACCGACCAGGCCGCCCCACGTCCGCGTGCCGACGAGCTTGCCGGCGCCCAGCTGACGGAAGATGTAGGGGAAGCTGTCGCCGCCGGAACCCGCGGACTCGTTGACGAGCAGACACACCGGACCCGGCCTGCCGAACTCGGGCGAGTGGTCCATCTCGCGCTGGTTCTGGTGCGTCCAGTAGTTCACGACCGGCTGGCTGACCATCCGGACGAACGGGTACGGGCTCTGCCCGCCGCCGTTCCAGCGCTCGTCGACGATGAGCGCGTCGTACTGACGCGCGTTCTCGAACTGGCGCCTCAGATCGTTCGCTCCGTGCCGCCCGGTGTCCGGAACATAGGCGTAGCCGACACGCCCGTCGCTCTGCTTCTCGACGTAGGCGCGGCACTTCTCGATCCACGCGCGGTACTTGAGGTCACGCTCGCTGCCCATCAGCTCCAGCACGATCTCGCGCGCGTCGTCATCGATCTTCGACTTCTCGCTGACGGTGAGGGTGATGGTCATCCCCGCGAGCCCCTGGAAGGCCGCCCACGGGTCCTTGTCCGTGTTGATCGGGACGCCGTTGACGGCGAGAACGTAGTCGCCGACCTTGACGTCCACACCGGGCTGACTCAGCGGTCCCTTGGCGTCGCCGTCCCACGTCGCACCCTCGAAGATCCGGGAGATCCGGTACGCGCCACCGTCGAGCTCGTACTCGCACCCGAGCAGACCGACGGAGACGCTCGGCGTATCCTCGTACACCTCGCCACCCATGTAGTAGGCGTGACCGACGTTGAGCTCGCCGATCATCTCACCGATGACGTACGAGAGATCGACGCGCGAGCCACAGTGCTCGATCATCGGCGAGTAATCATCCCACACGCCGTCCCAGTCGACGCCGTGGAGGTTGTCCGCGTAGAAGTAGTACTTGTAGATCCGCCACGCGTCACGGAGGACCTGACGCCACTCGACCCGGGGATCGATCTCGACCAGCATGCCGCCGGTCGGGACCGTATCGTCCCAGCTCTGGCCGGCGGCCGCATCGATGATCGCCATCCCGCGATCGCCCCAGACGCCGAGCTTGTTGCCGTCGCCCGACATCACGACGCCGTAGCAGCTGGAGAGGATCTCCTGCTCCATCTCGTCCTCGTTCTCGATGTCCACGAGGATGAGCGAGTTGCCGCTCCGCGTGCAGATCAGCTGACCGGACGCGTTCACCATGAGGTTGTAGAAGCCGCCACGCTCGACAGGGAGCAGAATGGCGCGTCGCTCGAAGCCCTCGAAGTCGATCTCGATGCGCTCCTCTTCTTCAGCGTCCTCGTCGCCCTCATCCTCTTCGGCGTCCTCATCCCCGTCCTCGTCCTCGCCCTCGTCGTCGGCGTCCTCATCCTCCCACTCCTCGACATCGATCTCGGGAGCGAAGGGAGACGCGGTCTCGGCCGAGAGCGGCACAACGTAGAGACGGTCCGTATCCTCGTAGATCCAGTCCCAGGTCGTGTCGTCGTACGAGCCCGTGCCGAAGTCGGAGTTGCTGGCGTAGTACAGGTAGGTGCCGTCGCGGTCGAACGTCGGCCACGTCACATCGAACGCGCCGCTCGTGACCTGGTGGGTCTCGTCGTTCTCGACGTCGTAGATGTACGCGACGTAGTTGCGGTTCGCGCCCGGGTGGTCGGCAAAGGCGATCCAGTTCGAGTCGCTCGACCAGCTGTAGTTCGAGCCGTGATATGAGTAGAACTTGTGGGCCTTGTGGGTTCGGCCGCCATCGACGTCGTGGACATAGAGCGTGCCCGTGTTGTCGAAGAACGCGATCCGCTCGGAGTTCGGCGACCACGCGAGACCCTCAAGGTAGCCGTCACCATGGCTGGTGAGCTTCTTGGTCTCGCCCTTGCCGTCCGACTGCGTGATGTAGATCTCGTAGTCGTCGGTCTCGTCCGACGTGTACGCGATCCACTTGCCGTCGGGGCTCCAGCGCGGGTGCCGCTCGGCGATCCCGTTGGTGCGCGTCAGGTTCTGCGGCGTGCCGTTCTCGGCCGGGAGCGACCAGATGTCGCCTCGGGCCGACACGACCGCGCGCATGCCCGTGCTCGATACATCGCCGTCGTCGATGAGCTCGGCGGCGTCGAAGATCTGCGGCATCACACGATGATGGTCACCGGGGATGCTGATCCTGACCGAGTGCGAACGCTCGCTCTCGAGGTCGAGGAGCATCAGCTCGGAACCGAGCTGGTAGACGATCTCGCCCTGCCCGTCAGGACCCGGGCCGATCGACGGCCACTTGACATCGTACTCGCCGTGCTCGGTGACCTGACGCGTGTCGCCGCTCTCGAGGTCGTAGACCCAGATGTTCAGCCGGTGATTGGAGCCGGCGTCGGAGAGGTAGTAGAGAAGGTCGCCGAACCACATCGGGATACTGTCGGTGCCGCCCCAGTCGGTGAGCTTGCGCGAGGTGTGGTCCTTGAGATGGAAGAGCCACAGGTCGGACGCGCGCCCGCCCATGTACCGCTTCCACGTCGAGAAGTCGCGCGAGTACGGCGTGTAGGCAAGCCATTCGCCGTCGTCGCTGATGGCCGGGTTGAATCCGTAAGGGACCGGAAGCTTCTCGGGGATCCCGCCGTCCTCGTCGACCGTGAAGAGCTGATAGGCGTGCGGTGAGTCGCCGAGCCCGTAGGCTCCGAAGACGATATCGCCCTGCCGTGTCCAGCCGAACGGCAGTTCGCTCGACGGGTGGTGCGTCACGCGGAACGGGACTCCTCCGCCGACCGGAAGCGTGTAGATGTCGCTGTTCCCGTCGTAGTTGGCGCGGAACACGACGTGCTCTCCGTCCGCGCTGAAGCTCGGAAAGGTCTCGTACCCCTCGACGCTCGTCAGCCTCGTGGCGACGCCGCCCTCTCGGGGCGCCAGCCAGAGGTCGTTGGCGTATCGGAACACGATCTGTGTCTCGCTCACGTCGGGGTAGCGCATCATCCCCGCATGAGGCTCAACTGCAGACGCCGCCGTCACAAGACACACGGCGGCGACAACGGACAGAAGTCCGACGAGAAGCATCCTCGGCATGCCAATCCCCCTCTAAGTAGGCGCGCCCTCAACGGCGCGCATCCCTGGTCAGCCAGTCTATTCGATGCAGGTCGCACCCTCCGGGTTGACCCGCCATTCACAGAAATCGCACGCGGAGTGGAGGTGCTGCCGGCGGATCCGCTCCAGGTGGACGTTCTCCCCCATCTCGGGCGCGCTGTACCCCGCTGAGTAGCGCTCAATCGTGTCGGAGCGCGGTCACCGGGTCGACCCGGGCCGCGCGGGCCGCGGGGTAGATGCCGGCGAGAAGGCTCACCACGACCGCGAACGCGACTGCCCCGAGGATGAGCCAGAGAGGCATGTGGAAGAGGTCGGTCGGCTCCACGCCGTATGGGCGGATGTAGGCGTTCGCGATGACATTGGCGAGTCTCGTGACGAGCCAGCCGAGCACGAGACCGAGGATGCCGCCCATGAGCCCGATCGCGGCGGCCTCCACGAAGAAGATCCGGCGAATGTCCCACTCGCCGCCGCCGATGGCCTTCATCACTCCGATCTCGCGCGTTCGCTCGAGAATGGACGTGACCATCGTGTTCGCGATACCCAGCCCCGCAACCAGAAGCGCGATCGTCCCGACCGCGCCGAGCAGCGCGTCCATCACAACGAAGGCGTTCCGGACATCCTCGAGGTGGTCGGCGATCGTGACCGTTGAGAGCCCCAACGCCTCGATCTCCTCCTGCGCCGCGTCGAGGTCCTGCATCGAACCGACGCGAACGCTGACCGACGTGTACCCCGAGTCCTCTCCGCCTCCCCCGATGAGATCCCACACGCTCGAGATCGCGAGGCGCGGGATCCGCTCGGCCGTCTCCGGCGGGACGATGGCACGCCCGCCCAGACCGAGACTCGTGAATCCACCCGACCGCTCGAGGATGCCGACGATCGTGAGCTCCGTGACCTCCTCGCGGACGGGCAGGTCGCCCGAAGGGATCTCGAACCTCGCGACCGACTGCATCAGCGCGGCCGCGTCGACGACCGACGTCGAAAGCGTGAGCTTCCGTCCGAGCACCTCGTCCGAGTGAAGCATCCGGTAGATGACCGTCGTGTCCTCGCGCGCGCGGCCCGCCGGTTCCGGAACATCCGTCAGACGGATGCCCAGGTCCTCGAGGAGCCGCTGGCTCACGACGATCGAGAGTTCGTCGTCCGACTCGAAGAACCGTCCGTAGGGCAGCTCGGAGAACGGTTTGAACTCGCTGATCGCCGCGGGGAGCGCCCGAACGGTCGTCTGGGATGCGCCGTCGTCGAGCGCGAGTCTCGCGGGGAACGTCACCTCGGGGTAGACGAGCTTCACGCCCGGGATGGCCTCGAGAGCCCGGATGGTCTCGTCATCGAGCGTCACGACGCCCTCCTCCATCGCCTGCATTCCCGACGCGACCGGGTCGGACATGTCGATGTCACCCGGCAGCACCTGGATGAGCGTGAAGAGCTCGAGCTGACGAAACTCGCTCGCGACGTTGTGCTGGATGCCGCTGCCGAAGCTGACCATCGAGACGAGCGCGCCGATCCCGATGATGACGCCGAGCGTCGTCAGCACCGTGCGGAGCCGGGTGCGCCACAGGTTCTCGAGAGCCAGTCTTCCGACGTCGCCGAATCTCATGAGCGCACCACCTCTTCATCGACGACCCGCCCGTCGAGCAGCGTGAGCACGCGGTTCGACACCTCCCGAGCCCCCTCGTGGTCGTGCGTGACCATCAGCACGGTGAGACCGTGGTCCCGGTTCAGTTCGCGAAGAAGCGCGATGATCTCTGCTGAGGTCGCGCTGTCGAGATTCCCGGTCGGCTCGTCGGCCAGCAGGATCGCGGGGTCGTTAGCGAGCGCCCGCGCGACCGCCACACGCTGCGCCTCGCCGCCGGAGAGCTCTCCCGGACGGTGGTCTACCCGTTCGGCGAGTCCGACGGACGTCAGAAGGCTCGTCGCACGCTCGCGGCGCTTCGCTCGCGGGAACTCCCCGAACGCGAGCGCGAGGGTGACGTTCTCGAGCGCGGTCCGCGTCGTGATGAGATTGAACGACTGGAACACCATCCCGACCGTGCGGCGCCGGTGGAGCGCGAGCGCCTTCGGGTGCGCCGAGGCGACCTCGTGCCCGTCGACGGTGATGCTCCCGCCGTCGGGCGTATCCAGACCTCCGATGAGATTCAGGAGCGTCGACTTGCCGGAGCCGGACCGGCCGACGATCGAGACGAACTCGCCGGGCGCGACGGCAATGTCCACGCCGTCGAGCACACGGATCTCGGTCGTGCCGCGGTGATAGGTCTTGGTGAGGCTGCGCGTCTCGAGGATGTGTTCCAGAGGATGCTCCCGGCGAACGCGTGCCCGCGAGGACACGCTGCGTCGCGCTACTGTCTGCAGTCGAGCGATGATACCACACAAGGCGACGCGGGAGAACGGCCGGAGCCGTTTCCCGCGTCCCGCACGCCCCCGTGAGGAGAGACTCCCGGCGGCGCGTCGGTCATCCGTACCCATGCCGGATCTTCGGAAGGCATGTTGCCGCCCCCCGGACGTCCGGACTTCCCGGCTATTTGAGCAGCACGGCCTTCCCCCCGTGACAGACACCTGCTGCCTCAAGCCGGTACAGATAGACGCCGGACGGAAGCGCTCGACCGCGGTCGTCGCGCCCGTCCCATGTCACAGCGCTCTCGCCCGCCGGCGCGTCGCCGTCACAGAGTGTTCGGACCAGTCGCCCGCGGACGTCGTACACCCGAAGCCTGGCGTGTGCGGCAGCCGGGAGCAAGAACGCGATGCGTGTCATCGGATTGAACGGATTCGGCGTGTTCGGTCTCAGCTGCACGCCCGAGCCGGCCACAACGTCATCGGAGACCCCGGTCGGGTAGTGGATCACGCCCTGCCCCCAGACCGCGGACTCGACCGCCGCATCATGTCCGCTTGTGGAACCGTCAGTGAGCCACGTACCGTTCCCCTCGTCCATCGACCAGACGGCGGCAAGCCCGGGCTCGCTTCCGGTCAGATTCGAGAGCATCCCGTCCGTGATGTCACCGGCGCCACGCGCAACGGACCAGACCCGCACCTCGTCGATCTCCCCCTCGAACGACCACTTGTGATCGAGGGAGTTCCCGATGTGGAGGTCGCTCGCCGCGTTGTCCGCGAGCGCGCCGGACGGTGACGCGGAGTGCGCTACGGTCACCTCGACACCGTCGACCCACATTCGTGTTGTCGATGCCGTTGCATCGTAGGCGACCGCCACGTGCTGCCAGACATCAAGCGAGATGGCGTCGACCGGCGCGCACGAGAAGCTCGTTGTTGCATCGGCGTGCGCCATCTTGAGACACACGCTGTGGTTGTTCTGAACGAAGTGCTCACCGATGAGGTAGAGCGCGAACTGCTCCTTGTGAACGATCCCGCCCTGGCCCCACGCGCCGAACGGATAGGTCCCCCATCCACTCGGGCGGACCCACGCCTCAAGTGTGAGATCTCCGGTGAGATTCAGCTCCGCGGCCGCCGGACAGGTCACGCGCGTGCTGTCTCCGTCAAAGGCGAGACACGCGCTCTGGTCGTACGCGTTCACACAGGAAGGGCGAGTCCTCTCGCCGCTCCACTCGGTCGTCGCGACCCTCATCGATGCGCCCTGGACACCAGGCGTGTCGTAGACCCAGACCGGCGCGCTTCCGGTGAGATCGGTCAGACCGTCGCCGTCGAAGTCCCACTCGATGAGCGTCACCGTGCCATCGAGATCGATCGTCTCATTGAACGTCACTGCGTACGGCGCCACTCCGGTGACCGGCGCGCAGTTGAAATCCATCGTCAGCCGCTCATTCTCATACCAGCGGATGTTCGGCTCATCCCATGCGGTGCAGAGGATGTCCATGTCGCCATCGTTGTCCATGTCACCGACGTGCGCGCAGTCCACGTGTGGATACGTACCGTCCGCGAGCCCGGTCTCCGCGAACGACATGGAACCGTCGTTCTCCCACCAGCTCACATCGTTCGTCGTCCATGCGGCGCCACAGAGATCAAGGTCACCGTCGTCATCGAAATCGGCCCAGTCGACAACGAGCCCACCGTTCGAATCGGTCGGGAAGTCGTGCATCGTAAAGGAACCGAAGCCGTCGTTCTCCCACCAGCCGAACCGGCAGGGATTGAACGAGGCGAACGCGATGTCGATATCGTTGTCGGAGTCGAGGTCGACGGAGCGAACCCAGTGCGCCGAGTCAAGCGGAAGGACATGCGGGGTGAAATTCTCGGAACCGTCGTTCTCGAACCACCTCGCTCCCGCGTTCCAGTCGTTCGCCAGCAGATCGATGTCGTCGTCGCCGTCGAAGTCGGCGAAGTCGACACACTGAGTAACGATGCCGGGAACGAGGTTGGTGCCCGCGAAGCCCATCGAGCCGTCGTTGATCCACAGCGTGTTGCCGCCGGTCGTGCCAGCGCTCCACACATCAAGATCGCCGTCCTCGTCGACATCGACGGCACGACCCATGTGCGCCTCTCCAAGCGCGCCGATCGTGTGACGCGTGAACGACTCATCCCCGTCGTTCTCATACCAGCAGACAGCGTTGCTGTCGCGCATGCCGGCAACGATGTCGATGTCACCATCGAGATCGAGGTCGCTGATAGTGAGGTAATAGGGAGTCCCTGCGGAGTCGTCGACAGAACGGATGTCGAGGAAGGCCTGGTCACCGTGATTGCAGATCCAGATGATCTCGTCGGTCGTCCAGTCGCAGGTCAGGATGTCGGTCCGGCCGTCCTGGTCGAGGTCAACCGGAACAACGCATCTCGGGTCGCCAAGCATGTGTGGTAGCTGGTGCTCGACGAATGTCGTCGTGCCGCCCGCCAAGCCGGCGAGAGCGATCAGAATGGCCATCATGAGGATGGTCGTGCGTGTGCGCATCGTCTGTCCCCCCGGGGCGTGTCCGGTGTTCTGCCCTTTTCTACCCAGCGCCGGGGCGATGCGGCACCGTGCCTGTACTACTGGTCCGTCCCGCCGTCCTCGCTCTTCTTGCCGGTGACGACGAACGTCGCAACCGCGATCCCGCCGAACAGGATCGGGAAGAGCCCCTCGATGACCTGCCCCCAGTAGTTGTACCACTCCCTATGGACAGAGTGCAGCTGTAGATGGTCTCGGCATCACCGCCTCCGG
>JAPEKQ010000009.1:0-3482 GCA_029990205.1 bacterium
CATGCGGCATCAGCCGACTCCACCAGAGAAGCTGCCATACCTGCTCCGTCGGAAACTTCACGGAGCGCGGCCCGTTCGACAAGATTGATGAGTTCATCTACGACGACGCACTGCGCACGCTCCACTGCGGAGGGGAGCGCGGCGCATGCGTGCTCGGCGGCGCGAACGTGTTCACCAGCCTCACCCAGGTGCCACGCGGCGAGTGCGCGCGCCGATGAGTCCTCACTGGCTCCGCAACTGATGATCACATCGGCAATCCGTACGTGTTCACGGCGCCGCTCGTCCGGTGAAGAGCCGACCTCAAGGCACATCGATACTGAAGCATCGTGAAGCGTGTACTCCCCTCCTCCGGACACAGACCGAGCGAGACGAGCCTCCTCGAGTCGCTTGAGCATGTTCTCAGCGTCCACGTCACTGATACCAAGCACTCCGGCCACGACTCCTGCACACACCCCGGGGCCACGGGAAACGAGGCGCAGCGCGAGACGCTCAGACTCCGACAGGAGACGGACCCTGTGCGCCCCAGCCGTTTCGAGCAAATGCTGCGCGACCGCGTGTTCGAGAGTTGAGGCCTTGACGAGTTCTCTGAAGCCCATATCGCGCGAGGCTTCGTCGATCAACAGAACATTTCCGCCGGCGGCGATGTGGATGCAGGCAACATCTACTTCAGACAGTCCTTCCGCACTGCCCTGCCGGAGCAACGTCCTTGTCTCCTCCAGACTCAGCGGCTCCAGCTCGAGGGCCAGAACGTCCAGAGGCTCGTCCAGGTGCACGTTCGCACTCGACGCGTGCGAGACCACACGGATGTCGTCGGCTGTCAGGATCGCGTGAGGAACAGCTCGCGCCGTACCCACCACGGATACGCGAGACGCAGCATTCCGGGCCCTCCGCACGAGGGAAAGCACGCGGCGAATGTGAACATCGTGGAGGCGGTCGATGTCATCGATGAAGTAGAGCAGGTCCTCGGAACCATCCGCCGAGCGAACAGCGTAGCCGTCTGGACTCGATTCACCCAACTCATCTGCAACGGCAGAACAGTCGGCGAATGGCTTCGGTCCGGACACGGCCGACTGAAGCTCGTCAAGTCCCCCGAGCAGCGCGTTCTTGCCGTCCCATCCGCATGAGACGGTGGGAACTCGGAACGGTACGCCGTCCTGAGCAGCCGCGCTCTTGAGCAAGCTGCCGATTGAGGTCTTCCCGGAGCACAGGGCACCGGTGATGATCGTGAAGTCTGAGGTGGGGGCCTTCGAGAACACGGCAAGTCCGTCGATGAGACTCGAGACGGCCTTGCGCTGGAGTAGACGCTGGAACCCATCGCCGCGGGACCCGGTACGCGGTGGCACCAACTCCGCGGATTGCAGAGCACTCATCCACACCCCCTCGCTTGGGCGATTGCGTGATGCTGATCTGTCTAGAGGGGACTGTGACTGGTATCGACTTCGCCTTGTCGAATCAACTCGAGAAACACGTCGACGACCTTCGGGTCGAACTCAGTTCCCCGACCCGCCTCGAGTTCCGCAACTGCCTCATCCACGCTGAGGCCCTTCCTGTAGGGGCGGTCCGACAACATGGCATCAAACGCATCGGCGACCTTCACGATGCGAGCCTCTCTGGGAATCTCGCTTCCTTGGAGCCCGTCTGGATACCCCTGTCCATCATACCGCTCGTGGTGGTACAGCACAACCTCTCGCGCACCCTTGAGAAAGTGCAGATCGCCGACGATCCTCGCCCCGGTCTCGGGGTGCATCCGCATCAGAGACCACTCGTCATCCGACAGCTTGCCGGGTTTCAGCAAGATGTCATGCTGGACGGCGATCTTGCCCATGTCATGCAGCAGACTCGCGTACTCAATCGTGAGAACGCGCCTCTCCGCCAACCCAAGCTTCCGAGCTATGGCCACTGAGTAGGCCGTGACTCGCTCTGAGTGTCCACGGGTGAAGGGGTCACTCGCGTCGATCGCAGAAGTCAGGGCTCTGACGGTGTCGAAGTGCGCATTCCGCATGTCCATGTAGAGCTTGAAGGAGTAGCGGGCAAGAATCAGCGGCGCGAGGAAGAGCGCAACACCCGGCAGACCGATGTTCGCGAATATCACGACGATGATGGCCCCAAGCGGAACGAACCCAGCGAGGTGTGTGAGGGTGGTCCAGAGATACATCCTCTGCCACGTTCGCCAGACGCTCCCTCCCTGGCTGAGAGCAACTACGGTGCTAACGCCAAACGTGTCTATGAGAAAGTAGGTTGCACCACAAGCGGCGAGCGGAAGCACGAGTTCTGCCACGCTCGGCGAAGCCACACCTCCCGCCCATCGGAACACGCTACCGGAGACCATGATGGTTACGACAAACAGCGCGATGTTGAACAGCATCTTGTGAGGCCGCTGTCGCGCGAAGAACAGCTGTGAGACAAGCGTGGTACCCGCTGCGATCATGGCCGCAACGGCAGGTCCGAAGATGACGATGGCCGCGTAGTCAAGTGCCGAGGAGACGGTGATGTAGGCCTGCGATCCGGGGAGCCGTATCGGGCTCATCTCTGCAATAATAGCGAAAGCAAACCACCAGAGCAGGATGTGCCATGCGGGCAGATATGCGGATGGAAGCGCTCGCCAGAGCCACACAACGCCGACGCCAACGACGCCGAAGTAGTAGAGCCGGAAGAGCAGAGACGTACCTGCGAACGGGCCTCGCCTGTCAGACGGATTCACGTAAGTGCCTTGTGAGGTGAAGGGCCGACATCGATGCTACGCTGCTACAACTAGTCGCCCCAACCAGATCTGCCGGTCAGCAGAATGTCGTAGAGGATCCTAAGAAGGAACATGGTTCCACCTCCTTCATGCGTCAGCTACCCCTGGCTCCGGGAAATCTCGCCTCTGGCCTCGGGCGCCGGTGTTCTCCAGGGGCAAAAGGGGAACGCTTCGCTATGAGGTGGTCCGCTCCGCTAGGTGTTCTGGTTGTTCGCTAGTCCGATGCCGGCCCGATTTCGTATTCCGTAGGCACCTTCCTCCGAAGGCGCCGGAGATATCTGTTGATCGCATCGAGTGTCGAGAGCGCTGCCGCCAGCGGCGGGTCTCCCCCGACGGCGCACGCGCCGATAAGCTGCTTCTCGCTGCGCTCCGACACGTGACAGATGTTCGTCAGCATCACGGGCACACCGCCCGTCTGGCAGATCTCCACACCGTGCACCGTGAAGATCCCGTTCGGTTCGAAGTACTGCTGCGTCGCCTCGAGCACGGCCTCTGCGACCGTCCTGAGAAGCGATGCGGGAGTGTCCGCGCCGCGCACCAGCGCCACGCTCTCCAGCCCGCCCATCTCGAGTTCGACACGAACCTCGGCCACGTCCTGCGCCTGCTTGACGCTCACACCGACGAACCGGATGCGCTGGTGCTCAGGAGCGAGGTAGGCACCCGTTCTGGGTGCCGGCTCTTCGGCCGGTTCCTCGGTCGCCTCCGGAACGGGAGCGTCTCCCGCGTCCGTCGCCGGGGCACC
>JAPEKQ010000009.1:3579-95742 GCA_029990205.1 bacterium
CGCCGAGCGGACGTGCGTCAGCTCGATGATTGCCTGCTCGATATCCGCGACGGGTATGACCCGGTCCTTCGTTCGAATCAGAATGGCGCCGCCTCCTGCAAGCTCGTGGTCCATGGCACTGATGGTGCCGCTGCGGCTTCAGACACTATACATCTACGTCGTGATGGACTATGTCAAGGAAATATCGAGAATCGGACGATTCCGCAGTCAGTTACGGGGTCTCCTCCCCGAACACGCGCGTCCCGGGCCGGAACGCCACCCACGAGAACCAGAAGTAGTCGACCGCGGGCAGCCGGTCAAGCCGCCGGCCCGCGAGCGGACCGTCGACGGCCGTTCCCGTGACGTTCCACCAGCTCCCGGTCTCGACGTCAACGATGCGGTGACCCCGGTACTCGAACGTGAGCAGCTGCTCGTCGAGCCTCCGCGAGAATCCGGCCGCGGCTCCGATGTCGCGACCGTCTGCGATCGTCTCCCCCTCCATCGGCGTCACCGTCCCCGGCTGCCAGAGGATGACGACCGGCTCGCCGCCGACCTCATCGTTGACCGCGTGCTCCTCCCCGAGCATGTCGTACGAGTAGGCCACCTGCTCGCCTGCGAGCTCGAGGCCGAGCACGTGCGTCATCGGGAGCAACCGCTCGTCGACCTCCGGTCCGTCGTAGAGGAACGGGTACTGATCGAACCCGTCGTAGCCGAGATAGGGATTGCGGCCGTAGTTGCGGTCAGAGCCCGTGTCGTCGCGCGAGAGCACGCGTCCCTCCGGGAACGCTTCCTTGAACGAACCCCACGAGATGATCGACTCCGGCGCGAACGTGAGCATGGCGCCGGTGAGCTCGCCGATGACGGCCTCCCCCGTCGCCTGCTGCCACCAGCTCTCGGTCTGCCGGTCGTACATCAGAAGGTTGCTGTACCGGAGCAGACCGCTCGTCCCGAAGTCGTAGACGACACCGTCGTACTCACGCAGGAATGCGATGGCCGTGTTGCAGAGCGGGCAGTAGGTGACCGCGACGGGCACGCCGCCCACGACATCGTTGACGATCTCGTGCCAGATCATCACCTGGATGGGATAGGCGCGCGCATCTCCTCCGATGTCCATGAGGACGACAGGTTCATGCGGCTCAAGCCACGCGTCGGCCTCATCGACTGAGACGAACACCGGCTCGTCGATCGGCGGGATGTCGTCCTTCTCGGGACCGCCGAGCAGGATCTCTTGGAAGTCGATGTTGGTCTTCGTGAAGTCGGTGACGAACAGCGTGTCGGGGCCGTCCGGCACGTCCTGCGCGGCCAGCGCGGGATCCGGAGGCGCGCCAAGCATTGGCGGCTGGGCGAAGGCGGCCCTCGGCACGAAGATCGCGCCAACGGACAGCGCCGCCGCGACAACCACGGCAGCTGAAACGCGAACGAGGTCTGCGGGAACGCAGACCCGGCTTCGGGTCGTGCTGTGAACCATGATTCCCCTCCGTGCAGGGGCAACGCTGGGGGTCAGCGGTGTTCAGAATAGCACGTCGACCGGCCGTGCGCCAGCGGGACGGCGCGGTGAGCACCGTGCGTCGTGGCTCCGGCGCAACAGAAAGCCCGACCCCCGAAGGGGCCGGGCTCGGAACATGGCACTCGGGTGAAAGCGAGTCGCTCCCCTACTTCCTGCGTCGGCGCACCAGAGCGAGACCGCCGAGGCCGCTGGCGAGCAGCATCATCGTGCTCGGCTCGGGCACGGGCGGCGGCTCGGACTCGAAGTCCGAGAAGAAGTTCAGCTGGAACGCGGAATCGACCGTGTGACGCTCCGCGAAGAAGATGTCGATGTCGTGGTAGCCCTCGGACAGATCGATCGAGTACTGGTCGAACGTGATCGCGTGGACACCACCGAGGTCGAGCACGAGCTCGCCGTCGATGAACAGCCACGAATCATCATCCGAACCCATCGAGTACTCGTACGACTTGTCCTCGTCCACGTAGAACTGACCCTCCCAATGCACGGCGAAGTGATACGGATCGCCCTGCATGTTCCCCTGCACGGGGAACCAGTCGTTGTTGAAGTTGCTCTGAAGGTCCACGTCGCTGTCCTGACGGGAGAACGCCTCGTACTGCGCGTCCCACCAGTCGAACTGATTGACCTAGGTGTGACCGTAGGCGGTCAGCGTCGGCCTCGGACCGGACAGCGTGCTCTCGACCATCCCCGGCGTCCAACCGGTGATGTAGTGCTGCATGTCCGGATGGCTGCTATCCAGGTTGTAGTACGTGCCCAGAAGACTGGCCCCGGCGGTACCACACGCCAGCATCAGAATCGAGGCGACTATCACGGTGGTCATCAATCGCACCATCGCTCCACTCCTCACGTAACGTCGCACGCCAATACGCCGTTTCTTGTACTTACTACTGATTGTACTAGTTTCTTGACAAATTGACAAGACATAGTAGCAGGCGCCCAGCTGGAGGGGATCCCCCAACTGGGCGTCTGTTCAGTGACTGCGCTGACAGCGCTGTCTGCGGGCTCTTGAGCCCTCCTCCTACATCCGCTCCGGCGCGCTGATGCCCAGGAGCCTGAGGCCGTTTCCGAGCACCGTCTTGACGGCCTGCGAGAGGAAGAGCCTCGGGCTGGTCGTCCCGGCGTCATCTGAGACGATCTGGTGACCGTGGTAGTACGAATGGAACGCCGCCGAGAGCTCGCGGAGATAGGTCGTCAGCCGGTGCGGCTCCCGCGCCTCCGCCGCGCCCGCGATGAGCCTCGGGAAGTCGGCGAGCAGGAGCACGAGCGACCGCGCGTCCTCCCCGCTCACGTCGGCCAGGTCGACTTCATCCGCTGCGGGAACGCTCGCGCCCTTGTCCGCCGCGAACCGGATGAGACTCGAGACACGTGCATGCGCGTACTGGACGTAGAACACCGGGTTCTCGTCGGTCTGCTCGCGCGCGAGGTCGAGATCGAAGTCGAGATGCGCCGACTGCTTCCGCATCAGGAAGAAGAACTTGGCGACATCGACACCAACGTCGGCGATGAGATCGCGGAGCGTGACGATGTTGCCCGTCCGCTTCGACATCTTGACCTGCTCACCGCCCTCGATGAAGTTGACCTGCTGGATGATCTGGACCTCGAGCCGCTCCTTCAGATACCCGAGGATCTCGAGCGCCGCGTGCGTCTCCGCGATGTGCGCGTGGTGGTCGGGGCCCCACAGATCGATGACCGGATCATAGCCGCGGTCGAATTTGTTGATGTGATACGCCACGTCCGGAAGCAGATAGGTCGGCACGCCGTCGCTCTTGACGATGACCTTGTCGTCGTTCGTCCCGTGCGGCGTCGTCCGGAGCCAGGTCGCCCCCTCCTTCTCGTAGGTCTCACCCGAAGCCTTGAGCTTCTCGAGCACATCCTCGACCGCGCCGGCCTCCGCCAGCTCGGTCTCGTGGAACCATCGGTCGTGCGTCACACCGAACGCCTCGAGATCGGCCCGCTGCCCCGCCACGATGTTCTCGATCGCGGCTTCCCTCAAGTACGCGATGCGCTCCTTGTCGGGCATGGCGCCGAGGTCGGGCTTGGCCGCGAGCAGACTCGCCGCAACGTCCTTGAGGTACTCGCCGTGATACCCGCCCTCGGGGATCTCGAACGGCTCGCCGCGGAGCTCCTTGAGCCGCGCGTCGACCGAGAGCGCGAGCTTGCCGACCTGCTGGCCGGCGTCGTTGACGTAGTCCTCGCGCTGGACGCTCACGCCGGTCGCCTCGAGCAGCGTACCGATAGCGTCACCCACCGACGCGGCGCGCGCGCTGACGATGTTGAGCGGTCCGGTCGGGTTGGCGCTGACGAACTCGATCTGGATGTTCTTCCCTCGTCCCCCGTCGCTCGTCCCGTAGGCATCCCCCCCGCTCACCACATCCCGCAGCACGCTCTCGTACCACGCGCGACCGAAGCGGAAGTTGAGGAACCCGGGTCCGGCGATGTCGGATGAATCGATGTAGTTCTCGGGAAGCTCGAGCGCATCGACGAGCTCGGCAGCGAGCTCGCGCGGGTTGCGGCCGGCCTTCTTCGCGAGAATGAGCGCGACATTCGTCGATGCGTCCCCGTGCGAGGGATCGCGCGGCGGCATTACTTCGATGTGCTCGATCTCGAGACCAAGCTTCGTGACGGCCTTCTCAAGCGCCGCTGTCAGTTCGTCGTAATACATGGATGCTCCGGTTATGGCTCAAGCAGGAAGATGCGGGCGTCACCCTGATTGACCGTGAAGCTCGTGTCCACGGTCGCGTCTGCGGTGTCCCGGTACGGCTCGTCGAATGATACGCCAATATCCCCTTCGAGCGCCACCACGACCCTCCCGGTGGCGAAGTCCCGCATATAGCCCTCTTGGAGGATGACGGCCGGCCCGTCGGGCTCACCCAGCTCGATGTCGTAGTAGTCGGCGAACCACCAGCCGCTCACGCCACCGTGGTCACGGGGCCCTGAGTCGAACGCGAAGTACGTGTGGTCCCGGAGCAGACTCGTCGCCAGACCCAGGCGGAACCGCTCAGGGTCGATGACGTCAGTGTCGTCCGTGTCGACGCTGTAGACCACCATGTGCGGAGACTGCGTCGTCGTCAGCGCGCGGTCCGCCGAATCGAGAAGTTCGTCCACCGTCTCGAGTCCGAAGAGCTCGCCGAGCGCGTTCTCGAGCAGGTACCCGTTCAGATGCTGCGGGAACGGCGAGCCAGCGGGGAAGTCGCGGCCGGCGTTGGCGAAGACCCACTTCGCAGCGGGAACCGTGTCGCGCACGGCCTCCAGCAGCTCCGCCTGCGCATCCACCCACGCGTCCGCGCTCAGAGACTCCGGCACACCCTCGGACCACGCACCCTCGCAGAACGGATACGCATCGACCATATCAATGACGACGCCGTCGTGCTGCGGCTGCGCGCCCACGACCCCGTAGAAGGACAGCACGAGCTGCCGCCACCCCGAGTGTCTCGGGTCCATCGCCAGAATGTCGTCCCACCCCGGAGGCGAGCAGTGCGTGTCGAGCTCTCCGTCGTCGTCGCTGTCGAACATCAGATACATGTCATCGGTGATCTGCAGCGGACCGTTCGGGTCTCCCCCGTTCGCGACCGTGACGAGGAGTCCCTGCCACGCCGCATCGTCCAGGATCCACGTGACCGTCAGTCCGGCGAGCAGCTTCGAGGAGGGACTGCGGTCGAGGATATCGTCGGCCTCCGACTGCTCGAACCACCCGGAGAGCACGAGGTCGAACTCGGCGTCCGCGTGCGCGATCAGCTCCGCCTTCTTCGCGAGCCAGAGCGCGAGCCGCGTGTCACGTGTGTCCTCGTCCGTGATGTCGGCCGGCCCCGTCGTCGTCGACGCGCATCCCGCGAGCACGAGGCACACTACGAGAATCCCCGCGCTCACGCGCAGGGAAGCCGTTCGCTCACGATTCGTGGCAGACGTCCGTCCTACCATCGAGTCTCCTCCGGAGGAAACACCCGTCGGCGCGTCCTAGCGCCGGTAGCAGACGTAGATGTCCGCCTCGATCATCTCCTCGTCCGCATCCATGAAGTGATGCGTGAAGTAGATGTTGCCCTCGTCGTCGACACACGGCTCGGCCGCGTAGTTCGAGACGATCTCCTGCGCCGGTCCCCAGTTCACACCCTGCTTCTCGCACCGGAACAGGGCGGGACCGTGGTATCCGAGACCGCTGGTGCCCGTGAACCAGAGCTCCTCACCGTCCGACGTCACGAACGGACGACTCTGGTGCCCGGCATCGTTGACGTTGGGACCGAGGTTCTCAGGGAGCGTCCACTCGCCCTCGTTGTACGAGGTGCGCCAGAGGTCCATGTCGCCGTAGCCGCCGGCGCGATCCGAACCGAAGTAGATGGTGCTGCCGCCCGTGAGGACGTGCCACTCGCCGATGTCGTAGTCGGAGTTGAGCGTCTCGCCCGCGTTCCGCCAGTTCGTCCATGTTCCCGAGCCGGCGTAGTCGGCCAGCCAGACGTCATGCTCGCCGTAGTTGCCGCCGCGTATCGAGCAGAACCAGAGCTCGGTTCCGAGAAGCGTCGGACACCCTTCAAGCGACGGGACGTCACTCAGGGTGATGAACATCGGCTCGGCCCAGGCCGGTGGGACGCGATGGCCGCCGTCTGAGCTGCGAACCGCGCCGCCGCGTACCGCACCCGGCAGCGCGACCCAGTTGCCCGTTCCGCCATCGCCCACCTGCTCCTCCGCGGGGACGTCCACGTCCGGGGTCCACCAGAACAGGAACATCGAACCGTCGTGCGCCATGAACGGAGAGTCCTCCGCGCCTGCAGTATTGATCGGTCCGGGCATGGCAACAGGGTCGGCCCAATCGACCGAATGGACGACCGGGACGAAGACATCGGTGGCGGGCGTGACCTTCACGGCATCCTCGGGAATGAGCTCCGCGCGCGTCTTCGGTTCGACGGGCCCGGTGGTGTTCGCGCACCCGAGCGAGAGCAGCCCCAGCGCAACCGCGCCGAGCACGAGCGCGACCGTCGCGCACATCACGGCAGCGGGAACGGCCCCGCCTGTGTCACTCGTAAACCACTGCGTCCTAGTCCGGCGCATTCTCATCCGCTCCCATCCCTTCGCCCATCCGCCTGAGTGTGAACCCGCACTTCTCGAGCTGTTCCAGAAGCGGTTCGGCGTCGTCGAGCCACTGGCCCCACTTGCGGCACATGTGCTCGGTCCAGCTGTAGTCGTCGAACGTGAAGGTCTCCTCCCGCCCGTCCTCCAGCTTGATCTTCGCTCCAAGCGTTCGGTAGTAGTCTTCTTCGAGGTAGCCGTCGTCCATCTGCTTCATGGCCGTCTCGATGTCGTCGTCGGTGAAGTCCGGATAGCGCCCCTCGAACAGATGGAACGAGAGCGGGTAGCGCGGCCGCGGCGGCGGGCTCTCCGCCGGGTATCCCATCGTCAGCTGGACGACCGGGAAGACTCGCTTCGGCAGCCCGTACTCCTCGATGATCCGCTCTGACCGGAACGGCGCCCCGCCCAGGAAGCAGCTCCCCATCCCGAGGCTCTCGGCGGCCATCACCATGTTCTCGGACATGAGGATGGCGTCCTGCACACCGAAGAGCAGCATGTTGAGGTCGTGCGACCTCATCCGCCACCCGCGCTTCTCCATCACCAGCTCCATGCGGTGCATGTCGATGCAGATGGTGAAGAGCAGCGGAGCGTTCCACGGGATGCCGCTCGGCGGCGCGGACTGCTTCGGAGCCTTCGGCGCCCCGGCCTCGCTCTCATCGACGGGAGGGCGCCGCTTCATCAGCACGCTTCCGAGCTGCCCGGCGAAAGGAGCCTGCTGCCCGGCCCGAACGACCGCCTCGATGACATCGTCCTCGGGCATGCGCGCTTCGTACTTGCGGATGCTCCTGCGTGCGAGCATCTCGTCAATGGTCGCGTTCGTCTTCATGTTGCTCCATCCTCGGGGTCCGCACTCACGGGGCGCCCCGGCTGGCAGCATCCGTCTACCACTGCCCCCGATGCACGCGCTCCTCATCGTACTGCGTGCGCGCTTCCTTCTCCTCGGCCGGGTGGCCGATGGACAGAACGGCAATGGGCATGATGGCGTCCGGGATGCCAAGGATCCGCCGGACGTCGGCCATGCGCTCCGGGGTCGGGTGACACCCGAGCCATACCGCGCCCAGCCCGATCATCGGCACGGCGATGAGGATGTTCTCAACCGCCGCAACGCCATCCTGGTCCCAGTACTTCTCCGAGATGGCCGGGTCGCCGCAGACGACGATCCCCAGCGGCGCCTCCGCCAGCATCTTCCAGTACGGTGCTGAGTCCGCCAGCGCATTGAGCTTCGAGCGGTCGGTCACGGTGACGAAGTGCCACGGCTTCTTGTTGCTCCCTGACGGCGCGGACATGCCCGCTTCGAGCAGCGTGCGGATGTCGGCATCCGACACGGGCTCGCCCGTGTAGCGTCTGATGCTGCGTCTTGCGAGAATGGCGTCGATCATAGCGAGTGCTCCTTCTCCGGGATCTCGATAATGACCTCGGCGATGTGGTCCTCGTCGATCGGTATGGCGAGCACGAGGTGCGGCTTGCCGCCAAGCCGCTCGACGGCGCGCTCGAGGTGGCCGGTGCGAAGAGCGGTATGGACCGCGCACCCGGAGTGCGGCTGCGTGTCCCCGGCGAACGCCTCGTAGCACTTGCGCCCCTGGAACCCGCTCAGCTCGCCGAACTCCTTCTCCATGGACTCATTGAACCAGACGATCTCCTGCTTCCTGTTGAGAACCGTGATCAGGCATGCCTCGCAGTCGATCAGCGCGTTGCTCAGCTTGCTTCGGAGGTCGGTCATTCGGTGGCCTCATCTCTGAACTCGCGCTGCGGCGCGTCGCCCCACAGTCGTTCGAGCTGGTAGTAGTCCCGGCGTTCGGCCTCGAAGACGTGTACGACAACGTCTATGTAGTCCAGAAGGATCCACTGTCGCGCCTCGTATCCCTCCGTGTGCCACACGTGTTCCCCGTCATCCCTGATCCCGTCGCGGATCGCGTCGGCGATCGCTCGCACCTGAACATCGCTCTGGCCGTGACAGATGAGAAAGAAATCGCAGCTCGACGAGAGCTTCCTCAAGTCGAGCGCGATGACGTCTGATGCCTTCTTCGTGAGCGCGAGCTCCGCCGCGCGTTCGACAAGAAGTTCCGCTTTGTCCTTCAAAGGCTACTCCCCCATGGTGACTGTCTGCACGTGATGCTCGTGAGCCTGGACTTCGTCTTCCGTCAGTACCCTGATGATCCTGGCCTCGTGCCGCTCGACCCTGCGTAGCTTCGCGTCGTAGATGGCGACACCCACGAATGAGGCGATGAGGAACGAGACCGCGAGGATGATCGGGAGGATCGATTCCTCGTCCCCACCGGTCAGCCAGTGCCCGAACACGAAGCCGGCGATCGTGAGAAAGACGGGGACCATGTAGATGATGAACGCTGCCGAGATCACGCGCCCCGCGCTGATCTCGATCTCGACGTGGTCGCCCGCCGCGGCTCCCGCGTCGTTCTTCGCGAGCAGCAGCACGTCGCGCCCATTGCCGGAGACCATGCAGACGCCGCAGCGCTCGCACGCCCCCGACATCGGCATGCTCACCATGGCAGCGTCCTTCTTGACGGTCGATACGCGTCCGATCTCTATCACGCCTGTCCCTCCTGCCGGCCCGGCGCCCCGTCAAACCCGAGATGCCCGAGCCTCTCAATGACCAGCGTAGCGATGAGCCCCGTGATCAGCCCGGCCCCTGCCGCCATCAGCGTGGCGAGCGGGACGAGCCGGACCGCGGGACCTGCCCCCGCGAACAGCGCGGCCACGACCACGAGCTGTCCGAGGTTGTGGAAGAGCGCGCCGATGAGACTGACTCCGACGACGCCCAGCGGAGGCGCTGCCGTCCGCGCCGCGCCCATGGCGAGCGTGGCCGCCAGACCGCCGCCCATCGAGAGAGCGAAGGTCGGCCCGAGGAACGTCCCGGTGACGAGCGACGCGATGACCACCCTGAGCAGCGTGATGACGAGCGCGTCCGCCAGGCCCATCGTGATGATAGCATAAACCGTCACGATGTTGGCGAGCCCCGCTCGAAGAAACGGCACGGGCATCGGGATCGCCCGTTCGACCACGGAAAGCCCCAGCGACACGGCCAGAAGCACGGCGAGATGGGCCGTTCTCCGCGTTCCGGTCATGGGTGTCTGGTCGCTCACTGCGCCCCCCTGCCTCGTCGTGCCGTTCCCTACCTCGTCACGGCGTCGGGCCCGCCGTCGCGTTCGCCGGTCACAATAATGGTCACGCCGTTCGGCACGCACGCGATGAGCTCGCCCGGCGCGCTGATCTGCCCCGTGTTCACGCAGACCTGGTGCCTGCAGTCCGACGACTCGACGAACGCAACACCGCCGTCCACGACGACCACGGTCTCCCCGACCGGCCCCGGAACCACGAACCGCCCGTCGGCTCCGGTGGTCACGATCTCCTCGAACCCCTCAGGTCCCCTGATGACGAAGGCGCCACCGCTGTCCGGCGAGACCGCCAGCGCGTACATCCCGGCGGCTCCGCCGACGACCATGACCGCGAGCAGCACGCGGTCGGCGCGGCTGAGCAGTCCGAGTCGGCGTCGGCGTCTTCTAGCGATCGGGCCAATCAACGTCGGTCGTCCTCCCGCAGTTCGCGCAGCTGCCGTCCTTCACACCCGTGACCTTGGTGGCATACCCGGAGCGCTTGATGAGCGTGTGTCCGCAGTCCGGACAGACCGTGTCCGCCGCGAACTCCCTGCCGATGTTCCCGACGTAGACATAGTGCAGCTTCTCGCGCGCGATCTCGTACGCGCGGCGGAGCGAGCTCTCGGACGTCGGCGGGTTCGTCATCTTGTAGGTCGGGAAATAGCGTGAGAGATGGAGCGGGATCGCCGGGTCGACCCCCGCGATGAACGCGACAAGCTCCCGCACATCCTCCTCGGAGTCGTTCTCCCCCGTGATGAGCAGGTTCGTCACCTCGAGGTGCACGCGGCGAACGCCGTCCGACATGACGTCGCCGGGAGCTTCGCCCGGCGCCCCCGCCGTCGCGATCGTCCGCTTCACCGCCTCGAGCCCGCCGCGCACGTGGCAGTTCCTCTGATAGAACTCGTCCCGCATCGACTTGAGATCGACGTTCATCGCGTCGACGACCGGCAGCAGCTCGCGAAGCGGCTCCTCGTTGATGATGCCGTTCGTGACGAGGATGTTCTTCAGACCCGCCGCATGCGCGCGTGCGCCGGCGTCGAGCAGGTACTCGAACCAGACCATCGGCTCGGTGTAGGTGTAGGCGATCCCGAAGGAGTCGTTCTCGACCGCCAGCCGGACGAGGTCATCCGGGGGAAGCTCGCTCGTCCGCGCGGGCCCCTGCGAGATCTGCCAGTTCTGGCAGAAGTCGCACCGGAGATTGCACCCGTTGCACGCGACCGAGAGCACCGGCATCCCGGGGCAGTAGTGGTAGAGCGGCTTCTTCTCGATGGGGTCCATCGCGACCGAGACGCACCGCCCGTAGTTGGCAGCGTACAGCGTCCCGCCCTCGTTGACGCGCCCCTGACAGATGCCCGCCCCACCCTCCGGAATGCGGCACGCCTGCGGGCAGAGCTCGCAGGCGATGCGTCCATCATCCAGAGTCTTCCAGTACTTCGCTTCGACCACGATGGCCTCCACGAGTGTGTGACTAGTCCACGGGGACTTCGGCCGGACGATACCGCCCCTCGAGGCCGGACGAAAGAAGGATCTCGTCGACCTCATCCTCCCCCGTCACAATGAGCGCCTCGACCCCGTCGAGGCCCTCGACGAGACGCATCCCGCGCCTCGCCCCGAGCACGAACACCGCCGTCGCGAACGCGTCGGCGTCCATGCAGCGCTCGGTGAGCACGGTCACGCTCATCAGACCGCGGGCGGGATACCCGGTCGCCGGGTCCACGATGTGATGATACCTCACGCCGTCGACCTCGAAGTAGTGCTGGTAGTCACCCGAGGTCGCCACGCTCCCGCCGTCGGTCGTCACGATGCCGAGGAGCCCGTCCTGGCGCGGATGCTTGATGCCGACCGTCCACGGCCCGCCGCCGGGCGACTCGCCGAGGAACCGGAGATCACCGCCGGCATCGAGGATGGCGCCTGTGAACGCGCCGCTCGTCCTCAGATAGCGGTGCGCCTTGTCGACCGCGTAGCCCTTCGCGATGCCGCCGAGATCGATCTGCACCTCGAGCGGCAGCGTCATGTCGCCGCTCGTCGGGTGGAGCCGGATGGCCTCGTACCCGATGTGCACAAGCGCGCGCTCGATGTCGGCGGCGTCCGGCGGCGTCGCCCCCTCCTCGAACGTCCAGAGGTCGACCAGAGGCGCGACGGTGACGTCGAACGCCCCGCCGCTGACCTGCGAGATGTACTGTGAACGAGCGATGACCTGCGAGACGTCGAGATCGATGTAGAGCGTCTCCTCCCCCGGCCCCCGCGTGTTGATCCGCGCCACACCGCTATCCGGCGAGTAGCGCGTCGTCGCCTTCTCGATCCGCTCGATCTCCGCGAACGCCTCCTCCACCGCCACCCGAGCCGCGGGCTCATCGTTCGTGAAGGCGCCGATGGAGACCAGCGTCCCCAGGAGAATGCGGTGTTCGTCGAACTGCTCCGGGAGCGCATTGTCCAGACGCACGAAGTGGATGACCATCAGAGCAATGATGAGAAGGAGCGTTGCCACGCTCCAGAGAATGCGCTTCCTGTCCATGAGGGTGCCTCCGAGGGAGTGCGCTGCGCTACCCGGCCAGCGCCGCGAGCGCTGACAGCCCGATGACCAGACCGATGATCAGGTGCAGTCGGATGGCCGTCTCCTGGGCCTCGAGCAGGTCGCGCGGGTTCGCGGGCATGGCCCAGCAGTCCACGACGACGGTGCGGATGAGTCCGAACGACAGAATGGCGACGAGCGTGAGCGGGATGAGCGAACCGGTGAACACGGCCGCGAAGAGCGAGCCGAACAGCAGCAGCGCCAGCGTGAGCACGCCGCCGCGCGATGCGGCCTGACGCCCCATCAGATTGACGAGCGTACGCTTCCCCGCCGCGCGGTCGGGTTCGATGTCCGGGATCTCGTTGACCCAGAGCACGAGCACGATCGCGAACGTGATCGGCAGCGCGGCAAGCACGACGGGCAGCGAGCACGTTCCGGTCTGGATGTAGTACGCGCCGACCACCGGCAGGATACCGAAGTTCAGCGCGACGACGATCTCGCCCAGCGCCCGATACCCGAACCTGAACGGGGGCGCCGCGTAGCCGTAGCCGAGCAGAATGCCGACCAGACCGAACCCGAGGATCAGCCAGCCGGGGGTCACAAGACTCAAGTGGATACCGAGGAGCGCACCGATGGAGAGGAACACGAGCATGAAGGTGCGAAAATACGATGCGGGCAGCACACCGGCCACGATGAGTCCGCTGCCACCATTGAACTCGCTCCGAGCGGGGTTGTCGGAGTCGACGCCGCTCTTCGAATCGAAGTACTCGTTGGCGAAGTTCGCGCCCGCGTGAAGGAAGACCATCGCCGCAAGCGTCTCGATCGCGAGGAGAAGGTTGAACTGGAATCCGTTGGGACGAAGCCAGAACGGGAGCGTCGCACCGATGAGCACGGGCATAACCGAAGCGACAAGGAACCGCAGTCTTCCGGCGGAGATGAACATCGCCAGCGGTCCGTTGGGGACCGTCCCGCCCGCGACCTTCGCCCCGGCAGCCTTCGGCTGCCCGGCCGTCTTCACCTGTCCCGCTGTCCGCTCCGCCTGATCCGCCACGCTACCCCCGGTCCCTCTGATGCCCGAGCGCGCCCACCATGTTGATCGACTTGCTCGGACACGCATCCATGCAGAGGCCGCAACCGATGCACTTCTCGCGGTCGACCTCGTGCCGCTCGCCCGGCTCACCCGAGATCGCCTTCACCGGACAGACCTCTACGCACTTCGCCTGGCCGGTACAGCTGGTCCCGATGACGGCCTTCGGACGCGCCTTGACTTCGTCGACGATGGCGTTCGTCGGACAGACCGCGGCGCAGATGCCGCAGTTCTGACACTTGCCGTAGTCGATGACGGCGAGGTTGTTCTCCATATGAATGGCGTCGTACGGACACTTCTTGACGCACATCTGACATGCGATGCAGGCGACCTGGCAGACCGACTTCGCGGCCTTGCCCTTGTCGTGGTTCGAACACCGGACGTGGACGCGCATGTCCTTGGCCACCAGGTCGATGATACCGACCGGGCAGGCGTCCACGCAGGCTCCGCAGCCAGTGCACTTGTCGCGGTTGATGTGGACGACGCCCTCATCGTCGATCTCGACGGCGTCGAACTGGCAGACGGCCTTGCACGACCCGAGGCTGAGACACCCGAAGATGCACGCCTTCGGCTTGCCGCCGACGAGAATCGCCGCGCGGCAGTCCTGGATACCATCGTACGCGGCGCGCTGTACGGCGTTCGACTTCCCGCCGATGCAGTGAACGACCGCGATCTTCGGCACGTGCTCCCCCGCTTCGGCGCCGAGGATGTCGGCGACCTTCTTCGCGACTTCGGCGCCGCCCGGAGGACAGGCCGCGGGCGCCACGCCCGCCGCGACCGCCGCCTCGGCATACCCCTGACATCCGGGGAATCCGCAGGCGCCGCAGTTCGCGCCGGGAAGCGCATCGAGAATCTCGAGAACCTTCGGGTCGCGGTGCACCGCGAAGACCTTTGACGCAATAGCGAGGACGGCGCCGAAGAGCGCCGCGAGGCTCGAGAGAGCCACCACCGATGTAACGACGACGGACTGCATCTCTTCCCCTTAGATCTTGAGCCCCGAGAATCCCTGGAACGCCATAGCCATGAGTCCCGCGACGATGAACGTGATCGGAATCCCGATCATCGTCTTCGGCACGCCGCCGAGCTGAAGCCGCTGACGGATCGATGCCATGAGCACGAGCGCGAGCGTGAAGCCGAGACCCGCCGAGAACCCGTGCACCACGGTGTAGATGAAGCTGGCGCCGAGCGGCAGCCCGGTCGCGATGAAGTCCTCCACGTTCACGACGGCGACGCCGAGCACGGCGCAGTTCGTCGTGATGAGCGGGAGGTAGATGCCGAGCGACCGGTGAAGCGCCGGCGATGTCTTCTCGATGACCATCTCCACGAACTGAACGAGCGTGGCGATGACGAGAATGAACGCGATCGTCCTCAGGTACGTGATCCCGAACGGTTCAAGGATGAACACGTAGATGAACCACGTCACGAGCGAGGCCATGGTCATCACGAAGATGACGGCCATGCCCATGCCGAGCGCGGAGTCCGGGTCCTTCGAGACCCCGACGAACGGACAGAGCCCGAGGAACCGCATCAGAACGAAGTTGGAGACGAAGACCGCTCCAATAATGATCGCCAGAAACGTACCGACGTCCATCTAGCCCTTCCTCTGTCTGCGTTCGTCGATCACATTGAACATGCCCATCAGAAGCCCCATCGTGATGAAGGCTCCCGGAGCGAGGATCATCATGAGAACCGGCTTGAAGTTCGGTCCGAAGACCATATACCCCATCAGCTTCCCGTCACCGAGAACCTCACGGAGCGCCGAGATGAGCACGAGCGCGAACGTGAAGCCGATGCCCATGCCGATAGCGTCGAGTATCGAACGGAAGATCCCGTTCTTCGAGGCGAACGCCTCGGCGCGGCCGAGGATGATGCAGTTCACGACGATGAGCGGGATGAAGATGCCGAGCGACTTCGACAGCTCGGGCAGGTACGCGCCCATGACGAGCTCGACGACCGTCACGAACGTCGCGATGACGACGATGTAGCACGGGATGCGGACCTTCGCGGGGATCGCCTTGCGGATGAGCGAGACGACCGCGTTCGAGCCGATCAGCACGAAGGTCGCAGCGGCGCCCATGCCGAGAGCGTTCTCGACCGATGTCGAGACGGCGAGCGCCGGACAGAGCCCGAGCGCGAGCCGGAAGACAGGGTTCTCCCTGTATACGCCCTTGGTCAGTTCGGAGACGGCGCTCATCGGCCCTCTCCTTCCACGCCCGGAACCGCGTCCGTCGGACCCGCGTCACCGCCTGCAGCCTCGCCGCCGGCGGAACCGTCCGGGCTGTCACCGGCCGGGTCCATATCCTCCGGTGCCGCCTCGCACGGCACCTCACCGGTGCCGTCGACGATCGACGTCAGCAGCTCGAGCCCGCGACGGATGGAGCCGGTCACGGCGTCGGAGCTGATGGTCGCGCCCGTGATAGCGAGGATGCCGTCCTCGGTCGGATTCTTGACCACGACGAGCTCCTCCGCGGTGCGTCCCTCGAACTGCACCTGGAACCACGGCTTCACGCCGGCCTCATCGACCGCGTTGCCACCCACGACGTCCCAGAGCGTGTTCTGCGAGGCGACCTCCATGACCTTGGCGCCCAGTCCCGGCGTCTCCTGCTGATACGTGATCTTGATGCCGCAGATGGTGCCGGTCAGGTCGACGCCGACGATGGTCTCGATCGTGCTCGAGTACCCCTTGCCGTACGCCTTGAACGAGTAGCCGACGACCTCGCCGTCGAGCATCGCCGTGTCGTACTCGAACGCGCGTCCGTCGAGGTGACACTCGGTCACGGTGTGCTCGAACGTCGCATCCGGATCGCACGCGAGCGCCGCCAGACGCGCGCTCGCTTCCTCCTGGCGCTTGTACTCCTCGGTGATCTCGTGCGTCGAGTTGTAGACGGCCGAGAGACCGAAACTCGCCAGCGCGGCGATGATCGTCAGTGTGGCTACGAGCCTGAAGAAGTTACCCACTGTTCTTCACCTCCCCGAACTTCCTGGGCCTCGTGCGCCCGTCGATGAGCGGGGTCGCAACATTCATGAGAAGGATGGAGTAGCTCACGCCCTCCGGATACCCGCCGATGAGGCGGATGACGGACGTGAGCACACCGCAGCCCACACCGAAGATGAGCATCCCCTTCGGTGTGACCGGCGATGTCACCATGTCGGTCGCCATGTAGAACGCGCCGAGGATGAGTCCGCCCGCGAGGATGTGGAACAACGCGTTGCCCGTGAAGAACCCGGACGGTCCGCCGAAGATCCACGTCAGCGCGGCGACGGTCAGGATGTAGCTCCCCGGAACGCGCCAGTCGATGTAGTGCTTGAACATCAGGTACGCGGCGCCGATGAGGAGCAGCAGCGCCGAGGTCTCACCGATACACCCGCCGACGTTGCCGACGAACAGGTTCGCGATCATCTCGTGCGAGCCGAGCTGCGTGAGCACCTCGCGCGCCTGGACGAGCTGGTGCGTCGTCGACGAAGGATCCGCGATGATCTCGCCCACGCTCCGCATCACGGCCAGCGGCGTCGCCTGCGAGACGACGTCGATGCCGGAGAGCGACATGCCGGAGAGCGTGCCTCCCCTTCCCGGCAGCCACAGCGTCGTCATGTGCACGGGCCACGAGGCGAGCAGGAACGCGCGGCCGAGCAGCGCGGGGTTCAGGGGGTTGTATCCCAGACCGCCGAAGACCTGCTTGCCGATGGCGATGGCGAAGACAGCGCCCACGACGGGCATCCACCACGGGACGCCGGGCGGGATGTTGAAGGCCAGCAGGATGCCGGTGACAAGCGCGCTTCCGTCGGCGACCGTCACCGGAACGCCACGCATCTTCTGGATGGCCGCCTCGGTGAGCATCGCCGCGGCGCACGCCAGAAGCGTCAGAATGAGCGCGCGCGGACCGTAGAAGTACACGGACCCGACGATGGCCGGCACCATCGCCACGACGACGCTGTACATGACCTTCCGTACGGAGACGTCCTGGCGAATATGTGGTGAGGCGGAGATGAGCAGGTGGTCCTGCATACTAGCTGGTCTCCTTCCTGGCGGCCTCTCGATCTGCTTCCTTCTTCCGCGCCTGAGCGGCGAGGTACTTCCCGTACTTGAAGTAGTGGACGAGCCTGCGCTTCGACGGACAGACGTATGCGCACGACCCGCACTCGATGCAGTCGTTCAGACCCAGCTTGATCGCCATCGGAATCTTCTCGTTCATCACGAGCTTCTCGATCATGACCGGGACGATCTTCATCGGACAGACGTGGACGCAGGCCCCGCACCGGAGACACGGCTCGGGCTGCCGGTCGTCGACCTGGTCGGGCGCGAGGAAGAGCATCCCCGACATTCCCTTCACGACCGGGATGTCCAGCGTGAACTGCGCGATGCCCATCATCGGTCCGCCGGAGATGACCTTGCCGATGTCGCCCTTGATGCCGCCGGCCTCGTCGACGAGCTCCGTGAGGAGCGTCCCGACACGGGCCATGTAGTTCGCGGGCTTGACCACGGGCGTCCCGGTGAGCGTCATCACGCGCTTCACGAGCGGACGACCGAAGCGGCACGCCTCGTAGACGGCGAGCGACGTTCCCACGTTCTGGACGACGACGCCGACATCCATCGGAAGCCCGCCCGCCGGGACCTTCCGGCGGAGGCACGAGTCGATGAGCTGCTTCTCGGCGCCCTGCGGGTACTTCACCTGGACCGGCATGACCTCGACGGTCGCGCCGTCGGGGACCTTCTCCCCCATGCTCTTCACGGTCTCCCGCATGATCTTGACCGCGTCGGGCTTGTTCGACTCGATCCCGACGATGCCGCGCTTCGCACCCACGGTCTTCATGATGAGAATGAGACCCTCGATGATCTCCTCGGGACGTTCGAGCATCAGGCGGTGATCGGCCGTGAGCCATGGCTCGCACTCGGCGCCGTTGAGGATGATGGCGTCGATCGGCTTGGCTTCCGGCGGCGACAGCTTGACGTGCGTCGGGAAGGCGGCGCCACCGAGACCGACCAGACCGGCCTCCTTGACGGCTTCCCGGATCTCGTCGGGTGTCATCGACGCGAAGTCCGGCCGCTCCTTCAGACTCTCATCCCACGTGTCGGCTCCGTCGCCCTCGATGACGACCGCCATGTCCTCGCCACCTGACGGGTGCGGGAACCTGCCGATCGCGGCGACCTTGCCGGAGATCGACGCGTGCACCGGAACGGAAACAAATCCGCCGGGCTCGCCGATCTTCGTCCCGACCTTGACCTCGTCGCCGACTGCGACACACGGCGTAGCCGGCGCGCCGAGCGACTGGCGGAGCGGGATGACAACGCGCTCCGGAAGACGCGCGTCAGCGATCGCGACGTCCTTCGTCAGCGCTTTGGATGTCGGGGGATGCACCCCACCTGAGAAAGTCCTGAGTCCCAGTGTCGACTCCCGGTCTAATGAGCGCGTGCGCGTCCGGCGGACCGGACGCGCACGCCATGCGGATCAGTTACTCACCCAGCTCGATCTTCATGCTTGCCACGAGACCCATCTCGACGACGTCCGACGCCGCGGCGCCACCCGTCGAGGATCCCTCACCGACAAGCGTGAGGTCCATCTCGGCCGCGCTGTAGACAAGCATGCCGTCAGCGAGCGCGAGGTACGAGTCGCCCTCAACGGTGCCGTCACCGTCCATGAGCCAGACCTGGCCCTCCTGCTCGGCGCGGCCCTCGAAGGTGAAATCGGTGACGCGGTGAACGACAACGCAGTCCGTGAGGAACTTCCTCTTGAAGCCCGTCACGGTGAACGTGGTCTCACCGGTGAAATCGCGGTCGACCGACGCGGAGAGATCGGGAACGTCGTAGTCGACGGTCCAGGTCGTGCCGATATCGAGCGGCTCGTCCGGGAACGGCGGGAAGACGTCGTAGAGCAGCACGGCCAGCTGGCCGGCGCCCGCTTCGAGATACTCGGAGCTTCCGAGCCCGCTCCACGCGAGGATCTCGCCGTCCGGAGCGATGGTGAACGAGAGCTCCTTCGCCCGGAGGTCGGACACCGTCTCATCGACCATCACGTTGTCGCCGATGGACATGCTGCCGGCCGCGTGGTTGATGAGCATGGACATCGTGATCTCTTCCGGCGTGACCGACGTGAACGTGTTCTGCGTCCGGAGTTCAGTCTGCGTGTAGATGGTCTGTTCATACGCGGTCAGCTTCACGCCCGACTGGCTGCCGAGCTTGAAGTCGTACTTGATGGTCCGGCCTTCGGTGAAGGTACGGTCCAGCGTGACCGGTCCATCGACGGTGATGTCGACACCACCGCCACCACCACAACCCGTGCCGAGCGCCGTGATGATGAGTGCGGCCGCGACAGCCGCGAAAGTGAATCTGCGAGCGAGCATCAAATGGCCTCCTTCCAACATGAGTATCCGCCCGGAGGTGCCGTCCTGGGGGCGGTGTCCGAGCGGAGGATAGTATAGCATGAGCCTTCAGACCGCACACGCGTTTTTCCGGAACCGCGCATCGCCCAAAGGAGTGTCATATTCACCGCTTTCGCGATGTTGCGGGCCGCGCCGCAGCGCCGATCGGAACCGCGGTCCCCGGCTTCGACCGCCGCGTCAGGCCGCGACTCCCAGCATCTCCCGGAGTTCGTCCGAGAGCGGCGCCTTCTTGATCCAGCGCCCGAGTTCCTCGCCGTCGTTCTCGAGGATGATCGTTGGGACGTCACCGACCCCACGCATTGCCGCCTCGACCAGGCCATCCTCGGTACCCGCATCGATGGCCTCGATCTCGACGGCGTCGGTCATCCCCCACTTTTCGAGGAAGAACCCGACCTTCTGCTTGGCGTTCTCGCATGCCGAGCAGTCCTGCTTCACGAAATAGACGAGCTTCACGAGATCCCTGCTCCTGTGGTCATCATCGAACCACGTCTATCAGTTCTTGCCCCAGCTGGCCGGCGTCGCTGCGGAATCGACGATGGGCGTGATCCCCTCTCGTGCCGGCTGGCTGCAGTACGGACACACATCAACGAGTCCGCGCGTCACCCTCTGACAGTTGTTACACGTCGTGAACTCCGGAGAGAACGCGATCTGCGCGCTCCGCGTGTGCAGGAAGGTGCTCTTCACGAAGCTCGCCACGGCGCGCTTCTCAGGATGACTGTCCGCGATCCAGACGTGCGACAGCGCACCCGCCTCGATCATGTCGTGGAACATGCCTTCCTTCTTGATGCGCTCGATCGGACCCATGTTCTCGGCTACGTTGATGAACGTGGAGTTGGTGTAGTAGACCTCGCCCATCGAAAGGTTGCCCTTCACGACTCTCTCGGCAGCCTGCGGGAAGTGCTCGAGGTCGAGCTTGGCCATCCGGTACGCGGTCGACTCGGCAGGTGTCTGCTCGAGCACGAAACGCATCCCCACCTTCTTCGACCAGCGCTCGCAGAGAAGCTTGAGGTGCGCGATGACCTTGAGCCCGAGACGGAACGCCTTCTCGGAATCGTGGATCTCATCACCGATGTGCGCCTGCACGAGTTCGTTGAGACCGAGCAGACCGATGAGATAGGTCACACGGTGCATCCTCAGATACTCCTGGCCGTCGAGCTTCATCGTCAGCAGCGCGAGCGGTCCCTTGTTCCGGAGCGCGAGCAGGTTCCGGATGACCTCACGCTTCTCCTCGTGCGCTCGCACGGCCAGCTCGAACATGTCATCGAGCTTCCTGAACATCTCGCCGGTGTCACCCTTGCCGTAGTACGCGGCGCGCGGGAGGTTGAGCGTGACGTTCTGAAGCGCCGAGTAGCGCATGCGCCACGGCTCCTTGGCGTCGTCGAGGTCCGACTGGTCGAGCTTGAACGAGAGACGGCAGCACTCCGAGATCTTCGCGGTCTCGCCGCGATCGAACACGAAGTAGGTGTTGCCCTTGTCCGCGGCCACGTCGCTGATATGCATCAGGAACTCCTCGTGGCCGGGCGTCTTGAAGAACTCGTCCGTAATATGGACCAGCGGCTTCGGGAAGAAGAACGGCCTCCCCGTGCCGTCGCCCTCTTTGTAGACATCGAACAGCGCAAAGGCGAAGCGCTGAGCGTCCGACTGGTAGTCCTGGTACGTGCGGCCCGTGAAGACTCCGCCCGGGCCGATCGCCATGACGTTGCGGAAGTGCTTCGGCGTCTCCCAGTAGATGTTGATGTCGCTGAAGATCGCCTGGCCGCCGCGCGCGACGCTCTGCTGCGAGTACTCGAAGATGAGCATCTGCGCGAGCTGATGAACGTCACGGTCCGAGAGCCCGTCGAGGAACGGCGCGAAGAACACGTTGACCGCGTCCCAGCCGATGGCGCCGGCGAAGTGACCCTGGAGCGCGGCCGAGAACTTCACCATGTGCGCGAGCAGGATGTCGGGGTGCTTCGCGGGCTTCGCGATCGACAACGCGTTCGGAAGCGAGAGTCCGAATTTCTTCACGTACTCGAGCGACTGACCCGAGCAGTACGGCCGGTCGAAGAAGCCGAGGTCGTGAAGGTGGATGTCACCTCTCGCATGCGCGTCGGCAACGTCCTGGCTGAACACGTCGAGAAGCGCGTACTGCTTCTTGATCGATTCGGCCAGCGTCATGTTGGTCGCTTCGGGGTTGTGCGGAATGTTCGCGTTCTCTTTGTTCGGCTCGAGGATGATACGCGTCGCATCGTAGAGCGGAACACCGAGTCGTGTGTGCTTGCGACGCGCGGCTTCGAGTCCGTACTCGATGAGCTTCGCGTCGACGAGTTCGCGGATGAGCGGTGCGGTGATGACGGTTGTGTTCGCGAGCGCGATCTGGTCCTCGACCTCACGACTGATCTTCTCCGCCTTCTCGACCGGAACGTCCGCTTCGCGGACGAGCGTCTCGATGATGCGTTCGCGGTCCCACGCGATCATGTCGTCGCCGGACGTGCGAACGAAGAGCGACAGATCCGTCGAGTCGAGGCCCTTCTTCGGCTGCGCCTTCTCAAGACCGGCGAGCTGCGTGTTGATCTCCTTGCGGCGGACACGCTGGCGCTTGTCCCTGTAGATGATGAAGGCCTTGGCCGTCTTGGCGTGCCCCCGCTCGACGAGGACCTTCTCGATGGCGTCCTGTATCTCCTCGACCTGAGGGAGTTTATCGCCCTTTTCGGAGTACAGGAACAGCAGGACCTCGTCGGTGAGCCGCTCGGCCGTCTCGATGTCCCTGCCACCCACCTCTTCGGCAGCCTTGAAGATCGCGTTCGTGATCTTCTTCCTGTCGAACGGAACGATCTGACCGCTGCGCTTGCGGACGAGCCGGAACAGCTTGCTCGCAAGTCTACGATGGAGACCGAGGAGTTCGTCGTCGTCCATATAGATGCGAAGGCGCCCGTTCGACTCGGGCGTCTCAGTCATCAACGCGATGTCCGCAACGGACTCCTCCGTCTCCGTCGCTGCGATCACAGAATCGTCTGTTGTGATCTCATCGACAGATGCTACGTCGTCATTCAGTCTCGACATGAATGCTCCACCGATCCTCTCGTGATCAGGTTCAAACGTCGTCAGTAATGGCATCGACGTAATGCGGCGCCGTCGAAGCCATCCGACTGCGTGTATGGTCAGAAAAATGTTGGAGTGTCAGAAAGTGTGGAAGGCTGCTGTCTCTCTCCACCCGTCGCCTGCACCACCACCCTAGCGGTCTTCCTCCTTCGGCGACCGCAATCTAGCAATCGCCGGAAGAGGTGTCAAGCGGTATCAATCGTGAAGCGGATTTTTCTTCCCGAAGGGTCGTCGTGTCCGGTCAAGATGACGTTTGGGGCGGATTCCCGGGAGGGTTTCTACCCCTCCCCGCCCTCAAGTACGTCGACCCCGATCCCGGAGTCGCGAAGCATCTCGGAGGCGAGTTCGTCGGGGTAGTCGTCGGCCGAGACGACCCTGACGATGCCGGCGTTGATGATCATCTTCGCGCACACCGAGCAGGGGGTGTGCGTGGTGTAGATGGTGGAACCGCTGATGCCGGTTCCGTAGTTGGCGGACTGGATGATCGCGTTCTGTTCCGCGTGAATGCCGCGGCACAACTCGTGCCGCTCGCCGGACGGGACGTTGAGTTCGTTCCGGATGCAGCCGGTCTCGTCACAGTGCGCCAGGCCCCGCGGCGGACCGTTGTATCCGGTGGCCAGGATGTGCCGGTCCTTGACGATGACGGCGCCGACGTGACGTCGCATGCACGTCGACCGCTCCGCCACGAGGTCGGCGATGCTCATGAAGTACGTGTCCCAGCTTGGTCTCTTGTCCACGAAGCGACTCCTCTGCGGTGCCCGTCCCCCCGCTGCGGGCTCGGGTCGGGAGGCCGGACACATCAACCGTCCTCTATGTTTCCGATGCGCGCCCTGAGGAACGCGCGGAGCCCACTCACGGACCCGTATGGAGCCCGCGGATCGGGATGAACCGACCCGCGGGCCGGCTTTGCTAGACAGGCCTCTCCTCGCCCACGACGAGCGGGAAGTCCTTGCAGAGCTCCATCACGTCCTTCTTGACAGCCTCGAGGTTCTGCTCGTTCTCGATGTCCGACAGAGCGCGGTCGAGAAGCTCCACGACCCTGTCGATCTCCGCCGCTCCCATCCCGCGCGTCGTCAGCGCGGGGGTGCCGACACGGATGCCGCTGGCGATGAACGGCTTCTCCGGATCGAACGGGATCGTATTCTTGTTCACGGTGATGCCCGCGTTCTCGAGCCCCTTCTCCGCGGCCTTCCCGGTGACGCCCTTCGTCCTGAGATCGACCAGCATCAGATGCGTGTCGGTTCCGTCCGAGACGAGACGGTAGCCGCGCTTCTTGAACGACTCGGCCATGTGCTGTGCGTTGTCGAGAATGCTCTGCTGGTACTCCTTGAACGACGGCTGCAGCGCCTCGTGGAAGCAGACGGCCTTGCCGGCGATGACGTGCTCGAGCGGCCCGCCCTGGATGCCGGGGAAGACGGTCTTGTCGATCGCGCGCGCGTGCTTCTCCTTGCAGAGCACCATGCCGCCGCGCGGACCGCGCAGCGTCTTGTGCGTCGTCGTCGTGACGACGTCGGCGTGCGGCACCGGGCTCGGGTGGAGACCGGCCGCGATGAGACCGGCGATGTGCGCCATGTCGACCGAGAGATATGCGCCGACCTCGTCCGCGATCTCACGGAACGCGGCGAAGTCGAGCGTGCGCGGGTATGCGGACGCGCCGGTCATGATGAGCTTCGGCTTGTGCTCGAGTACCATCTTCCTCAGCGCGGCGTAGTCGAGAACCTCGGTCTTCTCATCCACGCCGTAGTGGATGACGTTGTAGAACATCCCGGAGAAGCTGATCGGGTGACCGTGCGTGAGGTGACCGCCGTGCGACAGCTCGAGACCGAAGTACGTGTCGCCGACGTCGAGGAGCGCGAAGTAGAGGGCCATGTTCGCCTGGCTGCCGGAGTGCGGCTGCACGTTGGCGTGGTCGGCGCCGAACAGCTTCTTCGCGCGCTCGATGGCAAGCCCCTCCGTACGGTCGACGAACTCACAACCACCGTAGTAGCGGCCGTTGCGCTTCCAGTTGAGCGTGTCGTCCTTGCGCCGGAAGTACGGATAGCCCTCCGCATACTTGTTCGTCATACAGGACCCGACCGCCTCCCGAACCGCCGTACTTGTGAAGTTCTCGGAAGCGATGAGTTCGAGCTTCTCGGTCTGGCGGTGTAGCTCCGCCTGGATGACCTCGTAGACCTCTGGATCCGTCTGCTTGAGTCCCGCCATGTTACCCCTCCTCCAGCTGCATCATCTTGGTGACGCGCCGCTCGTGTCTGCCACCCTCGTACGCCTCGACCAACCAGTCGTCGACGATGTCGATGGCATCGTCGGGCGCGACGAAACGCCCCGGAAGGCAGAGCACGTTCGCGTTGTTGTGCGCCCTCGAGAGACGCGCGATCTCACGGTCCCAGACGAGCGCCGCGCGCACGCCGTGGATCTTGTTCGCAACCATGCACATCCCCTGCCCCGAACCGCAGAAGAGGATGGCGCGATCCGCTTCGCCGGACACGGCAGCCCGCGCCGCGGGCGCTCCGTGATCCGGGTAGTCGGTCGATTCGTCACTGTCCGTGCCGTAGTCGACGATCTCGTACCCGCGCTCGAGCAGGTGCTCGACGACGAGCTGCTTGAGATCGAATCCGGCGTGGTCGGCTCCCACCGCGATCTTCATTGTGTCCCTCATGCCGCGCGACCGCTATCGTCCGGCCGCGCTATCCGGAGTCCGCCTCTCCTTCGTCGTCGCGGGACATCGCGACGATCTTCGGGAGAGCGCTTGTGAGATACCCCTCGATCATCGTGTACGCGCTCTCGTACTCCTCCACCGGTCCGCCGATGGGGTCCGGCACGTCCGTGTCGCTGCCGTCCGCGAAGAGCGAGAGCAGGTGCGTCCGGTCCGCGGCGTCCGGGAACCTCTGCGCAAGTTCCTCGACGTGGAGTTCGGTCATCGCCAGGACCAGGTCGAAACTCTCGAGCATCTCGCCCGTAACGGCGCTCGATGCGTGACCCGAGATGTCGACGCCGTGCGAGCGTGCGACCTGGACCGCCTCGTCGGTCGCGGGAGCGCCGACGATGCCGAGCGTTCCGGCGGACGCGACCTCGACCTCGGCTTCCGTCGCCCGCCGCGCGAGATCGCGGAGGATCCCCTCACCCATCGCGCTCCGGCACGTGTTCCCCGAGCAGACCAGAAGCACACGGACCGGCACGAATCCCTCCATGAAACGGGTCGAATGAGCGCATTAAAGACAGATTCAGAGTCTACGGCAGGCAGGCACGGGGGTCAACAACCCACCGGCAGCGCAGCGTCGGCGGCGCAGGCGCGCATCAGGCGGCGTCGACGACCTTCGCGATGTCGGCGGCGGCGACGGTCCCCTCGCGGAGCACGGTCGGGACCTCGCAGGTCAGATCGACAAGCGTTGTGGGCGCCGTCGCGGATGAGGAGTACCAGCGAACGGCGATCTCTATCCAGTCACGGAGCTGCCGGATCGCCTCGTCAACGTTCCGTGGGGGCTCCTCACCCTCCCGGTTCGCGCTGGGCGCGGTGAGCGGCTGACCGACGAGCGCGAGGATCTCCTGCACGACCTCGTTGCGCTCGAGCCTCACGGCGACCGTGTCACCGCCCGCCGTCAACTCCGACGGGAGTCGCCGCGACGCCTTGAGCACATAGGTCAGCCCCTTCGCTCCCAGACGCCACTCGAGTTCCCGCGCGATCGGCGGGACACCCTCCACGAGCGGCTTGAGCATCTCGAAGGAATCGACGAGAACGATGAGCGGCTTCGACGGATCGCGCCCCTTCGCCTTGAACACGCGGCCCACGGCGTCCGGGTTGAGCGCGTCGGCGCACAGCCCGTAGTAGGTCATCGTCGGGAGGATGGCGAGGTCGCCGTTCTTGATGGCGAGCGCGACCGGTCGCAGCAGGTCGCGCGTCGGTTCGTCCGAACGTTCGGTGAGATCGATGATCTTCATGTCTGGTCATCCCTGTGCACGTCAAGTCACTCTCGCGCGCCACATCACCTCCGCGCGCCGGCTCATCTCCTGTGCGCGCTACGCGGTCTTCACTCGCGCAAGCGCGCGGTGACCGATGTCTCGGCGGTACTGCGCGCCCTCGAAGGTGATCAGCTCGACGGCCTCGTAGGCGCGGTCGAGCGCGGCGGGCAGTTCGTCGGCCGTCGCCGTGACGCCGAGCACGCGTCCTCCCGAGGTCACGACGCTCTCGCCGGACAACGCCGTTCCCGCGTGGAAGACGGTCACGCCGTCGAGCGCGCCGGCGGCGCCGAGCCCATCGATCGGTTTCCCCTTCGCGTAGCTGCCCGGGTATCCGCCCGACGCCATGACGACGCACGCGGCCGTGCGACCGCTTGCGCGCACCGAGCTGGGGTCGAGCTCGCCCCGCGCGACCGCCAGCATGATCTCCGCCAGGTCTCCGTCAAGAAGCGGCAGCACGACCTGTGTCTCCGGGTCGCCGAACCGGCAGTTGAACTCGAGGACCTTCGGACCGTCGCCGGTCAGCATCAGCCCGGCGTAGAGCACCCCGCGGTAATCGATGCCCATCGCTCGGAGCGTCTCCACCGTCGGCCTGAGAACGTCGCGGATGATGCCCTCCGTCATCGCGGCGTCAACGACGGGCGCCGGCGCGTACGCGCCCATGCCGCCCGTGTTGAGGCCAAGATCACCCTCGAGCGCCCGCTTGTGGTCCTGCGAGACGACGAGCGGCGCGAACCGCTCACCGTCGGTGAGCGCGAGGATCGACGCCTCCTCGCCCACCAGGAACTCCTCGATCACGACCGTCGCACCCGCGTCACCGAACTGCCGCTGCGTCATGATGTCATCCACGGCGGCAACGGCCTCGTCGTGTGTCTCGGCGATGATGACGCCCTTGCCGGCGGCAAGCCCGTCCGCCTTGACGACGACCGGAGCGCCCGTCGCATCGAGTGCTGCGAGAGCGGCCTCACGGGACGTGGCGCGCCACGCTCGGGCGGTCGGGACACCGGCCCGCTCCATGACCTCCTTGGCGAACCACTTGCTGCCCTCGAGCCGCGCGCCGTCCTTCGTCGGACCGAACACGGCGCCGCCGGTCTCCCGGATGCGGTCGGCCAATCCCAGCGTGAGGGGAACCTCCGGCCCCACCACGGTCAGGTCGCACCGCTCATCCACCGCAAGCCCCACCAGGGCGTCAACATCATCCGCAGCGACCGGAACGCACCGCGCGAGTTGCGCGATCCCGGCGTTGCCGGGCGCGGCGATGAGTTCCGGCGCGCAGGCGCTCTGCGCGAGCTTCCAGGCGAGCGCGTGTTCGCGCCCGCCGCCACCCACGATGAGTATCTTCATAGTACGCGGCATCCCCTGCTTGAACCCGTAGCTATCGGTACAGACTCTTGATCAGCCCCCAGCTCCTGTTCTCGACTGGCGTCGTGTACCCGTCAATGGTCAGGACGTATCGCTTGCTGCACGGGAAGTTCGCGATGAAGTCGGGCGCGACAAACACCCAGTACACACCGGGGTCGAGCACGGCCGTGATGCATTCCTCCGTGCAGACCTCGGCGGTGGTGTAGTCGACAACCGCCTGGTTGGAGCAATCGGGGTCGCCGTAGAGGAGCATGAGCGAAACCGGGAACTCGCCCGACACGCACACGTCGATCTCCCGCGCCTCGTCGAGAACGATCTCGTACCAGTCGGTGTCGCGGTAACAGGTACCGTAGCCATCGAAGTACCCGGACATCCCGCACTGGACGATCGTCGATGCGCTGGGAGCGAGCGGCTGGAAGACCTCCGGGGTCGAATTGCAGCCGCCGTTGTAGGTGTCGATGTAGTCCAGCCCGCATTCCGGTTCGCCCTCGATCAGAGCGCCGCCCGGACACTCGAGGTCACACTCATAGTCGTAGCCGTATATGGTCAGGATGTAGTCAGCGTCGTTCGGCCACCCGCTGAACTCGCTGGCGCCGACCCAGATCCACCACGTCCCGGGCGTGCAGGTGTAGGTCACGCTGCTCTCGACGCACTCCGCCTGCGAATCGGATGCGACGATGGTCGCGTCAAAGCAGCCGAAGTTCCCGTTGAAGACGTAGAGATCATGGGGAAACTCCGCCGTGCACGTCACCGTGATCTCCCGGGACTCGGTGAACGTGAGTTCGTACCAGTCCGTGTCGCGGTAGTTGAGACCGCCATACATGTAGTTGCCGCCCTGTCCACAGATGCTGACCGGTCCGTATGACGGATCGACGCTCCAGAATACCTCCGGACTCGAGTAGCATCCCCCGTTGAAAGCATCCACATAGTCGTCGGGGACGGCGCCCTCGCCCTCGGTGAGCCAGCAGTCCTCACAGTACAGATCGCACGGTGGATCGCGGTGTATGACCGGCTCCGCCCCCGGTTCTCCCCTGATCGATGTGCGTGGATCGAGACTTGCCCGGACCGCGGCCGTCAGCGAGCAGTCCCCGGTGCGAAGGACAGGCTCCCGACCGGAGCCTCCCCCGGGACTCACCGCAGAGGTCGACGGGTCCGCCTGGGCTTCCACCGCCAGCACAGCGACCAGCAGCGCACAGAGCAACGCACTCGCCCTCATGGTTCTCTCCTCACCGGCGCGTGTCGTGCAACGCGACATATGCGCCGTTCATACTCTCAGGATCGACCAGGCCCTCTTGACACTAGTAGCAGACTCCGAGGACCACGGACAAGAAGAAACGACCCCGGCGCAGAAACGCCGGGGTCGTGGGATGTACTCGGTCTGAGTGCTCCCGATTCGAATCGGTCTCTACCTGTAGAGGCTCTTGATCAGCCCCCAACTCCTGTCCTCCACCGGTGTCGTGTAGCCATCAACACTGAAGATGTAGCGTCTGCCGCACGGGTACGTCGCGGTGAAGTCCGGTGCGATGAACACCCAGTAGACACCGGGATCAAGCACTGCAGTAATGCAATCCTCGGCGCACACAACGGGGTAGACGGTCTCGTCGACAATGATGGTGCTGCAATCGGGCTCACCGTGCGCCAGCGTCAGCTGCATGGGGAACTCTCCAGCCGCGCAGACCTCGATCTCGCGCGGCTCATCGAGGACGAGTTCGTACCAGTCGGTGTCGCGGTAGCAGGAACCGAAGTGATCGTAGTGTCCGGCCGTCCCGCAGCGGACGATCCTCGACTGACTGGGGGCGATCTCCTGGAATACCACCGGCGTCGAATTGCAGCCGCCGTTGTGATGATCGGTGTAGTTCACCTCGCACGGCGGCTCATCCTCGGTCGGGACGCCGCCCGGACAGTCGAGGACGCACTCGAAGTCGTAGCCGTGGATGGTCAGGAGGTAGTCGGCATCGTTCGGCCACCCGCTGAAGTCGCTGCTCCCAACCCAGATCCACCACGTTCCGGGCGTGCACACGTATGTCAGGCTGGCCTCGGTACACTCGGGCTGCGAATCGGACGCCACGATCGTGACGCTCGAGCAGCCGACGTTCCCGTCGATCATGTAGAGGATTACGGGGAACTCCGCCGTACACGTCACGGTGATCTCGCGAGCCACGGCAAACGTCATTTCGTACCAGTCGGTGTCGCGGTGGGGCGCGCCCCCGTACTCGAAGTTGCCGCCCTGCCCGCAGATGGTGATCGGCCCGTAGGATGGGTCGACGCTCCAGAACGCCTCGGGGGTCACGTTGCACCCGCCGTTGAAGTTGTCGTCATAGTCGTCGGGGATGGGACCCTCGCCCTCGCTGAGCCAACAGGCCTCGCAGTAGAGGTCACACGGGGGATCGCGCCTCACGACCGGCTCCGCACCCGGTACTCCCCTGCCTGACACCCGCGGATCGATGCTGGCACGCTCGGCGGCCGTCAGCGAGCAGCCCCCGGTGCGAATGACGGGCTCCCAGCCGGAGTCTCCCGCGGGATTCACGGCGGAGACCGACGGATCCGCGTACGATGTGACAGCCAGAACAGCGACCAGAAGCACACAGAGCATAACACTCGTTCTCATGGTTCTCTCCTCACCACGGCGTACCGCGCCGCGAGACACGTGCACAGTCGACCACTCCGTTTCACCCACTTCCATGTGACCAACTACTAGCAGATGCCGAGGGCTATGGCCAACGAGAAACGGCCCCGGTGCGGTTGCACCAGGGCCGTAGAGTCTTCGCATGGATCATGTCGTCGGATGGATCAGGCCATCCGTCCGACCAGGATCAGTCGCGATAGCCTTCGCTCGAGAGCCGCTCCTCCATCTCCTCCTGCGAACGGTCCGAACGGGCCAGGATGAACTGCGGCCCCTCGGTCGGCTCGGCGAACGAACTCGGTCGGAGCGTGTCGGAGTAGTCGGCGAACTCGATGACGGCCTCGCCGCTCATCACGTGCTGCCTGCTCGCCAGAGAGATGACGGACTCGTTGCCGCTGTCCGCAACACCCTCCTGACCGGCGCCGCCAAGTCCAAGGAGCTGCCCGGCGCCGACGGTGAAACCGACGACGAAGAGCACGGCCGCGATGGCGATGGGAACGAGTCTGGGAGTCGCCGCGGGATGCCACGAAAGGAGCGACGGACGATGGAGGCGCTGCATGAGTCGCGCGTTGAAGCGGGTCCAGTAGAAGGGAGACGGCTCAACGTAGCCGTCGTCGAGAAGGAGCTCGCGGACGCCCGCGAAAGCTTCGATCTCGGATCTGCACTCGGGGCACTCTTCGATGTGCTCCTCGATGAGGCGTGCCTGCTCCGGAGAAAGGTCTCCGTCGAGGTACTCGATCAGCTCATCTCTGATGAGTTCGCAGTCCATTATCTCAGATCCTCCAACTTGACCCTCAGCTTCCTGATAGCGTGAAAATAGTTGGCCTTCGACGTTCCCTCTGAACACCCGACGATGTCGGCGATCTCTCTGTGGCTCAGCCCCTCGAAGAACTTCAGGGTGAAGACCGCCCTCTGCTTCTCCGGCAGCTCTCGAACCGCTTCATCGATCCTCTCAGCCACCTCGCTGCTCAGCGCCGCCCGGAGTGGATTGGTCGAAGCCCGCTTGTCTCTCCTGGGCAGATCACCCAGCGGAACCATCTGTCGAAACCTGTCCCGCTTGAGCTTGTTGAGCGCGATATTGACCGTGATGCGGTAGAGCCACGTGTAGAGACTCGAGCGTCCTTCAAAACGGCCGATGTGCCGAAATACCTTAATGAAGGCTTCCTGTGCACAGTCCTCGGCTGCTTCATCTTCTCGCAGGACGCGCCAGGCAACGCGGTAAACGCGTTCCCTGTATTCGGTTACGAACTCCTCGAAAGCCTGCTCATCGCCTGCTTTGAGTCGTTCTACGAGCCTCGCGGTGTTGTTGGCCGTGGGCTCCCCCGCCTTCTTGGTCACTTCATCTGACACGTGCCGCCACCAGGTGGTTGAAGCATCAATCGGTTCACAAAACTCGCCCACGCTATGACACGCGGGGCCCGCTGTCAACCATACAGAAGGGCCGGGTGAAGCTCATGCTCCCCCCGGCCCCGATCTTGGCGCGTGAGACTCCGTGCGTGCAGCGCAAGGTGTCGTAGGGACGGGTCTCGTCACACCAAAGTCTGTCTCTCGTCCCGCGTCCACCGTGACGCCGGCCGGACACCGGGCGAGACTATCTGTCTACCTGTACATCGACTTGATGACGCCCCACGAGCGCTCCTGGATCAGCTGCGTCTCAGGCACCGTCGTGACGGTGTCACACCAGTCCCAGAGTTCCATGAGCTCCATCGGACCGACGCGCGAGCCCATGCAGCCGTCGACGTCGTCAAGCTCGAGCGCTCTGTTCGGGTACGTATCGCACTCGAAGACGCCGTTGATGGCGTACTTGTACTCGAGGAACCTGTAGGTCCCGGTCGGGAACGTCAGGAGGACGGAGTAGGTTCCGTCGCCCGCGGTCAGGTCGCCGTTCGTGCCGTCGTCGAAGAGCGCGGTGCCGACCACCCAGTCCAGCGGGGCGGACGTGCCGTAGACCTCGACCACGTCGGTGAGGATGTCGAACGTGTCCGGAAGCTCGGTGACCTGGAAGCGGACACCGACGTCGCACGAGATGTTGTCGGACGGCGCGACATCGTTCCACCACACGTTCTGCGTCTGGCTGGCCGAGTTCGGGTCGAGCGTGACGTAGTGACCGAAGTCGTAGTCGCCCTCCCACGTGGCACAGTCGACGACGTACTTGTACTTCGCCTCGAGCGACTCGGCGGCGGCGCCGCACGTGTAGCCCATCGTGAAGTACTGGTCGACCGAGTAGGTCGAATCGGCATCGGCGTCGAACGTCTCAGCACCGGCGCACTGGTCCCACGTGAACGGGTGCGTATCACCCTGGACGTGAACCGACGTCGGGATGCCGTTGGCGTCGATGTAGAGATGCATGTTCAGCTCGAGCGTGACCAGGTGGATGTAGAAGCAGTCGGAGTTGCTGCTCGGATCGACCGGCGTCCCGCCGACGCTCGTCACACCCGTCACCGTGACCTGGTAATCGTAGCCCTCGGTGAGAGCCGGGCTCACGGTGAGGTGCACGAGGCTCGCGTCCGCGTCCTGCACGGCGCTCGTCACGACAGCACCACCCGTCACGGTGTAGTTCGAGGCGGTCTCGGCCGTCGTCTGGTCCATATCCTCGGAGAACTGGACGAGATACGAGGCGGCGTCCGTGCCGTCGCCATCGATGCGCACGTCGATCACGGCCGGCGGCGCGCTGGTCTGCACCGTGGTCGTGTTGTTCGACATGTCATACGTGAAGACGACCGGCGTCAGACCGTCGGAGACGAAGACGAGGTTGGCGCCACCCGGCGGCGTGTTCTGATCCCAGTTGTTGTTGAGGACGATCTTGAACTCGTAGCTTCCAGCCGGAATGACCGACGAGAACTCCCAGATGCCGTCCGCGTCGCCGTCCTCCATCACCGTGGTGACCATGTCGGTCTGGTCCCAGTCGATACCACCGAGTTCGCTCTGAAGACTGCCGCAGACGATGGGCGGGTGCAGGCTGTCGAAGACGTACTCGTCGCCTTCCTTCACACCGACCGTCGCGCCAAGATTGACGTAGAACGTCACGTCATCGTCGGCAGCCAGCGTGATCGGCTGGTTGTTGCCGGGGAAGTCCAGACCCCACGCATCACCGTCGACGGCCTTGTAGACGTACGAGCCGGCGAGGAACGAATGCGTGTAGACGTAGATCCCGTTCCCGTCGAGCGTCAGCTCGGTCCCCGGATCCGCCGGGTCCCACGCCTGGAAGTCACCAACGATGCTCGGCGCTGCGAACGCCGACGTGGCGACCATCAGCAGGGTCGCGATAGCTGCAAGTGTTCTCATCTCTCTCCCCCTTCTCGCCGAAGCGAGGGAACTCGCATCAGCAAATGCTCTCGCATCGGCGAGGGATTCCTCTTGCCGGTTGCCTGCCCATGGATGTCCACGGGAGCCCCGTTCGCCGCGTGCGACGTGCTCTACTTCTGTGTGAGACCGGGCCCCGACGAACTGCGTCGCCGGGGCCCGGGGAAACTACGTGGTGCCTATCCCTGAAACGATGGGACCCCGACTACCTGTAGATAGCCTTGATGGTACCCCATGTCGTCTCGTCGACCGGGCTCGAGCAGTCCGGGCAGTCCGGAGTGGTCCACTCCCAACCGTCGATCGCCAGATCCATGGTCGGCATGGAGTCGTCGATCGTCAGACCGTGGTTGCCGGAGCTCTCCCACGTCGCGCAGTCGTCCTTCTTGTACTTGTACTCGCGGTACGGGTTCGAACCGGCCAGGAAGGTAACGTCGACCTGGTAGAGCTTCGGACTGACGGTCTCGCAGCTGAACAGCATCGGGATGCCGTAGCCCCAGTTGTCGAGCTCGTCGCCGGCGCCGACCACGCAGACCTCACCGGAGGTCTCAACGTCGCCCGTCAGGCAGAGGTGGAAGGTGACCGTCACGTCCTGTCCGAGCACCGCGGTGATCGGGAGGATGAAGTTCGGGTCGTTGCCAGCCTGGTCCTGACCGTAGCACTCGGCCATGTCGGTCGTATCGACGACCTTGATGTAGTACTCAACCTCGGCGCAGCCGTGACCGGCAGGGATCTGGCCGGTGAACTCGTCGTTGTTGCCAACGAAGCCGTTGAAGGTCATCGGGACTTCGATGAAGTCCACGTCGCCCACGCACCGGTAGTAGAGGTAAGCCTCGAGGTCAGCACACGGACCGTTCGTCTCACCCGTGCAGCCATCCTTCCAGATCTGGACGTAGGTATCGATGTTCTCGGCCGACGTGTAGGAGACGCCGTTGTTCGGCCAGATGTTGCCACACCAGCCGACAGCACCCATGGCCGTCGACGCGATGGTGAGCAGCATGGCCGTGGCCAGTGCGATCATCACGAATCTCTTCATCTCAGTCCTCCTGTCAATGACGCAAGAACGTGACATGCCTGCGTCAGACAATAGAGATGTGCCTTCGGAGCGCCCCCATGGGCACTCCACATGTGAACTGCCACCCCACGATAATACCACAATCGGCCTCATATGTCAATTCTTGGCCCGGCCGAATCCCCCGCCCCACGGCCCGTTTCCGCAGGGATCCGGGCACTATCCACCCGTTTCTTACGATGCACCGTAGCGGCTCAGGTCTCACATTGTGTCCAGCGTCTCCCGACGCCCCGTGCCGGGGGGGCCGCGCCCCCGCCACCTGACACAGAAAGACCCGGTGCAGAGCACCGGGCCTTCCTTGCGACTGGAGCTGGTGAGCGGATTCGAACCGCTGACCTACGCATTACGAGTGCGTTGCTCTACCAGCTGAGCTACACCAGCTCTTGTCGAGAGAGGCGCGACGGCTTCGACGCGCCTCGGTATTCCAGTGGTGGCGCCCCCCAGAATTGAACTGGGGACACACGGATTTTCAATCCGTTGCTCTACCAACTGAGCTAGGGCGCCACATGTGCAACAGAGAGGTATTCTAGCAACGCCCCCGGGTCAAGTCAAGCGACAAGGGACCTGTAGAACCCAAGCACTCCCTGAGCGGACCGCTACTCCGTATAGCCGCCCGGGTGCTCCATCATCCAGGCCCACGCGGCCTCGATCATGTCGTCGAGCTCCGGGTGCTCGGGCTTCCACCCGAGCTCCCTGATGGCCAGCGACGACGAGGCGACGAGCCGGGCTGGATCTCCCGCCCTCCTCGCCCCCATCTTGCGTTCCACGACGCGTCCGGTCACTCGCTCGACCGAGTCGATGACGTTCAGGACACTCCACCCCTCCCCGTTGCCGAGGTTGTAGATCCCGGAGCGACCCTTCTCGAGCGCGTCGAGCGCGAGGATATGCGCATCGGAGAGATCACGCACATCGATATAGTCTCGGATGCACGTCCCGTCCGGTGTCTCGTAGTCGTCTCCGAAGACCGTCAGCTCCGGACGTCTTCCCGCCACGACCTGGAGCGCGATCGGGATAAGATGCGACTCGGGGCGATGGTCCTCGCCGTAGCGCCCCGACGCTCCGGCGGCATTGAAGTACCGCAACGAGATGTGCTTGAGCCCGGTGCGCTCGGCCTCCCACGCAAGAACCCGCTCGAAGATGAGCTTCGTATCGCCATAGACGTTGACGGGCGCGGTCCGGTTCGTCTCCGAGATCGGGACGGACTCCGGCTCGCCGTAGACTCCGGCCGAGCTCGAGAACACGATCCGGTCGACTCCGGCCGCGTGCATTCCCTCGAGCAGCCGGATGCCGGAGACGACGTTGTTCTGATAGTAGTCGCCCGGCTTCTCCATCGACTCGCCGACCAGGCTCATCGCCGCAAAGTGGATGACGGCCTCGACCTTGTGCTCGGTGAGCGTCTTCGCCACCAGCTCGCGGTCGCCGATCTCCCCCACCACCAGCGGCACGCCCTCGTGCATCGCCGCGCGGTGTCCCTTCGACAGGTTGTCGAGGACGACGACGCTATGCCCCGCGCCGACCAGCCGCTCGACCGTGACGCTCCCGATGTATCCAGCTCCACCTGTCACAAGGACAGAAGACATTCAGACCTCCTCTGCACGCGCGATTCAGAATTCCGAAGGTTCTGTGGCGCCTACTCCTCGCCGCTGATGCCCGCGTCGGCCAGCGCCTTGGCGATGGTCTCGTCGCTCATCTCGTAGTCTACAAGACTACCAGAAAGATACGCCTCGTAGGCAGCCATGTCGAAGTGACCGTGCCCGGAGAACGCGACGACGATGGTCTTCTCGACGCCCTCTTCCCTGCACCTGACGGCCTCATCGATGGCGGCCTTCACCGCGTGCGACGTTTCCGGCGCGGGGATGATGCCCTCGGTCCCGGCGAACGTCAGCGCCGCCTCGAAGACGCCGTTCTGCGCGAACGCGACAGGTTCGACGACTCCCTCGTGGACGAGCTGGCTGAGGATCGGGGAATCACCGTGGTATCGCAGCCCGCCCGCGTGGATCTTCGGCGGGACGAACGAGTGACCGAGCGTGTACATCCGCATCAGCGGCGCCATTCCAACGGAGTCACCGAAGTCGTAGGCGAACATGCCCTTGGTCATCGTCGGGCACGCCTTCGGCTCCGCCGCCACCAGTCGGACGTCCCTGCCGTCCGCCTTCTCGCGGAGGTACGGAAGTGCCATCCCCATGAAGTTGCTCCCGCCACCGACACAGCCGATCACGATGTCGGCCTCGTCGCCGACCATCTCCAGCTGCTTCTTCGTCTCGAGACCGATCACGGTCTGATGGAGCACGACGTGGTTGAGGACGCTCCCGAGAGCGTACTTCGTGTCTTCGTGCGTCGCGGCGTCGAAGACGGCCTCGCTGATGGCGATGCCGAGGGAGCCAGGACAATCGGGATCCTTCTCGAGGATCTTCCGGCCGACCTCGGTCCGGTCGCTCGGGCTCGGCTGAACGCTGCCGCCCCAGACCTGCATCATGGAACGACGGTAGGGCTTCTGCTCGTAGCTCACCTTGACCATGTAGACCGTGCACTCGATCCCGAACAGCTTGCAGCCGAAAGAGAGCGCGCTCCCCCACTGTCCGGCGCCGGTCTCGGTGGCAAGTCTCTTCACGCCGGCCTTCTTGTTGTAGTAGGCCTGCGCGACGGCCGTGTTCGGCTTGTGGCTCCCGGGAGGGCTCACACCCTCGTTCTTGAAGTAGATCTTCGCGGGGGTTCCGAGGTGCTTCTCCAGCTGACGCGCGCGGATGAGCGGCGACGGTCTCCAGAGGGAGTAGATGTCGAGCACCTCCTCCGGGATGTCGATCCACCGGTCGGGCGACATCTCCTGAAGGATGAGGTCCATCGGGAAGAGCGGCAGCAGGTCGTCCGGACCCAGCGGCTCGCGCGTCTGAGGGTGAAGCGGCGGGTCCAACGGCTTCGGGAGATCCGGCAGCGCGTTGTACCACGCTCTTGGCATGTCCTTCTCAGGAAGGAATATCTTCACGGGATCCATGGTTGCCTCCAGTCAACTGCAATGTGGTTCGTCTGTTCTCTCGGTCTCGTCTGTTCTCTCGGTTTCGTTCGTTCTCTCGGTTTCGTTCGTTCGCTCAGTCGCGGTCGCTTCTGAGAAGCCTGACCTCCAGCACGCCCGGGTGTCCCTTGAGCAGCTCGACGGCGCTCTGCGGAACATCTCCGCTCGGCGAGATGAGCATGATCGCTCGGCCATCGATGACCTCGCGGCCCACCTCCATCCGGTTGATGTTGACACCCGCGTCGCCGAGCATGGTGCCGACCCCACCGACGATCCCCGGCCGGTCGACCGCCTCGCCATCGAACCAGCAGACGAGCGCGCCCCCCGCAGGCATCAGATCGACCTCGAATCCGCCGATCTCGGTGATCCGGATACCGTGCGGCGCCATGAGCGTCGCCGACAGGCTTCCTCGCGATCCGTTGCTCCCGCTCACGGTGACCAGGCTCGTGAAGTTGCCCGCGTCCGTCGACCGTGCCTCGATGATTTCGATGCCGCGCTCCCGTGCAAGATGCCGGCCGTTGACCAACGTAACTTCGTCGCCCTCGACGGACGAGAGAAGCCCCTTGAGGAACGCCAGCGTGAGAAGCTCCGTTCTGTAGCGGGTCACCTCGCCGCTGCATCGGATTTCCACTCCCGCGGTCGGCACCCCGAAGAGCTGGGTGTATGCGCGGCCAAGCGTCTCGGAGAGCGGCATGAACGGCGCCACGCTCGCGAGCGTCTCCGCGTCGGCGACCGGCATGTTGAGCGCGTATCTGGGCAGCAGCCCCGCCAGCGCCTCGACGACCTGCTCGGCCACGGTCTGTCCGACCCGCGACTGCGCCTCTTCCGTCGACCCGCCGAGATGCGGCGTGACGAGCACCTGCTCGAACGAGAACAGAGGGTGGTCCGTCACGGGCTCGCCCTCGAAGACGTCGATTCCTGCCGCCGCCACCTTCCCGTCGGCCAGCGCGTCGACAAGCGCGGCCTCGTTGACGATGCCGCCCCTGGCGCAGTTGATGATCCGGACGCCGTCCGGCGCCAGAGAGAGTTCGCGCTCTCCGATCATGTCACACGTCTCTTCGGTCTTCGGCGTGTGAACGGAGACGTAGTCGGACGCCGCCATGAGCGTGTCGAGATCGGGCATCCTCTCAACGCCGAAGTTGCGGAAGCGTTCCTCGGAGATGTACGGGTCGCACGCGATGACGCGCATGCCGAACGACGCGGCGCGAACCGCGACGGCGGACCCGACGCGACCGAGCCCCACGATCCCGAGCGTCTTGCCGAGAAGCTCGACGCCTCGTGACTTGGCCTCGGGCCAGACGCCGTGCTTGAGATCGCGATCCGCCGCGGGGAGATTCCGGGTCAGCGCGAGCATGAACGCCATCGTGTGCTCGGCCGCCGAGATGACGTTCGACTCCGGGGCGTTGACGACCATCACCCCGCGCGACGTGGCGAAGGTGATGTCGATGTTGTCGACGCCGACGCCGGCGCGACCGACGACACGCAGTCTCTCCGCGCGCTCGAGGAGCTCGCGGTCGACCGACGTGAGACTGCGGATGATGAGCGCGTCGAACTCGCCGATGATCGACAGCAGTTCCTCACGCTCGATGTCGAACGACTCCACGACATCCAGCGACGCCGCGAGCGTTCTCAGTCCCTCGATCGAGATGGGTTCCGTGACGAGGACGCGGGCTCCCACATGCCCTCCTATGCGCCCGAGCCTCTCCTCCCTGTGAAGAGACGCCCCATGAGCGCGTGCAGCCCCAGCAGACCCGAAGTGAACAGGTACGCGACGCCACCCGCACCACCTGCAACCGCGATGCGAATGGCCCTATACACTGGGGTACTCTCAGCAAGACGCATGCCAAGCCACCTGTCCAGCGGGACGAGCACGAGGGCGAGCGCGGCGCACGAGACGAGCACGCGCCAGGTAAGCGACACGAGCTCCGAGGGCGCCACCGCGGAGCCTTCCCTGGCGAGGGCCCTGTTGAGGATGATGTAGAGGGCCGCGGCGTGCACGGCGAAGGCGATCGAGCTGGCGAGCGCGAGTCCGGCGTGCGCAAGCGGCGTCCGAACGAGCAGCAGATTGAGCCCGGCGTTGAGGAAGAACGCAACGATCGACACACGGACCGGCGTCCTCGTGTCAAGCCGCGCGGCGAACGCGCGAACGAGCAGGAACGTCAGTCCCATCCCGATGAGACCGAGCGAGTACATGGCGAACGCCGACGAGGTCATCGCGAGGTCCGTCTCGTCGAACGCTCCGCGCTGGTAGACCAGACCCACGACCGGACGCGCGAAGGCGACCGCCAGCACAATGACGGGCGCGAGGAATGTCACGTTCATGCGGATGCCCGTCACGAGCGCGCGCGAGAACCCGTCATGGTCGCCGACCGCATGCGTCTCCGCCAGAACGGGAGCCGCGGAGCGTCCGGCCGACAGTGCGAGGATCGCGTACGGAAGATGGACGAGCCGGAACGAGTAGTAGAGCGACGAGATGCTCCCCGGCACGAGGAACGACGCGATCGTGCGGTCGACGATGACACCAAGACGCTGGACGATCGACGCGGCGATCACCGGAACGGTGAGCCCCGCGACGCGGCGAACGTCCTTGTCGCGCGGCGCGAGGTCGGCGCGGAAGAGCCGCTCTCCGTCCCGTCTGGCGAGCGCGCGGGCGAACGGGACCTGGACGAGGAACTGGAGCAGACCGCCCGCGAGAACACCGACGCCGAGGCTGACGTACCCGATCCTGCCGTTGAGCGCGAGCACGGATCCGATGATGCCGATGTTGAGCATCACGGGGGCGAGGCTGTAGACGCGGAACCGTCCGAACGCGAGAAGGATCGCGCCCATCAGCGCCGCGAGACCGATGGCAACCCCGAAGGGGAACATCAGCCGCGTCATCTGAACGGTCGCCTCGGCGACGTCGCCCTCGAAGCCGTGAGCGACGAGTTCGACCAGAAGCGGCGACGCCGCGATACCGACCACGACCAGCAGACCGAGCGCGATGGCCAGCCAGTTCACCGTCCGCCCGGCAAGCCTCCACGCGCGCGCCTTCTCGCCGGCGGCGTGCGTCCCCTTGAACAGCGGCATGAACCCGGCCTCGACCGAACTCTCGCCAAGCACGCGGCAGAGCAGGTTCGGGATCGTGAACGCGGCAACGAAGATATCCATCTCCGTCCCCGCGCCGAAGAGCGCGGCCGTCACGACCTCGCGGGCGAACCCGGAGAGTCGGGACACCATGGTCCCCACTCCGATGTTCGCGAATCCGCGCAGCAGCCCTTTTCCCTGCCTGTCGGTCGTCACGTCCTCCGCCTCCTTCCGGGTGCGAGGCCCGGAGCCTAGCAGTAGCCGTTCTCGGGTGTCAACTGACGCGCGACCCTCCCTGACACTTTGTGTGACAACATGGCACAACATCTGCAAGTCGGAAAGGACTGTTGCGCGGCGTTACAAAGGGTACGGGGGTGCCCGCCGCAACCATCTGCACCACCGCGACTTAGGCTGAAAGGACACACACGATGTCACGGATGCATGCCGCGATCGCACTCACTTGTGCAATCCTGGCCGTATCCTGCACGGGCGCCATCGCCGACGGCGACACCGAGGCGCTCCAGGTGTTCGAGGGCGGAAGCCTGACCAGCACCACGGAGCTGTCGCTCGGGTTCCTCTATGGAGCCGGGAGCAGACCGGACGGTCTCGGTACCGCCGTCAGCACGATGAACGCCGGTGTGGGGTCCGTCTGCGGCAATCCTGCCGGGCTGGCCTTCCTCGGACAGAGCGCCATGCTGCTCGACGTCCTCCCCCCGCTCAGCGCTTCGGCCTCGGACATCATCGACATGCAGAGCCGCGCGAACAGCGCGCTTGACGACGCGCTCGAATCGATCGCGCATCCAGACCTCGTGCCCGTCTACCCGACGGTCGACGCGCGCGCCGGGCAGCGGTCGGGCGTCATCTCGGGAGCGTTCGCGGTCCGTCTCGGCCCCGCCGTCATCGGCGGAGCCGTCGAGGAGCCGCTCTCTCTCGGTCTGAGCTTCGCCGACACCGGCATCGAAGCGTTCGGAGAAACGGTCAAGGGCGAGGAGGGTGGCGGAGAGGTCGACGTCGACGTTCGCGCCACGCTGGAGGCCGCCGCGGACCTGTCGACCCGGGTCGACCGGACCACGGTCGCCTTCGGTGTTGAAGCGCTCCCCGGCGTCGGGTTCGGCGCTTCCGTATCGAGCTACCGCGCGGAGGCGTCGGTCTCGGGGGTCGCGCTCGGAGACGGCATCATCAACTACGGCGGCACGGAGTACGCGTTCAATGATCCATCGGACCCGTGGATGAACAGCCTCGACCAGTCGGTCGACGGCGACTTCGCAGGCACGGCGATCGGATGGACCGCCGGCGCGTCCTGGCGCGCGACGGACTGGCTCACGCTCGACGTCTGCTACACGCAGGTTCCGCCGCTGACGCTCGACGGCTCGCTGACGACGGTCACGCACAATCTCCCCGCGATGAGCGACGACGGGTTCGACGCCGGTGAGATCTCCGCGTCGCAGCCAACGCTCACCGAGCGCGAGGTGACGGTGTCCGATTCGCCGATCGAGCTCCGGTTGCCGTCGTATGCCGCGGCGGCGGCCACCTTCGAGACCGGTCGGATCCTGACGACGGTCGAGATCAGGCAGTACGACTCGGACCTCGGGTTCGCATACGAAGACTACGAAGAGGGCATTCACCTCGGAACCGGCGCCGGACTCCAGCTGACGCTCGGCGGCTTCCGCCTGGGCGGCGGCGTTGTGATGGCCGAACTCACCGGTGAGTCGGCCGAGGAAGGCGAGAACAGCTCCATCATGATCCCGATGGCGAACATGGGGCTCGGGTTTGAGGTCGGCGGCGGCTTCCGCGTCGACACGCTGCTGCTCGCGCTGCCGCTTCAGGTGATGCGCATCTCCGTCGGATACGAATTCTAGGAGACACGATGCTGCACACGCACGACAGCTGGTCGGGTGGCGCCAGGACCCTCGCGGAGATCCGCGCGGTCGCCAGACGTTCGGGGGCACGCCCAACCGCTCCCGCACACACCAGTGTGGCGGTCCGCGTCGTGCTCGCCGCCGTCATCATCGTGGGAGTCGTGCTGATCGCCAGCGAGATCGCGCACGCGGACATCACACTGCTTGACTACCCGCAGAGTCTCGTGGCTCTCAACGACACGGTGACGGTCACATGGGCTGAGAACGTCGAGTGCCAGCTTGTGTGCGGACGCTCGCCCGGGGTCTACACGCAGCCGACCAGCGCGATCGGAACCGGGTCGCTCTCGTTCGTACCGTATCTCGAGTTCCTCGCGCCGGGCATCTGGTACTGCGCCCTCTCGGGCACCACAACGGGCGAGTTCTCCAACGAGTTCCGTCTGATCGTCGAGTCCCCCATCTTCGCGACACCGACCGGCCCACCGAACGGCTCGGTCGTGACCGAGACGACGACGATCCTCGAGTGGGATCCGGTCGACAACGTCCCGTACTACTACGTGGCGGTCTCTGATCAGGAGATCGACATCGAGGAGATCGAGGGAGAGCTCACGGTATCGGGCGCGAACCTCATCTGGCAGGCGCTGACCAACGCGACGTCGATCCAGTACGGGTCGACCGACCCGTCCGGCTACTTCGTGGACACGAACGGCTCGAGCCCGCCCCTCATGGATGGGTTCACATACAACTGGCTCATCTTCAACTGCTACGGGAACGACCCGCTTCTGACCTCGGTCACCGGAGCCGGACTCGCCGGGTTCACGACCGACGTGCCGACCGACCTCGAGACGCCGGAACTCGCGTGGCCGCCGGGGGGCGTCACACTCACCGATGACCTTGTCGATTTCGAGTGGAGCGCGGTCGACGGCGCCGTCTCCTACCACGTCTACATCTACGAGACGCGTGACCTCGCGGGCAACGACGCGAGCTACCCCGTGTGGGACGGCTCGACGCCGACTCCCTCCGCTGACGTCAGGCTGGGCGCCATCCTCATCACCGGCGACTACACGTGGCGCGTCGTCGCGCTCGACGATCTCGGGCGCGGAGCCGCGTCGGAACTCAGGCGGTTCGATTACGTCACCGAGACCGGCACGGCGCAGATCAGGACCTACCGCACCGACGGTGAACCGCTCCCGCGCGTCTTCGTGGACATCGAGTACGTTGACGGCGGTGTCAACGTGCTCCCCGTGATCACCAACGAGGGCGGCAGCTTCAACAAGGACCTCCTCCCCGGCCGGTATGCCTTCCACGCCACGAAGGAAGACCACATCGACACCACGGCCGTGTACACGGTCTTCGCGAACCAGACGCGATACGCTCCGATCACGATGCGTCGGGCTCCGGCCCGCATTCGGGGTCGCGTCATCGACGAGAGCAGCAACCCCGTGTTCGCGGCGGTCGTCACGGCAAGCGGGAACGGAACGGCGTGCGACATCGAGACGGACATCGACGGATACTTCGCGCTCCAGGTGACGGCCGGCGAGTGGTCGGTCGTGGCGGAGCGCTATGGGTACGCGCCGTCCGCTCCCCAGAACATCGCGCTCGCGGGCAACGAGTACGGCGAGCTTCCGGACCCGCTCGTATTGGTCGGCTCGCCCGGCTCCATCCGGGGCGACGTGCTCAATACGGACGGACAGCCGATCATCGGCGCGACCGTGCGTGCGGGACACACGGAACTCGGCGAGTATTTCGCGACGACGAACTGCGCCGGACACTTCGAGCTCGAGCTCGCGCCGGCCGAATGGTCGATCACGGCGGTCAAGGCGGGATACCGGGAGAGCACGTCGAGAGATGTCATCCTCAACCCCGGTGAGACCGCGGTCGTCGACCCGCCAATCCAGCTCCTCCCTGTCGACTCGGCCATCATGGGTCGTGTCACCAACGGCGGAGTCGATGTCGAGGGTGCCGTCGTCGTTGCCGCTCCCGCCGCGGGCGACGTCATTGACGCGGTCACGAACTGCTTCGGTGAGTTCCTCCTCCTGCCGCCTCCGGGAACGTACGTGCTCCGCGCGCGGCACGATGGCTTCACAACCTCGGACGGGATCCAGATCAGCGTCGAGTCGGGCGAGTCCTTCACGGGCGTCGTCCTCGACATCACGCCGCGGTCGAGCACCATCGCGGGACACGTCGTCGCCGACGGCGCGGGCGTCCCCGCGGTGACCGTCACCAACGGCGACGCCGAGTGCCTCACCGACGGCGACGGGCGCTTCGAGCTGTCCGCCCGAACGGGACTGCAGGAGATCTCCGCCGTCAAGGAGGGGTACTTCGCGGGCCGACCGCAGGTCGTCGCGACCACGTTCGACCAGACACTAGACGGCCTGGAGCTGCGGATCTCGCATGGCGCGTGTACGGCGCTTGGGACGGTTCACGCGGGCGGCGTTCCGGTTCCGTTCGCCAAGATCACGGCGGTGTCCGACGGCATCACGCTCGCGGTGATTGCCGACGCGGACGGCGGCTACGAACTCCTTCTCGAGGCGGGCGACTGGACGCTCACGCCAGAGAAGCCGGGGTTCGCACCCGTCGCGTCGACCGAACTGGTGCTCTCACCAGGCCAGACGGCCGGCGGGATCGACCTCGAGCTGGCAGCATCGCGCGCGCTGATCCGCGGCTGGGTCACCGACTCGCGCGGGACGGTGAACCGCGCCGATGTGTTGGTATCGATCGGTGAGGAAGCACCGGCCATTCGGACACGGACCGACGCCGCCGGCGGCTACCGGGCCTACGTGGCGCCGGACGTGACCTACCGCGTCACCGTCATCGCCGAGAAGCACCGCGACGCCGAATTCGACGTCGGGCCGCTCGCGAGCGGCGAGACGGTCGTCCTCCCGGTGGTCCTCCCCGTTCGCGACGGTCTCATCACTGGCCGGGTCACGTCGAACGATGAAGCCATCGCGGACGCGCGAGTCGTGGCCGACTGGGGCGAGACGGCCGAGGCCCGAACCGACGGCAACGGCGTCTACGCCCTCTGGCTCGACGACGGTCTCTACGACCTGACCGTCACGGCGTCCGGCTACGGCGACGCGTATGCGAATGACGTCATCTCCGTATCCGGCGAGATGACCATCGAGCACTTCGCACTCTCCCCGGTCTTCGCCAGACTCGCGGGAACGGTCACCGACACCCTGACGGGCACGCCGATCGGCGGAGCCCTCATCACGACGATCTGTCCCGGCGGCGGCGTATCGGCGGTCACTCCGGCCGACGGAAGCTTCCTCCTGGACACGGTCGCGCCCGGTCTCGTGCAGACGAGGATCTCGCACGCGGGGTACCGGGATGCGGTCTTCGAGTCGGACCTTGCCGAGCACGGCATCGAAACGCTGATGCCGATGCTCTTCCCGCTCGACGGGACGATATCCGGAACGGTCACGCTGGACGACGGCACGACACCCGTCCCTTCGGTGTCCGTCCGCGCGAAGATCGACGACGAGATCGCGTCGTCCGCGACAACGGACGGTGACGGGTTCTTCGCCCTTACCGGGCTCGATCCGACGTCGGCCTACGACGTCCATGCGTCTCGCTCCGGCTACTACCACATCACCGACAATCCGATTGCCGGCGTGGGCAGCGGCACCACGGGTGTCGCGTTCATGATGATGCCCGCGAACGGCACGATCGAAGGCGTCCTCACCGACGCGGTATCGGGTGATCCGCTTGACGGCGCGACGATCGAGGCCGACGACGGCGACGGACACTTCGGCTCCGCCATGACGGCAGTCGACGGAACGTTCGTCATCGACGGCCTGGTCCCGACGGGGCTCTACGATGTTTCCGCGTCGCGGTACGGATACGTACCGACCATCTCAGGCTCGGTACCGTGCGGCAGCACTCCGCTCTCGATGTCGCTCGACCGCAACTTCGCGCGCATCACGGGCAGCCTCACCGTCCTCGGTGAGAGCATCCCGCTCGAGGAGATCGAGATAGCGGCGACGAGCACGTCGTTCGCAGGCGACACGAGAGTCGCGGTGCCGGACGCGGCGGGCTCTTTCGAGATCGTCGACCTCAGACCCGGCTCCTACGTGGTGTCCGCCAGCGAACTCGGATGTGTCACCACGCCGGCGCAGATGACCCTGGCGCTCGGCGAGGGCGAACTCGTCTCGGGGCTGAGCTTCGAGATCGAGACGGCCGTACTGGACCACGTCGAGGTCTCCGGCGACGCGCAGATCGAAGCCGGCAGCGATGTCACGTTCGCCGCGAGCGCCGTGTCGGACGGCGGACAGCTCGTGGAGACGGGACTCGCGTGGTGGATCTCCCCGGCGGAAGCCGGACAGATCGCGCGCGGGAACGGAAGCTTCACCATCAGCAGCGACTACATAGGCGAGGTCACCATCGGTGCGCAGGACACGCTGACGGGACTCATCGGCCGGCTCGAGGGCACCGTCTACGCCACGGTCGGCCCGACGACCTCGGCCGTGTTCGCCGATTCGACCGGCATGACCATCGCCTTCCAGCCGGGCTCGGTGTCCGAGACGAAGATGATCGAGCTCTCTCACGATGAGCTCCCGGACGCGAAGCGGTGCACCCGCGATCTGTCGATCGTGGGAGCGGACTACCATCTCAAGCCGCACGGGGTCGAGTTCCAGACCGGGCAGCTGCCGGTCCTCACGCTCCCCCTCCCGAGCGACGACGCGCTGATGGTCCGCTGGGACAAGTCGATGCTCAAGTGGGAAGAGATGGACGCGGACCGGTTCGCCGACTCCGCCGAGTCGTCGATCTCGTCGCTGACGGAGTTCGCGGCGGCCACTGCGTCACGCGCGCTCGGCGTCACCGACATCCGGGTGGAACCGAACCCGTTCTCACCGGAGTCGGGACCGGTCACGATATCCTACGAGCTGTCGTCACAGGCGGCGCGGACGCCGTTCGTCACGGTCCGTCTCTACACGATGGCGGGGCAGTTCGTCCGCGAGCTCGCATCGAATGAGCCGCAGACGAAGGGCCGCGCCGAGATCGTCTGGGACGGCCTGACGGAGAACGGCGAGACCGCGCGCAACGGACGGTACGTTGTCGAGATCCTGGCCGAAGACGCAACGGACAGCGCCGACGCGCTGACGACCGTCGTGCTGGTCAAGTAGAGGAAGCGCAATGAGGAGAGGCAACGACATACGGAGGACAGGAGAACTCGTGCGGGTCACGCTGACCGCCGTTCTCTGCGTCGCTGCGGTCGCTGGGACCGGCGCATTCGCTATGGCCGGCGCCCAGGAGCTCTCTGACATCCCGGCCGCGTTCGTGGACGTCGGTCTCGGCGCGCGCCCCATGGGCGTCGGAGGCGCCGTGGCCGCCGCGAACCTCGGACCGGAGTCGGTCTTCTACAACCCCGCCGGGCTCGCGCCCGCGACGGGCGCGGCGGAGTCCGGCCCGACCGCCTTCTCCGTCACGCACGGAGAGCAGATGGGACTCGTCCCCTACACCGCGGCGTCGGCCAGCCACACGCTCGGGTCCGGAATCACGCTTGGAGCCGGCATCATCCACTCGGGCGACGACGTGCTCACCGAGACGACGATCCTCATCGGTGCGGCTCGCGAGATCATCGCGACGCCGTGGCTCGCCGGGAGGTCGGTCGGTCTGGGCGTGACCGCACGCGGGCGCCGCGCCTCGTTCGGGAACAACGAGAGCACCGACGGGCAGGTCACGGGCAGCGCGAGCGGATTCGGCGTCGACGCCGGGGCGCTCGTTCCGCTGACCGAGGCCGTGACGCTCGGCCTGAGCGGACGCGACATCTTCAACTCGCTGACCTGGGATTCGTCGGCAAGCGGGAGCTACTCCGAGAACGTTCCGGCCGGTCTGACGGTCGGTCTCCGCGCGGTCCCTCACGGGCATGTGGCGGTGGAGGTGGACATCGAGAAGTCGCTCCGGCTTGACAACCCGGACCGCGTCTTCGCGGGCATCGAGCTTTCGCTCTGGAATGTCGCGGACCTTCGCGGCGGCTACCGCAAGGTGCTCACGTCCGCCGACAGCGACGAGTACACGGCCGGAGCGGGCGCCTCGCTCGACGCCGGGTCCATGCGGCTCCGCGTCGATGTGGCCTACGTGTTCGGTCAGCTCGAGAACACAATGCGCTTCTCGCTCGGAGCCGAGCTGTAGCGACACACGTGGAACCCGGCACACCCGGAACCCGGCACACCCGGAACGCCCCACATGCAGAAGCGCGCCGACCCGAAGGTCGACGCGCTCTTTCGTTCGTATCACGTCCAACGTCACACCTTCAGTGCCGGGCGTGACGTCGATCAGCTCATGGTGCTACCACCGGATCGCGCCCGGGAGCACCTTCACCCACAGCGCCTTGTTCTTGCCGCTGCCCGTGAACCGGATGGTGCAGTCGAGTCTCCCCGAGTAGTGCAGACAGTCGCCGTTCCTCACGTTGTACTCTTCGCTCCCGACCGTGGCAACTGCTTCACCGTGCAGCATGATGAGAGCCTCTTCGCCCTCGTGCCGCTCGAGCTTCATCTCTCCGCCCGAGTCCTGCTCAACCAGACTCACCGAGATCCGCCCCGCGGGGATGCCCTGCGTCAGCGCCTTGGCGTTGATGAAGGTGTCACCCATGCCCGGCAGGAACACGTCCTCGCGGTCTTCCTTCTTCACGACCGAGACCTTCGGCAGAGGCTTGTCCTCGACGAAGTACGCGGTCTCCTTCCCCAGGGCGCCCGCGATCTTGTGGAGCGCGCCGACGGTCGGAGACGTCTTGCCGCGCTCGATCTCGGAGATGTGCGTTGGAGACATACCGGAGCCGACGGCGACCTGCTTGAGGGTCATCCCCTGCTCCTTGCGGACCTCCTTCAGTCGTCTTCCGACTTCCTGTGCGTTCGGCATGCTGACTCCTCTCTGTTCTGTCCGGTTCCGGGATCTTCCCGGTCCGGCATCGCCGCGGATGAGGCGCCACCAGCTGAGGCGCGCGCGGAGCATCCGCGACCGGATTCGCGCCGGTTCGAGGGGCGCGACGACATGCAGTTTCTCCAAGAAAACGTAACACTCTTCCCCCCTCCGGTCAAGCGGCAATCGCCGCCTCGCGCGAGTGGCATAGCTTGACAGTCTCCGAGCCGTGGTGCTACGATGCCCCGCTGTGTGGACCGTGTATGCATGCTGCGGTTCGCGAACCCGCACTCACTGCGGGATAACGGTCGCGGCCCCCTGGGCCCGAACCAGAAAGGAGAACACCATGTCGGTTCGCTGTTTCGTTCTGCTGCTGGTCGGACTGCTCCTTCTTCCCGCCCTCGCCTCCGCTCAGACCTACGGGGAAGGACTCGCCATCGGCGGCGTGCTGCTTCCGAGCGGCTCCGGTACGCTGCTTGCGAAGACCCGCCTGGGCGACGGTCTCGGACTCGAGGTCGAGTTCGGACTCGCGACCTTCTCAGAGGACGACTACTCATCGTCGGATCTCGAGCTGGGCGCGGGAGCCCTCTTCTACCAGGGTTCGAACGACGAGTTCCAGCCGTACTGGGGCGGGCGTTTCCGCCTGGGACACTCCTCATCCGACGCTGAGAGCTACGAGCTCCCGACGCGCGGCGACGATGACAACAGCCACACGACCTTCGGCGTCATCGGCGTCTTCGGAGCCGAGTATTTCATCAACAAGCATCTGAGCATCGAAGGTGAAGCCGGGCTCGGCGCATACTTCGGTTCGTTCTCGCTGACGACCGAGACGAGACTGGCGGCGTTCCTCTACATCTAGGGTGCAACGAACGTCGGGGCGCGTGAACGGACGCCCGGGAGGCTCCCGTGACACGAAGACGCACCACCCTCCGCCTCTTGTGCGCGCTCGGCGCCACCATCCTGCTCGCGTCGTGCAGCGGACAGGACACGGCAGACACGCGCGATACGACTGATACGCAGGAGAGCCGCTCGGAGGCGAACGCCACTGAGCGGCTCATCCATTTCGTGCAGGAGTACGTGACGGTCGAACCGTCACCCGGCAGCACCCGGGTCGTCGGGGTCTATCACATCCGGAACGAATCGGACGCCTCCGCCGAAATGGGCATCCTCTATCCGTTCCCCGTTGACCGCGACCACGCTCCACCTCACATCGTGCGCCTCTGGGACCAGACGCCTGACGGGTATCGAACGAAGGGCTTCGTGCGCCGCGACGCCGACATCCTCCTCACGCTCGCCTTCGAGCCACACGAGGAGAAGGTCTTCAAGGTCGAGTACGTGCAGCGGATCCGGAAGCGTCACGCCGTATACATCGTCACGACGACGAGACAATGGGAGCGCGCGATCGAACTGGCGGAGTTCGAGTTCCGCATCCCGACGATGCTCGATGGGGTCGAGCTGTCGTTCGAACCCGACCGGACCGAATCGCGCGGCGACACGATCGTCCACTACATGAGCCAGGAGCAGTTCTACCCGGACGAGGACCTGACGGTCACCTGGACCGCCGAGCGCTGATAGACGGGCACCGAACGAAGACGGACCCTGCCCCATTGCGGAGCAGGGTCCGTTTCTGTTGTCGTCTCACACGCGGATGCCCCCGCGCGTCCGGAGCCGAACCGACGCTACTCGATCAGTCCGGTCTTCTTCTGATTCTTCTTCTCACGCTTCTTCTGCCGCTTCTCCTTCTTCGAGAGCTGCGGCTTCTTCTTCTCGCTGTGTCCAACGCGTTCCTTGCGGTACATAGCTCCTCCGTGCAAGTGCTACAGAGCCAGATCGACCGGCGGCCTCACGGGGCCGGTTGCCTCGCCGCTGACCTCGAGATCGACGGTGTTGTCGATCAATACGTCACCGTCCTCCGAGTATACGAGAATCCTCAGGACATCATAGTAGCCGCTCGCGTTGCGGTACGGGATCGACGCCCTGATCTCCTGGTCGCGCCGATACAGCAGATGCATCCCGTCCGTGTAGTCGGCGGCCAGACCATCCTCGCCAAGCTCAGCGTCCCACGGGTAGACCCCGTAGACTGAGCCCGACGACTCCCGCGAGCTGGCGACGATGAACACGTAGCCTCGCGCGCGTTCGTATGTGTCGTTCGGATTGATGAAGCCCAGCGTCACGTGGAGGCCTCGCTCAGGCGCAACGCGCCAATCGTAGACGATGTCCTGCAGCACGACCAACGGCTCGAGTCCATCGTCATCCTTCCCCTCGATCGTGGCAACGCCCCTCGACCGCGCTCCGGATGTCGGCGCCGTCCTGCCATCATCAGCAACCGCCGAGCCGGACTGCTCCCCTCCCTCGGGGATGTCGGACTCGACCTCCTGCTCCCCGCCGGAACACCCGGCAAGCACAGCAAGAAGAACGCCCAGCGCGACGAGAGACGCTCTCGCTCCTGTTCTCATGATGCACCCTCCCCGATCACGGACGAACCGTCTGTCCGCCCTCGGTGTATTCGACGATTCTGACATTGAGTCTCCCGAGCACTCGCAGTATTCCGAGCGCGAGGTCGGAGACGTTTCCTCTCTTGGCGGAGCTCTCACCGAACTTGATGTGCATCGCGTCGACGCTGCCATCTCCGATCGTCGGGTCGAGCGCGTACCAGCCATCTCCGGTCCAGACCTCCACCCACATGTGGTAGAGGAACTCTCCCTGATAGTGCGTCACGCCTGAGACCAGCTTCGACGGGATGCTCAGCGAGCGAATCATGGCGGCCATCAGGACCGCGTGCTCGCTGCAGTCTCCCTCGCGGGAGTCCAGGATCTCGGTGGCCGATGCGAACCCGGTCCCGAACCCCTTCTTCTCGACCTCGTCAAAGACCCACTTCTCGATGTTCTTCGAGACCTTCCAGGTGTTCTGGTCGGTTCCCCACGCCTGCCGCGACGCGACGCCGAGGATTCTCGGGTACCAGGTCTGCATGAGCGGGTTCCCGTCCATGTAGTCCTTCATCGGCGTGCTGCGGATCGGGAAGCGGACGATGCCGGCTGGATCGGGCTTCGTGCGTGTCACGCGAAGAAGCACGCCTCGATCGGTGTGGCCTTCGATCGTCTGCCGCGCGTCCTCGACGAGGAACTCGTCGATGGCGGACCCGTCGTCGAGCCAGAGTTCGAGCAGCGCGTCATCGACGCGGAAAGGAGCGCGGAGCGTGATGTTCGTCGGGACGGCCGTCGCGGTCAGGAGGTCGAACGCCTCCTTCTCGGCCTGCGCCAGTTCCTTCGTCGTCCTCGTCAGGGTCATGCCGGCCGACGGCAGCTCATACTTCCAAAGCAAGCCATCCGCGTCACGCCACTCGTGCACGGGGAGCCCGGCGCGCGCGTCACAGTTGACCGTGTATCGCGTCAGCTCGACGCTCTGCCCCAGCAGCTCGAGCGTCTCCTCACCGTCGACGGTAACCGTGTAGGTCGCGACCGCCTCGGTCTCGGCGTCGAAGCCGAGGTAGGAGTAGCTCGTCCCCGTCGCCGAGCCCCGCTCGACGAGAAGCCGCTTCACGGCGGCCGGGAACAGGAGTCCGACGGGCACGGGCACGTCCGCGATCGTGGCGTCGTCACCGATCGCCCGCCTGAGTCTCGCCGTCTCCCCCTGCAGAACGAAATCGACCTTCGTCTCGCGCTCGGATGTGTGTGTCGTCATATGGTACTCGAGGGGACGCCCGTCGGGCGTCTCCGTCCAACGCTCGCTCACCTCGAGCTTGATGAGGTCGGTGTTGCGCATCACGAGCATGCGGGTGTAGACGCCGGTGGTGATATCGCCGGCCTCGTCGGTCTCGACCCACTCCCGCGAGTACCCCATCGACACCCCGTCGAGCGTCACGTCGTACCAGAGTTCGATGTCAGGCTCGGCCCCGGCCGCGTGCGTCGCGCACGCAAACACGAGAACGAGCATCAGCAATGCTCGAAGCCGTTCGTTCAACGGGGATACCTCCATCGTGATGTTGATGCTCAGATGTCTTGTCCGGAGTACCGCGGCAGTCTGCCGTCCGGCGTCGCGCGTCTAGCGTCCGCCGCCGACCGACCCGGCTCAGGCCTTGCCCATCGCCTTGAGCTCTGCCAGGCGCTCCTCGAGCGCGGCCTTCCGCCCCTGGAGGTTGTAGAGCTCCATCTCCAGCTCACGGATGGAGTCGCGGATGTCGGCGCCGTCCTCGATCTGCTGCTCGACCTTGTGCGCCATGAGCGCTTCTTCGTGATTCGCAATGTCCAGGTTGATCTCTTCGAGCTCGTTGCGGATGAGCCGTGGATCGTCTGGCAGACCGTCATCTTCGACACCGGTCGTGCCGGCGGACTGCACGGCGCAGCCGGCGAACAGCGCGGTGGCGAACGCCGCGAGCAGAACGAGAGCGATGAGTCTGCTCATGCGTCTCATGCGAACCTCCTCAGCAAGAGCCTGTGAGATGCCTCTCCGCCTCCCCGGCCCTGGAAGGAGTCGGCTTGCTCATCGGTGTCACATACGGACTTGCGGCATGAAACTTGTAACGACATTCTAGAGGTGCGGAAGAGATGGTGTCAACAGGCCACTGGGACACGGCTTGCACGGCACGCCGCCGCCTTGACATGCCCATCGGGCACATGAGAGAATCAGAGTCATGGACAAGTGGCAGGAATTCGAGCGTGATATCGCGAAGATCGCGACCGGGTTGACCCCCGACGATATGCTCCGGCAGGATCTCGCCCAGGAGATGCGTATCCATATCTGGCAGGCGCCGGAGGGTCGGACCCGCAGCTGGTACCTCTCGGGAGCGCGGTGGCGCGCGATTCACTTCATGACCCGCACGGCGGTCGATTGCCCCGATGGCGACCTCGAACGCCAGGTCGTCACCTATGGCATACTCGGTGACGTCGACCCAGAGGTCCTTCGCTCGATTCCTCCGGAGTGGCAGACCGTCATCAAGGAATCGCCTGTCGAGGCCATCCACGAGACGTTCGCCGTCTCGATGGAGATGAACGAGACCATCGCCCTGCTCACACCGAGGCAGCAGCAGGTCCTCTACGCCCTGGTCCAGGGGTTCACACAGGAGGAGATCGCCGAGACGATAGGGGTCTCACGACGGACGGTGTCGACCGAAGTGACGGCGATCCGGGCCATCTTCCGGGATGCGGAGCGCGGCGGAGGGCTGCTTTCGTAGAGCAAGCGCATCTGTGCGCCTGTAACTCTTTGACTCACAACACATTACGAGCAACAGAAAAAGTTGAGAAAGTGCTGCGCAATCCGGGGTGGAAACCGTCTTGTAGATTATGAAGGCCCGAATGGGCCCTTTTTTTGTGCCCTGGAGCCTTGAGGGCCTCCACGGACGCTCCCCTACCGCTCGTCCGCAGTGATCCCGTCACCCCAGATCCGCCGCAGCTCGTCCCGCTCCTGGTCGGCCTCATCCGCGACCGCGTCCTCACCGTTCCCGCTCTCCTGCCCCTCTCTGACGAAGAACGAGATGACCGCATTGAGCGCGCGCTCAAGCGAGACACGGTCCGACACCACGATCGGATTGAGCGACGGGTCGCCCGTCGCGACGGTGAAGCTCCCGGGTGAGACACCGACTGCCGCCAGACGGCGCCCCTCGAGTTCGAAGACGACCCCGCCGGCGTGCTCGACCGCCTGGATCCGGCCGTCCAGCCCGTCGACACCGGACTTGAACAGCGAGAAGAGCGAGCGAACGCCCTCGGACTCGATCCTCGTCTCGAACGGCGAGCCGCTCTCAGTCTCGAGCTCCTGCGCCCGGCGAGCCACCGCGCGGGTGGTGGTCGCCTGCGGGTGGTACTCAACGCGCTCGAGCAGCAGTTCCGGCTTCGAATCGACGAGGAACGGCGTGGCGCGAACGAGTTCCACCGAGACGTCCTCGACCGCAGAGACCGCTCGCATGACGGCCTCCGGGAACGACGACGCCACGAACACGAACAGCGGGTGCTCGACCCGGACGAGACCGCTTCCGGCGTACGCGCGCTGGAACAGTCTCGCGTTCGCTTCCATCCAGTCGAGGTGCTCGTACAACCGGGTCGGGACGACGTTGGCGTCGCCGCCGACGATGTCGATCAGCACGGGACTCCCATCCTCACCGGCGAGGATGAGATCGATCCCGGTCGGTCCCTGCGCGTCATCGTCCACGATCGTGGCGCCCTCGTGAATCTGTTCCGCCGCGGCACAGGCCAGCCGCCTGAGCTCTGCCGGCTCCACGGTATGGAGTCTCTCGATCCGTCTGCTCATGATGTCGCTCCGTTCGTGTTGTCTGAGCTCGCGCCTACGAGGTGTGTCCGGCTTCCTCGGAACCCAGCGCCTTGGAGGCCGCCTCCCGCAGCATCAGAGCGAAGACGGTGTCCGGTCTGTTGCGGATCACCGCGCCCCTCTCCCGCTGCTGGCTCGCCAGCGATTCCTCTCGAACCATTCCGCCGAGGAAGTGCATCTCCATGGACAACAGACGCTCCGCCGCCGCCCGCATCTTCGCGTAGAATTTCGCGGCGTAGTCGTTGTCGGAGACGTGATTCACGATAAGACCCGCCGAGCGAACACCGAGATCGCCCGAGAGCCGCTTGAGGACGCCGAAGGCCTCCTCGAAACCGTCCCATCCGGGACGCGCCACGACCACGAAGAGCCCGACGCGGTCGACGACCGGCGCGACCCACTCGAGCCGGTCGCTCGGTACGTCGATGACGACTGACGACACGGCGCCTCGCGGTTCGCCCTCGATGTCGAAGTAGATCTGCCGACCGGCGGCAATGATCTCGTCGGCCCGACGCGTGCCGGTGCAGTCGACCGAGACCAGACCCGACTCGAGTCGGATGCTCGACGCCCGTCCTTCGCCCGTCAGAGGCGTCAGGTAGTGCCAGGAGGGCGCACCCATGTAGAACCGCGCGTTCGGTACCTGAGGGTCGGCGTCCAGAACGGCGACGCTGCCGCTCGTCTGGAACGCGTGCGCGAGGCTGACGGCGACCGTCGACTTGCCGGGCGCTCCGTTCCCGCCGGTCACGACGAAGAGCCTCGTCCTGCGCCCGGTCGTCACGCTGCTCAGGGCAGGCGTATCGTCCGGGGCAGGCGCGTCGTTCACCACGGGTGTGTCGGCCACCACGGGCGTATCAGCCACCACGGGTGCGTCGGCCGCAACCGGCTCGGCGCTCACCGCGGGCGTGTCGTCCACCACGGGTGTGTAACCCATGACGGACGTACCACGCTCGACGGAAGGCGCATCCGCCGCCCGGGTATCGTCGTCCTCCGCAGGGTCCGCCTTCGAGAAGAAGAGGTGGGATACGTCTGCGAGGCTCTTCGGAGTCTTCTTGCCTGCGCTGTCACTCATGGTGTCGGGTCCGAAGATGTCTGTGGTGCTGCCTTGTCGAATCGGCAGCTAGTCGCGCTTGTAGACCTCAAGAACGCAGTCCTGGTTCGGCTGCGTCCTGTTCTCATTCGCCGGGTCGGGACGCCACGCCCCGTCGACAACGAACTTGTAGAGATGACGACCGGGGTCGAGTTCCACGGTCGTGTGCCATACGCCGTTGCTGTTTCGCTGAAGCTGGATCCCGTGCTCCCGGTCCCACTTGTTGAAACTCCCGATGAGCGAGACGTCGTTCGCCTCCGGCGCGACGAGAGAGAAGAGGATGCCGCCCTCAACGAAGTGCGGCCCCGGCTGCGAGAGGATCCACTCATCCATGCCCGGCTCCAGACCGGCCTGCTCTGCCTGCCGGACGGGCGCGACCTCGGCCTCTGCGAGCTTCTCCTCGTCGGCGACGACCTCGCGAGCCAGCGACTTGTAGTCACGCGCCCCCGTGCTCGTCCTCGCGTAGTGGGAGATCGCCACGCCCCAGTTCGCCGCTTCGCGGAACCGGACCGTCCGCCGGATGACCGTGTCGAAGAGCTCTCGACCGAACCGCACGTTCGCCTCGCGGAGGAAGTCCTTCGCGAACCTGGTGCGGCCGTCGAACATCGTCAGGAGCACGCGAACGCGCTTGCGAAGCCCGAGCTGCTCGCGAACGAGACCGATGGTGTCGAGCACCTTCATCGCGCCGTGCAGAGCGTAGTATGAAGGCTCCATCACGATGATCGCCTCCCGGCACGCGACGATCGCGTTGAACGTCAGAAGCCCCACGCTCGGCGGACAGTCGACGAGCACGTAGTCGTACCGATCGTCGACGGCCTCGAGCTTCTTCCTCAACCGATTCTCCCGGTCCGGCTGGCCGGAGAGCTGCTGCTCGATGGCGGACAGCACGACGTTCGACGGGACGACATCGAGCGTCTCCCCCGTCGGAACGGCGACATCGGTGATGCCGGTGTGCGGGTTCATCAGAATGTCGTAGGTCGATACGTCGAGGCTCTCGGTGTCTACACCGAGCCCGATGGACGCGTGAGACTGCGGATCCATGTCAATCAGGAGAACGCGTTTCCCGAAGTCGGAGAGGTACGAGGCAAGATTGACGGCGGTCGTGGTCTTTCCACAGCCGCCCTTCTGATTCACAATGGCGATGGACCGCATGTCGCTCCTCCTCGTTCGCACAGCGGAACGTGCCGATGGGTCGTCGACGTTCCACGAGCACGCGTTCCCGGAACGCGCGTTCCGCGAACGCTGCGAGTTTCGTATCTTGCGTACCCTTGAGGGATTGGCTCACGAAGGCTAGCGAATCCCGAGGGCATTTGTCAAGGTCGTTCTCCCCTACCCGCTCGTGACGGACACGTCATCGAGCCGCACGTGGGGAGCCACGACGTTGAAGAGCCTCTCCGTCTCTCGCGACACCGCTGTGACCGTGGGCAGCAGGTCGAAGATGTTCCCCGCGATGAGCGTGCCCGTCAGCGGCTCCGCGAGCTTCCCGCTCCGGATCATGTACCCGCCCTTGACGACTCCCGAGAAGTCGCCACTGGACGGGTCCGTGTTTCCCGAGAACCGCGTCACGAGGACGCCGCGGTCGACACCTGAGATCATCTCGTCGACCGATACGGTCCCACCGGACATCACGACGTTCGTCGCGGACACCGACGGGACTGACGACGCCCCGCCCCCGGCGTGACCGGTGCTGGCGCGGCCCTCTCGCCGGGCCGTGTAGGAATCGTACAGGAAGTTCCTGACCACACCACCCTCAAGCAACGGCAGCACGCCGGGCGGAAGCCCTTCGCGGTCGAACGACAGCGTCGAGAAGCCGTTCTCGAGACGCGAGTTGTCCGTCACGGTGATCAGCTCGCTCGCGACGGATTCGCCGAGCTTGTCGGCGAACCGACTCGTCCCCTTCTGGACGGTCGAGGCCAGAATGGAATACTCGATCGGCTGGACGACGATCTCGGTCGTCGCCTTGGGCGCCAGAACGACCGTCCCCTTGAAGCTCTCTCCGGAGACGGCTCCAAGCGAGCCGATGACCTTGCCCGCGAAATCCCGCGCCACAACCCCCGGATCGATACCGTCGGCCTTGTGAGAGTTGTCGAACTGGTAGTCGAACGACGAGATGGAGTCGCCGTCGCGAGCCATTCCCATGATGAAGCACATGATCAGGCTCGAACGCTCCGCCTGGCGGACACCGTGCGAGTTCACGACGGCCCTCATCCCCCACCCCGCCTCAACACCCCCGCCGTCGATCGTCACGCGGGCATCGACGCCCTTCGCCTCGTTGAGCATCATGAGCGCGTCGTTCACCGCGTTCTCGACGCCGTAGCTCTCGATCGCCGCGTCGTAGATGCCCTCGACCGGTGTGACCTCCGCCGGCTCGGGCAGCCCCGAGTGCCTGTCGGCAGGAACGACCGACGCGATGGCGACCGCGCGGTCGACGGCCTCGCGCGTCTCACTCTCGCCGAAGCTGTTCACCGACGAGAAGCCGAGACTCCCGTTCTTGAAGACCCGAATGCCCAACCCGGCGCTCGACATGCTCTTGGCGACCTGGATGTCGTTCTTCTGGAGTTCGGCGTTGATCTCCTGAGAGGTCACGGCGAACGCCTCCGCCTCGTCGGCTCCCGCCGACCGCGCCATCCCGACCGCCGCATCACAGATTCTGAGAAGCTCGTCCATCGTTCCATCCTCATTCCGTGGATTCGTGTGCAGACTCTGCCGCCAGCTCACGCGCTCGTTACCGACCGCCGATCGTCAGTTCGCACCGGACGTACGGGCCGCCGCCGTCGACCTTGGCCGGCTGACCCTTCCCGCAGTGGCCCGTACCGATGGACCACTCGAAGTCCGAACTCACGGCGTCGACGCTCTTGAGCACATCGAAGGCGTCGCCTGATATCGTCGCCCCGCGCATGAGCTTGCCGAGCTTCCCCTTCTTGATCTCGTACGCTTCCTGCACGCCGAACATGAACTCAGCGGTCGCATCCGCCTGCCCGCTGTTTGCTCCCTTGAGCAGGAAGCCGTCGTTGACACCGGCCACGAGCTCGTCCAGCGACTTCGCGTCTCCGTTCGCCGGCTCCAGATACGTGTTCCGCATCCTGATGATCGGCTCGTCGCGGTAGAGCCACGCCCTCGAGTTGCCCGTGGGCGCAACACCGAACCGCGCCGCGGACTCGCGGTCGTGGAGATAGGATTTGAGCACGCCGTTCTCAATGACAACGGACTTCTGCGCGTGGACTCCCTCGTCGTCGACAAGAACGACCCCGCCGGCCGACGGAGCGCCGATGGAGGCGGGACCGCTGTCGACGAGCGTGACGTGCTCGCTCGCGACGCGCTCCCCGATCTTGTCCGCCGCGGCGGATCCCGAGAGGACGAAGTCGGCCTCGACCGTGTGGCCGATAGCCTCGTGTGCAAGGAGTCCGACGAGGTCCGGCGCCAGCACGACGGTTGTCCTGCCGCCTGGAGCATACGGCGCGTCGAGGAGGTCGACGGCCATCTTCGCCACGCGACCCGAGAGTTCTTCGGGCGTCCAGCGAGCGAAGAGCTCCGGCCAGCCGCCGGTGACACCGGCGCCCTGATAGCTCATGACCATGTCGTCGCCGGACGCGGCGGTCGCCGCGATGACGAACTCAGCCTTCGCGTCCTCGATGTGCGCGTCGGCGCCGTCGGTGGAGACGATCCATTTCTCGTCGATGAGTTCCGTGTACCGACTCATTGCCGAACGGATACGGTCGGACGCATCACGCGTTCGCCTCTCGGCCTCGACCACCAGAGCGGCCTTCTCCTCGGTGGTATGCGTCGCAAGCTCGGCGGCGTTCCCGCTGGTGAAGTCTCCGACGGCCAGCTCGCACTCAGCGAGACGCTCGATCTTCTCCAGCCGGCCGGCCGACGACGCCTCGGCGGATGCCGTCGCATCCCGGACGGCGCGTTCGATGTCGGTCCTCTCGAGACTCCCGGTGCTCGAGAATCCCCAGGTGCCGTTCACCAGAACGCGCACACCCACGCCGCATGTCTTGCGGTACGCGGCAGTCTCGAGCGTGCCCTTCCGCACGAGGATCTGGAGCGCGCGCCGGTCGTGGACCCGCAACTCGGTCCAGTGCTTCGCATCGGCCGCAATGGTCTTCAGAATGTCGCGCATTGTCTCCCCTCATCTGTCTGGATCAGTCGCCGGAGACCGTCTCAAGGATGAAGACGGATCCCTCGTATGCAGCGAGCGTCACGGTCATCACGCGATCACCGCTGACCTCCGCGGGCTCGAATACCGCCCCGCTCACGGCGTCACGGACGACCATCGACAGCGCACCCCGGTCGGTCACGTCAGGATCAGACACGAATCCGAGCGGCACGTTGACCGTCACACCCTCATCCGAGACGTTCATCACGACGACGGCCGAGCCGTCCTCACCGTCGCGGCGGTACGCGTAGACCGGGCCGTCCGCCAGGAGCGTCTCGAACGAACCGTAGACCAGACACGGGTTGTCGCGCCGGATGGCGATGAGATCACGGTAGTAGCCGTGCATCGCTGCGCGGTCCGGATCCTGTTCCCAGTTCCACGGGAACGTGCGCCGGCAGTCCGGGTCGTGCGCCCCGTCCAGCGCCACCTCGTCGCCGTAGTAGATGTGCGGCGCGCCGACATACGTCATCGCGAAGAGCGCGGCGAGCCGCACTTTCGAGGGGTTGCCGCCGCACTCGCGGAGGAATCGCACGGTGTCGTGACTCCCGACGAGGTTCATCTGCGCGAGCACGCCCTCCCGCGCATAGATGAGCCGCCCCGGTGCAAGCGTCCGGTCGAACTCGTCCGCGGCCATGCTCTCCTGCGCGATGAACTTGAGGACCGGCTCGCGGAAGAATGCGTAGTTCATCACGGCGTCGTAGTACCGGCCGTTGACATACTGCGGGGACGGCCCCCACAGCTCGCCGTTGATGTAGGCGTCGGGCTTGACGCTCTTGACGCGCTCACGGAAGAGCTCCCAGAACCAGAACGGCACTTCGCCGGCGACGTCGAGCCGGTACCCGTCGACGTCGATCTCAGCGAGCCAGTACTCGGCAACGTCAAGCAGGTGGTTGACGAGCGGCCAGTTCGGCTCGGCGTCATCGATGTCGGTGACACCGTTCTCCTGGTCGTTCGGTCGCGAGAGGTCGAAGTTGAAGTTCGGCATCTGTCCGAATCCCCACCAGCAGTCGTAGTCGTCCCTGCCGCCGCTCAACTGGCCCTCCGGGAGCGGCCACCGGTGCCACTCGTACCAGTCCCAGTACTCGGACTCCACGCCCTTCTCCCGGGTGTCGGAGAAGGCCCAGTGCGTCTCGCCCGTGTGGTTGATGGCGAGGTCGAGCACGACCCGGATGCCGCGTTCGTGACAGTCGGCAACGAATGCGGCGAACTCCTCGTTCGTCCCCATGTGCGGGTCGATGCGTCGGTAGTCGACCGCGTCGTACTTGTGACTGCTCTTGGACTCGAACAGAGGGTTGAAGTAGAGAATCGTCACTCCGAGGTCATCGAGGTAGTCGAGCCCTTCACTGAGACCGGCGATGTCGCCGCCGTAGAACGAGTACCAGTCCGGCTTCCCATCGGTGCGATAGGGACTCACCGCAAGCCCCGCGATGTCGTACCAGTCCTCGACGAAGTGGAAGTACTCACCGTTGGTCTTCCCGGACGCCGGCAGATCCGTGCGCCCCTCGTAGTACCACTCCGTGAAGTCCGGATCGTTGTCGGTGCTCCCGTTCCTGAACCGCTCGGGGAAGATCTGGTAGATGACGCCTTCCTTGACCCAGTCGGGGGTCTCGAAGGCTGCGTAATCGGCGACGCGAAGCACGTAGTAGCCGGCGTCGTCCATGGTCTCGGACGGCTCGACGCCGTTCGGACCGACCCACATGACGGTCTCGCCGTCAGCGAGCGCGAACCGGTACTCGAAGCGCTCACCGAGCGAAAGCTGTCGGGTGTAGTAGTCGTACGTCCCGTCGGTGTCGGACAGCTCCATCTGGTATCCGCCGGATGACTCGCCGGCGACCCAGACGGAGACGCGGTCGACGTCACCGGCCCACGCGCGAACGCGGAGCGTGACCGACCCGTCCGAAGCGACCGCGCGCTCCCACGCGTCCTCGCTGTGCGAAAGGCCTTCGGTCGTGATCTTGCCGTCGCCGCGCTGCATGTGAACGCCTTCGAACGACGAGTCGACTCGGAGTACGGAGTTCTGACCGCCGTACCCGTCGTCGCGGAAGTCCTCGGCCGTCTCGTCCGTTATCCAGTTCCCGTCCGCGACGAACTTGTACTGGTACTCACCCTCGGTGAGCATGAGCATCATCTGCCAGACGTCGCCGGTCCTCGTCATCAGGGTGGCTTCTGGATTCCACGAGTTGAACGTTCCCGCCAGGAACACTCTGTCGTAGTCGGTGTCCGTCCGGAACTCGAAACGCACCTTCTTGAGCGCCGACTGCTCACCCGCTTCCGCCGTTGGATCGCCCGAGACGGTCTGCGGCGAGCAGGCTGTCACGGCCACGACCAGGAGACAGAGCATCAGCACCCGGTGTGCGAGCCGGACGATCGGTCGCGGTCTGCCACGATATCGAGACATGGGTATCCCTCCGGTCGCGGCGACGCTCGGTCGCCGACCCTGTTGGTGGATTGACATGTACGATCCGGTGCCCCGCGGCCGCGGCCGGCTCACGGGACGCATGGAGGGATTCTACCGCAGAGCGGCCTTGAAGTCGAACGTCTCGGTCACGAGCGCATCGCCGTGGTGCCCGACATCGAGCCCCCGCCCGATCATGGTGCCGAGTTCGCGGACACCGGTCCGCGAGCCGATGACGATGGCGCCGACGAGAACGCCGTCCTCGAGGACGACCTTCCTGTACAGACCGGCCGATTCGTCCGAATGAACGTACTCCACGCACCCCTCCTGCCCGCAGGCGGACTCGCCGACCGAGAAGACGTGGATACCCGTGATCTTGAGCGTGTTCGAGGGCGGGACGGGGACGTATGGCTTCGACTCGTCCCCGGTGACGAACCGGGCCGCAACATCAGCCTGCGCTATCGCGACCGGCACGATGCCCCAGCTGATCCCCTGAAACTCTGCTACATCGCCGACGGCGTAGACATCCGGAACGCTCGTCCGCATCCCCTCGTCCACGATGACTGCGCGGTCGGTCGCGATACCACTCCCCTCGAGGAACGAGATGGCGCTCCGTATGCCCGTGGAGACAACGACGGCCTCCGCGGGAATCGTGCGGCCGTCCTTGAGCGACACACCTGTGACGCTCCCTTCGCCCTGGATCGTCTCGGTCTGAGCCGACGTGAGGATCGTGATGCCGATCTTCTCGACGGCGCGCTGGAGAAGCGCCGCGCCCTGCTCGTCGAGCTGCCGCGGCAGGAGCCAGTCGGCGAACTCGAGGACCGTGACATCGAGCCCTGCGTGGCAGAGACCGCGCGCCGATTCGAGCCCGAGAAGCCCTCCGCCGATGACGACCGCGTCCTTCCGTCCCTGAACCCACTCGCGAAGCGCGAGCGCGTCACCCGCGCTCCTGACCGAGAAGACGCCGCCAAGATCGACGCCGGGGATCGGCGGAACGAACGCGTCCGCGCCGCTGGCGACGACCAGCTTGTCCCACTCGACGTTCTCGCCTGTGTCGAGCGTCAGCGAGTGAGACGCGGGATCGACCGACGCTACTGTCGTCGACAGCTGGACGTCGATCCCCTTCGACGCATACCAGTCGGCGGGGAACGCCAGCACGTCAGCGATCTCAAGTTCGCCGGCGATCAGCTCTGGGAGCTTCGGACGGAAGTAGAAGTGGGACGGCTCCGAGGTGATGATCTGAACGTCCGCGCTGTCGTCGAGCTCGCGGATCCGCCGGGCCGTCGTCACACCGGCGACCCCGTTCCCTATGATGACGACGCGCATCGTACACCCCCCGGATGAAGAACGGCTCGCGGCCCGCCGGAGCAGACGCTCCGAACGCGATGACCGCGAGCCGAGATCGTGAGTCTAGGCTTCTTCGAACTGGTCCTTCGACGCGCCACAGACCGGGCAGACCCAGTCGTCGGGCAGCTGGTCGAAGGGCGTCTGCGCCTCGATACCGTTGTCCGGATCACCCTGGTCGGGATCGTAGACGTACCCGCAGACCATGCATCGGAATTTCATGTTACTTCCCCTTTTCCTTCGCCTTGCGGACCTTCTCAAGACGCTTCGAGATCTGTGTCACATGGCTCTTCTCTTCATCGATCAGCCTCTCGAGGGCCTTCTTCGTCTTACGCTTCCTGGTGGCCATGTAGGCTTCGGTGTAGTAGAGGACGGCGTCCTTCTCGACCTGGAGCGCCAGCTCGAGCGCGGACTCGGGGTTGAACTTGCGCCTGAGCATCTTCTCCATGCTACCGATGTGCTTGAAGATGCCGCCGTCGACGAGCGAGCAGACATACGACGAGACATCGGCGTCGACCTCGACCGTCATCTTGCCCATGCCGCCCTTGGTCCCGAGTTCGAGCGACTCGAAGAATGCCAGATGTCCCTTCTCATCCTTGGCCAGGCGCCTGAAGATGCGCTTCGTCCCCGGGTCGTCGGCCTTCTCGGCCATCTTCGTGTAGAACTCGAGCCCTGCCTGCTCGATACACATGCCGACCCTGTAGACCTCGTCCTCGTTCAGATACTGGATCATCGGGGATCCTCCCTCGCGTGTCGCGGCACGCGGAACGTGGGTCCGTGCTCCGTCTAGTTCTCCGTCAGTATGTTCTCGTCGTATTCCTTCTCGAGCAGGAGCTTGTGCTTGGCCTCCTCGCTTGCCAGGAACTCGAAGAGTTCACGAAGCTCCGACTCGTCACTGATAGATGCAAGATGCAGATACAGGTTGCGGGCCATCTCCTCACGCTTCATCGCGACGGTGAGAACCTGCTGGTAGTCCATCGTTGGAGAAAAGTCAACGTCCTCGGCATACTCCGCGATCTTCAGATCCGGGATATCGCGAACGTGCGCCTCCGGGATGCCGCTGATGTCGATGGACATCAGACGACGCTTGTGTCCCTCCTCCATCCTCGCGAGGCCGCGCAGCATGTCGGCGATGTTGGCGTGTGTGACCATATCGGCGGCCGCCGTGTAGGCGTCAACGGCCTCCTGTTCCTGCTGGATGGCGAACTCCACTGTTTCCTCGAACTGCGCTCTCTCCATGCCTCTCACCTCCACATCGATGTCGGTAGGGTTTCTCCGCTCCCTCCCTTTCGATGCACCAAGTACCAGAGCGTAGCGAGGCGGGCGTGACTGCGCAACAGGAAAGCGCGCCCGTCGCGGAGAGCCTCAGCCATGCGAAAGCGCCCCCGCCGGGCGGGAGCGCTTCCAGATAGACAGGGAACTCCGGAGGTACGGTCGCTCTACGATCAAACCGGGCTGCGGCTGACGCATTCCTGGCACCAAGAATTTTGCCCGTCTTCTCGCTCGACGCACCCCCAGAGTGTCCCCGGCACTCAAAACGCGTCGCGGCCGAAAGGGCTCTCGCCCCTCGGCCGCGAACGGTCATGTTATCTTCATGTACTCCGGACCGATCGTCGATATCCGGTCCGCCGGTACGTTCGTCCAGCACCTGGTGCTCGCCACCGAGTCAGGCAGTGCGTGCTCGTCGAGATGGAGTTCGACGAATCCGCCTGCCTCGAAGAGACAGATGTGCGAAAGGTATCTTACTGTCGACCCCTTGGGCACGATGCTTCTCCTGATCTCCGGGGGACGGAGATGACCGCTGGGAGTCCGGTCGTCGGCTCTCTCGAACCGCACTACATTCTGTCACACGCGAAATCGAAAGGTCAAGGCAATTCCCGATGAGGATTCCATATGCCCGCCGGGAGACCGCCCACCTCCGTCCGCCTTTCTCCGTCGGCCGAACGAAGCCCGGGAGGAGTCCGGACGTTGACACAGGCCCGTGCAGCGCCGGAAACTCACCGCTGTAGGAGCTTTCGCGGCTTGAAGCCCCCGCCCCGTTGCGCCATAATCGGAAGCTGAAAACGGTTCACGACCTGTCTGGAGACTTCAGTGCGTTCACGCCACATCACGAATCTCGTCGGAAGCGCGCTTCTCGGAGCGTGGGTGGTCACGGCGGTCTGTCTCTCCGGCTGTGGCGAAGGCGACGCTTCGCTCTTCCCGCGGCTCTCCGCTGAGACGGCCGACGCAGTTGAGATCACGCGCGATGGTCGCAGTCTCTCGCTCGCTCGGGACGCCGACGGCTGGCAGGTCATCCTCCAGCACGGACCCGGACGCGCCGACGACGGCGCCGTCGATGAGTTCCTCACCCTCCTCGGTCGCTCCACGCGCGACGAGATCGTCTCCGGTGGAGGCGACCAGTTGGCGACGCTCGGACTCTCCGACGGCGGGACCGGGCGGATCCTCGTCGCGTCATCAGGTCGTCCGGTCGTCGATGCCCTCATCGGCGCGGACGCGCCCGGGGCGTCACGGGTCTTCCTGATGCCCGACGGCGGCCGAGACGTGTTCGTCTCCCCCGATGGACTGGCGGACCTGCTCCGATTGCCGACGGACGACTGGCGCGACCACCGCATCATGTCCTTCAGGCTTCCCGATGTCGTCGGTCTGGAGCTCGTCAATCAGGGTGAGACGATGGTCATCGTACCGGTCGAAGGACGCTGGCACATGACGCGCCCCGTCGACCAGGATGTCGACAAGCGATTCGTCGATGCGCTCCTGTTCTCGCTTTCGGAACTCGAAGCCGTGGGATTCGAGAACGGACGGACACCTCTCGAGTGCGGCTTCGGCGAGAGCGGCCGGGACGGCCTCGGCTCCGCGACGGTCCGGTTCGCGACCGGGCCACCGCAGAGCGTTCTCTTCGGCGGTGGCCGCGGAGACATGTGGTACACGATGCGTCCCGACCGGGACGACATCTACCTGCTGCCGCTTGAGTTCATCGAGTCGATCTTCGGAGACGGAACGGGTGAACCTCCCGCGCGGTAGCGGAGCAGACGGCGCCCGAGACCGGTGAACGCCAGCGACACCAGAACCGACAGCGCGAAGAAGTACCACACCCACCCGGGCAGTCCGGCGACGACCGTCGACGGGACGCCGAATCTCCACCAATCCACCGAGAGCACGAAGAGTGCCGTGACGAGCGCGCACCACCCGATCAGACGCGTGCGCCCCAGACCGCTCGCGGCGTCCTCGAACCACGCGTCATCTGCGGCCGACCCGATTCGGCCTTGGACCATCCGGCCGAGGATGATGTCAACGAGAAGCACGAGCGTTGCCGCCATCGCTGCGGGCACGACCGTCAGCATCCCCGGCCAGCTGAGCACACCGGCGTACGAGAGCGCGACAACGAGTTCGCCCGCGATGATGGAGATGATGACTCCTGGAGCCGACACCCGGCGGATGTGGATGGCGGCGAAGAAGGCGGGAAAGAGCACGGCAAGCCCCGCGAACGCCTGGGTCGCGACCGAGAGTATCGACGCGGGCGGGCGGATGGACAGGAGGAAGCCGCCGACAGCCATGGCGACGATGGCGACACGGCCGGCGAGTCCGCGCCCGCCCCTGCCGCGGCCGAATACGTCCCGCTCGATGACCGAGCCCATCGTCAGCAGCTGCGAGTCCATCGTCGACATGATGCCGGCAAGCAGACCCGCACACGCGAGCGCGGCCAGCCAGTCTCCGCCGAGGTTCTCCATCAACATCGGAAGGATGCGGTCCGTCTCCTTCCCGACGAGTCCCGGAACGTGGAGACGACCGAGCGCGCCGATGGCGACCGGCAGGAAGAAGAGGACGCCCGTGACGATGGGATAGAGCGCCATGCTGATGACGATGGGCCTCTCCCCTCGCGCGGCGTAGAACCGCTGGAACAGCTGCGGGAGCATCGGATCGGCGAGGAACCAGAGCAGCATGTAGCTCGCCCAGATCCCGACGACAAGACTTCCGTCGCCACCCGGGCGCGACGTGAGCGCCGGGAACCTCTCGGTCAGCGTCGTGAACGCACCTCCTCCTGTCGCGCGAACGACCACGAAGAGTCCGACCGCCAGCACGGCGGTCATGAGTATCCCCTGCGCGAAGTCGGTCCAGACAACCGAACGCATTCCACCCGCAAGCACATAGAGCGCGACGATGACGGTGACCAGTGCCGCGCCGATGACGTACGGAATGCCGAGGAGCGCCTCGAGTGCGTACCCGGCGGCCATCGGCTGGATAGCGAGGTAGGGCAGCGTGAACAGCGCCATCGCGCACGCGGTCACTCCGGCCGCGCCGCGCCCGAACCGCGCCCCGATGAGTTCGGCGGGCGTGACCAGTCCGAGGCGACGTCCGATCCGGTGAGCCGGCAGACCGACGATCGCGAACGAGACCGCCATCAGGCCCGTTCCGATGGCCATGACCGGGTAGAAGCCGAGCCCGATCCGATACCCCGCGCCGGCGAAGCCGACGACGGTGAAGCCGCTGAAGTTCGTCGCCGCCATCGTGGCGAGGACCGCGAGCGGGCCGAGCAACCGCCCGGCGAGATAGTAGCCCGACGCGCCGCGGGCGACCGTATCGCGGCGGCGCGCGGCGAGCCCGACGCCCAGCACGACACAGAGGTAGAGCGCGACGACAGCGATCCGAACCGGCAAGTGTCCCTCCCCGTTGATGCACAGCACGATGCAGACGCCCACGGCTGCTACGCAGACGCCCACGGCTGCTACGCAGACGCCCACGGCTGCTACGCAGACGCCCACGACTGCTACGCAGACGCGGCCACCCGAGTCTGGGTGGCCGCGTGCCTGACATAACTCGGCGGGAGTATGCCATGCGTGCCACGAACCTGTCAATGCGTGCTCACCGCCTCCGCCCGCATCCCCTTGCGAATCGCTTGCCGACGCCCGCAGGGCGCGCCATGATACATCGAAAGGGGTACTTCTAGGGCGTTTCACATAAGGTGTTCAGGCACGCTTCTTGCTTCTTTGAGTCATCAGAAACACACGCTCTCGCGAGCCTATCGACTACGGAGTCACACCCTGGAGGCACCGGGTGACTGCAGTCCCAAGAAAGATCCTGATCGCCGAACGGGATCCGAAGGTTCTGAAGCAGCTGTCGCACGCGCTGTCCGCATCGGGCTACGCGGTCTGCGAAGCGCAGACGGGGCGTGAGGCGCTTCGCTGCATCCAGATCGATCGCCCCGACCTCGTGCTCGTCGGCCTCGTGCTGTCGGACATAGGCGGCAAGGACCTCGCGCGCATCCTCACGTCAAACGGAGACTCGATACCGACCCCGACGTTCGTGTTGGCCGAACCCGGTACGCACCACGACGAGGTGCTCGTCGCCGGCGGCGCTCCGGAGAAGCCGGTCATCCGTTGGACCGGCGTGGATGAGGTCATCACGCTCGTCAACGACTTCTTCGCCCCGCCGGAGGATTCCGAGGCGGAGAGCTACACCCATACGCTGTTGTTCGAGGGGATCATGATCGACCCGGCGAACTCGTGCGTCGAGATCCACGGCGAACCTCTCGAACTGACAAGCAAGGAGTTCCGGTTCCTCCACGTGCTCGCGGTCAACGGCGACCGGACCTGCACTCGCGAGGAACTGCGGCGACGCGTGTGGGGCGATGAGATCGAGGTCATCGGACGAACGGTTGACGTCCTCGTGAGCCGTCTTCGTTCGAAGCTCACGTCGGCATCAGGACAGGAGCTCATCTCGACGATTCGCGGAGTCGGGTACCGGTTCACCGGCACGCCACTCCAGTAGTAGATACGACACCAATGAGCAGGGGCGGACCCGCGACCGCGGATCCGCCCCTGTTGTATTCGTCCACCAGGTCCACCAGGACCTGCTTCCTGCAAGCCGTCGCTCAGTGGTACGCCTGATACGCGAGCCGGACCTCGTCGATGAAGTAGCTCGAGTCCAACCCGTCGAACCCGACGTGCTGCGCTACCTCAACAGCCGTGAGCTCGGCGCCGTACTCCAGAAGCTCAATGTAGAGTGCGCCCGCCTCGGCAGACTCCCACCACCGCTCACCGAAGCGTTCCCTGAACACGTGTCTCAGCTGGGCCGCGAGGATCCACGCCTCAAGGTAGTTCACACCGTAGTAGTCCTCATTGCTCGACAGGTAGCCGAACTCCGGGTGCGCCAGCGGAACGAGACGCGAGTCCTCCATGAGCCGGCCGTATGCCTGCGCGAGTTCCTCCTGTGTCCTCTCCCCCGTGTGCAGGAGGCGCTCGTAGCGGAACAGACCGGCGTAGTATCGCGCGCTCCCCAGCGAGCCGAGAAGCTGGTTCTTGAGGAAACGGCGTAACACGTCCGGGTCGGTGATCAGACCGGTCTCTGAGAGAAACAGTGGATCCATGAAGAGCTGCTCAGGGATGTACGCGTACGTCTCGGTGACACCGTAGTCGCCAAGCCGCTGAAACTCGTACTCGGTCACGGTCACGACACCGTCATGGATGCCGTGCCCCATCTCGTGGAAGAGGCTCTCGTAGTCATCGACACCACCCGACGGCTTGATGAGGATCCTGACATCCTCGCCGGGGCGGATGCCGTACGTCGCCGGTCGCGGCTCCTTCCCGGGCCTGTCCTCGTCGTCGACGTGGATCGGGAGCGCATCGATGTCGATCCCCATTCCGAGGAAGACCTCCTTCATGAACGGGATCATCGACTCGGCGTCGAAGTAGGTGTCGAACTCGGCGCCCCGGAAGAGCTGCCCGCGATCGTAGTCGGGCACCTCCGTCACGTCGACGCCGAAGACGTCGTGCGCCGCGTCGTTCGTCAGTTCCCAGTAGATGTCACGCGTCGCGCCGAGCAGATCGACCACCGTCTCCTCGAACGCGTCGTGATCGAGGCCGCGCCGCCGCCCTTCGAACTCGTCGAGGCTCTCGAACCCGAAGTCGATCAGACGCGCGCGGCTCTCCGCGACCATGCGCGCCCTCAGCGGGTTGAGGTTCTCAACCTCGAACGCGCCCATCGCCTCGTAGTAGCGCTGTCTCAGCTCGCTGTCGGTCTCGTTGTAGAACATGATGCCGATGTCGCGGTACGCGATCGAATCTCCGTCGACGACGACGATGCCGGTGGCCTCGGCGTTCGAGATCTCGTCCTGGATGGAGATCAGCTCGTCGTAGATGACCGTCCCCGCCGTGTCGTAGAACAGGTAGTCCAGACGCTTCCGTTCGCGCGGGTCGGTCTCCCTGTCTCTCAGACGCGCCACGTACTCGGGAATGCCGGGATCGGCGAGATCTGAGTAGCCCTCCCAGATCCCGGCCAGATCCGACTCCTCACCGTAGGCGTCCGTATCGTAGTACGCCGTCATGATCTCGGCCGCCATATCGTCAGAGCGTGTACGGATCTCATCCAGATCGTAGGTCGAACCGCATCCCGCCAGCGCGGTCACGGCGAACACGGCGCCCACCAGGGCCGCCGGGACCCGTTGCATCTTGAGCGTGCTCAAACCGGTACCCTCCACGGAAGATGTCTGATGTCGATGCTGCGCTACTCCTCCCCGACGAGCCCGCGCTTCTGCTGCGCGTCCTCGCCGGCCGCCTCGAGGTCTTCCGGCGTCCCGACGTCCCGCCAGTAGTCGGCGAGTTCGAACGGACGCACCGCGAGCCCGTCCGCGATCATCATGCGAATGGCGTCCGGAATCTCGTATTCGCCCCGTTCAGAGAGCTCGAGTCGCGCGGTGTAGTCGAAGAGCACGGGCCGGGTCACGAAGATCCCGGCGTTGATGTAGTTCGTCGTGGACGTACCCTGCGGCGGCTTCTCGACGAGTCGCTCGACCAGGCCATCGCGAACGTAGACCGCCGCGCCCTTGTACGGGTCGTCGACCGTCCGGACCGCCAGCAGGAGATCGGTCTCCTCCCTCTCGAACGCTTCGGCCATCTGACGGTACGCCTCGGGCTCCGTGAGGATGTCACCGAAGGTGAAGAAGAACGGGCCGTCGCGCAGGAAGTCGCGGGCCGGATCAGCCGCGCGGCCGGTTCCGTCCTGCGTCTCCTGCGTGAAGTAGCTCACGCGGACGCCGACCTCGGCGCCGTCTCCGAAGTAGTCCCGGATGACGTCGGCCCTGTACCCGACGATGACCGCCGCATCCGACACACCGGCCCTGCCGAGAGCGGTGAGCACCTGCCACAGCATCGGCCGCCCGCCGACCTCGACCATCGGCTTCGGAATCGAGTTCGTGATCTCCTTCATGCGGGTACCCTTGCCCGCCGCGAGTACGACTGCCTTCACGTCTGTCCTCCTGGAGGAATCGTGGTTCCGATGATGTCTGTCGGTCGATCCGATGTTCCGGTCATCCGGCCGTGACGGCGCGTACGATGATACCGCCGCCGAGCACGATGTCCCCATCGTAGAAGACGACGGACTGCCCCGGAGCGATGGCGCGCTGCTCATCACGAAAGGCGACACGAGCCTCGTCGCCGTCTACCGTCACCGTGCACTCGGCGGGTCGTGCCGCGTACCTGACCTTCGCCCACGCCCCGAACTCGCGGGACGGTGGCTCGCCCGCCGGCCAGGCGAGGTCTCCGGCGCTGAGCGACCCGGCCATCAGCTCTCGCTCGGGACCGACGACGACGGCGTTGCGCGCGGCGTCGATCCTGACCACGTAGACGGGCGTCCCGAGCGCCACACCGAGACCGGAGCGCTGACCGATGGTGTAGAGCGCAACTCCTTCGTGCGTACCCACGACGTTCCCGTCCAGATCTTCGACCGGACCGGACGCGAGCAGCTCCGGGGCCTCGGCACGAATGAAGTCAGGAAGTCCGCCCGAGGCGAAGCAGATGTCGGCGCTCTCTCGCCCGGCGAACACCGCGAAGCCGAGTTCGTCGGCGATCGACCGCACCTCGTCCTTCATCATCTCCCCGACCGGCATCAGGCTCCGGGACAACTGCCCTGCGTTCAGCCGGTAGAGGAAGTACGACTGGTCCTTCGCCCCGTCCTTCGCGCGCAGCAGCCGACAGGGGTCTGGCGTGATCCTCGCATGATGACCGGTGGCAAGCATCTCCGCGCCGAGCGAGTCAGCCTCCTCCATCAGAAGACCGAACTTGACGGTCTCATTGCAGATGACGCACGGGTTCGGTGTCCTCCCGGCGGCGTACTCGCTCAGGAACGGCTCGAGCACGCGCGGCCTGAACGTCTCCGAAGCGTCGACGATGTGATGTTCGATCCCAAGCAGAACCGCCGCGCGGGACGCGGCGGCGAGAGGCTGCTCGGATGTTCCAGACGCCGGCGTTCGATCGGTTCGGCCGGACGCGCGGAGCACGTCCAGCATCATCGTCAGTCCGACGATCTCGTGACCCTGTCGCTTCAGGACGTGCGCGGCGACAAAGCTGTCAATGCCGCCGCTCAGGGCGACCGCTATCCGCATCACAGCTCTCCCGGACACGGCGATCAGAAGACGTAGCCGACCGTGACGTAGATGCCGTAGTTCGTCATCTGGCCGCTCTCGCCGCCCTCGGAGAACGACTCTCGCACGAGAGCGCCCTCGAGGACGTACTCGTTGAAGCGCCACGATGCGCCGAGGCCTATCGAATTCTCGGGCACGACGTTCTCGTCGATCTCGGTCATCTGTGTCGAGTAGCCGGTGCGAAGAACGAGCTCCTCCTCCATCAGCGAGACCTCGACGCCCAGCGCGACGGTCGAGAGCGCGTCGTCGAACTCATCGCGCTCGCCGTCTGTCGGGTCCGGCTCCGGCGTCGGAGGATACGCCGAGAGGTCCGTCCTCGCCGTGTTCCAGCCGTCGACCGAGTAGCTCGCGTGGACGGTCACCGTCTGCATCGGCTTGAACGTGACTCCCGTCACGAGCATCGACTGCGTGATCGTCGTCTCGTCACGGCGGTCCTCCTGATACCAGTCATCACTCCGGGTGTTGATCTCGGAACCCCACCTGTATCCGACGCCGGCACTGAGGGTCTCGGTCGCATCGAACAGGAAGCCGAGCGACGCCGTCACGCCCATCCCCCTCACGCGCGCCTTGTCGAGGGTCTCACCGGTGAACCCTTCACGCATCGTCTCATCGAGCGACACCAGGCCGGCGGAAACACCGAGCGCGCCCTGCTGGTGCGAGCCGACCAGCGAGGCGAATACGAGTTCGAACGCGCGGAGCGAGCCGGTCTGCTTGCTGGCGAAGTCCTTCATCGTACCCTCATCGTCCTTCAGCCCCGTGTACTCCACGCTGCGGTACGACGGGCACGAGTAATTGAACCCGAAGGACAGTCCTCCGGAGCGCTTGACTGCAACGGCGTTCGAGAACAGCAGTCCGTCGTCGCTGGCTTCGAGGTCGCCCGTGATGTAGTCGCGGCTCTTCACGTTGAAACGGAGCGTCGCCTGTCCGCTGATGCCCTCGTACCGGGCGGCCAGCGCGGGGTTGTAGTAGCACGCGCCGACACCGCCGGTCGCGGAGCCCGCTCCCGCCAGCGATGCCTGGTATGCGGTGAGATAGTGCGAGTAGGTTCTGGGAATGTCGCCGAGCGAAGTTCTGGTAACGTCCGCGCCGGCGGTCGCCACGAGGGCGACCGTCAGCACGAGCGCGAGTATGATGGTTCGCATGGTCCCTCCTGCGTCGCGAGCGAGTCAAGACGGCTCATCCGCTCGCAGTATAGCACGGGAGGGCTACCTGTAGAGGCTCTTAATGACGCCCCACGACGCCTCTTCGTCGAACGGTATGACCGTGGTCTCCGTCGCGTTCAGGGCAACGTAGTCGGGCAGGAAGAAGGAACCGCTGACAAGCTCGATCCGCAGGATGTAGGTCCCACTCTTCAGACAGACATGGCCGCTCCCGGCGGCCTCAGAGAAGGGGCCTCAGCCAAGGCCTTCACCCTTGAAAGAGACGTCCACTTCGGCCTCAACGGTCAGGTGCGCATCGTCGAAGACCGTCACTCTCGTCTCGATCGGCTCGTTGTACGGCGCCTGATAGCTCATGACGAGTTCGTAGCACGCCTCGTCGGGGATCGTGGCCTTGACCTCGATCCACTCCCCTGAGATGTCGAGTCCGTCGACGGCAAGCCCGCCGCTGGCGCTCGTGCACGCGATCGCCATGATCGACGCTCCGCCCATGTCGTAGCCGTCGGTGAACGACTCGGCCTCGACGAGAACCGACAGCGCCCCCGCGGCCGGGACCGTCGCCAGGACCAGCAGACCGAACGCGAGCGGTGCTGCGACCGCTCTCCTCAATCCGTCGACAGGTCTCATTCACTCCCCCTCATATGTAGGATGGCGGGAGCGCTCGAGGGCGCTCCCGGAATACGTCTAGCGATACATGCTCTTGATGCGGCCCCATGTCGCGTTCTCGACCGGCGACCCGGTGTAGCTGAACCGAACGTAGTCGACTCGCGCCATGCTGCCCCATACGTGCCTGACCCGGAAGCTGTTGACACCGGCCTTCAGCCAGACCTCCTCGTCTCCGACCGAGACGAAGAACGGGCCTCAGCCGAAACCCCAGCCATCCAGAAGATCGAAGTCCGCGATGCGATTGACCTCGGCCACCTCGTCGTCCACAACCGTCAACCTCACGCCGGAGCTGTCTTCGTACGCCGTCTGATACCCGAGCAGCGGCTGGTAGTAGCCGGTCAGCGGAACGGCGATCTCAACCTCGATCCACTCCCCCGTGATGTCGAGCCCGTCGGCCGCGTGGAACTCGCTGGCGCCCGAGCAGAACGACTTCATGATCGGCCCGCCTCCGATATTGTACGAGTCCACATAGTCCTCGCACTCGGCCTGCACGGTCACGCCGGCGGACGCGGACGTTCCGACCAGCAGGAGCAGGAGAGCCGCTCCCGTGAGTGTCCGTCTCCAGTGGTGCATGCGTTCTCCCATCGGGGTCGATCCGTGACCCGTTGCTCGGGCCAGAGTACCCGAGCCCAGACATATCATATAGAAAGGGTGGAGGCTTTCGTCCTCCACCCTTTGAGATTCACGGGTTGCCATCAGGATTCGTGCGTCTAGTGGAAGAGGTCCCGCATAATCCCGACCTCGAAACTCCGGCCCGGCTGCGGGAATCCGCTCTCATCCTCGTACAGCACGTCAAACAGGTTCTCCACTCCGGCGAAGATATCGCCCCACCTCGTCTCGACGGTCGTCCGCAGCCCCATCAGCACGTATGCCGGAAGGCTGCTCAGTTCGTCCTCCGCCCGCGGCCCGATGCGTGTGACGCGGGCCATGTACTCCGCGGGACCGTGCTTGTAGGTCAGAATGCCCGTAGCCGACGTCTTCGGGACCAGCGGCACGTCTGTGTCCGCCTCGACGTCCTTCGCCGAGGTCATCGCGAGACTGAGATCAAGGTTCAGGCTCGATGTCACCGGATGCCGCACGCTCACCTCCGCACCCCAGGCGTGGACCTTGCCGATGTTCTCGCACGGATCACCGCTCCCGGAGCTCACGATCATGTCGGTCACACGCTGGTCGAACAGGAGGACCGACAGACGCGATCCGCTCTGCGAGGCCTGCACGAACTCGGCTTCCAGCGAGACAGCGTGTTCCGGCTCCAGGTCGGGATTCCCGATCGACGTGCTGTACCACTCCTTGAGAGTCGGGAACCGCGTCTTCGCGCCCGCAAGAAGGCGGGTGCCGAATCCGCCGGCGAAGCTGTGCGACCAGGCGATCTGCGGATTGATGCTCGTGAGCGACCGGGCGCTCCCGGTCACCATGTCGGCGTTCGCGGCGAAGGTCAGCCTGTCGTTCATTCCGAGACGATACACGTCCTGCGCGAAGAGCGAACCGGTCGTCGCGTCGTAGCGCTCCCATTCCTCACCGACGTCGCCCTGCTGCTCCGCGACGTCCCCACGAAGGTTGAGCCCGCCGGAGATCCGGTGTTCTCCCAACCCCTGGTACTCCGCGTAGGCGATGGCGCCGATGGCGTGATTGGAGACGGTCGAGAGCCAACGACGCTGCGTCCGCTCCGGATCGCTGTACGACGCCAGCTGGTTGTCATTGGTCGTGTAGAAGAGCTTGCCCTCGACGAACAGCTGCGCATCCGGCCGCCAGTCGACACCCGCGATCGTGCGCGTCTCGCGCCACGCCGGGAAGCCCCAGTACCGCGGACGGGTTGAGGTCGTCTGCACAGGGGCATCGTGGCTCCCGTCGCTGACCTGGAACGACACCGACGCGCCGACCGTTTCGCTCAACCGTCCTGCCGCGCGGCCCCAGACCATCATATCCTCTGATGAAGAGAAGTCGCGGAGCTCGCCGTCCTCGAGCGACGTCGGCTCGTACGAACTCGGCAGCGTGAAGTCGGACCGTCCGTTCGCGGACACGCCGCCGCTGAGATGCGTGTTCCCGATGTAACCTCCGCCCCGGAGGTACCCCGAGTAGCCGCCGTCACTGCCCGCAGAGAGGCTGTACCCGAGCCCCGTGCGACCGTGCCCCGTCGTATTGACCTCGACGACACCGCCGATGGCATTCGCGCCGTAAATGGTGGCAGCGGGCCCCTTGGTCACGCTGACCGTCCCCATGGCCCCCGCCAGCACCAGGCTCGAGTTCACGCTGCCGCTGTACGGATCGGAGAGCGGGACACCGTCTACGAGCACGACCATCTCGCGTTCTGACAGACCGCGTGAACCGATCTTCTCCTCGCCGCGCGAGTTCGTTCTCACGATCACCCCCGGCACCATCGAAAGGACCTGCGCCAGGTTGTCCGCGCCGGACGCTCCCATCTCGGCCCCGGACACCTCGAACACGGAGTACGGTCCGAGCAACCTGGTCCCGAAGACCGTGAGCTCGGGGAAGACGTATATGCTCTGACTCTTGGAGTTGCTCTGAGCGCTACCTCCGTCGTCCCCGTTTCGCGAATCACCGTCCGCCCATGCGCCCGTCGTCCACGAGGCGGTGAGCAGAACGGCGAGCAGGAATGCGACAGCCGCCCGGCTCCCGCCGCCGCGAGCGTCGCCGTCACGAGAGGATCCGGATGATCGGTCTCCGGCGCCGTCGGTCCGCGGCGGAAGGACGCCGCGCGCGCGGGCCAGCGGGGCAAGCAGTATTCGGTCTACGAACATCACGGAGGTCACCCCCAGGGCAATGTGCACCAGAATGAGAAATATGATCACGGCGATCGCCTGTGCCGGACTCACCGGCGTGTGACCGACGATCGCTCCGACTGTGAAGCTGAACACATCCTTCCCCGCGACCAGCCCCCACAAGACGAACGGATGAGCCAGGGACCAGAGGACCGCGAGGATGCCGGCCATGTACCGGGACGTCTGCGATCCCGGCCTGAACGAACTCAGAACGAACTCGACGAGAGCGGCCTCGACAATGATCCCTATGGCGGCGAACGACGCGCCACCCAACCCCGAGACCGCCTTGACGCCGGCTGCGACGAGACCGACGGCCAGTGATGACCCTCTCCTCGGCACGTTCGCGCGCGCTGTCAGGAGGATCACAACACCGAAGGCGCCAAGGACCGCCCCGCCGAACGGGACGTGCCATCCTTTAATGAGACCGCCGACGGTGATCTCGATGACCCCCCAGAGAGCTGCCATGAGACCGAGCGTCGTGATCTCACGGCTCCGGGAGCGCCGGGGCTGCCCGGCAACACGCGGCTCATCCACGTTCGTGCTCTCCTGATGAGGCGTCTGGCCATGCTCCATCGTCAACAGCATCCCCCATGGTCCTCGCGAGGTCGTTGTGAGAGGCCGGGGGACTGCCGCCGGTCGAGCGGGCTGCAGGGCCGCGGTCGGTTCATGGTACACCACACCCCCGGAGAGCGCAACGGCCACGCACGGCATCTTGACCCCCTGCCCCGGCTATGTTATACTCATGAACAGCGTATTGCACAGTGGAATCATCGTACTCACTTCCGGACAGGAGGGAGATCTGATGACAAGAGTGCTAGTCGTTCTGGCGGTTCTCATCGCGGCCACGCCCGCATTCGCGGCCAACTCACGCCTCGGCCACGAGGACGACGTGACGGTCGATATCCAGGCAGCAGGCCCGCAGCTGTACGTGGCCGATGTCCTCATCTGTGTTGACATCAATGCGAACGCCGGTTTCTTCGATCCGAGCACGCGCTACGCCGACGCATTCACCGCGGCGGGTGCGACGAGCTTCTCGTTCGCTTCGGTCGAGGTCGCCGATGGATCGATCGTCTTCCCACCCGACGTCACGGCGGACAACTACTCGGTCGTCGTGCTTCTCACGAGTGAGAACTGGTGGTCAGCGCCGCAGAACATCGACCCGGCGGACGAAGCCGTGCTCGCGAGCTACCTCGACACGGGCGGCAACCTGCTCGTCGTCGGACAGGACTACATGTACGGCGCACACCCGGAGATGGGATCGTGCAGCGGATTCCCGCGCGAGTATCTCGGGCTTGACTACTGCACGCAGGACATCATCTGGGCTCCGCTGACGGCGACCATCAGCGGCTCCGCGGGCAGTATGTTCGAGGGCGAGAGTTACTTCCTCGACTCGACGACCGTCTTCCTGAGCAACGAGTTCTTCCCGGATGTCGCGACGCCGACCGACAACGCGGGCTACCTCTTCTACTACGACGAGGCCGCGACGGACGGAGTCGCCATCTACCACGACTCGGGTGCTTTCAAGACCGTCTGGTGCGGTATCGAGCTCTCGGCGGCGACGGACATCGACTTCAACTACATCATCGACGTTCTCTACCAGTGGTTCCTGACCAGCACGCCGGTCGAGGATACGAGCTGGGGCAGCATCAAGGCCATGTACCGCTAGCACGGACACCGTCCGGCGAGGCACTCTGTCGGGCGTGGAACCGACGAATGACACGAGAGACGGGCGGGGTTCTCCCCGCCCGTCTTTGCGTTCGGCCCGCACGGTCGGCTATACTTCCTGCGCTGATGTGTGTCGAATGAGACAGGCGCACACGCCTGACCCGGACCCGACCATGGAGGAACGATGCCCGACGAGCGAGCGAACGACAGCAGCGAGGTGCGGCCCGGCGACGCGGGTGACGAGAGCCAGCCGACCGCCGTCGTGCGAACCGTCGCCGGTGAACTCGAGGCCGAGGCCATCCGGACGGCTCTCGAGTCGGCGGGAATCCCTGTGCGGATCAAGATGGAATCCGTGGCGAAGCTCATCGCGGTGACGGTCGACGGACTCGGCAAGGTCGAGGTTCTCGTCCCCCCCGCCCGCCTGGACGAAGCGCGCGACATCCTTGCAACCGTCATCGACCAGGACGAGCTGGCGGAGGAAGCCCTCGCGTGCGGCGACGACGCAACAGCCCCGGAGGATGCTCCGGCAACAGCCCCGGAGGATGCTCCGGCAGCAACCCCGGAGGATGCTCCGGCAACAGCCCCGGAGGATGCATGACGAAGCTCGATCTCTCCGATGACTCCATGTGCTTCGCCTGCGGCAAGCAGAACCCCGACGGGCTTCATCTCGAGTTCACTGAGACTCCTGACGGTCTCAGCACGACGATCGCGTTCGATCAGAGGTTCCAGGGCTACCGCGACATCGTGCACGGAGGCCTTGTCAGCACCGTGCTCGACGAGGCGATGGTGACACTCCTCAACCGGACGGGCGTACTCGCCCTGACGGCCGAACTCACGATCCGCTTCCTCTCCCCCGTTCGGGTCGGAGAGCCGATCACCTTCACGGCGCGCCTGGTGGAGTCCAGACGGAACGTTCACCGCGTCGAGGCCGTGGCGACGCGCGATGGAGAGACGGTCGCGAGAAGCGAAGCCAGGTTCATGTCGGTAGGGACCGTCGCTCCTCAGTCGGCATCCTGACGAGCACCGACACCGGGGACAACGTGCGCCGTTCCTCCCGGTGTCCTAGCACCCCCCTGGCCGTGCCCCCCGAGCACACACGAGCCTGACGCTCCGGTCATTTCATTGACTAATGCATGATAATGTGCAATAATGAGGGAAATACGTTCTTCACACCGAACGCCGTCACCGAACGACGGTGAGGAGGGATTCGTGCATCCAGCCCTGACTCCGCGTCGACCGAACACGTCTATGCCTGCGGTTGCCGCACTCCTCGTGCTCGCTCTGCTCGCGTCGGTCGTCAGCGTCGCGAGTGCGTCGGACGTCCGGCGGCAGGTCTCGCAGGAGACCGCCATCGAGCTGATCGAGAGCTCGACCGATCGCGTCGTCGTACGCTTCTCGCCGGACCGCGAAGGTCTTGCGGAGAGTACCTACCTCCAGGTTCCGGACCACGGCAGCATCACGGCCGTCATCGAACCGCCGGGCGCCGCGCGGGTCTCGGAGCCGGGACTGATGCGCGGACTCCGGATCGTCCAGGTCACGTTCGTTCCTGACGCCGGCGTGACCGAGGCTACGGTGACCCTCACCGCTTCGGGCGAGCCGGGCGTCAACGAAGCCACGCGCGCCCGCACACCGTACTCCCCCGTCTTCGAGAACGTCTACCGCAGCACGATCCTCAACTACCAGAGAGTCGGTCGCGTCGCGGACGAGTGCATCCCGGGAACAGCTCACGGCGACATGGGGCGACGCGATGAGATCGAGTTCGGGGCGCGCTACCTCGTGATCACGACGCCCTCGTTCGCTTCGATCGTGGACGACCTCGCCGAGTGGCGGCACCTCATGGGACTCCAGACGATGGTCGTCGACCTCAACACGACCGGGTACTCGGGAGAGTCGATCAAATCGTACATCCAGACGGCGTACGACACATGGGCGGTACCGCCCGAGTACATCCTCCTTGTCGGCGATACGGAGGACATCCCCGCCTACGAGGACGGGACCGCGACCGATGACTACTACGCGCAGCTCGAAGGCGATGACCTGTTCATCGACACACTCCTCGGTCGGTTCACCGCGGACACGACGAGCGAGTGCGCGACGCTCGTGGCCAAGGCTCTCGGGTACGAGAGGACGCCGGTCACGAGTGATCCGAACTGGCCGGTGAGCGGAACGTTCACGGTCGCCGACGATTTCGACGGCGGCGACTGGATCTACTACCTGAACACCTGGTTCATCTACGACCTGATGGACGAGGCCGGATTCACCGAGATGGACACGCTGTTCGATCGGAACGACGTGTCCTCGAGCGAGGTCTACGCTTCGTGGAACGCCGGTCGCGGGTTCGTCAACTTCCGCGGTCAGGCGTGGACCACGTGGCCCGGCGCGTTCGGGGTCAACCCGGGGAATCTCACGAACGGGTGGAAGCTCCCCATCGTCGTCTCCGCGACATGCGCGACCGGCATCTATCACAGCGACGGATTCATCTGCGAGAGCATCGTCCGCGCAGGGACCTCGACATACCCGCGGGGCGCGGTCGCCTTCATCGGAAGCAACACGGCCTATCCGGGCAGTGGACGCCTCGCGAGGCTCCGCGGCGCCGGCGACATGGCGTTCTTCGAGCAGGCCTTCGGAGAGAACGGCGGGGAACTCGGCGCAGCAGCTCTGGCCTCGAAGCTCGCCGTCTACGAGTTCGACGGCGACACCGTCGAGTACAAGGCATGGAACCTCCTCGGCGATCCGGCGATGCGCGTCTGGACGGGGCACCCCGAACCGCTCCAGGTGTTCCACGACGAGTACTTCCACGAGAGCCAGTCGGTGTTCGACGTGACCGTCCTGTCCGGTGGTCAGGCGCTGGAGGGAGCGCTCGTGGCTTGCGTGAAGGCTGGGGACATCTACGCGTGGGGCACGACGGACGTGAACGGACAGATTCTGTTCCCGCTGACGCCGTCCTCATCCGGAGCCTTCTCTGTCACGGTAACCGCGCGCAATCACCTTCCGTACGAAGGCAGCGCGACTGCGCTCGACAGCGGGTCCTTCATCGTCTACTCGGGCATGACACTCGATGACTCCGTTGGCGGCAACGGTGATGGCCTGTTGAGTCCCGGTGAGACCGCCGCCCTCATGGTCTCCCTTGAGAACTCGGGAGATGTCGGAGCCTCGTCGGTATCGGCCACACTGCGGAGCCTGTCGGCGGAGGCGGCGGTGACCGACAGCGTCTCATCGTTCGGCAGCATGCTCCCGAGCGAGATCGTGGCGGGGACGCCCCAGTACAGGATCGAGGCGCTTGCCTCCTGCCCCGTCGGCCAGCAGATCCCGCTCTCTCTGGTCATCACCTCCGGCGACACGGTGCGTGCCGTCGCACCGCCGATCATACCGATCGCCTCGGGTGATCTGGAGATCATCGGTACCGTCGTCGACGATGCCGCCCCCGGCGGCAACGGAGGCGGCGACGCAAGCGCCGGCGAGGTGGTCGGGCTCGTTCTGTCCTTCGAGAACGTCGGTCTGTGCGACGTCGATGGCGTGACAGCCTCGCTCACGAGCGCGGACCCGTACGTCACCGTGACCTCGGGCGGAGCTCTGCTCGGAGACCTGGGCCCGGGCGGCATCGCATCGAACGCCATCACACCGTTCGTTCTCTCGGTGGCTCCCGGCGCGCCGGACGGCCACGACCTGACGCTGAACATCGAACTGGGCGGAACGGGGCACTCCTACGTCTACACCGAGACGCTCGTCCTCGAGCTCCCGGTCGCCGGACCGACATTGTCGCTCGCGACGGGGCCGGACACGTACGGGTACTACTGCTATGACGTCGGGGACTCGATCTACGCGGCCGCGCCGGAGTACGAGTGGTTCGACATCTCATCGCCGGGGCCGGGCCTGCTCATCGAGGACATCACGGACGCTGACGATGCGACGGTCGGGGTCAACATGCCCTTCAACTTCGTCTACTACGGGACCTCGTATCTCGTCGTCTCGGTCTGCTCGAACGGCTTCGTATCGATGGGCGTCGAGGACTACCGCTTCGGTTACAACAGCGCCATCCCGCACACGGACGGCCCCGAGAACATGATCGCGCCGTTCTGGGAGGACCTCGACCCGTCGGCCTCCGGCGACATCTACCGCTGGTACGATGCCGACAATCACCGGTTCATCATCCAGTTCGACGAGGTGCCGATCTGGAACACGAACGACTACCAGACCTTCCAGGTCATCCTGCTCGACGAGGACCACCACCCGACGCCGTCGGGAGACGGCCAGATCCTCATCGTCTACGAGTCCGTCACCGCGCCAACCTCATGTACCGTAGGCATCGAGAGCTTCGACGAAACCGACGGGATCCAGTACCTGTTCGATGGGACCTACGACGGACATGCGGCTCCGCTGACGAGTGGTTCCGCGCTGCTCTTCACGACGGACGTGCCGGTTGAACCCGACGTCCCCTGGCTCGTGCTCGATAGCGTCACGGTCGACGATAGCGCGGGAGGAGACGGAAACGGGACGGCCGGACTCGGCGAGACGGTCGAGCTGACGATCGAACTGGGCAACCAGGGCGACGCGAACGCGATGAATGTCACGGCGGCGCTCGTGTCCGGGTCCGCCGCCGCGACGATAGTGGACGGCACGACAACGTATCCGAACATCGTCGTCGGCGGGAGTGCCGACAACAGCGCGGCGCTGACGGTCCAGATCGCCGAATCGCTGGCCGACACGGTGGCCACACTGTGGCTGGAGGTCGACTCCAACGGCGGCGGCTATCACGGCGTCGTCCGGTGCGAGCTCCACATCGACCTGAGCGGCACGGGAGTCGCCGACATCCCGCTGGCGTTCGGCCTGAGACCCTGCTACCCGAACCCGTTCCGCGGCGGCACGAGCATGCAGCTGGCGCTTCCCGCGCCGGCCGATGCGTCGGTCAGGATCTACTCTCCCGCCGGACGGCTCGTCCGCACACTCCACGACGGTCAGCTCCGAGCCGGCGCACACACGCTCACGTGGGACGGAAGGGACTCCACGGGACGGCGTGCCGCCAGCGGCATCTACTTCGTCCGGGCCGAGGCGGCGGGTCGCGAGGAGTCACGGAAGGTCGTGCTTCTCAGGTAGTCCCCGCTGGAGCGCCGGCGGTTGCGACGCGACACCGACGACACGAAGACGGGGCCCCGTGCATGGCACGGGGCCCCGTTCACTTGTGATTCGGATGGTGCGTGGTACGTCCCGACTAGCGGAAGTCGGCCTTGATCGTGCCCCAGCTCGTCGACTCGACCGGCGTCTGCTCCTCGAACTCAACAAGCATCGAGCCGGTGTTGTTCCCCATCGTGTCAACGGTCTCATCGAGCAGGAAGCAGTAGACCCAGCCGCCCGAGTGCGGCGTGATCGAGTACGCCTCGCCGATCTCGAGCACCTTGTAGATCGGGTGGTACGGACGACTCATGTGACGATGGAAGAGACATACGCCATCGAACACACCGCTCGGGTCACCGTTCGTAGCGGCGTCGCCGCTGACGCTCGTGCCGTAGGTCTGCTCGCCGACCAGGATCTTCTTCGCGGCGCCGAACTCCTCAAGACCGATGCAGTTGAACATCGCCTGGATCGTGATGACCTCGCGGTAGCCGCCGGGTCCCGTCACCGTGACGTACATGAACCCGCTGTTGTCGGCCGTGTCCTTCATCGACTTGTCGACGATGAACGCGAAGAAATCGGAGGCGCTCGCCGTGAAGGTGTAGGTCTCACCCTTGTTCACGACCGCCATCTTCGGATGGACCGGCGATGACCCGTCGTAGTAGTAGATGAAGACGCCATCGATCTCGGAGTCATCGTAGAAGCTGATTGTCGCATCGCCGTCGACCGTCACCGTGTACTTGGCGCCCGGCGTCAGCGAGAGGTACGGAGCGTTCAGCGTGCGAATCGCGAGGCAGTTCTTGTACGCATCGACGGTCTGGTACTCGATCGCGACCGCGGACACGGTCAGCGCGAGCAGCACGAGAACGGTCACAGCGGCATAACTCTTCGTCATGGGCTCTCTATCCTCCCTGTCTGAACATCGGTGAATCGATCCGTTGATTCCCTATTCTCCAGAATAGCACACATTTGTACCTCGGTCAAGCAGGCTTCAGTAGCGCTCGACCGCGGCGTTCCGTGCTAGGCTCTCTGATGTCACTTGAGGTGCCACCTGCAGGGTCGCCTCGCGGATCCAGCACTCCCTGGAGGCCATGTGCAACCAGTGTTCCTGATCCTCGCCGCGTACGTCCTCGGATCGATCTCGCCGGCCTACCATCTCTGCCGCATCCTCCGAGGGTGCGACCTGCGAACACTGGACAGCGGGAATCTCGGCGCGCGAAACACCGGACGCGTGCTTGGAACGTGGGCCGGCATCCTCGTGCTCGTGCTCGACGGAGCGAAGGGGTACGCGGCCGTCGCCATTGCGCAGAGCGCCGGCGCGTCGCCCTGGCTCGCGGTCGCGTGCGGAGCCGTCGCCGTCGCCGGGCACAACTGGCCCTTCTACCTCGGGTTCCGCGGCGGCCGCGGCGCCGCCACGGTCGCGGGCGCGGGCCTTGCGCTTCTCCCGCACGAGATGGCGCTCGGGCTCGTCGCGTGCCTCATCATCCTCAGGACCATCAACAGTCTCTACATCGGCGGCCTCGTGGCGATCGCCGGTTCCACTGCGCTCGCGCTGCTCCTCGGGAAGAGCGGCGTCACCGCGTGGAGTCCGGTCCTTCTCTGCCTCCCCCTGCTGCTCCGTCACGTACCCGACATCGCACTCCACATCCGGAACCGGCAACGGCGGATTCCCTGAGCTCTGGCGACACTGGCGGATACAACAAGAAGAGGCGGAGCCCTGAACGGGCCCCGCCTCTCTGTCGGATACGGGGTCTGCTTCCCGTGCGCGGTGTGACCGCGCGCGAAAGCAGTCAGTGTCAGTCTCGCGCTACTTCCGGAACCGGCGCCTCGTCACAGCACCAAGCCCGATCAGACCGCTGCCGAGCAGCAGCAGCGTCGAGGGCTCCGGGACCGGCGGAGGCGTGCCGCCGCCATCGTGGACCATCACGTCATCGACGTAGCAGCCCTCGTAGTCGTTGAACATCTCGTCGACCGAGTCGAAGGTGAAGCAGATCTGCGAGTGAGCCTCGCCCGCGAGGTACGGCGTCAGATCAGCCACGAGGATATTCCACTCGCCCTGGTCGAACGTCTGGATGTCCGGTGTCAGGTAGTTCCACCCGAAGATCGGCGCGGTGCTGTAGCCGACATGGGCCACATCGAACTCCTCCGGCATGTTCTCGGTCTCGAGCCACGAAGAGAACTGGAAGTGCACCTCGGTCGCCGCGCTGAGATCCATGACCGGCGTCATCATCCTGCCCCAGCTCCAACCGACATCGTAGCTGGGCGGTGCGCCGGTCGCCGGACGCTGGTTGTACGCGGCGGCGTAGCTGCCGCTGTACGAACGGTAGTCCGAGATGTGCCACAGCGAGTTGTACCCGTAGTGCGTCCAGTCGTCCTGGTAGTTCTCGAAGTCCTCGTGCAGGAAGTATGTCGCCTGCGCCAGCGGCGCCGCGATCATCATCGCGAGCGTAATCAGCACGATCGTCTTCATGGTTCTCTCCCCCCGTTTTCCGAAACCTCCGACTGACACTCACCAAGTATGATATCGCATACCCGCAAGGGTGTCAAGCCCGGATGTCGGTTTTTCTTCACGACGCGCGCCATGGCGGCCAAGCGAGCGAAACAGCCCCTCCGAGGCGCAGAACGGGGCGGGTACCGGTGGTATCCGCCCCGCTGAATGACTTCTCGGTAACTGCGTTCGAGCTACGACCGCCGCCTGCGGACGACCGCCCCGAGACCCAGCAGACCACTGCCGAGGAGCAGCAGGGTCGACGGCTCAGGAATCGGTGACTGGCAGGTCTCACCTGCAAGCTGGACGTTGTCAAGATACCAGCCTTCACCGCTGTTGAAGAGCGGGCCGATCGAATCGAAGTAGAACCCGACGCGCACATGGTCCATCCCCGCGAGCATCGACAGGTCGGCGCCCAGATGATTCCACTGGGACTGCTCGAACGCCTGGATGTCCGGGAAGAGCGGCACCCACGGAAGAGCCTCGGCCTGGATCATCACAAGCGAGATGTCCAGCGGGACCGGGCAGTCGCCCGTGTCCAGCTACGAGTAGAAGTCCAGCTCCACCGATGTTGCGTCGGAGAGATCCAGCCACGGAGATGCCGCCAGCCCCCAGTTGAAGCCGACATCGTAACCGTAGTCCGGGCCGCCCGTGTTGTACGCGGCGCTGTACGTGCCCTCGTACGCACGATGGTCCTCGATGTGCCAGAGCGAGCCCGACTGGCCGCCGACCTCGCCGTACGCCTCCCAACCCGGCGCACCGTTCTCAAAACCCTCATGGAGGAAGACCGTCGCTGAGGCCGTTCCCGCCAGGAGAAGCACCGCAGCCATGATCGCAAGATTCCTCACAGCTCCTCCCCTCTCTCCTTCTTCACTCGTGTTGTTTTCCGACTTCGCCAATCCACCTGGACGGCGCAATAGCACCGCCCGCGCAGCCATAGACCTCTCCGCCCCCGACTGCACGTCTCGAAGGTGATTCTCCCACAGTATCCGGTTCTCGTCAAGCATGAATCCACAGACGCCGACATGCTCCGGCAAACTGATGGACCGCACGCCAGCGCGGCCCATCACTATTCATCGTTCCACTGTGTCGGCGCGGCTTCGTGTCATCGGAGCCTGACGAGCTTCGCGGTCGCGGTCGCACCGTCACTCCCGGTCGCGCGTGCGAAGTAGACACCCGCCGCGCACTCCTCCCCGGACACGTCGCGACCGTCCCAATGCAGCGCATGCTCGCCCGCGTCGAGCTCGCCTGAGATGATCGTCCGGACCATCCGACCCGCCACGTCGTAGACGGCCACGTCGACGCGGTCCCTCGCGCCAAGGACGAGTGCGACTGCGGCCGCGTCGCGGAACGGGTTCGGACTCGGCGCGCGAAGCGCGAGCGTCGGCGCGAACAGACCGTCGTCGACACCGGTCTCCCCCGTCGCGAGAAAGGCGGCCTGGTAAACCTCGCGCTTCGTCGGCATGTCCGGCGACGAACTCGGGTTGCTCCCGCCCGTCCCCTGGACCCAACAGGCGACCCCCATCTCCTCGTAATCCCAGGTCGGGTCGACCGTGAACGTCCTGTTGATGTCGATGGTCTCTCCGCTGAGGATCGAGAACGCCTCTCCCGTCGCCGGCGTCATCATGACCTTGGCGTGGTACGGGAGGTGTGACTGCCCTCCGCCGTTCGCCGGCACGTACTCATCGAGCACGGCCACCATCATGAGGACGGCCCCTGAGACATCGGCCTCCGCCGTGATGCTCGCGGTGAAGTCGCCCTCGCCGTTCTCTGTCAGTGAGATCTTGAGGGGTGATGTCTTCGCGCTGTGCGCATTGAGGTCGGCGGCCAGAGTGGCCGCGTTGCAGGGCCAGATGTCGGACAGCCCGTCTCCGCTCACCGTGGGCCACGCCGTAATGCCGTAGTAACCGGTTCGCGCCGAATTGAACGAGTCGGCAAAGTCGTACCCGACGAGTACGAGCTCATCGGTCGTGTGGAGCTGCTGGAAGTCGTCGACCACAACTGCGGTCGCTGGGCAGGTGCCTCACCATATGGCGGTGAAGTGCTCGTAGAGGACGGTCTTCTCGAAGCCAGACGCGGTGCATGCCAGCGCCAGCACCAGAACGAGCGTGACGGCCGAACGTGCCATGGAGAACCTCCCTCGGGTCATCTCCAGGGTCGCGCGCGCAGCACAGTCACGGATCTGGTGGAGCCTGGCTCCCGCGCCAGTGGGTCTGGCGATCCGCGCCGGTGTCTATTCGGTTGTACTGTCTATTCTACCGTAATTCTGCGGGCTCGTCAAGATTGGCCCGATCCTGCGTGCCCGCTCTGAGGGACCTCGCCCCGGGAAAGCGCTGTCGCCCGCCACGTGTCACGTTGCGACCTTGCGGTTCGGCAGACGAGGCTCTACCATGACGCCACGTCTGACGCACGGTCATCCCCTCACCTCAACAAGGAGCCGCCATCGTGGAATACGATGACGACATGCGGGTCTACCACAACCGCAGGATCCAGTTCCCACCGCTCAATGTGGGAGTCTGGCGCTGGATCGCGCTCGGGATCCTCGGTCTCATCTTCATCACGACGACGTTCTACTCGGTCGCGACCGACGAGGTCGGCGTCGTCAAGCGGCTCGGCTCGTACACCCGAACGGTGCAGCCGGGTCTCCACCTCAAGCTCCCGTTCGCGCTCGAGAAGGTGCACAAGGTCCGGGTGCGGCACGTCTTCAAGGAGGAGTTCGGATTCGCGACGGCGCGCGCCGGCGTGCGCACGACGTATCAGCGCGGCGACTTCTCGGCGGAGTCGCTCATGCTCACCGGCGATCTCAATGCGGCCGTGGTCGAGTGGATCGTCCAGTACCAGGTGAAGGATCCGACCCTCTACCTCTTCAAGGTGCGCGGGGTCCCCGAGACGATCCGCGACGTCGCCGAGTCGGCGATGCGGCAGATCGTCGGTGACAGGAGCGTCACCGAGGTGCTCACGGTCGGCCGCGTCGAGGTGGCCTCTGAGGTCACCCTCCACATGCAGCAGCTTCTCGACGAGTACGAGACGGGCATCGAGATCGTGACCGTCAACCTCAAGGACGTCAATCCGCCGGACGCCGTGAAGCCCTCGTTCAATGAGGTCAACCAGGCGAAGCAGGAGCGCGAGCGGATGATCAACGAGGCCTGGTCGGAGTACAACCAGGCGATCCCGGCCGCGGAGGGCGAAGCGCAGCGCGTCATCCGCGACGCCGAGGGCTACGCGCTCGCACGGGTCAACCGGGCGCAGGGTGACGCCGAGCGATTCGTCGCGGTCTGGCGTGAGTACTCGCGCGCGAAGGACGTCACGAAGCGGAGACTCTATCTCGAGACGATGGCGGAGATCCTTCCGAACATCGACAGGAAGTTCGTCGTCGACCCCGACTTCGAGAACCTCGTGCCGCTTCTGCAGCTCGAGACGAAGGGAGGCCAGTAATGACACCGGCACGCATCATGACAGCGCTGGTGGTCTTCTTCCTGGCGCTCATCGTGCTCAGCAACACGTTCTACGTCGTGGACATGACCGAGCAGATCGTCGTCACGCAGTTCGGTCGTCCCATCGGTGACCCCGTGACGGAGCCCGGCCTCAAGATCCGCGTCCCCTTCATCCAGCGAGTCAATATCTTTGAGAAGCGCGTGATGGAGTGGGATGGGAATCCGAGCCAGATCCCGACGAAGGACAAGAAGTACATCTGGGTCGACACGTTCGCTCGCTGGCGGATCACCGACCCGCTCAAGTTCATGCAGTCGGTCTCGAACGAGATGGGTGCACACGCGCGTCTTGACGATGTCATCGCCGCCGAGCACCACGAGCGCGCGTTCGGCAGG